>NZ_JBXAGS010000025.1:0-89534 GCF_058794355.1 Cupriavidus sp. GW823-FHT07B10
ATCCGCTTTGGCGACAACCTGCCCAAGACGCGCTCGGGCAAGATCATGCGGCGCCTGCTGCGGTCGCTGGCCAAGGGGGAGGAGATCACGCAGGACACCTCGACGCTGGAGAATCCGGCCATCCTGGAGCAGCTCAAGCAGGCGCAGTGATCGTCTGGCTTCGGCCCGATCGAGCCCTTGAACCCGCCGCCGCGTTCCCGCGCGCCGGCGGGTTTGTTACGATAGCCCCCCACCGACCACGGACCGTCCCCAATGCCTGAAGCCCAGTCGCGCTTTCGCCGACGGTTGCTGCTGTACTACGGCCTGTTCACGCTAGGGTTGTTCGGCTTCGTCGGCATGATGGGGCTGCTTGAAAAGTCCAATGCCGATGCGCTGTGGCTCGGCTACGTCTTCCTCTTCATCACCATCGCGATCTATGCCTGCATCGGCCTGATCTGCCGCACCTCTGACCTGAACGAGTACTACGTTGCCTCGCGGCGCGTGCCGGCGCTGTTCAACGGCATGGCGATTGCCGCCGACTGGATGAGCGCGGCGTCCTTCATCGGCCTGGCCGGCATCCTGTTTGCCTCGGGCTACGAAGGGCTGGCCTATGTGATGGGCTGGACCGGCGGCTACTGCCTGGTGGCCTTCCTGCTGGCGCCGTACCTACGCAAGTACGGCGGCTACACCATTCCCGATTTCCTCGCGGCGCGCTACGGCAACGGCAAGCCCGGCGGCAACCTGCCAGTGCGCGCGATCGCGGTGCTGGCGGCTTCGCTCTGCTCCTTCGTCTACCTGGTTGCGCAGATCCAGGGCGTGGGGCTGGTGGTGACGCGCTTTATCGGCGTGGAGTTTGCCGTCGGCATCTTCTTCGGGCTGGCCGGCATCCTGGTGTGCTCGTTCCTGGGCGGCATGCGCGCGGTCACATGGACGCAGGTGGCGCAGTACATCATGATGATCGTCGCCTTCCTGGTCACGGTATCGATGATCGCGTGGAAGCATCACCACGAAGCGTTGCCGCAGCTCAGCTACGGCACGCTGCTGTCGCAACTCGACGCGCGCGAGCAGCAACTGGAGCGCGAGCCGGCCGAGCAGGCCGTGCGCGAGTACTACCGGCAGCAGGCCATCCTGCTGCAGGAGCGCATCGCCCGGCTGCCCGATTCCTTTGCCCAGGAGCGCGACGCGCTCGACGCGCGGCTGCAGGACCTGCGCACGCGCAATGCCCCGCTGCGCGACATCAAGTCGCTGGAGCGCGAACGGCTGGAATTCCCGCGCGACCCCGCGGCGGCACAGCAGCAGTGGAACCAGCAGCGGGCAGACGCACTGGCCCGCAGCCGCCATTCGCTGTCATCGACCGAACCCTATCCCGCGGCATCGGAGCAGGAGCGCAAGACCAAGCGGCTGAATTTTGTCCTGCTGGTGTTCTGCCTGATGGTCGGCACCGCCAGCCTGCCGCACATCCTGACGCGGCTCTACACCACCCCGTCGGTCAAGGAAACGCGCAACTCCGTGGCCTGGGCCGTGTTCTTCATCGCCTTGCTGTACGTGTCCGCGCCCACGCTGGCAGCGTTGGTCAAATTCGAGTTCTTCCAGCACCTGGTGGGAACCCCCTACGCCGAATTGCCGCAGTGGGTGGTGCAATGGCGCAAGGTCGATCCACCCGTGTTCGGCATCCGCGATGTCAACGGCGACGGCATCGTGCAATGGGCCGAGATCCTGCTCCAGCCCGACATGATCGTGCTGGCCGCCCCGGAAATCGCCGGCCTGCCATACGTGATCTCCGGCCTGATCGCCGCCGGCGCCCTGGCCGCGGCGCTGTCCACCGCCGACGGCCTGTTGCTGACCATCGCCAATGCGCTCTCGCACGACGTCTTCTATCACATGGTCGACCGCCAGGCGAGCCACCAGCGGCGCGTCACCACCGCCAAGATCGTGTTGCTGGGCGTGGCGCTTTTTGCCTCCTACGTCACATCGCTGCGCCCCGGCAATATCCTCTTCCTGGTCGGCGCTGCGTTCTCGCTGGCCGCCTCTAGCTTCTTCCCGGTACTGGTCCTCGGCATCTTCTGGCGCCGCACCACCGCCGCCGGCGCAGTCGCCGGCATGGCCGCCGGGCTGGGCGTGGCGGTCTACTACATCATCGTCAACTACCCGTTCTTCACCCGCATGACCGGCATCTTCGGCAACCGCTGGTTCGGCGTCGACCCGATCGCCTCCGGCGCCTTCGGTGTGCCGGCGGGCTTCGCCGTGGCCATCATCGTCAGCCTGCTGACGCCACGCAATGCACCGGTGATCGACCGGCTGGTGAGCTACCTGCGCAAGGGGTAGGGCGAATGGGGTTGTCAAGTAAGGGGGGATACGGCGACGAGGCACTGGATTCGCCAGGCAACTCTGCTATAATCTCGGACTTCCCGGAGAGATGGATGAGTGGTTTAAGTCGCACGCCTGGAAAGCGTGTATAGGTTAACAGCCTATCGGGGGTTCGAATCCCCCTCTCTCCGCCAGAACACTATGCAAAGCAAAGCCGCCCGCCTGGGCGGCTTTTTTTGTTTCCAGTCTCTGGTGGCTTCGTATGCCTGAAGGGCTCAAAGAAAAGCCCTCGGCCAGGGTAGGCGAGGGCTGAAGTAGTAGTGGGCGAGTCGCGGGATCGCCCGTGAGCGATGGTCGTATAGGACCTTGTATCGCGCATCCCTCTAAATAGAGGTGTTGCCGCAAGGCGACATGGCTATGCCAGCCATCTCGGCGCCGGATTGGCTGAGCGTGCCAAGCCAGTCGTTCTGTCCGCCAAGTTTTAGTGTCCGTGAGAGGGCTTCCGCCATTTACCCGGTGCCCGGTATCCTCCCGGCCATGACCAAACTCACCTTCCAACTCGAAATCCGCCCCGCCTTGCCCGCAGACGCGCAAGCGGTGGAAGCCATCCTGACCGACACCTACCTCGGCACCTGGAAGCCGCAATTGACAGCCGCCGCGGCAGCTGCCTTTGAACGGCAAGGCAAGACCCGAAGCTACGTCGAAGCGCGCCTGCAAGCATTCCGCGTAGCCTGCGTGGATGGCGTGCCCGCCGCGATGGTGGATTGGGAAAACAATTTTGTCTGGGCCCTGCATGTCGGGCGGGCATGGCAACGCATGGGGCTGGGCGGGGCGCTGCTGGCCCATGCCGAAGGCGCGATTGCCCGCGCCGGGCATCGCGAGGCGAGGCTGGAGACGGACACATTCAACGTGCAAAGCCGCGCGTTCTACCGGCGCCATGGTTATGCCGAGATCGATTTCTATCCCGACGAAAGCTGGGACAGCGGCTTTACCACTGTGCTGCTGTCGAAAGCGCTGCCGCCAGCCTGAGCCTGCGCGCCGGCGCCGGCTTGGCACGGGTAGCCAACCTCATGCGCAAATTGCATGAACCTGTGTGCCTGCCCGTGAAAGAATCAGGCATCTATTTCGAATCTATGGCACTTGCCCCCATGTCCGAACCCATCGTTCACCTCAACGGCACCCTGACCCCTCTCTCCGAAGCCCGCATCCCCGTCCTCGACCGCGGCTTCATCTTTGGCGATGGCATCTACGAAGTCATCCCTTACTACAACGGCAAGCCATTCCGCGCGGACCAGCATCTGGCCCGCCTGCACCGCAGCCTGGAGGGCATCGGGATTCCCGATCCATACAGCGCCGGGCAGTGGCTGGAGCTGGTCGGCGAGGTGGTCGAGGCCAACGGCCTGTCGGACCAGCTGGTCTACATCCAGGTGTCGCGCGGCGTCGCCAAGCGCACGCATGCGTTTCCGAAGGAGGTCGTGCCGACGGTGCTGATCATGACCAACCCGATGGCGTTGCCGTCGGCGCAGATGCTTGAGCAGGGCGTGGCGTGCGTGACGATGGAGGACCGGCGCTGGCTGAACTGCCAGATCAAGTCGACGTCGCTGCTGGGCAACGTGCTGGCGGCGCAGCATGCGGTGGAGCACGGCGTGATCGAGGCGATCCAGTTCCGGGATGGCTGGCTGACCGAGGCGTCGGCGTCCAATGTGTGGGTGGTGCGCGATGGCCGCGTGATGGCGCCGCCCAAGGACAACCTGATCCTGGAAGGCATCCGCTACGGGTTCATGGAAGAGGTCTGTGCCGCGCTGGGGATTGCGCTGGAGGCGCGCCGCATTGCGAAGGAAGAGGTGTTCGCCGCCGATGAGGTGATGCTGTCGTCGGCCAGCAAGGAGCTGCTGCCGGTGGTGACCATCGATGGCCGCGCCATCGGCAAGGGGGTGCCGGGGCCGGTCTTTGGCCGGCTTTACGCTGCGTACCAGGCTGCCAAGGCTGCGCTTTGAGCTGATTTGCGTGCGTGCTAGGATGCCTCGGGATCGATCGAGGAGTCAGCCATGGCCAAGCGTGAGCGTGGCCGGCGTGCCCTGCAGGACGAGGTGAGCCGGCGCATCCAGCAAATCTATGAAATCGGCGAGGACGGCGCCAAGGTCCGGGTGCCGGCGCCTGTGCCGCACGCGCGCGATGCGCGCGGGCGCAACTGGAATATGACGGGCTTCGGCAATGCGTCCGGCTACGAGGCCAGCATCCGCGCGGTGGTCGACAAGGTGCGCGACGAGTTCGACCTGAGCGACGCGCCGGAGAACCGCGCGCCCAATCCGTTCGGGGACTGAAGCGCCGGCCGTCGTCCTACTCGACCGATACGACGATGGCGACGCGCCGGTTCTCGCTGCGTCCGGCGGCGGTGCGGTTGTCGGCCACTGGGCGGCTCTTGCCCCGTCCGCGAACTTCGATGTTTTCCGGCGCAAAGCCGGCGCCCGCCAGCAGCCTTGCCACTGCTTCGGCGCGCCGCACTGACAGCGACTGGTTGTATTCGGCCGAGCCCGCGTCGTCGGTGTGGCCATCCACGCGCAGGCGCTCGATGCCCGCGCCCTTCAGCGCCCGCCCGAGGCGCTGCACATTGGCGGCGCGCTCAGCGTCGATCAGGTCCTCATTGAATCCGAACAGCAGCTTGTCTGACAAGCCGAGTTCCCAGCCTTCATCGGTCAGGGCGAAGCCTTCCTGCTTCAGCACCGCGACCTGGGCCGGAGACAGCCCGGTGGCGGGCGGCGCGGTCTGGCAGCCGGCCAGCGACAGCCCCGCCAGCACGACGGCGGCGAGCCAGAGTTTCCACAGGGACTTCCAGCAGGGCGGGGTCAGGCGTTCGGGCATGCGGGTTCTCATTGCGTGACGTCCAGGCGCGGCTCGGCGCTTTGCCAGGTGCCGCCGGAGCGCCGCTTGGCGCCGTACATGGCGGCGTCGGCCGCGTGCAGCAGCGCCTGGCTGCCTTGCGCGTGGACAGGGAAGACGGCCAGGCCGATGCTGAGCGACGCCTGCACCGTGCTGCCGTCGGGCAGGTCGATCGGGGCGGACATCGCCTGCAGGATATGCTCGGCGATATGGATGGCGTCGCGCGGCGCGCGCAGCGCTGCGGCCAGCACGGCGAATTCGTCGCCGCCGATGCGTGCCACGGTGTCGCCGGCGCGCAGGCTGGCGCGGATGCGCTGGGCCACGGCCACCAGCACGGCATCGCCGGCGGCATGGCCGTGGCGGTCGTTGATGTTCTTGAAATCGTCACTGTCCAGGTACAGCACGGCCGCGTATTCGTCGTTGGCAGCGGCATGGCGCACAGCGTGCTCCAGCGCTTCGACGAAGGCGGCGCGGTTGAGCAGGCCGGTCAGCGCATCGTGGTTGGCGCGGTGGGCGAGCGAGCGGTTCTCGTGCTGCATCTGGTTCTGCCAGGTCTGCAGTTCGTCCAGCAGGCCGTTGAAGTCCTCGCTGAGGGCATTGAGTTCCGCGATGCTGGCCGGCGGCGTGCGCTGCGCGAAATCGCGCTTGGAACGCACCGCGTGCGCCACGCGCATCAGGTTGCGCAGCGGCTCGACGATCTGCACCAGCAGCCGGCTGGCCAGGTAGTGGGCGCCGACGGCGGTCAGCAGCAGGCAGCCAAGCAGGCCGAGCGCGCCGCGCAGCAGGAAATGCAGCAGGTTGCGGGGATCGCCACTGACGCGCAGCATGCCGACCTGTTGCGTCTGGTGCAGGATCGGTTGTTCCACGACCCCCATGCTCAGCCACTCGCTCAGCACGTGGCGCAAGCCGGTCAGTGGCGCCTGGCCGGGGCGCTGCCATTCGGCCAGCACGTGGTTGCCGTGGTCGTAGACGGTGGCGCGCGCGATGTCCTCGGACGCGGCGATGGCCGCCAGTGTCTCGCCGGTGGCCGCCTGGTCGCGGAATACGACCGGCGCCTCCAGGGTGTAGGCGATCGAGCGGGCCACCAGCCGCACGTTGTGGTCGGCATAGACGCGCAGTGCGGTCAGGCCGAGGGCGGTCAGCGATACCCCGGCAGTAAATACCGCGATCAGCGCCACGCCCAGGTGGATCCGGCGCAGCACGCTGTAGAGGGTGGGGCGGGCGCCGTTGCCGCGCGCCGGCTGGTGGGCGCTCATGACGGCGCTCCCTTGCGGCGGCCCAGCTGCAGCACGCCGGGGTGCACGTGCACGCCGCTGCGGGCGAGCGTGTCGAGGTTGACGCGGAACGAGACCTGCTGGTCGCGGATGTTCAGGCAGAACATGCTGCCGACCTCGCACTCGAAGTCTTCCTCGGCGATCACCAGCACAGGGCGGCCGGTCAGCTCGCCAGACAGCCGCTTGCGGCGGGCTTCGTTCATGGCGCCGATGTAGAGGGCATCGCAGGCCGGATGCAGCATGTCGGCCAGCACGTCGACCTGGCGCGCGCGCACCGCGCGGCCGTTGGCGAGCGTGCCGCCTTCCATCAGCCGCGCGGAGTAGCGGCTGGTGCTGTCCACGCACAGCCGCACCGGGTCGCGCTCAACCGGCCAGCGTGCATACCCCAGCAGGCTGAAGACCACGCGCGCGACCAGGTCGGTGCGCTGCGGCGCGGGCTGCGCCGTCACCGCCGGCGGCAGCATGGCCGGCAGCACCGCCAGCGTCACGGCGAGCAGGGCCGGCAGGGCGCGGCGCAGCAGCGGTGGACGTCGGGTGGAATCGGCACTGGGAAGGGCGCTGGCTGGGGCAGGAGCCATGGTCTGGGAAAGGAGGTTCGGTACGGCCTGTATGGATGGTGGGCTGGCCGCAGCCGCGGTTATTGTCCGGGGGCGGGTTCCGGGCGGTCAAGCGTCCGGCACGGGCGGAATCCGCCCCGGAACCCGCTTGTGCGGGCATGCTTGCGTGGGGCCCGTTTGCGACGCGGCGTGATACGGAATGTTTAACGGTTTTGGGTCGTTTTCCTGAAGTCAGGCGGGAACGCGCGCAGCGCTTCGCCGTGGCGGGCACAACACTTAGAATGGGTCCATCGTCCCCAACGCGCGCCTCGCCGCCGCATGCCGCCATGATTGCCGACCCGCTTTTCCGCTTCCTGCACGTTGCCGGCGTTGCCGTCTGGGTGGGCGGCATGTTCTTCGCCTACCTGTGCCTGCGGCCGGTGGCCGGCACCGTGCTGGAACCGCCGCCGCGGCTGCGGCTCTGGCGCGGCGTGTTTGCCCGCTTCTTCCCGTGGGTATGGGCGGCGGTGATCGCGATCCTGCTGAGCGGTGCGGCGATGATGGCGGCAGTGGGCATGTCCGCTGCCCCACGCAACTGGCACCTGATGATGGGCGTCGGCCTCGTCATGACGGTGATTTTCTGCTACGTGTGGTTTGGGCCGTATCGCGTGCTGGGCCGGGCCGTGGATGCCCAGGACTGGCCGGCCGCCGGTGCCGCGCTGAACCGCATCCGGCAGGCGGTGGGGACCAACCTGGTGCTCGGGCTGGTCAATATCGCCGTGGCCACGCTGGGGCGCTGGCTGGCCTGAGCGGCCCGATGCCCCGGCATGGCCCTGCATCGTCGCGTCACCACCTGGCAATGGGAGAGCCGTTATGCGCGTCATCGCATGTCTTGCCGTCCTTGGCCTTGCAATGGCGGGCGCACCGGCCCGCGCCGAGCAAGGCAATGGCCTGAGCGCTGAATATGAACGCTGCATGGCCAAGGCCATCTCGACTGCCGACATCCTCGGCTGCGCTGCGGTCGAAACACGGGTCCAGGACGTGGCGCTGAACAGCGCCTATCAAGGCTTGCTGCGGCGGCTGGAAGCGCCGCGCACCGGCCAGTTGCGGGTGGCGCAGCGTGCCTGGCTGGAATTCCGCCAGGCCAATTGCGCCTATGTGGCCAATCCGGCCGGCGGCACGGCCGCGCGCGTGGCCGGAGCGACCTGCATGGCCCGCATGAGCGCCGCGCGGGTGCGCGAATTGCGTGACTTCGCCACCGAGGCCGCCGCCCGGTGAGCGGGCGAGCCATGTGCTAGAGTTCCCAGACACCTGTGCTGCGGCACGTCTCACCAGGAGATGGATCATGGCAAGTGAATCGCGGAACAACCTGAAGGCCTTTGTGCAAACGGCGCCCCAGGCGGGGCGCTATGTGTGGGTCATCGCGCTGGTGGACTTCGGCGCGCGGCAGATCCGGCGCGCCATCGTTTCGGACGACACCTTCACCACCTCGGATGCCGCGCGGGTAGCGGGCGAGGCCCAGCTCAAGGCGATGGCCGAAGACCACTAGGCTGGGCCAGTGTTGCGCGCCGGCATCTTTGTGATCAACGGATACCGTTTCTTACATTGCGCCGGGATCGGTGCGCGCTAGACTGTGGGCATGTTCCTCCACAAGAAAGGACTCCCATGACACATCGCGCGCTCCGGCCGGCCAAGGTCCTCCTGCTGGCGGCCCTGCTGGGTTCCGGCCTGACGTTCAGTGCGGCGTCGATGGCCCAGGTGTCGGTCAATATTGCCATCGGCGTACCACCGCCGGCCCCGATCTACGAGGTCGTGCCCGCACCGCGCTCCGGCTATGTCTGGATGCCGGGCTACTGGGACTGGGATGATCACCACCACAAGCACGCCTGGAAGAAGGGGCGCTGGGAACGTGAACGCCCCGGCTATATCTATGAGTCGCCGCGCTGGATCCAGTCGCGCGACGGCTGGGTGCTGGTGCCGGGTCGCTGGGACCAGGGCGGGTACAAGGACAAGGGGCAGAAGGATAAGGGCCACAAGGACAAGGGCTATCACTGCCCACCCGGCCACGCCAAGAAGGGCGAGTGCTGAGGTGCCGGCCACCGGGCGCAGCACGGTGACGCCGGGTGGCCTTGCCATGCTACGATCGCCGCCATGACAACCGCGCCCACGCGGCACATCGGCGGCGGATACCGGAGGTAGCAATGGCAAAGCACGTTTTCACGCGCGCGCAGTATCTCGACATCCTCAATGACAGCCTGCGCAAGCATCCCGGCTGGCAGCCCGGCATGGCCTTTGTGTTCCTGCCGCCTGGCGCCGATGCCAGCCAGGCCACGGCCGTGGGCTGCACCGGGCCGATGGAGGCCATTCCTGTCTATGCGGAAATCCAGCGGGTGGCTGCCGAACTGATCGAAGTCGGCAACGAATAGCGGCGCCGGTCGCGTTGCGGCCGGTGGGTGCCGCGAGTGCGTACAATACCGGCCTCTACAGACTTTCGGATAATGCCGTGAAGAAAACGGACCTGGAAAAAAACAAGGGCCTGAAGATCGCCAACAGCCTGAAGCAGGCTTCGGCGGGCCGGGGTATTCCCGGCGGCGCTGCGCGCCCGGACCGGCGCGAACAGCGCCGGCTGGACCAGGAGCAAGGTCTGGTGCCCTTTGCGTGCAAGCTGGACGGCACGCTGGTCAAGCGCCTGCAAGCGCTTGCCGTGGATCACCCGGGTGGCATGACCGGGCTGCTCAATGAGCTGCTGGCGGGCGCGTTGCCGCCGGAGCAGGGCCAGAGCTGAATATGGTGGCCGCGCCCGCGGCCACCTGCCTGACCCCATCAGGTCGCGAGCGGGTCAGTCCTCTTCTTCGTCAAGGAATTCGCGGCGCAGCATCCAGTTGGCGATGGCTTCGTCGCAGATGCGCTTGAATTTCTGCTTGTCCGGCATCCTGTCGAACAGCTGGAAATTGACCAGCGCCATGCCGGCATCGGTGATATAGAACATCCGGCTCGGATCGTCTTCATGGACGATGCGGCCATCGATGGCGTCTTCCTCGCTTTCCGCCGGCATGTCTTCTAGCTCGACCACGCGGCAGGTGAAGCGCGGGCTGCGGGTATGGGTCAGATACTCGAACTCGTCGTGCATGACCTCGCCGCCTTTGCCTGCGATAACGGCGAAGCCCCAGATAAAGCGGGGCATCGGCAGATCGGACAGATCTTCAATCTCGTCCATGGTGTTCTCCCTGATTCAATCCCCGCATTATCGCCCGGAACGCCGCCACCTCAAACGTTGACGTGGCGCTTAGGGCTTTGCCTGGCAGTTGGCCAGCGCCGGCGCGGCGTTTTCGGCCTGCATCAGGTCGCGCAGCGTGCCTTCCTCGCCCTTGGTCCACCATTCGTAGCGGCCGCCGACATAGCGCGCGCCGGAGGCCGACACGGTGCTGACCGCCAGCACGGGCTTGCCATCGATGCGGAACACCGCCGCCTGGTTGTCCGGACTGTTGAAATAGCGCACGGAAAGCGTCTTGCCGCCGTCGCACTGGTAGCGCACGGTGCGCACGTCCGGGAAGCGCACGCCGTCGATGCCGGGCGCACGGGCGGCGTGTGCCGCGGCGCACGCGCCGAGGGTTGCGAGCAGGGCCACGGCGCGGGCGCAGGACAGGATCGGGCGAGTGGTCATGGCTTTGCCTTGGTCGATGGGTGGATTGTCAGCCAGTTGAGAGGGGCGGCGCCGGCGTCCGGGTCAGCCGAGCATGTAGCCGGCGGCGAGCGTGCGGAAACTCTCGATTTCGCGCGCCTGCCAGGCCTCGTCCTCGCCGAGTTCCTCGGCCAGGATAGCGGCCACGGCCGGCGCGGCGTCCACGGCGGCGCGCGCGTCCAGGAACAGCGCGCGGTTGCGGCGGGCCAGCACGTCCTCGACCCGGCGCGCCAGTTCGTGCCGGGCCGCAAAGCGCACGTGCGCTTCGGTCAGGCCTGACGCCGGTGCCAGCATGCGGTCATATCCGGGCAGCGCGCGCAGCAGGTCCAGCTCATTGCCGTAGTAGCGGTCCGGCGAGCCTGAATCCGGCGGCGGCAGCCCGGCCGGCAGCCCCGCCGCGCCGTGCAGGGGCAGCTCGGCGGTCACGCACGGGGCCGCGCGCACCATCTGGCGCTGGATCGCGGTCTCGATCACGTCTTCAGCCATCTTGCGGTAAGTGGTCCACTTGCCGCCGGTGACGGTGATCAGCCCGGCCTTGGACACCAGGATCGTATGCTCGCGCGACAGCGACGCGGTAGAGGCCTCGCCGGTGGCCCGCACCAGCGGCCGCAGGCCGGCCCAGACACTGGTGACGTCGGCGCGGGTCGGGTCCCTGGCGAGGTAGCGCGACGCGGTTTCCAGGATGAAGTCGACGTCGTCGGCGCCGGCGTCTGGTTCCAGCGGCAGGTCGCGGCGCGGGGTGTCGGTGGTGCCGACGATGGTGTGGCCGTTCCAGGGCACCACGAACAGCACCCGGCCGTCGTCGGTCTTGGGGATCAGGATGGCGCGCTCGCCCGGCAGGAAGCTGCGCGGCAGCGTCAGGTGCACGCCCTGGCTGGGCGCGACCATGGCGCGCGCGTGGCCGTCTTCCATCTGCCGGATCGCATCGACCCACACGCCGGTGGCGTTGATCACGCAGTCGGCGCGCAGGTGGAAGGTGGCGTCGCCCAGCACATCCTGCACGGTCACGCCGCTGATCACGCCGCCTTGCTGGCTCAGGCCCGTCACGCACATGTAGTTGAGCGCGGTGCCGCCCACGTCGAACAGCGTGCGCATCAGCGCCACCGCCAGCCGCGCATCGTCGAACTGGCCGTCGAAATACAGGTTGCCGCCGCGCAGCGGACGCCCGCCGACGTGCTCGGCCAGGTTGGGCGCCGCGGCCAGCACCTCGCGGTGGTTCAGCCAGCGGCTGCCGGCCAGGTTGAGGTCGCCGGCCAGCATGTCGTAGACCTTGAGGCCGATGCCGTAGAAGGGCTGGTCGAACAGCTGGTAGGCCGGCACCACGAAGCCCAGCGGCCACACCAGGTGCGGCGCGTTGCGCGCCAGCAGGCCGCGCTCGTGCAGGGCCTCGCGCACCAGGCTGATATTGCCCTGGGCCAGGTAGCGCACGCCGCCATGCACCAGCTTGGTGGCCTTGCTGGAGGTGCCCTTGGCAAAATCCGCGGCTTCGACCAGCAGCGTGCGGTAGCCGCGCGAGGCGGCGTCGACTGCGGTGCCCAGGCCGGTGGCGCCGCCGCCGATGACGATCACATCCCAGCGCGGCTCGCGCTCCAGGGTGGCGAGCAGGGCGGCGCGGTCGGGGGGCTGGATCGGGGTGGAGACTCTCTGCATGACGCTTTTCTTGGGGGTGTGTTCGGGGTGGGCCGGCGCTCAGGCGTGGCTGCCGCTGGCTTTGTCCTCGCGCGCCCAGTCGCGCGCGCGGTCGACTGCGCGATGCCAGCGCGCCAGCCGGTGGCCGCGCGCGTCAGCCGACAGGTTCGGCTCAAAGCGCCGCTCCACCTGCCATTGCTGCGCGATCTCCGCCGGATCGCTCCAGTAACCGGTGGCCAGTCCCGCCAGGTAGGCGGCGCCCAGCGCGGTGGTTTCGGTCACGCGCGGGCGGACCACCGGGGTGCCGAGCAGGTCGGCCTGCATCTGCATCAGCAGGTCGCTGCGCGAGGCGCCACCGTCCACGCGCAGTTCGGCCAGCGAGATGCCGGCATCCTTCTGCATGGCTTCCAGCACGTCGACGCTCTGCAGCGCGATCGATTCCAGCGCCGCGCGCGCGATCTGCGGCCGGCCGGTGCCGCGCGTCATGCCAACCAGCGTGCCGCGTGCAAACGGGTCCCAGTGCGGCGCGCCCAGGCCGGCAAAGGCGGGTACCAGCACCACGCCGCCGGTGTCGTCGCACTGGCGCGCCAGCGGCTCGACCTCGGGAGCGCTATTGATGATCTTGAGGCCGTCGCGCAGCCACTGGATGGTGGCGCCGCCCATGAACACGCCGCCTTCCAGGCAATATTGCGTCTGGCCGCGGATCTGCCAGCCGATCGTGGTCAGCAGCCGGTTGTGCGACGTGACCGGCTGCGAGCCGGTATTCATCAGCAGGAAGCAGCCGGTGCCGTAGGTGTTCTTGGCCATGCCCGGCGACAGGCAGGCCTGGCCGAAGGTGGCGGCCTGCTGGTCGCCGGCGATGCCGGCAATGGGGATCTGCATGCCGAACAGCCGCGCCGAGGTGCGCGCCACCTCGCCGCTGGACGCCACCACCTCGGGCAGCAGCGCGTGCGGGATGTCCAGCAGCGCCAGCAGCGCATCGTCCCACTCGAAGTTGTGGATATTGAACAGCATGGTGCGCGAGGCATTTGACACATCGGTGACATGGCGCGCGCCGTCGGTCAACTGCCAGATCAGCCAGCTGTCGACGGTGCCGAAGGCCAGCTCGCCGCGCTGGGCGCGTTCGCGCGCGCCTTCGATGTTGTCGAGCATCCAGCGCAGCTTGGTGCCGGAGAAGTAGGCATCGATGATCAGGCCGGTCTTGTCGCGGAACAGCTCGCCGTGGCCGGCGGCCTGCAGCGCCTCGCACATGGGCGCGGTGCGGCGGTCCTGCCAGACCAGCGCGCGCCCGACCGGCTCGCCGGTCTTGCGGTCCCACAGCACAGTGGTCTCTCGCTGGTTGGTGATGCCGATGGCGCGCACCTGCGCGGCCGAGATGCCGGCATCGGACAGCACCGCGTGCGCCACCGCCAGCTGCGATTGCCAGATCTCGTAGGGGTCGTGCTCGACATGGCCGGGATGTGGGTAATATTGGCGGAACTCGCGCTGCGCGAGCCGCACCACATTGCCGGCATGGTCGAACAGGATGGCCCGCGAGCTGCTGGTGCCCTGGTCGAGCGCCAGCACATATTGCGGCTCGGTGGGAAGCTGGGACGATGCAGGGCGCTGGGCCTGCGCGGCTGGCTGGTTCATGCGTTCAATCCTGACAATGACAAAGCACGCCGGCCCGGCCGGCGCATGGATTCCTGATGGCTGAAACGTCTTCCTTGCCACCCGCGGACGCCGCGGGCAACTTCGCCGCCGATCCCGCCGCGCAGATCGCCGCCTCGCTGGCGGCGCGCAGCGGCTTCGACGCCGCCGCCAAGCTGCGCCTGATGGCGGCAGGCCAGCAGGTTGGCTGGCTGCCGCGTGCCCATGCGGCAATCTTGCGCGGCATGGGCGCCATCCTCGGCCCGGACGAGCGCCTGGCCGATGGCACCACGGCGGCAGAACTGCTGCCCGGGCGCAATGACTTCGACGCGCGCAGCGCCGCGCTGCAGGCGCTGGCCCGCCAGCTGGCCGATGCCGGCCATGTGCGCGGCTGGCGTGACGAACTGTTCGCGGTCACCCCTGCGCTGGACGCGCCCGCACTTACCGTGGTGGAGCGCGCGGCGGCGCGCTTTCTCGGGCTGCTGACCTTTGCCTCGCACATGAACGGCATTGTGGATGGCGATGTCGACGGCGGTCCCGCCCTGTGGATCTCGCGGCGCAGCCCGGCCAAGTCGGTCGACCCCGGCATGTGGGACAACCTGGTCGCCGGCGGCATGCCGCACGGCAGCGATCCGCTGGCGACGCTGGTGCGCGAATGCGAGGAAGAATCCGGCATCCCGCCCGCGCTGGCGCAGGGCGCGCAGGCCCACGGCATGATCGAGGTGCTGCGCGACCTGCCCGAAGGCGTACAGTGGGAGCAGGTCTACGTCTACGACCTGCTGCTGCCGCCCGGCTTCACGCCGCGCAACCAGGATGGCGAGGTCAGCGAGCACCGGCGCGTCGATGTGGCCGCATTGCTTGCTATCATGTCGGCCGGCGCCATGACGGTTGATGCGACACTGGTGACGCTGGATGCCCTTGGGCGGCGCGGCTGGCTCGGTCCTGACCATCGCGCCTGAGCCGTCGCCGCGGGTTCCGCCTGTGCCGGTCTTGCCGACCGCGCTGACCTGATTTTTCCGGCCTTGCGCCGCGCCACTCCGACAGAACAACACACCATGAGCAACACCGGATTCATCCTGACCCTCTCGTGCCCCGACCAGCCGGGCATCGTCCATGCCGTCTCGGGCCTGCTGTTCCAGCACGGCTGCAATATCGTCGATTCCGACCAGTACGGTGACGAGTACGCCGGCCGCTTCTTCATGCGCGTGCATTTCACGCCGGCCGCCGGCGGCCCGGACCTGGACACGCTGAAGGCCGCGTTCGCGCCGGTGGGCGACCAGTTCGGCATGCAGTGGGAGCTGAACGACGCCGCGGTCAAGCCGCGCGTGATGATCATGGTGTCCAAGATCGGCCACTGCCTGAACGACCTGCTGTTCCGCGCCAAGGTGGGCGGCCTGCCGGTCGAGATCGCGGCCATCGTCTCGAACCACCGCGACTTCTACCAGCTGGCGGCATCGTATGACGTGCCGTTCTTCCACCTGCCGCTGATGAACGCCTCGGCCGAGCAGAAGGCAGCGCAGGAAGCGCGCGTGTTCGACGTGGTGCAGGAGCAGAAGATCGACCTGGTGGTGCTGGCGCGCTACATGCAGGTGCTGTCCGATGACCTGTGCCGCAAGCTGGCCGGCCGCGCGATCAATATCCACCACTCGTTCCTGCCCAGCTTCAAGGGCGCCAAGCCGTACTACCAGGCGCATGAGCGCGGCGTGAAGCTGATCGGCGCGACCGCGCACTACGTCACCGCCGACCTGGACGAAGGCCCGATCATCGAGCAGGAGATCGAGCGCGTGGACCACAGCATGGACCCGGAGCAACTGACCGCCGTCGGCCGCGACGTGGAATGCGTGGCACTGGCTCGCGCGGTCAAGTGGCATGCCGAACACCGTATCCTGCTGAACGGCCACAAGACCGTGGTGTTCAAGTAATTCTCTGCCCGACCCTCGGTGTTCTCCCCTCTCCCGCTTGCGGGAGAGGGGCCGGGGGAGAGGGCTGGCCTGTCGCAAGAGCGAGGCGCCGGGCATCACCGCCAGCAAGGCAGCCTCAAGCCGGTCCCCGGCGCGCTCACTCCCGCTCCGCCACCACACACTTCACCCCACTGTCGGCCACGATCTGGTCGAACGGCGCTGCCAGCGGCTCGTCGGTAAAGAGCCGGTCGACCTGCGACACATGCGCCAGCTCCACCATCGCCTGGCGATTGAACTTGCTGGCGTCCGCCGCCAGCCACACCTCGCGTGAATGCTCGATGATGGTCCGCGCCACCTTGACCTCGCGGAAATCGTAGTCGCGCAGCGTGCCGTCGGTCTCGATGCCCGAGATGCCGATCAGCCCGATATCCACCTTGAACTGGCGGATGAACTCCACCGTGGCCTCGCCCACGATGCCGCGGTCGCGTGAGCGCAGCACGCCGCCGGCGACGATGACCTCGCAATCGGGGTTGTCGGCAAGGATATTGGCCACGTTCAGGTTGTTGGTGATCACGCGCAGCCCGCGGTGGTGCATCAGTTCGCGCGCTATCTCTTCCACCGTGGTGCCGATGTTCAGGATCAGCGAGCAGCCCTCGGGCACCGCAGCGGCCACCGCGCGCGCGATGCGCGCCTTGCCCTCGGCGTTGAGCACCTGCCGCTGCCGGTAGGCGATGTTCTCGGTGGTGGAGCCCTCCACCCGCACCCCGCCATGGAAGCGCGCCAGCATGCCGTTCCCGGCCAGCAGGTTGACATCGCGGCGCACCGTCTGGAGCGTGACGCCGAATTTGCGCGCAAGTTCGTCGATGGAGGCAAAGCCCTGGGTGCGGACTTCTTCGAGCAGGGCCGTCTGGCGGGGATTCAGGGTCATGCCGGGATTCTAGTTCAAACAGAAACGAAAACAAATGATGCAGTGCACTATTGTTTTACGTTCGTTTTGTTGCTAAAACGAACGTCAAGCCAAGACTTGTGTGCCTGCATCGCGCGCCAAAGCTGTGCTGCGGGAAGCATATCGAACATGGAGACCGGATGCAGCTACGTTTGGAAGGCGTCGCACAGCAGGCAGGTTCGCAGGCGTATCTCTTTCCGATGACGCTCGCGCCGGTTCCGGGCGCGGTGACCATCCTGCTGGGCGCGACGCAGGCGGGCAAGACCTCGCTGATGCGGCTGATGGCCGGGCTGGACCGGCCCAGCGCCGGCCGCGTGCTGGTCGACGGCCAAGACGTGACCGGCATGCCGGTGCGCGAGCGCAATGTATCGATGGTCTACCAGCAGTTCATCAACTACCCGTCGCTCAAGGTCTTCGACAACATCGCCTCACCGCTGCGGCTGCTGCGCAAGGCGCCGGCCGCAGAGATTGCCGCGCGCGTGCGCGAGCTGGCCGGGCGGCTGCATATCGACCACCTGCTGGACCGCTATCCGTCCGAGCTCTCCGGCGGGCAGCAGCAGCGCGTGGCACTGGCGCGTGCGCTGGCCAAGGAGGCGCCGCTGATGCTGCTGGACGAGCCGCTGGTCAACCTTGACTACAAGCTGCGCGAAGAACTGCGTGAGGAACTGGCGCAGCTGTTCGCGCATGGCGACGCCACCGTGGTCTATGCCACCACCGAGCCCGGCGAAGCGCTGCTGCTGGGCGGCCATACCGCGGTGCTGGACGCCGGCGAACTGCTGCAGTACGGCCCCACGCCCCAGGTCTTCCACTACCCCGATTCGCTGCGCGTGGCGCGCGCTTTCAACGATCCGCCGATGAACCTGGTCGAGGGCCGGCTGCAGGGCGGCCGGGTCACGCTGGCCGGCGACATCTCAGTGCCGGTGCCCGGCGCGGGCGGGCACGACGGCCCGGTCACGGTGGGGGTACGCGCGTCGGCATTGCGCCTGGCCGGTGAGCCGGGTGCGGTGGCGGTGCCGGGGCGCGTGGCGCTGGCCGAGCTGTCCGGCTCGGACACCTTCGTCCACGCCGATACCCCGGTGGGCAACCTGGTGGCGCAGTTCGCCGGCGTGCTCGACCTGGCGCTGGGCGAGCCCGTGTCACTGCACCTGCTGCCCGAGCAGATCTATCTGTTCGACGCCGACGGGCGCCGCATCCATGCGCCGCGCCGGCCGGGCGGGCTGGCGGCGGACGTGCCCGGCGGCGCGGCCGCGGCTGCCGGGGCAGGGGCCTGAGATGGCGCGCATCGACCTGGACCTGGCGCACTCCTATGTGCCAAATCCGCGTACCGACGAGGACTACGCGCTGCTGCCGCTGCAATTCACGTTCGAAGACGGCGGCGCCTATGCGCTGCTGGGCCCGTCCGGCTGCGGCAAGACCACGCTGCTGAACTGCATTTCCGGGCTGCTGCGGCCCTCGCACGGCACCATCGCCTTCGATGGCCGCGACGTGACCGCCGCCACGCCGCAGGCGCGCAATATCGCCCAGGTGTTCCAGTTCCCGGTGATCTACGACACCATGACCGTCGGCGAGAACCTGGCCTTCCCGCTGCGCAACCGCGGCGTGCCGGAAGCCCAGGTGCGCGAGCGGGTAGGGCGCGTGGCCGAGATGCTGGACCTGTCGGCCACGCTCGATCGCCGCGCCAGCGGCCTGGCCGCGGACGCCAAGCAGAAGATCTCGCTGGGGCGCGGGCTGGTGCGCCAGGACGTGTCGGCCATCCTCTTCGACGAGCCGCTGACGGTGATCGACCCGCAGCTCAAATGGCAGCTGCGGCGCAAGCTCAAGGAAATCCACCACGAATTCCGCCTGACGCTGATCTACGTGACGCACGACCAGACCGAGGCGCTGACCTTTGCCGACCAGGTGGTGGTGATGTCGCGCGGCAAGGCGGTGCAGGTGGGGCCGGCGGATGCGCTGTTCGAGCGTCCCGCGCATACCTTCGTCGGGCATTTCATCGGCTCGCCGGGCATGAATTTCCTGACCGGGCAGTGGCGCGACGGCGCGATCGAGCTGGCGGGTCGCCGCTACATGCCGGAGTTGTCGCCGTCAGTTGAAGCGGCGCTGCGCGAGGCCGGCAGCTTCCGCATCGGCGTGCGGCCCGAGTACCTGCGCCTGGCGCCGGAGAGCGACGCGCAGGCGGTGCCGGTGCGGGTCGAGCGCGCGCAGGACATCGGCACTTACTGGCTGCTGACCGGCGGAGTGCAGGAGGCGGGCGCACTGGCCGGTACGCTGCGCGCGCGGCTGGGTATCGAGGCGGCCGATCTGCGCCTGGGCGACACGGCCTGGCTGTCGGTGTTCAACCGCCATACCTGCTACTACGTCAACGAGGAACTGGTGCCATGAAGCCCGTCAACCAGAAGGCCTGGCTGCTGGTGTTGCCGGTGGTGGTGTGCGTGGCGTTCTCCGCGATCCTGCCGCTGATGACCATCGTCAACTACTCGGTGCAGGACATCATCTCGCCCGAGCGGCGCGTCTTTGTCGGCACCGAATGGTTCCGCACCGTGCTGCGCGATGGCGAGCTGCACGACGCGCTGCTGCGCCAGCTGGGCTTCTCGCTGGCGGTGCTGCTGGTGGAGATCCCGCTCGGCATCCTGCTGGCGCTGTCGATGCCGGCCAGGGGCTGGAAGGCATCGACGGTGCTGGTGATCATCGCGCTGTCGCTGCTGATCCCGTGGAACGTGGTCGGCACCATCTGGCAGATCTTCGGGCGCACCGATATCGGCCTGCTCGGTGCCGCGCTCGAGGCGTTGGGGTTCGACTACAACTACACCGGCAGCGCTTTCGATGCCTGGGTCACGGTGCTGGTGATGGACGTCTGGCACTGGACGCCGCTGGTGGCGCTGCTGTGCTACGCCGGACTGCGCGCCATCCCCGACGCCTACTACCAGGCCGCGCAGATCGACGGCGCCTCGCGCCTGGCGGTGTTCCGCTATATCCAGCTGCCCAAGCTGCGCGGCGTGCTGATGATCGCGGTGCTGCTGCGCTTCATGGACAGCTTCATGATCTATACCGAGCCGTTCGTGCTGACCGGCGGCGGCCCCGGCAACGCCACCACCTTCCTGTCGCAGTACCTGACGCAGAAGGCCGTGGGCCAGTTCGACCTGGGCCCGGCGGCAGCGTTTTCCATCGTCTATTTCCTGATCATCCTGCTCATGTGCTTCATCCTCTATAACTGGATGCAGCGCGCGGGCACCGCCGGCAGCGAGGACATGCCCCATGGCTGAGATGCGCCCCCCCGCCAACCGCGCCACCTGGTGGCGCGCCGGCTTCCTGCTGGTCTACCTGCTGTTCGCCATCGTGCCGATCTACTGGATGGTGAACATGTCGTTCAAGACCAACGAGGAGATCGTCTCCACGCTGTCGCTGTGGCCCGCGGAGTTCACGCTGCAGCATTACAAGACCATCTTCACCGACCCGTCCTGGTATTCGGGCTACGTCAACTCAATGATCTACGTGGCGATGAACACGATGATCTCGATCAGCGTGGCGTTGCCGGCCGCCTATGCCTTTTCGCGCTACCAGTTCATCGGCGACAAGCATGTGTTCTTCTGGCTGCTGACCAACCGCATGACGCCGCCCGCGGTGTTCCTGCTGCCGTTCTTCCAGCTCTACAGCACCATCGGGCTGATGGATACCCACCTGGGCGTGGCGCTGGCGCACCTGGTCTTCAACGTGCCGCTGGCGGTGTGGATCCTGGAGGGCTTCATGTCGGGCGTGCCGCGCGAGATCGACGAGACCGCGTATGTCGACGGCTACTCGTTCCCGCGCTTCTTCCTGACCATCTTCCTGCCGCTGATCAAGGCCGGCGTGGGCGTGGCGGCGTTCTTCTGCTTCATGTTCAGCTGGGTCGAGCTGCTGCTGGCGCGCACGCTGACCTCGGTCAATGCCAAGCCCATCGTCGCCACCATGACGCGCACGGTGTCGGCATCGGGCATGGACTGGGGCGTGCTGGCCGCGGCCGGCGTGCTGACCATCGTGCCCGGCGGCATCGTGATCTGGTTCGTGCGGCATTACATCGCGAAGGGCTTCGCGATGGGTCGCGTGTAAGCGCGCGGCGCAACCCTGATCACAACACAAGGTGACGGCGCAATGCTGAGCTGGATGGTCTGGACGATACCGGTGGCGGTGTTCTTCGGCTGCATCGTAGTCATGCTGATCACCATGACTATCTGGGAAATACGCGCGCCGTCGGTGCTGCGCAAGGGCTTCCTGCCGATCGCGACCACGCGTGGCGACCGCTTGTTTATCGGGCTGATGTGCGCCGCCTGGGTCAACCTGGCGTGGGTGGGACTGGGCGAGAAAGTCACCGCTTGGCTGTCGCTGCCCGAAGAGCCGTCGGTCTGGATCAGCTTCGGGGTATCGATGCTGGTGCTGGCGCTGATCATGCGCAAGGGCTAGCCGTTTATTCGCAGGCATCAGGGTTAAATGGAAGGTTTGCGGCTTATCCCTGCCCCGGGGCCGCCACCACGACCACAGCCGGGGAGGGGAAATCTTGAGGAGACACTGATGAATGTGCACGTGAAGTTGGGGATGTCAGCCCTTGCCTGCGCGGCTGCGCTGGCTTGTGGGTCCGCCTCGGCGGGCGAGGCTGAGGCCAAGAAGTGGATCGACAATGAGTTCCAGCCCTCGTCGCTGGCCAAGGACAAGCAGCAGGCCGAAATGAAGTGGTTCATCGACGCCGCCGCCAAGCTCAAGGCCAGGGGGGTCACGCAGATCAGCGTCGTGTCCGAAACCATTACCACGCACGAGTACGAGTCCAAGACGCTGGCCAAGGCGTTCGAGGAGATCACCGGCATCAAGGTCAAGCACGACCTGATCCAGGAAGGCGATGTGGTCGAGAAGCTGCAGACCTCGATGCAGTCCGGCAAGTCGATCTACGACGGCTGGATCTCTGACTCGGACCTGATCGGCACGCACTACCGCTACGGCTCGATCTTGCCGCTGACCGACTATATGAACGGCGCCGGCAAGGAGTGGACCAACCCCGGGCTGGATGTGAAGGACTTTATCGGCACCAAGTTCACCACCGCGCCGGACGGCAAGCTGTACCAGCTGCCCGACCAGCAGTTTGCCAACCTGTACTGGTTCCGCGCCGACTGGTTCGCGCGCAAGGACCTGCAGGACAAGTTCAAGGCCAAGTACGGCTACGACCTGGGTGTGCCGACCAACTGGTCAGCCTATGAGGACATCGCCAACTTCTTCACCAACGACGTGAAGGAGCTCGACGGCAAGAAGGTCTACGGGCACATGGACTACGGCAAGAAGGATCCGTCGCTGGGCTGGCGCTTCACCGACGCCTGGCTGTCGATGGCCGGCACCGCCGACAAGGGCCTTCCCAACGGCATGCCGGTGGACGAGTGGGGCATCCGCGTGGCCGAGGACAAGTGCACGCCGGTCGGCGCCTCGGTGTCGCGCGGCGGTGCCACCAACAGCCCGGCGGCGGTCTATGCGCTGACCAAGTACATCGACTGGATGAAGAAGTACGCGCCGCCGCAGGCGATGGGCATGACCTTCTCCGAGGCCGGCCCGGTCCCCGCGCAAGGCCAGGTGGCGCAGCAGATCTTCTGGTACACCGCCTTCACCGCGGACATGACCAAGAAGGGCCTGCCGGTGGTCAACGCCGACGGCTCGCCCAAGTGGCGCATGGCGCCGTCGCCGTACGGCCCGTACTGGAAGCAGGGCATGCAGAACGGCTACCAGGACGTGGGCTCCTGGACCTTCTTCAAGAACACCGATCCCAACAAGCTGGCGGGCGCCTGGCTGTATGCGCAGTTCGTGACATCCAAGACGGTCTCGCTGAAGAAGTCGCTGACCGGGCTGACCTTTATCCGCGACAGCGACATCCACCACGACTACCTGACCAGGAACGCGGCCAAGTACGGTGGGCTGATCGAGTTCTACCGCAGCCCCGCGCGCGTGGCGTGGACGCCGACCGGCACCAACGTCCCCGACTATCCGAAGCTGGCCCAGCTGTGGTGGAAGAACGTGGCCACCGCGGTGACCGGCGAGAAGACGCCGCAAGCCGCCATGGACACGCTGGCCGAAGAGATGGACCAGGTCATGGCGCGGCTGCAACGCGCCGGCATGAGCAACTGCGCGCCCAGGCTCAACCCGAAGGGAGACCCGGGCAAGTGGCTGTCGAACGACCATGCGCCGTGGCAGAAGCTGGCCAACGAAAAGCCGAAGGGCGAGACCATTCCTTACGACAAGCTGCTGCAGGCGTGGAAGGAAGGGAAGGTGCGCTGAGGCGTTTGAGGCTGCCGGCAATGAATGAATGCCGCTGGTTTGCTCCCCTCTCCCGCTTGCGGGAGAGGGGGCACTCAACAGGTCATTCGGCCCTGACTTCGGCGCTCGCTCTCTACGTGGCCAAGTCCGATGTTTCCGAGTGGGGCTCGTCCGCCACTGACTGCACCGCATAACGCGCCTTCCCATGCCGCTTGGCCTCATACAGCGCTATGTCGGCGTGCATGAACAGCTCGCTCGCGGTCATGGCATGGCGCGCGTCATGGATGGCCGAGCCGACGCTGGCCGAGGCCGCCAGCGTGTGGCCATCGATCACGAAGGGCATGCGCGCGTCCTGCACGATGGTGTTGGCGATGGACGCCATGGCCTGGCGGTCGGCAACGCCGTCCAGGATCACCGCAAACTCATCGCCGCCGATGCGCGCGACCGCGTCGCCCTTGCGCACGCAGGCGCGCAGCCGCTGCGCAAAGGCGACCAGCAACTGGTCGCCCACCGGATGGCCAAAGCTGTCGTTGACGCCCTTGAAGTCGTCCAGGTCCACCAGCAGCAGCGCCAGCGAGCGCCCGTCGGCGCTGGCGCGGGCCATGCATTCGGCCAGGCGCCGGTCGAAACCCTTGCGGTTGAGCAGGCCGGTGAGGTAGTCGGAGATGGTCTGCGCTTCCAGGCTGCGCAGTTTTTCGCGCTCATGGGTGACATTGCGCCCGAACATGTGCAGGCCGATGACGGTGTCCTGCACATCGTTCCAGGCCGGCTGGCAGGTGATCTCCATGCATTCGGTGCCATCAGCGCTTTCACGGGTGAACGTCACCGCGCGCCCGGCGCAGGCCTGCTCCAGGTACGGCTGGCAGGCCAGGTATTCCTGCGTGCCCCACAGTTCGCGCAGCGACAGCCCCACGATCTGCTGCGCCGGCACGCCATAGCGCTGCGCATAGGCCTGGTTGACGAAGACGTAGCGCTGCTGCATGTCGATGAACGAGACAAAGTCCGGCACATGGTTGGCGATCGCCTCGATGCGCTTCTCGCTTTCGGCGGCGCGGTCCTTGGCCGCTTTCAGCGCGGCTTCGCGCTCCGACAGCTGCGCCACCACCTCGGCGAAGGTCGCGGCCAGTTCGCCGATCTCGTCGGCGCGGCCGACGGGCAGGTCCGCCACCGCGGCCGGGTTGGTGCCGATCTGGCGCACGGCGCGGTGCAGCCGCTGCAGCGGTTCAAGCAGGCGGCGCATGACCAGCCACATCATCGCGGCGGCAAGCAGCATGGTGATGGCGCCGATGACCAGGGTCCGTTGGCGCACCGCGAGCAGCGGCGCGTAGGCTTCGGCTGCCGGCAGGACCGCCACCAACTCCCAGCCGTTGGATGCCAGCAGATGGCGCGCCACGATCGGCTGCGTCGGCGTCAGGACTTCCAGGAAGGCGGGGGCGTGATCGGCGCCGCAGGCTTCGCCGATCGCGCGTGCGGGGCTCAGCACGCGGGCAGCGTCCGGGTGCATTGCATAGCGGGGATTGGTGCCGGAGGAAACCAGGCAGAAGCTGCCGGTAGTGCCCACGCGGCTGTGCGCAAGCTCGCGCAGGAAGTTGCTGTCCGCGAGGTTCAGGACGCCCCCGACCACGCCGCGCAGCTCGCCACCCGGCCCGTGCAGCGGCACTGCCAGCACTACGCCGGGGGCATTGGTCTGCTTGCCCTGGATCAGGTCCGACACCGCGAACGCCTGGCCCTGCTGGATATCGCGGAAATAGTCGCGGTCGTCCACGCGCAGGCGCACGCCATCCGGCACGGCGGTGCTGAACACCAGGTGTCCGTCGGGCGCGGCCAGGAAGACGGCGTTGAAAGTCTCGGGCATTTCCACCATGCCCTCCACGGCCCGGCGCAGTTCGGCCGGCTTTACCGAAAGCATGGGGGAGAGCTGGCTTGCCACGCGCCGCAGGACGGTGGCGCGGCCCTGCAGCTTTTCATCGAGCTGCTCGGCCACCATCTTGACCAGCGTGTCCTGCTGCGTCTGCTGCAAGTTCTTCAGGCCGTCGTAGGCGTAGTACTGCGCGTAGAGCGCGCGCAGCACGATGATCAGCGTCACCACACCCGCCGTGGCGAACGCCATCCGGTACTTCAAAGAGTGCTGCATGATTGACTTATTTCTTGTGCGCACTGACCCGTATCCTCGTCCCGGCGCATTGTGTTGCCGACCCGAGATCCTGTCCGGGACGTGAAATCAAGATTAGCAGATGTCAAGGTGAAATTCGCAACTGTTTGCAACAGCGCGCCAGGGTGCCAGCGCAACGTGCCGGCCGCGCTACAGGGAAGGGCCTGGCCGGTGGCGAGATCGCCACGCGCACTCATGCACCGATTCCGCCTTGGCAGTAGCATGCGGGATGGCCCGCGATGTGGCGGGCCCGTCTCGCGGTTCCTGATTGCCGTTCCTGATTCCTTTCCAGCCCAAACGCCAATGACTACACCGACTACGCTGCTCGACCTGGCCGGCGCCAGCCGCACCCCTTCCGCCTGGGATGCCGCCGTCCTGATCCTGATCGACCATCAACGCGAATACGTCGACGGCCGCCTGCCGCTGGCCGGCATGCCCGCGGCCGTGGCTGCCTGCGCGCAACTGCTGGCGCTGGCGCGCCGCCACGGCACGCCGGTAATCCATGTCGCGCACCACGGCCGGCCGGGCAGCATGGCGTTCGATCCGACCGGGCCGTATGCCGCCTTCATTGAAGGGGTGGGGCCGCAGGCCGGTGAGATTACCGTCACCAAGGGCTTGCCCAACAGCTTCGCCGGCACCACCCTGGCCGACGAACTGGCCAGGCTCCGCCGTAAGGAGCTGATCGTGGCCGGCTTCCAGACGCATATGTGCGTAAGCGCCACGGTGCGCTCCGCGCTCGACCACGGCTATCGCAGCACCGTCGTGGCCGCGGCCTGCGCCACGCGCGACCTGCCTGACCCGCTGGGCGGGCCCGCCGTGCCTGCGGCCGATCTCCACCGCAGCACGCTGGCCGCGTTGAACGACCGCTTCGCCACGGTCGTCGCGGACGCAGGGGCCTGGCACGGCTAACCAGCGACAGGCCAGGTGCGCACGCGCAGCACGGTATGGTCGCGCGGGCGCAGCGTCAATTCCAGTGCGGTCGGCACGCCCCGCCTCGTGATCGGCGCGACAAAGCGTGCCATTTCCGATGCTGCAGCGAGGCGCGTGCCGCAGCGCATCGCCAGCCGCAGGATATGCAGCGGCACGAACCGCTCCGGCTCCTGCATGTCCGCCAGCGCGGCCAGCGTGAAATGCAGTGGCTGCCGAGCCAGTGCGATGAAGCGCCCGCGCCGCCGCGCCAGCGTCGCCGCGGGCGCCGCCAGTCCTTCGCCCTCGGCGCCGCTGCGCGTCATGCCGCGCACACGCGGCTGCCACAGCGTGCCGGCAACCAGCAGCGGTGCGCGCCCCGCGCCAGCTTCATCCACGCATGCATCCAGCGCCACGACACGGCCCGTCAGGTCATAGGTGGAAGCCACCGAGGCAAAGCTGCGGTGGTAGCCGATGATGCAATCCATGTCTTCGTCATAGACCGGCAGCGCATCACGCGGCACGCGCGCCTGGCGCATCTCGAACCAGCCGGCACTGACCGGGTTGCGGCCGGTCCAGGGCAGGGCGAGTTCTGTTTCGGTCGCGGTGGGGAGGCAGGGGGACGGCAAGTCGTGCTCCGGTGCAGGTCGGAGCAGTCAAGGTAGCCGGCGAGTGAGTGGGCGGATATGAGATAAGCCTTGTCGCCGGCAACGGAAAGGTTGCGTCGCGACGTGGCTGGGGCCTAGAAGCTCACGCCCAGCGAAAGGATCGCGACCTGGTCCGTCGAGCCCGGGTTGAACCAGTAGAAGCCCGCCGTGAACCTGCGCACCGTGACCTGGAAAAAGCCGCCTCGCTGGAGTTCGCGGCCTCCCCCGTAGATCCGGGTACGTTGCGCGACCAGGCCCAGCCTCAGCCATTCGACCGGGCGGAAGCCAAGTTCGCTCCAGGCGTAGAGATAGCCCGGCTCTTCGCCGCGCGCATCCAGGTATTCGGCTTCGATGTAGTAGTCGAACTTGCTCACTGCGACGCTGGCCTCGATTCCGCCGATCAGGCCGCGGGTGGAGCCTCCCACGAAGCCAACGATGGGGGTCGCCTTGAACTGGATGGTTTCGCCGCCCGAGAAGGTCCAGCCGATGAAGGCTGACTGCGAGTGGACTGCCTCGTAGTTGCTTCTTGCCTCGAGGTGAAGCTGCTTCCTTTCGGCGATGAAGATGCCGGAGAGGTAGTCGCCGCTCTGGCGCGGCATGTTCCAGTAGCCTGTTGCCGAGAAGGTCCAGGGCGGGCCGGCCGCCTGCCCGGCGGCATCCGGCGCGGGCTGGGGCGGCTCCTGTGCCTGGACCGTGCCCGCGCCAAGGGCGGCGGCAAGCAGCAGGATCGCGCCTCGCATCTCAGCCGCCCAGCGCGATAATGGCGATGGTCATGACCACGCCCAGCGCAGTCATGGCTGCGCCAGTGACCCAGCCGCCAAAGCCGGCATAGTGGCCCAGCGCCCACCCGGCGGCGAACAGCATGGCCAGGGTCAGCCCGCGCGAGATCAGTAGCGCCAGTTTGACATCGTCCAGCAGTACGAACGGCAGTGCGACCGGAAACGTGGCCAGTACAACGATAAAGAAGATGTGCACGGCACCGATCAGGTCGGCCATGTTCAGGCGGGGGCGGGGCGGCAGTGCCGGGGCGGCGGCAAGCCGTGCCCGCATGGCTTCCAGTTCCTTGTCGGTGACCAGCGACTTCGTTGCGCGAGGCAGCGCATCGCGAATCAGGCCGATCGCCGTGGCCTGGTCGTTAGCATTCCTGACGGCAAGTGCCAGGGAGATCCGCTGGCCGCGGTTCGCCAGCGTACGGATCAGGAACATGACCGCGTCCACCATGCCCCAGGCCAGGTTGCAGCCCAGCGCGGCATGCATCATGGTGCGGCTGGCATCCGGGCCACCCGTGCCGCTCGACACCGCGCCGACAAAAGTGAGCGCCATGAACAGGCCGAAGCACATCTCGGAGACGCGATCCACAACGTCCAGCACCGGCTCCCGTGTCTGAGCATCCTCCGGCGGCACGGTCGCGCCGGCATGGATCGTCGTCCTGGGTGAATCGGGCATGGCGGACTCCCGAAAGCTGCGTCGATGATCGGATGGGCGATAGGGGCTGTGCTCGTGGGAGCGAGGGCGACTGTGCCTGCCTGGCCCGTCGTCCTGTGGACAAGTATGCGCGCCAGCCGCAAATATGCCAGGCGAGCATTCCTTGATTGGCGTGATGAACCACGGTTTTCCGGGGGGGGGGGTAGAAAACGTGGGCAAACGCCGGGCAACAAAAAACCCAGAGAGCTTGCGCTGTCTGGGTTTCCTGGCAACTTAGGCAGTTGCTGGCCATTTGTCTGGTGGGTGGTACAGGGATTGAACCTGTGACCCCTGCCGTGTGAAGGCAGTGCTCTACCGCTGAGCTAACCACCCCTTACTGCGCCGTCGTTGCCGTCGTGCAGCGGAGAAATGAGATTATGCAGAGGTTCTTGTATCTTGTAAAGCCCTTTTTTGATTTTTGTCAGGCGGCCAGGCTTCCGGGTTCTGCCGCGGGGGCTTCCTGCCACACCGTCTTGCCGCCGCTGGCCTTGTCCAGGCCCTTGAGCAGGGCGAGATGGGCCTGCTGCTCTTCGTCCGTGGCGCGCAGCACGGGCAGGGCCAGGCGCGACAGGTCGGCCGCGGCAACCGCGCCGCCGTGGCCTGCGGTGCTGTCGTGCATGTCGATCACCAGCGAATCCTGGCCGCGCGTCATGGCCAGGTAGACCTCGGCCAGCAGCTCGGCATCCAGCAGGGCGCCGTGCAGCGTGCGGTGGGCGTTGCTGATGCCCAGGCGGTCGCACAGGGCGTCGAGCGAGTTGCGCTTGCCGGGGAACATCTGGCGGGCTTCGCGCAGGGTGTCGATCACATTGCCGGCATGCTGGCGGAACGGCGGCAGGCCCAGCAGCTGGAATTCCATGTCGAGGAAGCCCAGGTCGAACGGCGCGTTGTGGATGATCAGCTCGGCATCCTGGATGAATTCGCGGATGTCGTTGACGACTTCGGCAAAGCGGGGCTTGTCGGCCAGGAACTCGACCGTGATGCCGTGCACGGCGATCGCGCCCTCGTCGATATCGCGTTCCGGGTTGACGTAGAAGTGCAGGTGGCGCCCCGTCAGGCGGCGGTTCATCAGCTCGACGCAGCCGATTTCGATCAGGCGGTCGCCGGTGGCGGCACTCAGGCCGGTGGTTTCGGTGTCGAGAACGATTTGTCGCATGGCGGGCATTCTAGCGGAGCTGCGTGGGCGCCCCGCGGTTTCTTGTTAGCGAGAGGGATCAGCGGCCGATCGATTCGACGCCGCGGTTGGCCAGCGCGTCGGCGCGCTCATTGCCGGGGTGGCCGTTGTGGCCGCGCACCCAGTGCCAGGAGATCTGGTGCGGCTGCGCCAGGGTGTCCAGTTCCTGCCACAGGTCGGCGTTCTTGACAGGCTTCTTGTCGGCGGTCTTCCACCCGCGGGCCTTCCAGCCGGGCAGCCATTCGCTGATGCCCTTCTGGACATACTGCGAGTCGGTATAGACACGCACGACGCAGGGACGCTTGAGCGCGCGCAATGCTTCGATCACGGCGGTCATTTCCATGCGGTTGTTGGTAGTGTTGGGCTCGCCGCCGAACATTTCTTTCTCGCTGGCGCCGGCGACGAGCACCGCGCCCCAGCCGCCGCGGCCGGGATTGCCCTTGCAGGCGCCGTCGGAGTAGATCGTGACTTCTTGCATGTGATTCCAAGGTGGCCACCCGCCGGGCAGGTGGCGCTTTGAGGGCGAATCGGGTGAGAGCGCGGGCGCGCGCCGGCGTCAGCGCTCTTCGCCGGGGGTCTTGCCGTGGGTGCCGGTAGGCGTGGCCACGGGCGATGACACCGGAGCCAGCGCCGGCTTGCTCTTCCAGGCCGGGCCGACCAGGCGGATATTGCGCACGCGCTTGATCGCCGAGATCATATAGACCGCGCCGAAGATCGGCCACCAGCGGTCACCGGCCTTTTCCATGAAGGCGGCGCGCTGCAGCCAGCGGTCGGTGCGGTAGGGCGGGCAGTAGCAGCCGAAGCGGCCGCGGATGATATCGAAGCCCAGCAGCTTGAGCCAGTCCTTGATGCGCACGAAGCCGATCTGCTGCGCGTCCGTCGGCAGGAAGGGCGTGGCGCCGAGCCGGTTCATGCCCTGGCGCGCGCCCCACAGGCTCATCGGGTTGAAGCAGGTGACCACCACGCGCCCCTCGGGCATCAGCACCCGCGAGACCTCGCGCAGCACTTCATGCGGGTCTTCGGCGAATTCCAGGATGTGGGGCAGGGTGACCAGGTCGATGCTCTGGGTGTCGAACGGCAGCTCGTCGAAGCGGCACAGCAGCTGGCGCGCGTCGGGATGTGCGGCGCGCGGCCCGTGCGGTCCACTGGAAGGGTCCAGCGCCAGCGCCGAGAACGGCATCCGGTTCTCGCGCAGGGTGTCGATAAAGGGCAGGCCCAACTGGACGGCGTGGTAGCCGAAGATGTCGGTCACGATCCGGTCGTACTGCTGCGCCTCCCAGCGCAGCATGTACTCACCGGGCGGCGAGGCCAGCCAGTCTTCCCAGCTTACAATCGGATGATTGGGACGATTGGACATAGGAGCATGCGCATGTTGAAGGTTGAGCCGATCCCGGCGTTCCAGGATAACTATATCTGGGCCATCCACGACGGTCATAGCGCCGCCGTGGTCGATCCCGGCGAGGCCGCGCCGGTGGAGCGCTTCCTGGCGCAAAGCGGTCTGGCTCTGGGCGCTATTGTAATCACCCATCACCACGGCGATCACCAGGGCGGGGTAGCCGAGTTGCTGGCGGCGCACCCGCGCACCTCGTCGGGCGCGCCGATGCCGGTGCTGGGGCCCGCCGGCGAACGCATTGGCGGGCGCACCCGGGCCCTGCGCGAAGGCGATGTCGTGACGCTGGAGACGCCGGCGCTGACGCTGCGCGTGCTGGACGTGCCCGGGCACACCGCCGGCCATATCGCCTATGTGGGCGACCTGGGCGAAGCCGGCCCGGCGGTCTTCTGTGGCGATACCCTGTTTGCCAGTGGCTGCGGGCGTCTGTTCGAAGGCACGCCGGCACAGATGCTGGACTCGCTCGACAAGCTGGCGGCACTGCCGGGCGATACCCGCGTCTATTGCGCGCACGAATATACGCGCAGCAATGTGCGCTTTGCACGGGCGGTGGAACCGGCCAATGCCGCGCTGGCGGCATGGGAGCAGCGGGTCGACGCGCTGCGCGCGGCGGACCAGCCGACGCTGCCGACCACCATCGCTCATGAGCGCGAGGTCAATCCCTTCCTGCGCTCGCGCGAGCCCGCGGTGCGCGCGGCGGTGGCGGCGCAGGGCGGGGCCGCCACGGGCGATGCGCAGGCCTTCGGTGCGCTGCGCGGCTGGAAGGACAATTTCCGCTGAACCCTGCCGGGCCTTGCGCCGCAAGGCTTTCCGGCTGCCCGGCGGATACTGGCCATATGGAAAATCTGATTGACGCGATACGCGGTTTTTTTTAGCATCACGCATCCTTTTGGCGTCACGATTCGAGAACTTAATGAAAATTGGTCGATTACTGGCGGTGGTCGCGTGCGCCGCGCTGCTTGCAGCGTGCGCCAGCACCCCAACGCCGCCTGATGGCGCCAACGGCGCCGCGACCGCCCAGACCGCCAAGCGCCAGGACCCGCTCAACTCGCTCATCGACAAATCGGCGCTTTCTTCCGTATCCACGATCAATGTCGACCAGGGTGGCCTGGACTGGCTGCGCGGCCCGTCCAACGACATCTGGGATCGCATCCGGCGCGGCTTTGCCATGCAGGACCTGGAGGGCACGCTGGTCGATGACCGCACCCAGTGGTATGCGCAGCGGCCGGAATACATGGAACGGATGGTCGGGCGCTCAAGCCGCTACCTGTACCACATCGTAGAAGAGCTGGAACGGCGCAAGATGCCGACCGAGCTGGCGCTGCTGCCGTTCGTCGAGAGCGCGTTCAACCCGCAGGCGCAGTCCACCGCCAAGGCGGCGGGCATGTGGCAGTTCATCCCGAGTACCGGCAAGTCGTACAACCTGAAGCAGAACATGTTCCGTGACGAGCGCCGCGACGTGCTGGCCTCGACCGACGCCGCGCTGGACTACCTGGCGCGGCTCTACGATATGTTCGGCGACTGGCACCTGGCGCTGGCGGCTTACAACTGGGGCGAGGGCGCGGTGTCGCGCGCGATCGCACGCAACCAGGCGCGCGGGCTGCCGACCGACTACGCCAGCCTGCCCATGCCCAACGAGACGCGCTACTACGTGCCGAAGCTGCAGGCGGTCAAGAACATCATCGCCAACCCGGCTGCGTATGGCGTCAAGCTGCCCGAGATCCCGGACCACCCGTACTTTGTCACGGTGACCACCTCGCGCGATATCGACGTGAACCTGGCGGCCAAGCTGGCGGACATGTCGGTAGAGGAATTCAAGGCGCTCAATCCGTCGTTCAACCGGCCGGTGATCCTGGGCGCGTCCAACCCGCAGATCCTGCTGCCGTTCGATAACGCCGAGCGCTTCCAGTACAACCTGAACACCTACCGCGGCGGGTTGTCGAGCTGGTCGGCGGTGACGGTGGACAGCCGCGAGCGTATCGAAGCGCTGGCGGCACGGCTGAACGTCGACGCCGATACGCTGCGCGAGATCAACAGCATCCCGAAAGGCATGCGCCTGAAGGCCGGCTCGACCGTGATGATCCCGCGCTCGGGCCGCCACGACCAGGATATCAGCGCGACCCTGGCCGACAGTGCCATGCTGGCGATGGAGCCTGATTTGCCGGATGCGCGCCGCGTGGTGGTGCGTGCCGGGCGGCGCGACACCGTGGCCTCGGTGGCGCGGCGCTATGGCGTCTCGGCGGGGCAGGTGCAATCGTGGAACAAGCTCTCCGGCACCAAGTTGGTCGCCGGGCAGAGCCTGGTGCTGATGGTGCCGGTGCGCGGCGCCGGCGCGGTGCGGGCGGCGCGGGCCGAACAGGCCGACCGTGCCGAGCGCGCCGACCGTGCAGAGCGTTCCGAGCGAAGCAGCAAGGGCGGCATCGTGCGGGTCTCGGCCAAGGGCAAGGCGGGCAAGGCGGAGCCGCGCAAGCGCGTCACCGTCGAGGCGGCCTCGCGGCGCACGGCAGTCAAGGCGACGCCGGCGCGCGTGGTGCGCGAGTCCAAGCCGGGGCCGAACGTCAAGGCGTCGGCCAAGGCCGGCGCCAAGGGGGCCAAGGCCCGCTGACGAATGCGGGCGCCGGCTGGTCCGCCGCATGGCGCAAGAAGGGGCGATGCCGTCGGCACGCCCCTTTTTTCATGTGCCGGCCCCCGGGGCCCGCGCGCCCCTCTCCGAATCTGTGTCCACGCGCACCCGCGCCGGTGGCAAACTACGGTCATCATCACAATGACCGCAGACGCGGAGGAGACAGACATGACGGCAAGCCATGCCGTGCATGCCCGTTCGCTGGCCGACCCCGAGGGGTTCTGGGCCGAACAGGCGGCGCGCATCGACTGGGAAACCCCGTTCGGCCAGGTGCTCGACAACAGCCGCGCGCCCTTTACGCGCTGGTTCGTCGGCGGGCGCACCAACCTGTGCCACAACGCGGTCGACCGCCACCTGGCGGCCCGCGCCAGCCAGCCGGCGCTGCACTGGGTCTCGACCGAGACCGACCAGGCCCGCACCTTTACCTACGCCGAGCTGCACGACGAAGTCAGCCGCATGGCCGCGATCCTGCAGGCCCTGGGCGTGCAGAAGGGCGACCGCGTGCTGATCTACATGCCGATGATCCCGGAAGCCGCCTTTGCCATGCTGGCCTGCGCGCGCATCGGCGCGATCCATTCGGTGGTGTTCGGCGGCTTTGCCTCGGTCAGCCTGGCCGCGCGCATCGAGGATGCCCGGCCGCGCGTGGTGGTCAGCGCCGACGCCGGCTCGCGTGCCGGCAAGGTGGTGCCCTACAAGCCGCTGCTGGACGAGGCCATCCGGCTCTCGTCGCACCAGCCCGGGAAGGTGCTGCTGGTGGACCGGCAACTGGCGCAAATGCCCCGTACCGAGGGCCGCGATGAGGACTACGCCGCCTGGCGCGAACGCGTGGCCGGCGTGCAGGTGCCGTGCGTGTGGCTGGAATCGAGCGAGCCGTCGTACGTGCTATACACCTCCGGCACCACCGGCAAGCCCAAGGGCGTGCAGCGCGATACCGGCGGCTACGCGGTGGCGCTGGCCACCTCGATGGAATACATCTTCTGCGGCAAGCCCGGCGACACCATGTTCACCGCGTCGGACATCGGCTGGGTGGTGGGGCACAGCTATATCGTCTACGGCCCGCTGCTGGCCGGCATGGCCACGCTGATGTATGAAGGCACGCCGATCCGCCCCGACGGTGGCATCCTGTGGCGGCTGGTGGAGCAATACAAGGTCAACCTGATGTTCAGCGCGCCGACCGCGATCCGCGTGCTGAAGAAGCAGGACCCGGCCTGGCTGACCCGCTACGACCTGTCCAGCCTGCGCCTGCTGTTCCTGGCCGGCGAGCCGCTGGACGAGCCCACCGCGCGCTGGATCCAGGACGGCCTGGGCAAGCCCGTGGTCGACAACTACTGGCAGACCGAATCCGGCTGGCCGATCCTCGCGATCCAGCGCGGCATCGAGGCGCTGCCGCCCAAGCTGGGCTCGCCCGGCGTGCCCGCCTACGGCTATGACCTGAAGATCGTCGACGAGAACACCGGCGCTGAATGCCCGCCGGGGCAGAAGGGTGTGGTCGCCATCGACGGCCCGCTGCCGCCGGGATGCATGAGCACGGTCTGGGGCGACGACGACCGCTTCGTGCGCACCTACTGGCAGGCGGTGCCGAACCGGCTGTGCTATTCGACCTTCGACTGGGGCGTGCGCGACGCCGACGGCTATGTTTTTATCCTGGGCCGCACCGACGACGTGATCAACGTTGCCGGCCACCGGCTGGGCACCCGCGAGATCGAGGAAAGCCTGTCGTCCAACGCTGCCGTGGCCGAGGTGGCGGTGGTGGGCGTGCAGGACGCGCTCAAGGGGCAGGTGGCGATGGCCTTCTGCATCGCCCGCGATCCGGCGCGCACGGCCACGGCCGAAGCGCGGCTGGCATTGGAGGGCGAGTTGATGAAGACGGTGGAGCAGCAACTGGGTGCCGTGGCGCGGCCGGCGCGCGTATTCTTTGTCAATGCACTGCCCAAGACCCGCTCCGGCAAGTTGCTGCGGCGCGCCATGCAGGCGGTGGCCGAAGGGCGCGATCCGGGCGACCTGACCACGATCGAGGACCCGGGTGCGCTGGAACAGTTGCAGGCAGCGCTGAAAGGCTAGATGGCGGGCTGAAGGCGTGGGATGCGGGTGCCGTGCGGGGCACTCCGCATCCCGCCCTTGCCATCGGCCGTGATGCAGTCTAATATTTGAAGCATAAAATATTTAGACATCATCTAGATGGCGGTGTGATCCTGGGCAAAGGTGCCCGGCGCAGCCGGCAGGAGGCGACAGATGCGAGTGCTTTGTATTGGTGGTGGCCCGGCAGGCCTGTACTTCGGGCTGCTGATGAAGCTGCAGGATCCGGCCAACGAGGTCATCGTGGTCGAGCGCAACCGGCCCTACGACACCTTCGGCTGGGGCGTGGTGTTCTCTGACGCCACCATGGACAACCTGAAGCAAGCCGACCCGGTCAGCGCGGCCGAGATCAACGCGGCCTTCAACCACTGGGACGATATCGACATCCATATCGGCGGGCGCACCATCCGCTCCGGCGGCCATGGCTTTATCGGCATCGGCCGCAAGCGCCTGCTCAATATCCTGCAGGCACGCTGCGAGGCGCTGGGCGTGAAGCTGGTGTTCGAGACCGATGTGTCCGACGACCAGGCGCTGGCGATGCAATACCAGGCCGACCTGGTGATCGCCTCGGACGGCCTGAACAGCCGCATCCGCACCCGCTACGCCGACACCTTCCAGCCTGACATCGACACGCGCCAGTGCCGCTTTGTCTGGATGGGCACGCACAAGCTGTTCGACGCCTTCACCTTTGCCTTCGAGAAGACCGAGCACGGCTGGTTCCAGGCGCACGCCTACCGCTTTGACGACACCACCTCGACCTTTATCGTCGAGGCCCCGGAGTCGGTCTGGCGCGCCGCGGGCATCGAGCAGATGAGCCAGGAAGAGGGCGTGGCCTACTGCGAGCGCCTGTTCGCGCGCTACCTCGACGGCAACAAGCTGATCACCAATGCGGCGCACCTGCGCGGCTCGGCGATCTGGATCCGCTTCCCGCGCGTGATCTGCCGCCAATGGGTGCATTGGAACACCTTGCCCGACGGCCGCCGCGTGCCGGTGGTGCTGATGGGCGATGCCGCGCACACCGCGCACTTCTCGATCGGTTCGGGAACCAAGCTGGCGTTGGAAGATGCGATTGACCTGGCCGAGGAAATCCGTGGCAGGGGTCATGACGGCCTGCCCGATGCACTGTCGCGCTACGAAGCCACGCGCGGCGTGGAAGTGCTGAAGATCCAGAACGCGGCGCGCAACTCGACCGAATGGTTCGAGAACGTCGAGCGTTACGCGGGCAGCCTGCCGCCGGAGCAGTTCGCCTATTCCCTGCTGACCCGCTCGCAGCGCATCTCGCATGAGAACCTGCGCGTGCGCGACGCGGACTACGTGGCGCAGTTCGAGCACTGGCTGGCGCGGCAGGCCGGCGTGCAACCGGAAAGCCTGCAACTGCGTGAGCACCAGCCGCTGCCGCCGATGTTCACGCCGTTCCGCGTGCGCGGCGTCACGCTGAAGAATCGCGTGGTGGTGTCGCCGATGGCGATGTACTCATGCACCGACGGCGTGCCCGGCGACTTCCACCTGGTCCACCTGGGTTCGCGCGCGCTGGGCGGCGCCGGCATGGTGGTGGCGGAGATGACCTGCGTGTCGCCCGATGCGCGCATCACGCCGGGATGCCCGGGTTTGTGGAACGACGCGCAGCGCGACGCCTGGCGCCGCATCGTCGACTTCGTGCATGCCAACAGCGATGCGCGCATCGCCATGCAGATCGGCCACTCGGGCCGCAAGGGTTCGACCCAGCTCGGCTGGGAGGCAATGGACCATCCGCTGTCGGAAGGCAACTGGCCGGTGATCTCGGCCTCGCCGCTGCCCTACCTGCCGGGCGAGTCGCAGACCCCGCGCGAGATGACGCGCGCAGACATGGACCGTGTGCGCGATGACTTCGTCGCCAGCGCGCGCCGCGCCGCCGAGGCCGGCTTCGACTGGCTGGAACTGCATTGCGCGCATGGCTACCTGCTGTCGAGCTTTATCTCGCCGCTGACCAATACGCGGGAAGATGAATACGGCGGTTCGCTGGCCGCACGGCTGCGCTACCCGCTGGAGGTGTTTGCCGCGGTGCGTGAAGTGTGGCCGGAACACAAGCCGATGTCGGTGCGCATCTCGGCGCACGACTGGGTCGAAGGCGGCATCACCCCCGACGATGCGATCGAGATCGCACGCGCCTTCAAGGCCGCCGGTGCCGACATGATCGACTGCTCGTCGGGCCAGGTCAGCCCGGACCAGGCTCCGGTCTACGGCCGCATGTACCAGACCCCGTTTGCCGACCGCATCCGCAACGAGGCCGGCATCGCCACCATTGCCGTGGGCGCGATCTTCGAGGCCGACCATGTCGACTCGATCATCGCCGCGGGCCGTGCCGACCTGTGCGCGATCGCGCGGCCGCACCTGGCCAACCCGGCCTGGACGCTGCAGGAAGCGGCGCGCATCGGCTACCGCGATATCACCTGGCCCAAGCAGTACCAGGCCGGCAAGCGGCAACTTGAAACCAACCTGGAACGCGCCGCGGCGCAGGAGAAGCAGGGATGACGGGCAGCACGGGTTCATTGTCAGGGCGCCACGCGCTGGTCACCGGCGGCGGGCGCGGCATCGGCGCGGCAATCGCGCGCCGGCTGCTGGCCGACGGCGCCAGCGTGACGCTGCTGGGCCGCGATGCCGGCGCGTTGCAGGCGACTGTACAAGCGCTGCGTGAGGTCGCCCCCGCAGGCGCCGTAGTCTCCTTTGTCACGGCCGATATTGCCGATGCCGACAGCGTGGCACGCGCCTTCGCCGCCGCCGCGGAACAGTCCGGCCCGGTGTCGATGCTGATCAACAATGCCGGCCAGGCGCACAGCGCACCGTTCCTGAAGACCGATGCCGCGCTGTGGCAGCGCATGCTGGACGTGAACCTGACCGGCACCTTCCTGTGCACGCAGGCGGCGCTGCCGGCGATGCTCGACGCGGGCTGGGGCCGTATCGTCAATGTGGCGAGCACGGCCGGCCTGATCGGCTATGGCTATGTCAGTGCCTATTGCGCGGCCAAGCATGGGGTGATCGGCCTGACGCGCGCGCTGGCGCTGGAAACCGCGGCCAAGGGCGTGACCGTCAACGCGGTCTGCCCGGGCTATACCGAAACCGACATCGTGCGCGACGCGGTGGCCAATATCGTCGGCAAGACCGGCCGCACTGAAGCCGAGGCCCGCGCTGAACTGGCCGCGCGCAATCCGCAGCGCCGCCTGGTGCAGCCCGAGGAAGTGGCCGACGCCGTGGCCTGGCTGTGCCAGCCGTCCGCCGCGGCGATCACCGGCCAGGCAATCCCGGTGGCCGGCGGCGAGGTGATGGCCGGCTGACAACGACAGAACAAGGACCTGAGAGAGAACCCATGACAGAGATCGCACTCGACATGCGCCACCACAAGCGCAGCTTTGCCGGCTACCAGCCGGAGCACTTCCTGTGGTCGGTGTCCGGCGACGGCAAGGTCGGCACCGTGACGCTGAACCGGCCGGAGCGCAAGAACCCGCTGACTTTCGATTCCTACGCCGAGCTGCGCGATCTGTTCCGCGGCCTGTGCTATGCCAGCGACATCAAGGCGGTGGTGGTGACGGGCGCGGGCGGCAACTACTGCTCGGGCGGCGACGTGCACGAGATCATTGGGCCTCTCACGCGCATGACCATGCCTGAGCTGCTCGACTTCACGCGCATGACCGGCGACCTGGTCAAGGCCATGCGCGCCTGCCCGCAGCCGGTGGTGAGCGCGGTCGACGGCATCTGCGCCGGCGCCGGCGCGATGATGGCGCTGGCCTCCGACATGCGCCTGGGGACGGCGCAGGCCAAGACCGCGTTCCTGTTCACGCGCGTCGGCCTGGCCGGCGCAGACATGGGCGCGTGCACGCTGCTGCCGCGCGTGATCGGGCAGGGGCGTGCCAGCGAGCTGCTCTACACCGGCCGCTCGATGAGCGCGGAAGAGGGCCTGCAGTGGGGCTTCTTCAATGCGCTGCATCCGTCCGAATCGGTGCTGGCCCAGGCGCAGACGCTGGCCGCGCAACTGGCCGCCGGCCCGACCTTTGCGCATGGTGTGACCAAGAAGCTGCTGCACCAGGAATGGAACATGGGGCTGGACGAGGCCATCGAGGCCGAGGCCGAAGCCCAGGCCATCTGCATGCAGACGCGCGACTTCCGCCGCGCCTACGAGGCCTTCGTCGCCAAGACCAAGCCGGTGTTCGAAGGGGACTGAAGCGCCATGTCCGACAAGACCTATCTCGACCTGCCGCTGTTCGACGACGCGCACCGCACACTGGAGCGCGAACTGGACGCCTGGTGCGCGCAACACCTCCATGTCGACCACAGCGATACCGACGCCGCCTGCCGCGCGCTGGTGCGCCAGCTGGGCGAGGCCGGCTGGCTGCGCTACTGCGTGCCGGCCGCGCACGGCGGCGCGCTGCCGGCGCTGGATTCGCGCTCGCTGTGCCTGCTGCGCGAGACCCTGGCGCGCCATGACGGCCTGGCCGATTTTGCCTTTGCCATGCAGGGGCTGGGCTCGGGCGCGATCTCGCTGGCCGGCAGCGATGCGCTGCGTGCGCATTACCTGCCGCGCGTGGCCCGCGGCGAGGCGATTGCCGCGTTTGCGCTGTCCGAGCCAGAGGCCGGTTCCGATGTGGCCGCCATGCAGTGCAGCGCACGGCTGTCGGACGACGGCAGCCACTATGTGATCGATGGCGCCAAGACCTGGATTTCCAACGGCGGCATTGCCGACTTCTACTGCGTGTTCGTGCGCACCGGCGAGGCGCCGGGCGCGCGCGGCATCTCCGCCTTTGTGGTGGACGCCGATACGCCGGGCCTGACCATCGCCGAGCGCATCGACGTGATGGCGCCGCACCCGCTCGCCACGCTGCGTTTCGACGACTGCCGCGTGCCCGTGGGCAACCGGCTGGGCGAGGCGGGGCAGGGCTTCAAGGTGGCGATGATGACGCTCGACATCTTCCGTGCCTCGGTCGCGGCGGCTGCGCTGGGCTTTGGCCGCGCCGCGCTTGACGATGCTCTGGCGCGCGCCTGCGCGCGCCCGATGTTCGGCGGCGTGCTGGCCGACCTGCAGCTGACCCAGGCCGCCATCGGCGACATGGCCACCGCGATCGACGCCGCGGCGCTGCTGACCTACCGCGCGGCCTGGCTGCGCGATGTCAAGGGCCAGCGCACCACGCGCGAGGCGGCCATGGCCAAGATGGTGGCGACCGAGAACGCACAGCAGGTGATCGACCGTGCGGTGCAGATGTTCGGCGGCCTGGGCGTCAAGGTCGGCACGCGGGTGGAAAGCCTGTACCGCGAGATCCGCTCGCTGCGCATCTATGAAGGCGCCACCGAAGTGCAGAAGCTGATCATTGCGCGCGAGACGCTGGCCGGGCGCAAAGCCTGACGCCCCCGCGTGCCACCCACGAACTGCCGTACCGATACAGAGCAGACAGGAGACAAGCCATGGCGACCACAGCCCACCTCGATACCTTCGCGCGCGACCGCCTGCCGCCGCCCGATATGTGGCCGGTGTTCCGCTTCAATGACGATACCGACTACCCTGAGCGGATGAATGCCGCGGTGGAGCTGGTAGACCGCCACGTGCGCGAAGGCCGCGGCGAGCGCATCGCCATCCGCCATCGCCGCGACGGCCAGATCGAGACGGTCACGTATGCGCAGCTGGCGGCGCTGGTGAACCGCATCGCCCATGTGCTGGTCGAGGACATGCAGCTGGTGCCCGGCAATCGCGTGCTGCTGCGCGGGCCCAACAACCTGATGATGGCCGCCAGCTGGCTGGCCACGCTCAAGGCGGGCCTGGTCGCGGTGCCGACCATGCCGCTGCTGCGCGCCAAGGAACTGAAGCAGATCATCGACAAGGCCCAGGTCGGCGCCGCGCTGTGCGATGCGCGGCTGCGCGAGGAACTCGATGCCAACCAGCAGGCGGGCGGCGAATTCCACTGCCCGAGCCTGGCGCGCACGCTGTACTTCAACGGTGAAGGCGAGGGTTCGCTGGAGGCGGCGATGGCGGGCAAGCCGGATGCCTTCGAGGCCTGCGACACCGCCAGCGACGACGTCTGCCTGATCGCCTTTACCAGCGGCACCACCGGCCAGCCCAAGGGCACCATGCACTTCCATCGCGACGTGCTGGCCATGTGCGACCTGTTCCCGCGCCACGTGCTGCGCCCGCAGCCCGACGACGTGTTCTGCGGCACACCGCCGATCGCGTTCACCTTCGGGCTGGGCGGCATGCTGTGTTTCCCGCTGCGCATCGGCGCCAGCGCCGTGCTGGCCGAGAAGCTGACGCCAGAGACGCTGCTCGGGCTGATCCAGGATTTCCGCGCCACCATCGTCTTTACCGCCCCGACCTTCTACCGGCAGATGGCAGCGCTGGCGCCGCGCTACGACCTGTCCAGCCTGAAGAAGAGCGTGTCGGCCGGCGAAGCCCTGCCGGACGCCACGCGCCAGAGCTGGAAGGCGGCCACCGGCATCGAGATGACCGACGGCATCGGCGGCACGGAGATGATGCATATCTTTATCTCCAGCGCCGGCGCCGAGGTCAGGCCGGGCGCGATCGGGCGCGTGGTGCCGGGCTATGTCGCGCAGATCGTCGACGAGAACATGCAGCCCCTGCCGCCGGGGCAGGTCGGCAAGCTCGCGGTGCAGGGGCCAACCGGCTGCCGCTACCTGGACGATCCGCGCCAGTCCAACTATGTGAAGGCGGGCTGGAACCTGCCGGGTGATACCTTTTTCGTTGACGAGGACGGCTACTACTTCTACCAGGCGCGTTCGGACGACATGATCATCTCGGCCGGCTACAACATCGCCGGGCCGGAGGTGGAAAGCGCACTGATGCAGCACGAGGCAGTGGCCGAATGCGGTGTGGTCGGCGCGCCCGACGACGGGCGCGGCCAGGTGGTGATGGCCTATGTGGTGCTGCGCGAGGGCGTGGCGGCGGACGACGCTACCCGCACCGCGCTGCAGGACTACGTGAAGCGCCAGATCGCGCCCTACAAGTATCCGCGCCGTATTGTGTTCGTGCCGGCGCTGCCGCGCACCGAGACCGGCAAGCTGCAGCGCTTCCGGCTGCGGCAGATGGCGGAGCAGGGCAATGGCGGCGGCAATGGCGGCGTCAACCAGGCGGGGAAGCCATGAGCCCCGTGTTCCGCAGCACCGTCCTGGTGCGCTTCAAGCACTGCGACGCCGCGGGCATCGTGTTCTACCCGCGCTATTTCGAGATGCTCAACGACCTGATCGAAGACTGGTTCAGCGAGGCGCTGGGCTGGCCCTTCGACGCCATGCATGGCGAGGGCCGAACTGGCGTGCCGACCGCCGAGCTGGAGTGCCGCTTCCTGGCTCCGAGCCGGCTGGGCGAGGTGCTGACGCGGGAACTGCGCGTGCTGAAGCTGGGCCAGTCCAGCTTTACCCTCGCGATCCGCTTCGCCGGCCCGCATGACGATACCCGCATGGAAGTGACGCAGCGGCTGGTCTGCGTCGATACCGGCTCGATTGCTCCGCAGCCGCTGCCCGATGCCGTGCGCGAGGCCATGTCGGCCTACCTGGTCGCGACGGCCTGAATCCCCGAATTCCATTCACTCATACAGATAATCAACAGGAAAACGCATCATGAACATCCTGCAGCCGCCCGACTGGGCGCCTCCGCGTGGCTACGCCAATGGCACCATGACCGAAATGCAGGTCGGCAGCCGCCTCCTCTTTGTCAGCGGCCAGATCGGCTGGACCGGCAAATGTGAATTCGAGACCGACGACTTCGGCCTGCAGGTGGCGCAGGCGCTGCGCAACGTGGTTGCCGTGCTGGCGGCCGGAGACGCGCTGCCCGAGCATATCGTGCGCATGACCTGGTATGTGAAGGACAAGGCGGAATATGTCGGCGCCTATGGGGCGATCGGCCAGCATTACCGGGCCATCATCGGCCGCCACTTCCCGGCGATGACGGCGGTCGAGGTTGCGGACCTGGTGGAGCCGCGCGCCAAGGTGGAAATCGAGGTCACGGCGGTCGTGCCGCCGCGGGCGTAACGTAGCAGGCACAGGGCAGGACGGTGGCCGGCGGCGTGGCGCCGCCGCTGCCTGCCGCGTGCAAGTCCTTGAAAACTTGAGAAATTGGGTGGCGCGGGATATAATTCGAAAGTTTCGCTTTCAGAACCCTTCACCCTAGCGCCTACCGCTTTCCACCTTCCGCCGCCCCCAGCCGCGCCGCCTTTGCTGTCCGCATTCAATGTGACGCAAGGAGCATGTCGCAACCGGATCCGACCGCATCGGCGCAATGCCGCTGCCGCCGTCACGGATCCAGCCTGGGAGGCACGAGGCGTCGATTGGTCGGTCACGGGGTGAGTCCAGCAGGAGCCTACCCGTGTTACCGTCTTTTCCGTCCGCCATTCTCGCGCTTGCAGACGGCACGGTCTTTCGTGGCTATTCCATTGGCGCTTCCGGCCATACCATCGGTGAAGTGGTGTTCAACACCGCCATCACCGGTTACCAGGAAATCCTCACCGACCCGAGTTACTCCCGGCAGATCGTCACGCTGACGTATCCGCATATCGGTAACTACGGGGTCAATCCTGAGGATGTCGAAGCCACGAAAGTCCATGCCGCCGGCCTGATCATCAAGGATCTGCCGATCCTGGCCTCGAACTTCCGCAAGGAGCACACCCTTGCCCACTACCTGAAGCAGGAAAAGGTGGTGGCCATCGCCGGCATCGATACGCGCAAGCTGACGCGTATCCTGCGTGAAAAGGGTGCCCAGAACGGCTGCATCCTGGCCGGCGAAGACAATGTCCAGAAGGCCATCGACCTGGCCCGCTCGTTCCCCGGCCTGGCCGGCATGGACCTGGCCAAGGTAGTCTCGGTCAAGGAACCGTACGAGTGGACCCAGTCCGAATGGAAGCTGGGCGAAGGCTACGGCAAGCAGGACCAGCCGCAATTCCACGTGGTCGCCTATGACTACGGCGTCAAGTACAACATCCTGCGCATGCTGGCCGAGCGCGGCTGCAAGGTCACGGTGCTGCCCGCGCAGGCGAGCGCCGCCGACGCGCTGGCGCTGAATCCGGACGGCGTGTTCCTGTCCAACGGCCCCGGTGACCCCGAGCCGTGCGACTATGCCATCGCCGCCACGCGCGAGTTCATCGAGCGCGGCATCCCGACCTTCGGCATCTGCCTGGGCCACCAGATCATGGCGCTGGCAGTAGGCGCCAAGACCCTGAAGATGAAGTTCGGCCACCATGGCGCCAACCACCCGGTCAAGGACCTGGACGATGGCCGCGTGGTGATCACGTCGCAGAACCACGGCTTCGCGGTCGATGCGGACACGCTGCCGTCGAATGTGCGCGTGACGCACAAGTCGCTGTTCGACGGTTCGCTGCAGGGTTTCGCGCTGACCGACAAGCCGGCCTTCTGCTTCCAGGGCCATCCGGAGGCGTCGCCCGGTCCGAACGACGTGGCTTACCTGTTCGACCGCTTCATCAAGCTGATGACGGACGCGCGCAAGTAAGCGGGCAAGAAGAACAGCGCAGACCTCAGGGACATCCCATGAACGCCTTCATGCATACCGCTTTCGGCATCACCGATTTCTGGACCTATGTGCTGGGCACGATCTTTATCGTGCTGCTGCCGGGGCCGAACTCGATGTACGTGCTGTCGGTGGCGGCGCAGCGCGGCGTGCGCGCCGGCTACAAGGGCGCGTGCGGGGTGTTCCTGGGCGACTTCGTGCTGATGGTGCTGTCGGCGGCGGGCGTGGCCTCGCTGCTCAAGGCCAGCCCGGCGCTGTTCTACGTGGTGAAGTACGTCGGCGCGGCCTACCTGGCGTGGATTGGTTTCAGCATGCTGCGCGGCGCGCTGCGCAACTGGGCCGCACGCGGCGATGCCGCCGCCACCGCGCCGGTTAGCAAGGCCGACCAGTCCGACCCGTTCCGCAAGGCGTTGCTGATCAGCCTGCTGAACCCGAAGGCGATCCTGTTCTTCATCTCGTTCTTCATCCAGTTTGTCGACCCGGCCTTCGCTTACCCGGTGCTGTCGTTCTCCGTGCTGGGCCTGGTCGCCCAGTTCTGCAGCTTTGCCTACCTGACCACGATCATCTTCGTGGGCGCGAAGCTGGCCGACGCATTCCGGCGCCGCCGGCGCCTGTCGGCGGGCATGTCGAGCGGGGTGGGCGCGATGTTCATCGGCTTCGGCGCCAAGCTGGCGACGGCCACGATGAACTGAGCAAGACGATATTTTTGAATCCTGACGGATTCCCTGATTACCGGCGCGGTCCGCAGGCAAGGCGGGCCGGCCCATAAAGAGAGCGTGCAATGCCAAAACGCACAGACATCAAGAGCATCCTGATTATCGGCGCGGGCCCCATCATCATCGGCCAGGCGTGCGAGTTCGACTACTCCGGCGCCCAGGCCTGCAAGGCGCTGCGCGAGGAAGGCTTCAAGGTCATCCTGGTCAATTCGAACCCGGCGACCATCATGACCGACCCCAACACGGCCGATGTGACCTACATCGAGCCGATCACCTGGGAAGTGGTCGAGCGCATCATCGAGAAGGAGCGCCCGGACGCGATCCTGCCGACCATGGGCGGCCAGACCGCGCTGAACTGCGCGCTGGACCTGCACCGTCACGGCGTGCTGGACAAGTACAAGGTCGAGCTGATCGGCGCCTCGCCGGAAGCCATCGACAAGGCCGAGGACCGCCAGAAGTTCAAGGACGCCATGACCAAGATCGGTCTGGGTTCGGCCAAGTCGGGCATCGCCCACTCGATGGACGAAGCCATGGCCGTGCAGTCGCGCATTGCCCAGGAAACCGGTACCGGCGGCTACCCGATCGTGATCCGCCCGTCGTTCACGCTGGGCGGCAGCGGCGGCGGCATCGCCTACAACCGCGAAGAATTCGAAGAGATCTGCAAGCGCGGCCTGGACCTGTCGCCGACGCGCGAGCTGCTGATCGAAGAATCGCTGCTGGGCTGGAAAGAGTATGAGATGGAAGTCGTCCGCGACAAGAAGGACAACTGCATCATCATCTGCTCGATCGAGAACCTGGACCCGATGGGCATCCACACCGGCGACTCGATCACCGTCGCTCCGGCGCAGACCCTGACCGACAAGGAATACCAGATCCTGCGCAACGCGTCGCTGGCCGTGCTGCGCGAGATCGGTGTCGACACCGGCGGCTCCAACGTGCAGTTCTCGATCAACCCGAAGGACGGTCGCATGATCGTCATCGAGATGAACCCGCGGGTGTCGCGTTCGTCGGCGCTGGCCTCCAAGGCCACCGGCTTCCCGATCGCCAAGGTCGCGGCCAAGCTGGCCGTGGGCTACACGCTGGACGAGCTGAAGAACGAGATCACCGGCGGCGCGACCCCGGCCTCGTTCGAGCCGTCGATCGACTACGTGGTCACCAAGGTGCCGCGTTTCGCGTTTGAGAAATTCCCGCAGGCCGACAGCCACCTGACCACCCAGATGAAGTCGGTGGGCGAGGTGATGGCGATGGGCCGCACCTTCCAGGAATCGTTCCAGAAGGCCCTGCGCGGCCTGGAAGTGGGCGTCGACGGCCTGGACGAAAAGTCGACGGACCGTGACGAGGTCGTCGAGGAAATCGGCGAAGCCGGCCCCGACCGCATCTGGTACGTGGGCGACGCCTTCCGCCTGGGCATGTCGCTGGAAGAGGTCTATGCCGAGACCGACATCGACCCGTGGTTCCTGGCCCAGATCGAAGACATCATCAAGACCGAAGGCCTGGTCAAGGCGCGCACGCTGGAAAGCCTGTCGACCGCCGAGCTGCGCTTCCTGAAGCAGAAGGGCTTCTCCGACCGCCGCCTGGCCAAGCTGCTGAAGACCGACGCCAAGGCCGTGCGCGAAGCGCGCATCGCCCAGAACGTGCGCCCGGTCTACAAGCGCGTGGACACCTGCGCGGCCGAGTTCGCCACCAACACCGCCTACATGTACTCGACCTACGAGGCCGAGCATGGCGAGTGCGAGGCGCAGCCGACCGACAAGAAGAAGATCATGGTGCTGGGCGGCGGCCCGAACCGGATCGGCCAGGGCATCGAGTTCGACTACTGCTGCGTGCACGCCGCGCTGGCGCTGCGCGAAGACGGGTACGAGACCATCATGGTCAACTGCAACCCGGAAACCGTGTCGACCGACTATGACACCTCGGACCGCCTGTACTTCGAGCCGCTGACGCTGGAAGACGTGCTGGAGATCGTCGCGCTCGAGAAGCCGGTCGGCGTGATCGTGCAGTACGGCGGCCAGACCCCGCTGAAGCTGGCGCTGGACCTGGAAGCCAACGGCGTGCCCATCATCGGCACCAGCCCCGACATGATCGACGCGGCCGAGGACCGCGAGCGCTTCCAGAAGCTGCTGCAGGAACTGGGCCTGCGCCAGCCGCCCAACCGCACCGCGCGTGCCGAGGACGAAGCGCTGCGCCTGGCCGAAGAAATCGGCTACCCGCTGGTGGTGCGCCCGTCGTACGTGCTGGGCGGCCGCGCCATGGAAATCGTGCATGAGCCGCGCGACCTCGAGCGCTACATGCGCGAGGCCGTCAAGGTCTCGAACGATTCCCCGGTGCTGCTGGACCGCTTCCTGAACGACGCCATCGAGTGCGACGTCGATGCCATCTCCGACGGCAAGCGCGTCTTCATCGGCGGCGTGATGGAGCACATCGAGCAGGCTGGCGTGCACTCGGGCGACTCCGCGTGCTCGCTGCCGCCGTACTCGCTGTCGGCCGAGACCGTGGCTGAACTGAAGCGCCAGACCGCCGCGATGGCCAAGGCGCTGAACGTGATCGGCCTGATGAACGTGCAGTTCGCGATCCAGCAGAACGACGGCGTCGATACCGTCTACGTGCTGGAAGTGAACCCGCGCGCCTCTCGCACCGTGCCGTACGTGTCCAAGGCCACCGGCTTGCAGTTGGCCAAGATCGCCGCGCGCTGCATGGCGGGCCAGTCGCTGGACGAGCAGGGTATCGGCGAAGAAGTCATCCCGCCGTACTACAGCGTCAAGGAAGCGGTGTTCCCATTCAACAAGTTCCCGGGCGTCGATCCGGTCCTCGGACCTGAAATGCGCTCGACCGGCGAAGTGATGGGCGTGGGCAAGGCCTTCGGCGAGGCGCTGTTCAAGAGCCAGCTGGCCGCGGGTTCGCGCCTGCCGGAGAAGGGCACCGTGCTGATCACCGTGAAGGACAGCGACAAGCCGCGCGCCGTTGGCGTGGCACGCATGCTGCACGACATGGGCTACCCGATCGTTGCCACCCGCGGCACCGCGTCGGCCATCGAGGCCGCCGGCATCCCGGTCAAGACCGTCAACAAGGTCAAGGACGGCCGTCCGCATATCGTGGACATGATCAAGAACGGCGAACTGGCGCTGGTGTTCACCACCGTGGACGAAACCCGCACCGCGATTGCCGATTCGCGCTCGATCCGGACCTCGGCGCTGGCCCACCGCATTCCTTACTACACCACCATCGCCGGCGCCCGCGCCGCGGTGGAGGGCCTGAAGCACATGCAGAGCCTGGAGGTCTACGACCTGCAGAGCCTGCACGCCTCGCTGGCCTGAAGCCCCGCAGGTAAGGCAAGCGGCACATCGCCACTGGCCGGGCGCATTGCGCCCGGTCAAGGCCAGGAAGCCCGCCGGAGTTGCTGCCGGCGGGCTTCCTGGCCTAAACTACGTCAAATTCGCCGATCGATGCGGCGTGCCCGCATTCGGTCCTGTCTGAAAGCCGCGGTTGAGCGGAAGTGCCCTGGCAGCATTGGCCAGGGATGGCTCCAGCTCCGCTGCGGCTCATTTTTTTGTTGAACGAAGACATGAGCACCATTCCGATTACCAAGCGTGGCGCAGAGCTCCTGAAGGAGGAGCTGCAGCGCCTGAAGGCTGTCGAGCGTCCGGCGGTGATCAATGCGATCTCGGAAGCCCGCGCACAGGGCGACCTGTCTGAAAACGCCGAATACGACGCCGCCAAGGAAAAGCAAGCCTTTATCGAAGGCCGCATCCTGGAAGTGGAGGCCAAGCTGTCGGCCGCGCAGATCATCGACCCGACCCAGCTGGACACCGACGGCCGCATCGTCTTTGGCGCGACTGTGGACCTGGAAGACCTGGAGTCCGGCAGTCCCGTCAGCTACCAGATCGTGGGCGATGACGAAGCCGACATCGACGTCGGCAAGATCTCAGTCAGCTCGCCCATCGCGCGTGCGCTGATCGGCAAGTTCGAAGGCGACGTCGCAACCGTGCTGGCCCCTGGTGGCGAGCGCGAGTACGAAGTCATTACCGTACGCTATATCTGACGCCGGCCCGGCCGGCAGGCTTGCACCTGGCCCGGCCCCCCGGAAAGACCGGCACGTGTTCTCCAATTCCTATAACAATCTGCCGCCGCTGCCGCACCGCATCTTCCTGCTGCTGACGGTGGTGTGGGCGGGCAGCCTCTGGACCGTCGGCTACATGGTGGCGCCGACCTTGTTTTCGGTGCTGCCCAGCCGCGAGATGGCGGGCATGATCGCCGGGCACCTGTTCCATACCGAGGCCATCGTCGGGGTCACCATCGGCGTGCTGCAGCTGGTGCTGTGCAACGTGATGATCCGGCGCGGTGCGCACCGCTATCGCGGCCTGCGCTGGCTGGTGCTGGGCATGTTGTGCTGCGTGCTGGCGGGCTACTTCGGCACCCAGCCGTTCATGGCCGGCCTGAAGGAAAAGGCGCTGGCGCTGGGCGTCGGCGTTTCGGAATCGCCTTACAAGGCGCAGTTCGGCATGCTGCACGGCGTGTCGAGCGCCTTCTACCTGCTGCAAAGCCTGCTGGCGCTGGTGCTGGTGTGGCGCGCTTCGGCGCCGCGTTCGGCCGGGGAATGAGGCCGGCCGCCGGCACCGCCACGGGCGTGGCGTGCCGGCATCGGGCGTCGCCTGGCAGCGACCCCGCCATGCTTCAGCTGATCGTGCTCAGCCCAGCGCCTTCTTCTTCTGGCTGGTCGGGCGTGCGCGCGAACGCTTCACATTGCCGCCGGCGGTGACGCGCTCGTTGCCAAGCACCGTGACTTCCTTGCGGGTCGGACGGCGGTTCGGCGCGGCGCTGGGCTTCTTGACCGTCACCGTGCGCGGGGCCGCGCCGCCACGGCGGGCGGGGGTGTGGCGGCCCAGGTCTTCGGCCTGGTTTTCCTTCAGGCGCGCTTCGCCCGGACGCCAGACCACCAGCAGCTTGCCGATATGCTGGATCGGCGCGGCGCTGAGCTGGTCGCAGATTTCCTCGTAGATGGCGATGCGCGCATCGCGATCGTCGCCGAACACGCGGATCTTGATCAGGTCGTGGGCGGCCAGGCTGCGGTCGATCTCGGCCAGTACGGCACGGGTCAGGCCTTCGGCGCCGACCATCACGACCGGGTTCAGGGCATGGGCACGGGAGCGCAGGTCAGAGCGCTGGGCAGGGACTAGTTGTAGAGCAGGCATAAGTTGGCGCTGATTATTAGGCGCTTGAAATAGTGATAGAGCGCGTGAGCGCTGGAAATCGGGCGCTGCAGCCCGCGCCGGTCGTGACACGGCGGGTCGGGCAAGGACAGGCTGCCGACGGCCGCCCGGGGGCGGCAAGCCGGCAGCTGATAAGGCGAGCCGGCGGTCGGGATGCGGATTGGCGCGTATTATCCGTCAATCCGGCACTGTCGGGCAGCAAAATCATCAAAACAGTAGGAAAACCCTCGCGGGCGGCATTGACCGGCGGGCGGGGCAGGGAACAGGCTGGTAACTGGCATGGCAAAAAACAAGTTCAATCATTCGTGGCTGCACGACCACATCAACGATCCGTACGTGAAAATGGCCCAGCGCGAGGGCTATCGCGCCCGCGCGGCCTACAAGCTCAAGGAGATCGACGAGCAGGACAAGCTGATCCGCCCGGGGCAGGTGATCGTCGATCTGGGCGCGGCGCCGGGCAGCTGGAGCCAGTACGCCCGCAACAAGCTGGCGGACTCGCCCCGGGCCAAGGACGGCAGGATCGATGGCGCCGTGGTCGCGATCGACCTGCTGCCGATGGAACCGGTCGCCGACGTCACTTTCATCCAGGGTGACTTTCGCGAGGAATCAGTCTTCCGCGAACTGGAAAGTGTGGTGCTGGACGCCTCCGGCGGTAACAAGATTGACCTTGTTTTGTCGGACATGGCCCCCAATTTGTCCGGTGTGGCCTTCGCCGATGCAGCACGGATCGAGTACCTGTGCGACCTGGCGCTGGAATTTGCGCAGGCCCACCTTAAGCCGGAGGGGGCATTGCTGGTAAAGTGCTTCCACGGGAGCGGCTACAGCCAGATCGTGGAGAAGTTCAAACGGCATTTCAAAGTGGTTGCGAAACGCAAGCCCAAGGCGTCTCGCGACAAGTCTTCCGAAACCTTTATCCTTGGGCGCTACCTCAAGGCAGTGGATTGACCGGTCTCGATACAAGCCAGGGCGAAAAAAGAAGCGTGGAAAGTGCCCCACCCGGTGCTATCGGCATCATAGTTTCTCTGTTTCCCCCCGAGGGCGGGCGCTGCATTACAATGCAGCTATCCGTTGGCAAGGCAATTGCAAAGGAGTTCGGCCTTGAATAACAACCTGTTTCAAAAGGCGGCAATCTGGCTCGTAATCGCGCTGGTGTTGTTTACCGTCTTCAAGCAGTTCGACAAGCCCCGTGCGCAGGACAGCGTCACCTATTCGCAGTTCATGGATGACGCCAAGAATGGCAAGGTGTCGCGTGTCGACGTGCAGGGCCGCAACCTGGTGGTCTCGCCTAAGGAAGGCGCCAAGTACACCATCATCTCGCCGGGCGACATCTGGATGGTCGGCGACCTGATGAAGTACGGCGTCCAGGTGACCGGCAAGGCGGACGACGAACCCAACGTGCTGGTGCAGGCCCTGTATTACCTCGGGCCGACCCTGCTGATCATCGTGTTCTGGTTCTACATGATGCGCCAGATGCAGGGGGGCGGCAAAGGCGGCGCTTTCTCATTCGGCAAGTCGCGTGCGCGCCTGATCGACGAGAACCAGAACGCCGTCACGTTCCAGGACGTCGCCGGCTGCGACGAGTCCAAGGAAGAAGTGGTCGAGCTGGTCGACTTCCTGAAGGACCCGCAGAAATTCCAGAAGCTGGGCGGGCGCATCCCGCGCGGCGTGCTGTTGGTAGGCCCTCCGGGTACCGGCAAGACGCTGCTGGCGCGCGCCATTGCCGGCGAGGCCAAGGTGCCGTTCTTCAGCATCTCGGGTTCCGACTTTGTGGAAATGTTCGTCGGCGTGGGCGCGGCCCGCGTGCGCGACATGTTCGAGAACGCCAAGAAGCAGGCACCCTGCATCGTGTTCATCGATGAAATCGACGCGGTCGGCCGCCATCGTGGCGCCGGCATGGGCGGCGGCAACGACGAGCGCGAGCAGACCCTGAACCAGATGCTGGTCGAGATGGACGGCTTCGAGGCCAACTCGGGCGTGATCGTGATCGCCGCGACCAACCGTGCCGACGTGCTGGACAAGGCGCTGCTGCGTCCGGGCCGTTTCGACCGCCAGGTCTACGTGGGCCTGCCGGACATCCGCGGCCGCGAGCAGATCCTGAAGGTCCATATGCGCAAGGTGCCGATCGGCAACGATGTCGACGCCTCGATCATCGCGCGCGGCACCCCGGGCTTCTCGGGCGCGGACCTGGCCAACCTGGTCAACGAAGCCGCACTGTTTGCCGCCCGCCGGAGCAAGCGCGTGGTCGACATGCAGGACTTCGAGGACGCCAAGGACAAGATCTACATGGGTCCGGAGCGCAAGTCGACGGTCATGCGCGAAGAAGAGCGCCGGGCCACGGCTTACCATGAGTCGGGCCATGCGGTAGTGGCCAAGCTGCTGCCCAAGGCCGACCCGGTGCACAAGGTCACCATCATGCCGCGTGGCTGGGCGCTGGGTGTGACCTGGCAGCTGCCGGAGCATGACAAGTATTCGAAGTACAAGGACAGCATGCTGGAAGAGGTTGCCATCCTCTTCGGCGGCCGTGCGGCGGAAGAGGTCTTCCTCAACGCCATGAGCACCGGTGCTTCCAACGACTTCGAGCGCGCCACCAAGCTCGCCCGCGACATGGTGACCCGCTTCGGCATGAGCGATTCGCTGGGTGCCATGGTCTACGTGGATACCGAGCAGGATGGCATGTTCGGCAAGCTGTCGTCGAAGACGGTGTCGGAAGCCACGCAGCAGAAGGTCGACGCCGAGATCCGCCGCATCATCGACGAGCAATACGCGCTGGCCAAGCGCCTGCTCGAAGAGAACCGCGACAAGGTCGAAGCCATGACCAACGCGCTGATGGAATGGGAAACCATCGATGCCGACCAGGTCAACGACATCATGGCCGGCAAGCCGCCGCGTCCGCCGCGCAGCGCGTCGGGCCCGAACGGCGGCGGCAGCACGCCTCCGGGCGGGTCGCCGGTGGCGCCGACCAACGCGCCCGCCACGGCCTGATCCTGGTTCGTCCACAGACGACGCCGTAGTGATGGCTGTGTAGTGCCTGTCCCTGAAGCCGGTGCCTGGTGCACCGGCTTTTCCTTTTGCGCGGCATCTGCCGCGCCCGGATTGAATCAAGCATTCCTACCTTGCAGCAGACTTCTCAGACCAGGTATTTCCAGTGCGGCCGTTTTCGCTTTGCCCTGGACCAGCGCCCGCTGGTGATGGGTATCCTCAACGTCACGCCCGATTCCTTCTCGGATGGCGGCCAGCATGCCAGCCGGGACGCGGCGCTGCGCCATGCCGGGCAGATGATCGCCGAGGGCGTGGACATCATCGACATCGGCGGGGAATCCAGCCGGCCCGGTTCGGCGGCGCTGCCGCTGGAAGACGAACTGGCGCGCGTGATCCCGGTGGTGGAAGCACTGCGCGACTGCGGCAAGCCGCTCTCGGTCGATACCTACAAGCCCGAGGTCATGCGCGCCGCGCTTGCGGCCGGAGCCGATCTCATCAACGATATCTGGGGTTTCCGCATGCCGGGCGCGGTCGAGGCCGTGGCGGCGGGGCAGGCGGGCCTGTGCGTGATGCATATGCAGCGCGATCCGCAGACCATGCAGGAAGACCCGCACTACGATGACGTGGTCGCCGAGGTGGCCGGGTTCCTTGCCGAGCGCATTGCCGTGCTGCGCGCTGCCGGCATCGACGATGCGCGCATCTCCCTTGATCCGGGGTTCGGCTTCGGCAAGACACCCGATCATAATCTGCGCCTGCTCGGCCAACTGCCGCGGCTGGCGCTTGAGGGCCTGCCGGTGCTGGCTGGCATCTCGCGCAAGTCCACGCTGGGCGCGGTCCTTGGTGGCCGGCCGCCGCAGCAGCGTGTTGCCGCCAGCATTGCCGCCGCGGTGTGTGCGCTGGAGCGCGGAGCATTTATCGTGCGCGTGCATGATGTGGAGCAGACGGTGGACGCCGTGAAGACCTGGTGGGCGGTGCGCAACGAGTCCGTTGGCGCGGCCTGAACCAGCCGCGGCCACCGCAGGCAGAACAACGATCAGAGTAAAGAAAGGGAATCAGCGAATGACACGCAAGTATTTCGGGACAGATGGCGTGCGGGGCAGGGTCGGCGAGGCGCCGATCACGCCGGACTTCGTGATGCGCCTGGGCCATGCGGCCGGCAAGGTGCTCGCCCACGGCGCCAAGACCGGGCAAGGCAAGCCGACCGTGCTGATCGGCAAGGACACGCGCATTTCCGGCTATATGCTGGAAGCGGCGCTGGAAGCCGGCTTCACCTCGGCCGGCGTGCACGTGCTGCTGACCGGTCCGCTGCCGACGCCGGGCATCGCCTATCTGACGCGGGCGCTGCGGCTGTCCGCCGGCGTGGTGATCTCGGCCAGCCACAATCCCTACTACGACAACGGCATCAAGTTCTTTTCGGCCGACGGCGACAAGCTGCCCGATGCGGTCGAGGCAGAGATCGAAGCTGCCATCGAAGAGCCGATGGTGTGCGCGCCGTCCGATGACCTGGGCCGCGCGCGCCGCATCAACGATGCGCCCGGCCGCTATATCGAGTTCTGCAAGAGCACCTTCCCGCATGAGCAGGACCTGTACGGCCTGAAACTGGTGGTCGACTGCGCCCATGGCGCCGCCTACCACATCGCGCCGCACGTGTTCCATGAGCTGGGCGCCGACGTGGTTTCGATCGGCAACCAGCCGGACGGCCGCAATATCAACGACGGCTACGGCGCCACCGCGCCGGCCAAGCTGGTTGAGGCGGTCAAGGCCCATGGCGCTGACCTGGGCCTGGCCTTTGACGGCGACGCCGACCGCTTGCAGGTGGTGGATGCCGACGGCCGTCTCTACAACGGCGACGAACTGCTGTATCTGATCGTGCGCGACCGCCAGGCCGCTGGCCAGGCGGTGCCGGGTGCCGTGGGCACGCTGATGACCAATATGGCGGTGGAGCTCGCGCTCAAGCGCCAGGGCGTGGAATTCGTGCGCGCCAAGGTGGGTGACCGCTATGTGCTGGAAGAGTTGAACAAGCGCAGCTGGACTCTGGGCGGCGAGGGCTCCGGCCACCTGCTGTGCCTGGACCGCCACAGCACCGGCGACGGCATCGTGTCGGCGCTGCAGGTGCTGGCCGCGCTGCGCCGCAGCGGCAAGACTCTGGCGCAGTTGCTCGAGGGCGTAAGGCTGTTCCCGCAGACGCTCATCAACGTGCGCGTGCAGAAAGGCTTCGACTGGCAGTCGCATGCCGGCCTGCAGGCCGCGCGCGCGGCGGTCGAGCCTGAACTGGAGGGGCGCGGCCGGGTGCTGATCCGTGCCTCCGGCACCGAGCCGGTGGTGCGCGTGATGGTCGAGGCCGAGCAGGCTGAAATGGCCGAGCGCGCGGCCAGGCGGCTGGCCGATGCCTTGGGCGCCTGATGCGCCGCCCCCTGACCAGGAACGCCGGGCCAGTCCCGGCGTTTTTTTATTCCATAACGCAATTAACCGCCGTCATATTGCGTCACCATGATTGCCGGATGGCCGCGGCGATCCCTTGCTGGAGGCCGGTTCCAAGAAGATTTAAAGATGTCACGGAATTGTCATACAGGGAGCATAGAGTTCGTCTTGTCAAAAATTTGTCATTCCCAACCAATGTTCTCTGGAGGACATATGAAGCTGGTCAAGACTGCCGTGGCAGGCATCGTTTCGATGGTGGTGGCGGGTACTGCGTTCGCGGCGGAAATTACCGGTGCAGGCGCTTCTTTCCCGGCGCCCGTGTATTCCAAGTGGGCCGACGCATACCAAAAAGCAACGGGTAATAAGGTCAACTATCAATCCATCGGCTCGTCGGGCGGGATCAAGCAGATCGGCGCCAAGACGGTCGATTTCGGTGCCTCGGACGCGCCGCTGAAGGACGAGGACCTGAACAAGCAGGGCCTGGTCCAGTTCCCGACCGTGATCGGCGGCGTGGTGCCGGTGATCAACCTGCAGGGCGTAAAGCCGGGCGATCTGACCATCACGGGCGAAGTGCTGGCCAATATCTACCTGGGCAAGATCAAGAAGTGGGATGACCCCGCGATCAAGGCGCTGAACCCGCAAGCCAAGCTGCCGAGCCAGGACATCCTGCCGGTGCGCCGCGCCGACGGTTCGGGCACTACCTTCATCTTCACCAACTACCTGTCCAAGGTCAGCCCGGACTGGAAGAGCGCGGTGGGCGAGGGCACCACGGTCAACTGGCCGGGCGGCGGCACCGGCGGCAAGGGCAACGAGGGCGTCGCCGCCTTCGTGCAGCGCCTGAACGGCGCCATCGGCTACGTCGAGTACGCCTACGCCAAGCAGAACAAGATGACCCACGTGAACATGAAGAACGCGTCGGGTGCCGTGGTCAAGCCGGGCGACGATGCCTTCAAGGCTGCCGCCGCCGGTGCGGACTGGAGCAAGACCTACTACCAGATCCTGACCAACCAGCCGGGCAAGGAAGCCTGGCCGATCGCCGGCGCCACCTTCATCCTGGTCCACAAGAACCAGGAAAAGGCCGCGCAGGGTGCCGAAGTGCTGAAGTTCTTCGACTGGGCCTACAAGAGCGGCGCCAACATGGCCGCCGACCTTGACTACGTGCCGCTGCCGGAAAACGTTGTGAACCAGATCCGTTCGACCTGGAAGACCAGCGTCAAGGACGCCTCGGGCAAGGCGCTGTACTGATCCTGACGGCATCGCCGGCCCCGCGCGAGTGCGGGGCCGGTGGCCGGGCTGCCCGAAACTGGCCCGGACACCAGGCTCCCGCCCAGGCGGGAGCGGCGATCCACCCTGAATTCCCGACATGGCGACTACCCCCTCCGAGATCCGCAACGTCCAGCCCCCGAGCCGCATGGGCGACATCCTGTTCGGCGGCCTGACGCGGGGCGCCGCGATCGTGACCCTGCTGCTGCTGGGCGGCATCATCGTCTCGCTCGCGATCAGCGCCTGGCCGTCGATCCAGACCTTCGGTGCGCGCTTCCTGTGGACCGCGGAGTGGGATCCTCCCGCCGATGTCTATGGCGCGCTGGTGCCCATCTACGGCACCATCGTGACCTCGCTGATCGCGCTGATCATCGCGGTGCCGGTGAGCTTCGGCATCGCGCTGTTCCTGACCGAGCTGTCGCCGGCCTGGCTGCGCCGCCCGCTGGGCACGGCCATCGAACTGCTCGCCGCGGTGCCGTCGATCGTCTACGGCATGTGGGGCCTGCTCGTGTTCGCGCCGATCTTCGGCGAGTATTTCCAGAAGCCCCTGGCCGCCACGGTGGGCCAGCTGCCGGTGGTCGGCAAGCTGTTCCAGGGCGCGCCGCTGGGCATCGGCCTGCTGTGCGCGGGCGTGATCCTGGCGATCATGATCATCCCGTACATCGCTTCGGTGATGCGTGACGTGTTTGAAGTCACCCCGGTGCTGCTCAAGGAATCGGCCTACGGCGTGGGCTGCACCACCTGGGAAGTGATGTGGAACGTGGTGCTGCCCTACACCCGCGCCGGTGTCATCGGCGGCGTGATGCTGGGCCTGGGCCGCGCACTGGGCGAGACCATGGCCGTCACCTTCGTGATCGGCAACACCAACCTGCTGGACAGCGCCTCGCTGTTCTCGCCGGGCAACAGCATCACCTCGGCGCTCGCCAACGAATTCGCCGAAGCCGGCGCCGGCCTGCACACCGCGGCGCTGATGGAACTGGGCCTGATCCTGTTCTTCATTACCTTCGTGGTGCTGGCGCTGTCCAAGCTGCTGCTGCTGCGACTGGCAAAGAATGAGGGAACCAAATGAGCGCGAGTCAAGCTGTGTCAACCGCATCGATCCCGGCGGTCCGTGCCGACGCGGATGCCATTCGCACCCGGCTGCAGGCGCGCCGCCGCCGCACCAACCTGTATGCACTGACCGCCTCGCTGGTGGCGATGGGCTTCGGCCTGTTCTGGCTGGCGTGGATCCTGTGGACCACCGTCACGCTGGGCGTGGGCGGCCTGTCGCTGGACCTGTTCACGCAGATGACCCCGGCGCCGAATACCGCTGGCGGCGGCCTGGCCAACGCCATCTTCGGCAGCTTCGTGATGGTCGGCATGGCCACGCTGTTCGGCACGCCGCTGGGCATCCTGGCCGGCATCTACCTGGCCGAGTACGGCAAGAGCTCGCCGCTGGCCAGCTTTATCCGCTTTATCAACGACATCCTGCTGTCGGCGCCGTCGATTGTGATCGGCCTCTTTGTCTACGCGCTGGTGGTGACCCGCATGGGCCACTTCTCGGGCTGGGCCGGGATCTGCGCGCTGGCGCTGCTGCAGGTGCCGATCGTGGTGCGCACCACCGAGAACATGCTGAACCTGGTGCCCAACGCGCTGCGCGAGGCGGCCTTCGCACTCGGCACGCCCAAGTGGAAGATGGTGCTGTCGATCACGGTGAAGTCATCCTACGCCGGCATTGTGACCGGGGTGTTGCTGGCCGTCGCCCGTATCGCCGGCGAGACCGCGCCGCTGCTGTTCACCGCGCTGTCCAATCAGTTCTGGACCAGCGACCTGAACAAGCCGATGGCCAACCTGCCGGTGACGATCTTCCGCTTTGCCATGAGCCCGTTCACCGAATGGCAGCAACTGGCCTGGGCGGGTGTGTTCCTGATTACGATCGGCGTGCTGGCCCTGAATATCCTGGCGCGCATCCTGTTCAAGAAATAAGCGGCCGGACCACGCAAACCGTCCCGCCCAAAGACTGCAAGCGAGAAACGCAATGACCTCCACCGTCATCGACATTCCCGATTCGGTACGCGCCAAGATCGACGTGCGCAACCTGAACTTCTACTACGGCCAGTTCCATGCGCTGAAGGACATCAACATGTCGATCCCCGACCGCAAGGTCACGGCCTTCATCGGACCGTCGGGGTGCGGCAAGTCGACGCTGCTGCGCACCTTCAACAAGATGTATGCGCTGTATCCCGAGCAGCGCGCCGAGGGTGAGATCAACATGGACGGCGACAACCTGCTGACCGCGCGCCAGGACATCGCGCTGCTGCGCGCCAAGGTCGGCATGGTGTTCCAGAAGCCGACACCGTTCCCGATGTCGATCTACGACAACATCGCCTTCGGCGTGCGCCTGTTCGAGAAGCTGTCGCGCTCGGAGATGGACGACCGCGTGGAATGGGCGCTGACCAAGGCGGCGCTGTGGAACGAGGCCAAGGACAAGCTGCATCAGTCCGGCTACGGCCTGTCCGGCGGCCAGCAGCAGCGCCTGTGCATCGCGCGCGGCATTGCCATCCGCCCGGAAGTGTTGCTGCTGGACGAGCCGTGCTCGGCACTCGATCCGATTTCCACCGGCCGCATCGAGGAACTGATCGCGGAGCTGAAGGACGAGTACACGGTCGTGATCGTTACCCACAACATGCAGCAGGCGGCGCGCTGCTCCGACTACACCGCCTACATGTACCTGGGCGAACTGATCGAGTTCGGCGAGACCGAGAAGATCTTCATCAAGCCGCACCGCAAGGAAACGGAAGACTACATTACCGGCCGGTTCGGCTGATCGTTACCGCAGGGCGTAGCATATCCATAAGCGGCCAGGAGAATCCCATGCCAGACAAGCACCTGTCGACTCAGTTCGACGCCGACCTCAACGCGATCAACACCAAGCTGCTGCAGATGGGCGGCCTGGTCGAGTCGCAGATCGAGCTCGCCATGCGCGCGCTGTCCGACTTCGATGGCGAGACCGCCGACCAGGTCATCGCCCGGGAGATCCAGCTCAACGCGCTGGAAGTCGAGATCGATGCCGACTGCGGCAACATCATTGCCCGGCGCCAGCCGACCGCGCGCGACCTGCGCCTGGTGATGGCCATCTCCAAGACCATCACCAACCTGGAGCGCGCCGGCGACGAGGCCGAGAAGATCGCCAAGCGCACCAAGCACATCATGGAAGACGCGTCGGCGCACAGCATCAATTACGCCGAGGTCAAGCTCTCGGGCGAGATGGCGATCTCGCTGCTGCGCCAGGCGCTGGACGCCTTTGCGCGCCTGGACACCGTGGCGGCGGCGCGCATCGTCAAGGACGACAAGGCCATCGACGAGGAATTCCGCGGCTTCGTGCGCAAGCTGATCACGTACATGATGGAAGACCCGCGTACGATCTCGGTCGCGCTGGATTTCCTGTTCATCGCCAAGGCGGTGGAGCGCATTGGCGATCACGCCAAGAACATCGCGGAATTTATCATTTACATTGTCAAGGGGACGGACGTCCGCCATGTCTCGCGCGAGGACATGGAGCGCGAAGCGCTGAGCTGAACTCAGCCGCCCACGGAGAACAATTACATGCCAAGCAGTATTCTCGTTGTCGAAGACGAACCGGCGATCGCCGAACTGATCGCCGTGAACCTGCAGCACGCGGGGCACTATCCGATCCGGGCCTACAACGCCGAGCAGGCGCTGTCGCTGATGAGCGATGTGCTGCCCGACCTGGTGCTGCTCGACTGGATGCTCCCGGGCAAGTCGGGCGCGAACTTCGCCAAGGAGTTGCGGGCCAACGACCGCACCCGCCAGATCCCCATCATCATGCTGACCGCCCGCGGCGAGGAGCAGGACAAGGTGATGGGGCTTGAGGCCGGCGCCGACGACTACGTCACCAAGCCGTTCTCGCCCAAGGAACTGCTGGCGCGGATCAAGGCGGTGCTGCGCCGCCGTGCGCCGCAGCTGACCGACGATGTGGTGGCCATCAACGGCCTGCGCCTGGACCCGGCCACGCACCGTGTCACCGGCCAGGACGACAGCGGCGCGATCAAGCTGGAGCTGGGTCCGACCGAGTTCCGCCTGCTGCACTTCCTGATGACGCATCCGGAACGCGTGCACAGCCGCTCGCAACTGCTCGACCAGGTCTGGGGCGACCATGTCTTTGTCGAGGAGCGTACCGTCGACGTCCATATCAAGCGCCTGCGCGCCGCGCTCACCCCCGGCGGCTACAGCAATATGATCGAAACCGTGCGCGGCAGTGGCTACCGCCTGGCGCGCACGCCCGGCGCCTGACGCGCCGGACATGGGAGGGCGGCTTGACGTGCTGCCCTGCCAGAGCCCACGCTGCTGGCAGGGCGCGGCGAATTCGTGGCACACTCCGTCGCAACCCTGCAGCCTTCCGTGGCTGCGAGCCTGAACCCTGCGCATGAATGTCATCTGGGCCCGTTCCGTGGCCATCCTGATCAGCCTGCTGGTGCTGTCCGCCGGTGTTTACCTGGCCGTGGGCCCGGTGCCGGCGCTGGCGCTGGCATGCGTATCGCTGCTCGGGCTGCTGTTCTACTACCTGTACCAGATCAACCGCCTGTGGAAGGTGCTTGATGCGCCGGTCTACGGCGAGATCCCCAGTGCACTCGGGCTTTGGGGCGAGGTGTATTACCGGCTGCACCGGCTGGTCAAGCGCTGGCGCACCCAGGTGCTGCAGGTCGAGCAGCAGCACACGCGCTTTATCCAGGCCATCCAGGCTTCGCCCAACGGCGTGCTGATGCTGGACGACGCCGACCAGATCGAGTGGTGCAACGACGTGGCCGAGCAGCATTTCGGCCTGAACGCGCGGCGCGACGTGCGCCAGCGCATCACCCACCTGATCCGCCGCCCCGAGTTCGTCCACTACCTGACCCGGCAGCGCTTCGATGACCCACTGGTGATGCGCGACATGGGCGAGCACAAGCACAGCGTGATCGCGGTGCAGATCCTGCCCTATGGCGACAACCGCAAGCTGGTGATCACGCAGGACATCACCAAGCTCGAAAACACCGAGGCGATGCGGCGCGACTTCGTTGCCAACGTGTCGCACGAACTGAAGACGCCGCTGACGGTGCTGACCGGCTTCCTGGAAACCGTGCGCGACCTGCCGGTGTCGGAAGACGACCGGCGCCGCTACATCGACATGATGCTGGCGCAGTCGGTGCGCATGCAGAGCATCGTCGAAGACCTGCTGGCGCTGGCCAAGCTGGAAAGCGATGCGCAGCCGCCCGGCAATGACATCGTGCCGATCCGTGCCATGGTGGCGCACCTGACCCACGACGCCGAGGCGCTGTCGCAGGGACGGCACCAGGTCTCGGCCGAGATCGACCCGACCGTCGGCATGCGTGGCGCCGAGACCGAACTGCTGTCGGCGCTGGGCAACCTGGTGTCGAACGCCGTGCGCTACACGCCGGACGGGGGGCGCATCACCATCAGGCTGGCCTGGGAAGAGGGTCATGCCGTGTTCTCGGTGGCCGATACCGGCCTGGGCATCGCTCCCGAGCATATTCCCCGGCTGACCGAGCGCTTCTACCGCGTGGACCGCAGCCGCTCGCGCGACACCGGCGGCACCGGGCTGGGGCTGGCCATCGTCAAGCACGTGCTGTCACGCCACCATGCGGACCTGCGCGTGACCAGCGAAGAGGGCCGGGGCAGCGTGTTCCGCGTGATCTTCCCGCTTGAACGCAGCCTGCGTTCGGCGGGGGAGGGCGCGGACATGCCAGCGCCAGGCAGCGGCCCGACCGCGCCGCCGCAGTCGCCGGACACCTCGCGGCGCGCCGCCTGACCCGTAAAGGAAAACCCCGCCGCGGCGGGGTTTTGCATGTTATGCCTCAGGGAAGCCTCCTCGGCTCCTGGCGCAAGGTGGGCAACAGAAGCCCGCTCAGGGCATCCCCCCAAACATCACCAGCATATCGTTCTGACTCACATGTGGACGCTTCGAGCGCGTCTGCTTGCGTGCATAGTTGCCGTCCGGCTGCATGATCCACGCCGAGGCGTTGTCGCGCAGGTGCACCTGCAGGCTTTCCTTGATGACGCGTGCCTTCAGCGCCTTGTCCAGCACCGGGAAGGCAACTTCCACGCGGCGGAACAGGTTGCGGTCCATCCAGTCGGCGCTGGACAGGTACAGCACCTCTTCGCCGCCGGCGTGGAAGTAGTAGACCCGGTGGTGTTCCAGGAAGCGGCCGATGATCGAGCGCACCGAGATGTTCTCGGACATGCCCGGCACGCCCGGCATCAGCGCGCACACGCCGCGCACGATCAGGTCGATCTTCACCCCCGCGCGCGAGGCCTTGTACAGCTCGTCGATGATCGATGGCTCCAGCAGCGCGTTCATCTTGGCGATGATGCGCGCGGGCTTGCCGGCGCGCGCGTTGCGGGCCTCGGCGCGGATATGGTCGACCAGGTTGCTCTGCATGGTGAAGGGCGACTGCCACAGGTGGTTCAGCCGGATGGTGCCGGCGGTGCCGGTCAGCAGCTGGAACACGTGGTGCACGTCTTCGCAGATCTCCTCGTTGGCCGTCAGCAGGCCGAAGTCGGTGTAGAGGCGGGCGGTGCGCGGATGGTAGTTGCCGGTGCCGAGGTGGGCGTAGCGCCGCAGCTTGACCTGCTTGGCCTTGGGGCCGGTGGGCTCGCGCCGCACGATCAGCAGCATCTTGGCGTGGCACTTGTGGCCGACCACGCCGTAGATCACGTGTGCGCCCGCGGATTCCAGGCGCTCGGCCCAGTTGATGTTGGTTTCCTCGTCAAAGCGCGCCAGCAGCTCCACCACCACGGTCACTTCCTTGCCGTTGCGCGCGGCAGTCATCAGTGCTTCCATCACCAGCGACTCATTGCCGGTGCGATAGACGGTCTGCTTGATCGCGACCACGTTGGGGTCGGCCGCGGCCAGCTGCAGCAGGTCGAGCACGGAACTGAAGCTCTCGTACGGGTGGTGCAGCAACACGTCCTGCTGGCGCATCACGTCGAACATTGACGCGCCGGCGGAGAAGGCCTTGACCGGCGCGGGCACATATGGCGCAAACTTCAGCGCGGGCCGGTCCACCATGTCGGGGATCTGCATCAGCCGCACCAGGTTCACCGGGCCGGAAACACGATACAGGTCCTGCTCGGCGAGGCCCGATTCCAGCAGCAGCCGGCGCGCCAGCGGTGCCGGCGTGTCCGACGAGACTTCCAGGCGCACCGTGTCGCCGAAATGGCGCGTGGGCAGCTCGCCCTGCAGCGCCTCGCGCAGGTCGGTGATCTCGTCTTCCGAGACGAACAGGTCGGAGTTGCGCGTGACGCGGAACTGGTAGCAGCCGTGCACGGCAATCGCCGGGAACAGCTCATGCACGAAGCCCTGCATGAAGGACGACAGCATCACAAAGCCATACGGGTAGCCCGACAGCTTTTCCGGCATCTTCACCACGCGCGGCAGCGCGCGCGGCGCCTGCACGATGGCCAGGTCGGCCTCGCGGCCGAAGGCGTCCTTGCCGGACAATTCCACCACGAAGTTCAGGCTCTTGTTGAGCACGCGGGGAAAGGGGTGGGCGGGATCCAGCGCGATCGGGGTCAGCACCGGCCCCAGTTCGCGCTGGAAGAATTCGCGCGCCCATTCGCGCTGGGGGTCGGTCCAGGTGGTGGTCAGGTGGAAAAAGACACCCTCTTTTTCAAGTAGTGGAAAAATGGTGTTCTGCAGCATGTCATACTGCGAAGCCACAAGCCGTTGCGTGCGCTCGGTGACAAGCTGGTAGGTCTGCTGGAATGACAGGCCGTCCGGCGTCAGTCCCGAGGCGTTGTCGCGCATCTGTTCCTTCAGGCCCGCCATGCGGATTTCAAAGAACTCGTCCAGGTTGCTGGACACGATGCAGATGAATTTCAGCCGCTCCAGCAGCGGGACCTTCGGGTCCGCCGCTTGTGCCAGCACGCGGGCATTGAATTCCAGGATGCCCAGTTCGCGGTTGAGCAGCGTACTGGACGGAGTCGTCGACATGAGCATGACCTTCTTTTGGTAATGTGGCGACTTTTTCATAAAAACGTGTCACTTTTATGACAGTTTGATTTTGTCATGATGCAGACATGATCAGGACATATTTTTCCCGGGCGCGAACGCCGGCAGGCCAAGGCACCAGAGCGCACCTGCCGCGCCACGCAACGCCAACGCGAACCAGCCCTCCTAGCACACGATGAATAACACCCCACGCCTGCTGGCTGCCGTCGATATGGGTTCGAACAGCTTCCGCCTGATGATCGGGCGGGTGGACGAGACCCCCACGGCCAATGGCCCGGCCAGCCAGATCTTCCAGGTTGACGCGCTGCGCGAGCCGGTCCGCCTGGCCGCCGGCCTGACGCCCGACAAATACCTGGACCAGCCCGCGCGGCGCCGCGGTATCGATGCGCTGCGGCGCTTCGGCGACCGGCTGCGCGAGTTCGCGCCCAACCAGGTGCGCGCCGTTGCCACCAACACATTGCGCGTGGCCAAGAACGCGTCCGAGTTCCTGATCGAGGCCGAAAGCGCGCTGGGCTTCCCGATCGAAGTGATCGCCGGGCGCGAGGAAGCGCGGCTGATCTACCTCGGCGCCTCGCACGACGCCCCGGCCTGCCAGGGCAACCGCCTGGTGGTCGATATCGGCGGCGGCTCGACCGAGTTCATCATCGGCAACGGCTACCAGTCCAAGCTGATGGAAAGCCTGTATATCGGGTGCGTGTCGCACAGCCGCCAGTTCTTCCCAAGCGGCAACGTCGATGAATACGCGATGAAGCAGGCCGAGCTGGCCGCGCGCCGCGAGATCCAGGTGCTGGTGCGCCAGTACCGCGCCACGGGCTGGGAGCAGGCGGTCGGCTCGTCGGGCACGGCGCGCGCGCTGGCCGAGCTGATCGAACTCAATGGCATGAACGACAGCACCGCCGAGCACGGTATCACGCGCGAAGGGCTGGAGCGCCTCAAGCGCGCGCTGATCAAGGCCGAGAACACCAACCGCGTCAAGCTGACCGGCCTCAAGGCGGACCGCATCCCGGTGCTGCCGGGCGGCTTGTCGATCATGCTGGGCGTGTTTGCCGAACTCGATATCGAGCGCATGGATGTCACCGACGGCGCGCTGCGGCTAGGTGTGCTGTACGACCTGCTCGGACGCAGCCACCACGAGGACATGCGCACCGTCACGGTGGACCAGTTCATGCGCCGCTATGGCGTGGACCGGGCCCAGTCCGGCCGCGTGCGCCGTGCCGCGCAGACGCTGCTGTCACAGTTCCCGGAGCCGGCCAACGAACGGCGCGAGGACAACCTGGCGCTGCTGGGCTGGGCCGCCAGCCTGCATGAGACCGGCATGTCGATCTCGCACAGCGGCTACCACAAGCATTCGGCCTATATCGCCACCCATGCCGATATGCCGGGCTTTTCCAAGACCGACCAGGCGCGGCTGGCGACGCTGCTGCTGGGCCATGCGGGCAAGCTCGGCAAGCTGTCGGGCAGCGGCAGGTTCGTCGACTGGCGCATGCTGTTCAGCCTGCGCCTGGCCTTTGTGCTGTGCCGCCGCCGCTCGGACGTGGCCTTGCCCGATATCCGCGTGAGCCAGTTGGCCGAGGCGCTGGACGAAGGCTTCACCGTGCGCTTGCCGAAGGCGTGGATCGAGGCCAATCCGCTGATCGAATACAGCCTGGCGCAGGAGGCTGATGAATGGCAGCGGATCGGCAAGCGCTACAAGGTCATCTATGACTGAGCGCAGTGCGGAGGGCGGCCGCCGGGGCGGCGGCCGCTGACAGGCAGCTGGCGCCGCTCAGGCGGCGTTGTTCAGGCCGAGGAAGTGGCGGGCGTAGCGCGGGTTCATGTCGTTCACGCGCAGCAGCGTCAGGAAGTCAGCCACGTTGAAGTCCGGATCCCAGGCCGGCTGGCCGCAGATCTTTGCGCCCAGGCGCAGGTAGCCCTTGATCAGCGCGGGCGGCTCGACGTCCAGCTGCTGGTTCAGGTCCTCGACCGGCAGCGGCACGCGCGGGAAGGCGTGGTATTCGATTGGCGCCAGCGAGCGCTCGCTGAACAGCCGGTGCAGGCTGGCCGCGTAGTGGCCGCCGTCGTTCATCGGCACGCTGGCGCAGCCGAGCATCGATTCGATGCCCCAACGCTGCAGGTACTCGCCCAGGCCGCCCCACAGCGCCATGATGACGCTGCCCGAACGGTAGTCGCGGTGCACACAGGAGCGGCCCAGTTCCAGCATCTTGGGGCGCAGGTGGCCCAGGCGTACCAGGTCGAATTCAGATTCCGCGTACAGGCAGCCCAGGCGTTTGGCCTGGTGCGGCGGCAGCACGCGGTAGGTGCCCACCACGCGCAGCGTGGCCATGTCGCGCACGATCAGGTGGTCGCAGTAGGCATCGAACATGTCGATGTCCAGCTCCGGCACCGAAGAGGTCAGGCGCGCGCCCATTTCCTCGGCAAAGACCTTGTAGCGCAGGCGCTGGGCTTCGACTACTTCGTCCTGGTGGCGCGCCCACGCCACGCTGAGAACAGGCGATTCATGTGCCGGTGTATCTGATTGGCGATGAAGACGGCTCCGCGCCGTCTGGCCACCAAGGCCATTGGGCAGAGAGTCGAAAAGCGGCTGGGTGGGCGTCGGCAGATCTCGCATCAGTATGTCCTTTTGGTGACGAAACTGTTGCGATGCAATGTAGTGAGAGTGGGTGACATTGCCGTGACCCGGGGATGACGGTTCCGTGACGTCACCTGCCAGGGCGGACGGTCGGGCGCTTTCGGGCGATGGGTCAGGGTGTGAGTCGCGATCCTCGACGTCAATATAACGATCGGCCGGGCCATTCATGGGGAATCTCCGTGACACCTGCTATCGGCACCGGAAGAGGCGCCAAGGCCACTCTACTTACGGGAGATTCCGCCCGCCATCAGCTATTTCTGATTTTGGCGGGACAAAATGGGCCAGGTGCCGTCAGGCGGCACCTGGCATGCGGGGTGGGGCGGGGCTCAGAGGAATTCGGGGTTGATGACGGCGCGCAGCACGGTCTGCGCCTCGCTTTCGCGGGTGCGGCCGGTCAGCCACCAGATGCCGCTCTTGCGCACGCTCCAGTTCATTTCCGAGCCGGCCAGCAGCAGGCTGGCGACGCGGCCGATCCAGGGCTGGTGCCCGACTACCACCACGTGCTCGGGGCGTTCCGGCCACTCGACTGCTGCAAGCACTGCGCTGACGTCGGCGCCGGGCGCAAGGGCGTCACTGATCTCCGCCTCGGCAGACAGCGCGGCCGCCGTTTCGCGGGTGCGCAGCGCAGGGCTGCAAAGGACGCGGGTGTCGGCCGGCAGATGCGCGCGCAGCCATTTGGCGGATACCTCCGCCTGCTTGCGGCCGCGGCGTGTCAGTGGCCGCTGCAGGTCGGCATGGCGGCTCAGGCTGAGCGCGTCGGGGAGGTCTTCGGCTTCGGCGTGGCGCCACAGGATCAGGTTCATGTCGGACGGGGCAATGAGCGAGCTTCGAGTATGGTGAAGCGGCCCGACCGGTGCAAGCGCCAGCTGGCCCGCGCCGGTGCGCAGGCCAGGCTGCACGCGGCGCGTAAACGGAAGCAGGCTGCCTGTCGGGCAGCCCGCAAGTGTGTCCAGGCGCGGTGTCAGCGGCGTGACAGCGCGTCGGCGCACAACGGCCGCGGCGCGGGCGACAGCCGCGCATGCGGTATCGCCGGGGCCGTGCAGAAACTCAGGACTTGTGGCGGAAGTTGATGCGTCCCTTGGTCAGGTCATAGGGCGACATTTCCAGGGTGACACGGTCGCCGGCCAGGATGCGGATGCGGTGCTTCTGCATCTTGCCCGAAGCGTATGCCCAGATTTCGACGCCGTTTTCCAGCGTGACCCGATAGCGGTTGTCAGGCAGGGCTTCCGACACCACGCCGCCAAATTCAATGAGTTCTTCCTTAGCCAATCTGTCTTCCTTTTCGGCAGCCCGTGAAGGCTGCGTGGTTGCGATTTCAAAAATCCTGTTCGGTTCGCCCGGTACGGCGCGGAACCGCGGCATGTTTCGCCGATTGCGGCGAAGCGCGCCTTGGGTTGTTCGGGGCAAGCTCACGCGGACTGCGGCGCGCGGCGCCTGATGCTCGGTCCTGTCAGCGGTATCGCCCAACGGGCGCGGATGGCTTGGGCGACGGCCTGGCCGCTGACGGCCGGGGAGGCCGTGTGCTTTGCGGAGCAGGCGGGCAGGTTGTACCCGGTGGTTCGCCAGTTTGGTGTCGTCGCGGAAGGCCCGCGCCGGCGGCTGCTGTTCGCTCGCGAAGAGCGCGCTGGTGAGAACGCCCGGTTACAGGGATGCACGGACACCCCGGGGGCTACTTTGACATTGTATCACGTACGCAGTTGCAGCATGGCCGGCACGTTGCGGCAGATGGCCGGCCGCGGCGGTTGCACCGTGCCGCCAAAGTCGGCAATTCATGTGCCTTGGAAGGCGCGTCTTGCGGTCTGGCCGGCTTGGTATTTGCTCCATATGAGCTAGAACTAACTCGTACGGCCTTGCCGGGCCGGATCTCGCAAGGAGACTGCCATGGAACTCCATCTGGAATCGCACCGCTACGTTCGCTGCCGGCCGGACTGGCGGGCCGCCGTGGTGGCGGGGCTGATTGCCGGCGCGGTCTACATGGTGCTGGAACTGCTCACGGCGCGCTTCCTGCTGTACCAGGGCGCCTGGGGCACCGTGAAGATGGTCGCGGCCATCATCCTCGGGCGTGAAGCCCTGTCTGCTGATGCCTTCAACTGGACAGTCGTGCTTTCGGCGGGGACGGTGCACTTCGCGCTGTCGATCATCCTGGCGGCGGTACTGGCGATGATTCTGTCGTCATTCCGCTTCGATTCCAGCCTGTGGCTGGCCTCGGTGGTCGGGATCGTGTTTGGCGTGGTGGTCTACCTGGTCAATTTCTATCTGCTGGGGACCTACTTCAACTGGTTCGACGAGGCCCGCGGCTGGGAAAGCCTGTTCGCCCACGCGCTCTTCGGGTTGGTGGCGGCCGACGTCTATTGCAATCTCGAGCGACGGCGTGGCGAAACGGGGCAGCAGCCTGCCTGAACCAGGAGATGGAGATGGGGGAGGGGGTAGCAGCCGGCATCCTCCCGGCTGGCGCTCTTTCAGCTAGCCCATCTGGTTGATATGACGTTTAACGCGCTCGCACTAACCTAGAGGCAAACGATCAGAGCGGCCGCCGCCAACCATGCCCGCGGGCGGCTACACCGGAGTACCGAGCCCATGCGGGTTGCAATCGTCAGTACCGAAACCACCGGGCTCACGCCAGCGGACGAGCCTGTCAGCATCGGCCTGTTGCTTGTCGAAGTGGCGCCGCGGGCTGGCACGCTGTTGCGGGAGATCACTGACTATTACGGTTCGCAGGAGCCCACCGTGCCGATCGGTGAAGCTGCCACCGGCACGCACGGGTTGACCGCGGAGATGCTGCGCGGGCGGCGCTTTGACGTCGATGCCATCCGCGCCATCGTCGACGACGCGGATGTGCTGGTCGCCCACGGCGCCGAATTCCACGCGCGGATGCTGGGAAAAGTGCTTCCCGACATCCAGCACAAGCGCTGGCGCTGCTCGGTGCGCCAGGTCCGCTGGTCCCAGTACTTCCATGCCCCCAACCACAAGCTCGATACGCTGTGCGAGCACCTGCGCATCTTCCGGCCCCGGCCGCAGGTTGCGCTGGATGATTGCCTGGCGCTGTCCAGGTTGCTGTTTCAGCACATGGGTGCAGCCGACCAAGCCACGCCCATGGGCTTCCTGCTGGCCGAGTCCGACTTCGTGCCGCGTATTGCGATCAGTGTGCCTGTGCCATCGGCGCCGCCGCCGTCACCTGCGGTCCCGGCCGACGCCGGCCAGTCATGGATGCCAAAGGTTGAGACCAGCCATGCTGGCCCAAGCCGGGGGCTGGTCATCGTCGCGGTGATGCTGGTGCTGTTCGCGGGGGCGCTGATCTGGCCGGACTTGCTGCAGTGGTGAGAACAGACCTGTCCGGCGCTTGGAGGCCGCTTGGCTGAAAAGAAAAACGGCCTGGATCTTTCGATCCAGGCCGTTGTTTCCACTGGGTATTTCTGGTCGGAGCGATAGGATTCGAACCTACGACCCTCTGATCCCAAATCAGATGCGCTACCAGGCTGCGCTACGCTCCGAAGCCGGCCATTGTAGCCGGGCCCCGCGATCGCGGTCAATCTAATGTGATGATGCCCGCTCTGGCGCACTCAGCCTTGCCGGCCTGCTCCCCCTTCTGGCGGGGACGCTTTGGCTTGACTTGGGTTTGCGCGCTGGGATAATCCGCACACCGCACCAGTCCGACCGGCGTGCTTTTGGGAACGCCCGGTTTGCCTATTCCTTCCGGACTGACCTGATCACCACAACAATAACGGCGCTCCCGCCCGCGGCGGGCGCCTCGACGTGTTTGCGTCTGCCGGCCGGCGGCGCCAGGCGTTCTGAAACCGGGTATGCGGCTTTGATAACAACGGTCCGACACAGGACCGGTAAAGAGCAGGTAACAGCGGCGCCATGCGGCGCACCGCTTGTCGCCTTGGACGGGAATGAAGATGTTTCAGTCGCACATAGTTGTGCTCATCGCGGGGTTGTTCGCCCTGCAGATGGCTGTGGTTTGCGTGGTGTTGCGCCGCTCGGCGGGCATGGATCGCAGCGGCCTGACGTCGTGGGCGCTGGGAAGCGTGCTGGCCGCAATGGCAGCGGCCCTGGCAGCGGTGCAGGAACTGCGCCCGCTGTGGCTGGTACTGGAATCGAGCGACCTGGCACTGCTGGCGGCGCTCTCGGTCATGGCAGTGGGCGCGCGGCATTTCGCGGGCCGGCCCGGCCGCGCCGCGCCGTTGCTGGCGCTGAACCTGGCAGCCGCGGCGGCGGTGGGCTGGCACGACCTGGCGCCTCAATATCTTGCCGTGCCGCCGCTGATGCCGGAGATGGCACCGCTGCTGACGATGTGCCACATCGCACTGCTGCTGGACCTGGCCCGCAGCGCGTGGCCGTCGGTGCCGGCCACGCGCGGCACCGGCCGGCTGGCAGCGTTGTCGCTGGTATTGATCGTCATCGCCGCGGCGGCCATCAACGCATGGACCGTGGCGCTGCCGCTGGCGGCAGTCATGCAGGGCGGCGCCTGGCCGCGGCCGATGCCGTGGGACGGCGAGCTCGCCATGCTCAATATCTTTGCACTGGTGGGCGTGTCGGTCAGCTTTGCGCTGATGGCACACGACCGGCTGCGGCGTATGCTGGAGCGGCGCGCGCGCCATGACGACCTGACCGATGTGCTGCTGCGCGGCGCGTTCTGGGAAGAGCTGGAGGCAGCCTGCCTGCGCGCCGAGCGGCAGCGCAAGCCCCTGACGGTGGCCTTTGTCGACCTCGATCACTTCAAGGCAATCAATGATGTCTACGGCCACCTGGCGGGCGACAGCGTGCTGCGGCATTTCGCCGGGCAGCTGCGCAAGAATTTTGGCCAGCTCGAGGTGGCGGGGCGCCTGGGCGGCGAGGAATTTGCCATCCTGATGCCGGATACGGCGCTGGAGCAGGGCCGGCTGGCCTGCCTGCGGCTGGCCACGGCGGTGCGCGCCACGCCATGCCCGTCCGAGCCCGATCCGATCGCCTATACCGTCAGCATCGGCCTGGCGGCGCGGCAGCCGGGCGAAGGCGCCGATGCGCTGATGCGCCGTGCCGACCGTGCGCTATACGACGCCAAGCTGAAAGGGCGCAACTGCGTGTCCCTGCATCCGGCAGGCAGCGAGGCGGGCACCGATGGCGGCGCGGTCGATGGCCACTACATCACGCGCGGACAGCCGCGCGCCGCATCCTGACCTGCGCCGCTTGTCACTGCGCAGCGGTGCTGCGGTAGAATGCCGCCTTCGCGTCCTTAGCTCAGTTGGATAGAGCACTCGCCTTCTAAGCGAGCGGTCAGAGGTTCGAATCCTCTAGGACGCGCCAGTGAAATCAAGGGTTTGCGGGGTGTCGCCCGCGCAGGCCGAAGCGCGCCCCACGTCAGTGGGCAATCTGCGGGCATTTCTGGCCTTCGATGCGAGTGCCATGGAGCTCAGAACGGTCAGTGGCCGACTTTATCGGCTGCGCGACACCGCCAGCGTGGCGGACCTCTCTTCGCGTCGTGGACCACCATGAAGCCCCCTCCGCCGATATTGCCGGCATTGGGTAGGGCTACCGCGTGCGCGAAGCCCACCGCCACCGCCGCGTCCACCGCGTTGCCGCCAGCCTTCAGGATGTCCAGGCCGATCCGCGTGGCCGGTTCCTGCTCCGTCGCCACCATGCCGTTGCGCGCCACCACCGGGTGGAACACGTCCACGTCCATGTCGAAGTCGTAGGCGGCGCTGGCGGCCTGTGCTGTCGCGGTGGTGGCCGGCGCCAAGACGGCCGGTTCTGCAATGACAGGCGCATAGCGCGGGGCGGCGGTCTGTGCGATAGGGGCGGTGTTGCAGGGAAGCTCTCGCAAAAGGACCCATCCCGTTTGCGAAGGTTTTCGAGTGCCCCGACGTGACCCGCCCTTTGGCCGGTCGGCGACGCATGCCAAACATGCGGATTGGCAATCGGAGATTGGATGGAAACCGCCGGGGGTGCGTCGAAAGGCTTATGTGAGGCCGTCGTGACTGTTAGCCACGTCTCGCCCCGCTTTGCGCGCATTTCAGCCCATTAATGGCGGCAACTTCTCGCGCCGTCTACGTGGCAGCAATCCCTCCTGTTTTGATGCGAGGAATGCATCAATTCATCGAAACATTGCAATTCCCCTTTGCAAGTTGTCTCTGCAAACTGGCATCAATTCGCCTTTCCCGTTCGCGGGGCAGGGGGAGGTGACGACAATAAGCCGAAATGGGGAGACAGGATGGGCATCGAACAAGAACGGAAAAGTCGGTTAAACGGGAAGTTGGCGGCCGGGGCGGTCCTTGGAATTGCGATCACTACTACTGTTCAGGCACAGAGTTCGTCCGGAGTAAGCCTGTACGGCATCATCGATACCACCATTCGCTACTCAAACAATAACCAGGGCGACAATAAGTTGGCTGCGTTAACCGACGGCTATTTCAACGGCTCACGCTGGGGCATGCGGGGCAACGAGGCGCTCGGAGGCGGATTGTCCGCCATCTTCAATTTGGAGAGTGGCTTTGATCCCTCGACCGGCGTATCGCAGCAAGGCACCACAACGGCAAACTATGGACAGCAGAGTACCGGCGGTCAGGGGCGTTTGTTTGGAAGGCAGGCATGGGTCGGATTGAACCACGAGCGCTTCGGTAGGCTAACGTTCGGCCGGCAATTCACCACCGGCTACGATGCGACCGCCCGCTTTCAGCCTAACGGTCACCCCAATCTGGACGCAGTCACCATCTTTAACGGCTATACGGGACCGCGCCAAGACAACATGGCGAAATACGTCGGACAATGGGGAGCGCTATCTGCGGGAGCGTATTACACCTTTGGCGAAGTGTCGGGTCATATGAAGCCGAGCTCTAGTTACGGCGCAACTCTCGGCTATAAGCAGGGACCGGTGGACGTCGGTGGCTTCTGGCAGCAGGCCAACGCGCTAACCACGCCCGAGTCGAGAAAAGTCTGGGGCGTGGGTGGCAACTATCAATGGGGGATAGTCAAGCTAACCTTCGGCTATCTAAACAATCGATTCGATGTGAGCCCGACGCGAAACGATGTATTCAGTGGCGGCTTCGCTGTGGCGGCTACCTCTGCTCTCACGCTATCCGTTGCGTCGCACTACGACCGCCAGCGCAATGCCTCCGGCAGCCGCATTATGGTGACCGGCGTCGCGGACTACAACCTTTCAAAGCGCACTGACATTTACGCCGAAATTGATTTCAATCGCATCAACGGTGCCTATGCGCTGCCCACCTTCATGGGAGTGAAAGGCAGCAAAGTCGGCGGTGGCATCGGCTTGCGACATCGCTTCTAGAGCGGTCCATTGTTCTGCCAGGCGGCTAACTGGTGCGTCGGCGCTTCAATGTGCCCAACTATTCTTCGAATTGATCTAACTCCGCTGGTCCCGCGCGTGAACGGCATTCGGGCTAGCACAAATGCAAGGAGCCAGCAGTGGACGAACAGGCAGTTGACCCCAGGACGTGGATTGGACGCAGCGAGCAGTGGGAGGACACAGTCACTGCCGCGCCGATCGCAGCGCTGCGTGCGACGTTGGATTACCCCGCAGCAGCGCAGACAGCAGGCACTCCATTGCCGCCACTGTGGCATTGGCTTTATTTCTTACCCATGCATCGTCAAAGCGAAATTGGGCACGATGGCCATGCCAAGCGCGGCGGATTTCTACCCCCTGTGCCATTGCCCCGCCGCATGTGGGCAGGCGGCCAATTCGAGTTTCGCCGTCCACTTCGGGTGGGCGACAAGATCCAGCGCACCTCCGTCATCGACGATGTTACAAGCAAGGAGGGGCGGACCGGGAAGTTAGTATTTGTAAAAGTGCGTCATGAGATCCGCGCCATCGGTACTGCGGAACCGGCGTTAGTGGAGTTTCACGACATCGTTTACCGAGAGGCACAGCAGTCGGGCGAGGCGCCTGTCATGCCCCAAGCGGCGCCCGCGGAAGCGGCTTGGCAGCGCCAAATTGTTCCGGACGACGTCTTGCTGTTCCGCTATTCGGCCCTGACTTTCAATGGGCATCGCATCCACTATGACCGTCGCTACGTGACAGAGGTCGAAGGCTACCCCGGCTTGATTGTCCACGGCCCGCTGATCGCTACGTTGCTACTGGATCTGCTGCGGCGTGAATTGCCCCAGGCAGAGGTCGCCAGCTTTCGATTCCGTGCGGTGCGCCCGACCTTCGACCTGCATCCCTTCCGGGTCAGCGGTCAACCGCAGTCTGACGGCAAAACAGTTCGCTTGTGGGCATCCGACCACGAGGGCTGGCTGACCATGGACGCCACGGCAGTCCTTCGCTGATTTCGCTTTACGGAAGATCCTGATGCAACCCCTCAAAGACATCACGGTTGTCACATTTGAACACGCGATTGCGGCGCCTTTTGCCACGCGGCAGCTTGCCGATCTGGGTGCACGAGTTATTAAGATCGAGCGGCCTGGGGTCGGCGATTTCGCCCGTGGTTACGATGAGCGGGTCCGTGGCCTGGCCTCGCATTTCGTCTGGACAAACCGCTCGAAGGAAAGCCTGACGCTCGATGTCAAGCACCCGGCCGCGGCTGGCGTATTACAGCGTCTGATTGAGGAAAAGGCGGACGTGGTGGTTCAGAACCTCGCACCAGGCGCCGCAGCACGGCTTGGTCTGGGCTACGAAACGCTTTCCGCCGTAAAGCCCCAAATCATTGTGTGTGATATTTCGGGCTATGGCGACAACCCGAAGAATCCTGGACCATACCGCGACAAGAAGGCCTATGACCTTCTCGTTCAGAGCGAAGCCGGATTTCTGTCCGTGACGGGGACGCCTGACGTGCCTTGCAAGGCTGGGCCTTCCATTGCCGATATCGCCGCCGGCATGTATGCCTACACAAACATTCTGGCCGCTCTGTTACAACGCAATCAGACGGGCCGAGGGCAACGTATTGACATCTCCATGCTAGAGGCGCTGGCGGAATGGAATAGTTACCCTCTCTACTACGCTTTTGATGGGGCACAGCCGCCGCAGCGCACGGGCGCAAGCCACGCCACAATCTACCCCTATGGACCGTTTCCGGCTGGCGATGGGGCGACAGTAATGTTGGGGTTGCAGAACGAGCGGGAATGGGCAAACTTCTGCAACACAGTGCTCCAGCGGCCCGAACTGATTGAAGATCCCCGCTTTAGCTCAAACTCGAGACGCGTGGCCGAGCGCACTGCACTGAGGCAGATCATCGTAGATGCCTTTTTGCCTCTAACCGGTGCCGAAGTGGTGCAGCGATTGGAGTTGGCCCAGATCGCGAATGCCAGTGTCAATGACATGCAGGGGGTGTGGGAGCATGCTCAACTCAAGGCGCGCGGCCGCTGGACTGAAGTCGACTCGCCCAAGGGCATGCTGCCGGCTCTCTTGCCCCCAGGAACCTGGAACGAAGGGCCGCGTATGGATCCGATACCGGCACTTGGTCAGCACACCGACACAATTCTCGCGGAGCTTGGATACGCCTCCGACGAAATCGCCGTGATGCGCGCTGATAGCGTTGTGTAACGCCTGGCCTAGCGCACCATACATGTGACCTAACGGAGACGTAACCTATGGCTTCCACCATCATTGATTCCCGCATTTTTGGCGACATGTTTAGCGACGCGCGCATGCGCGAAGTGTGGTCCGATGAAAACCGCACGGCTAAATACCTGGACATCGAGCGAGCATTGGCAAAAGTACAAGGTGAGCTTGGCATCATCCCGCAGGAAGCGGCCGACGAGATCGTCAAGAATTGCGAACTTTCCCAAATTGACTGGGTCAAGCTCAAGGCAAAGACCGAACAGATCGGATATCCGATTATCGCGGTGGTCAACCAGATCAACGCGAACTGCCGGGATGGGCTTGGCGAATTCTGCCATTGGGGCGCCACCACCCAGGACATTACCGACACAGCGGCGGTATTGCAGATGCGCGAGGGCCTGGCACTGATCGAGTCGGATCTCGACGACATCGCTGACGCGCTTGCGACGCTGGCGAAGCAGTACCGCGACACGCCGGTGATCGGTCGGTCCAACCTGCAGCAGGCCACCCCTATTACGTTCGGCTACAAGATGGCCAGCATCCTTGCCGGCATCGAGCGCCACCGCGAGCGGCTGCGGCAGTTGAAGCCGCGAGTGCTAATGGGTGAGTTCGGCGGCGCATCCGGTACGCTTTCCTCGTTGCAGACGGGAGCCATGGAAACACAGGCTGCGTTGATGAAGGAACTTGGGCTGGCGCAGCCACTGATCTCCTGGCACACGGTGCGCGATACGATTGCCGAAGTGGGCGCGTTTCTCGGACTCGTCGGCGGCTCGCTCGGCAAGATCGCCATGGACGTGAAGCTCATGATGCAGACCGAAGTTGCCGAGGTGTTCGAACCCTTTGCGCCGGGGCGCGGCTCTTCATCGACCATGCCGCAGAAGCGCAACCCGATTTCGTGCCTGTACATCCACGCCAACATCTCGGTTGCACGGCAGCACGCGGCGGCCCTGATGGATGCGATGGTGGCTGATCACGAGCGTTCAACAGGCCCGTGGGAGATCGAATGGGTATCCCTACCGGAGATCTTTTGCCTGATTTCCGGTGCCCTGAAGCAGGCGAAGTTCGTGTTGCAGGGCTTGGAAGTGGACGCGGCTCGCATGCGCGCGAATATCGACATGACAAACGGGCTAGTTATGTCTGAGGCGGTGATGATGGGCCTGGGTCCATATATTGGGCGCGAGTATGCGCACGATCTGGTCTATGACCTTTGCCGCGAGGCCATTGCCAACAACCGACCCTTGATCGACATCCTCGCGGCACATCCGGAAGTAAGCAGCCACGTGTCACGCGCACAACTCGAGGCCATGTGCGATCCACGCAACAATCTTGGCCAAGCCGGCGTAATGGTCGACAGGGTACTGGCTAGCCGGCGCTAAGACGCACTGCCAAGAAGAGCATGCCGGCCTGCCGTCCGTGAGCCGTCGGCGCGCCAAGGTCGGTCCGCGGGGCGATTATTTGCCACGCCGTTTGCCGGCGGGCGCGCCACGTCTTGGTCGTGTTTCGCAAAGGAAGTCATAGAGCTGCTGCGCGGCAGGTGTTAAGGATCGGCTCTTGCGGCGTATTAACCCAATTTTGCGCGTCACGACCGGGTCGGTTAGTGGGACACTAACTAGAAGCGGATGATCTGGACCTGGCATGGCGATGGATGGCACCGCTGCGATGCCAAGCCCGGCTTCGACCAAGCCCAAGGTCGTGGTGACGTGCTGCGTCTCGTAGATACTCTGCGGCAATCGTGACACGTTCGAAAGCGCCTGATCGAGGAGCAGCCGGTTGCCGGAAGCTTTGCTGACCGAGATGTAGTCATATTCGGCGAGGTCTGCCCAGGTCACTTGCCGTCGCTCCGCGAGTGGATGATCGCGACGGCAGGCCGCAACGAACCGTTCCTCCAGCAAGGGCCTGAATTCAATGTCTGGCTCTTGGCCTCCCACGAAATCGATCCCGAAATCTGCTTCACTGCGCGACACCGCTGACAGTACCTCGTTTGCGCTGGCATCCAGAATCTTTACCCGAATCTTCGGATACTGCGCGTGGTAACGCGAGATGACTTGCGGCAAGAAGTAATAAACCGTCGACGGTACGCAAGCAATAGTCACTTCCCCCATCCGCGTCGTTGTCACTCCGCGTATGCCCAGCAGTGCCTGATCCAGTTCGTCAAGTATCTCCTTTACCTTTCGGTCGAAATCCCGGCCGACGGTCGTAAGGCTAACCCGGCGGGTGGTGCGGTCGAGTAAGCGCACTCCCAAGGCCTCTTCAAGCTTGTCTATGCGACGGCTAAAGGCCGGCTGTGAGACGTTCAGGGAGGTGGCCGCCTTGCGGAAGCTATTCAGTTCGGCAACGGCACGAAACGCCTGCAAATCATTGAGGTTGAAGTTGATGGTCATTGCACTTTCCCGAGCGTCATCACTGATGCGCATTGTGCATCAATTGATCCTAAAAATTCAATTCACTAAAAGAAGGGAAACCACGAACATGACCAGACGGCTCCAGTAGGCCGACCAAAAAACCACATCATACGGAGCAGACAGATGCAATCATCGAAGCGACTTTTACTTTGCAGCATTGCGATCGCGGTATCACTTGGCAGCGTCAGCGCCTTTGGTGCGTTCCCTGACAAGAGAATTTCGCTGGTAGTGCCCACCGCAGCGGGAGGCGCTAATGACGCCATGGCGCGGGTAGTTGGCCAGGCAATGTCGACCATTCTCAATCAGACAATCGTGGTCGACAACAAAGCGGGGGCGAACGGCGCGATTGCCAGTGAGTTTGTCATGCGTGCCCCACCGGACGGCTACACGTTGCTACTCGGCTACGTGGCGACACATGCCATGAACCCTGCGCTGCAGAAGCTTCGGTACGATCCCGTTAAGGATTTTGTGCCCGTCGGCATGGTGGGTTCTTCGGCAACCGTGATGGTCGTCAATCCAAACCTGAAGGCCAACGATGCCAAGGGAGTCGTGACGCTACTCAAAGCAACGCCAGGAAAGATCAGTTACGCGTCGGCGGGCAATGGAACCGCTCCGCATTTTGCCGCGGAGATGTTCAAACTCTCGACCGGCACCGAGATGCTTCATGTGCCGTATAAGGGGTCAGCTCCGGCGATTAACGACACAGTTGCCGGGCAGACACAAGTGATGTTTCCGAGCCTTTTCACCGCCATGCCCCAGTTGAAGAACGGCAAGCTGAAGGCGGTCGGGATTGCAGGCAGCAAGCGCTCTTCGCTGATGCCAGAGTTGCCCACGCTGAAGGAACAAGGGATCGACGACGTTGATGTCTCCCAGTGGTATGCCATCTTCGCCCCCGCGAACACACCAGCCCCCGTTGTAGAAGCATTGAACAAGGCATTAAACCAGGCGTTGAAGGATAAAGCCGTTGTCCAGCGTTTGGAGGGACAAGGCGCAGAGGTTACGACCATGTCCACGGCCCAGATGCGAACATTTATTCAGGAGGAACAGGTCAAGTGGAAGAAAGTAGTTCAGGCGGCAAAACTGAAGGCGGACTGAGATGAGCAAGACAATACCTTGCGTGCTGATGCGAGCCGGCACCTCGCGCGGGCCGTTCTTTCTGCGGGAGTGGCTGCCCGAAAGCGTAGAGGCTCGCGACCAGGCGTTGATCGGTGCCATCGGTGCCTCCGACCCGCTTCAACTGGACGGGGTGGGCGGCGGTAGCACGCTGAACAGCAAGGTGGCGATTGTTTCGCGATCCACGCAACCCGGCTGTGACCTTGACTACCTGTTCGTACAGGTAGGAGTGGGTAACTCCTCGGTGGACACCCGGCCCAACTGCGGCAATATGCTTTCCGGAGTCGCACCCTTTGCGATCGAGCAAGGCCTGGTTGCAGCCCAACTCGGCTCAACCCGCGTGCGCGTTCACAACGTCAATACAGGGTCGCGAATCGATGTGACGGTCCGCACGCCTAATGGGCGGGTCACCTATGACGGCGACACTCGAATCGATGGCGTTGCGGGCACTGGGTCACCAATCTTGCTCGATTTCGTCGATGCGTGGGGCGCAGTGACCGGAAAGGTCTTTCCGACGGGCAACCGCGTTGACCTGATTGACGGCATCGAAGTGACTTGTATCGATGCGGCGATGCCATTGATGCTCGTCCGGGCACGCGACCTCGGTGTCAGTGGACGCGAGGCGCCGGCCACGCTCGACAATGATCCGATACTGCTTGCGCGTCTGGAAGCGCTGCGCTTGCAGGCTGGGCAGTTGATGGGGCTGGGCGACGTCTCGGACAGCGTTATTCCAAAGCCAGTCCTGGTCAGCCCCGGCGATTCGCCGGAAAGCATTACGTCGCGCTACTTTACGCCCCGCAAATGTCATGCGTCGCATGCAGTCACCGGCGCCATCGGCGTTGCCAGCGCATTCGCCTTACCTGGGACGGTTGCTAGCCAATTGACCCGATTGCCCGGCCGCCACGCACTTGTCGTCTTGCACCCAGCGGGACGGATCGAAGTGGAGGTGGAATTGGAGGGGGAGGGCGATGCGGCTACTGTAACAAGAGCGGCTCTCGTTCGAACGGCACGCAAGATCATAGAAGGTCAGCTCCATCTGCCCGAATATGTCTTCTCGCGGCCGGAAGGCAGCCGAGTAAAGCAGGCCTCGGCTCGGCATTCATTGCGGATCATCGTACCAACCCGTGCCGGAGGCGGCAACGATCTTGTGGCGCATCTTATTGGTCCCAGGCTTGGGCGACTGCTGGGGCATGACGTCATCATCGATAACCGTCCCGGTGCCAACGGCGGCATCGCCTGCGAGTACGTGGCGCGGGCAGTACCCGATGGTCAGACGCTCTTGCTCGGCTATATTGGAACTCATTCAATGAATCCGGCCCTGCAACCTGTTGGGTATGATCCGGTTTCGTCTTTTTCTCCGGTCGGGCTTATAGGATCGTCACCGATATTGTTGGTGGCGAATCCAATGCAGACGCCGCTTGACCTGGGTACGCTGGTCGCCCACATGAAGCGCGAGCCTGGAAGGTTTCGCTACGCGTCCGCAGGGGACGGTACACCGCCGCACTTTGCCGCAGAGCTTTTCCAACTGGCCACTGGCACTTCGATGCGCAGTACTACCTTCGAGGGCGCAGCGCCTGCCATCGCGTCGACCATTGATGGACGGACACAGGTTATGTTCGCGAGCCTGCTGACAGCGTATCGGCCGGTGGGTGCCGGTCAGTTGCGAGCGCTGGCAGTCGCCGGACCCAAACGTCTGCCAGTGCTGCCAGAAGTACCGACGCTTGCGGAGTTGGGCGTGAGGGGCATGGAATTGACTCAGTGGTATGGTCTGTTTGCCCCGGCGGGAACTGCTGCCACGATGGTGGAGCAGCTCAATGGCGCCTTGGCTGCAGTCCTACGGGATCCAGAGGTCAAAGAGGGCTTCGAGAGCTACGGCGCAGCCCCCGAGCCGGGCGGTTCCGAACTTCTCGCAAGACGGGTGGAGACTGAACTAGAGCGCTGGCAGCGCATTGTTAGGGTGTCAGGTCTTGCGCCGTCGTCGATCGACGGTGACCCGGTGCAACAGTTTCTGGAGCCCTGCTAAATTACCTCGTAAGAGGTAGCGGTCGGTAACCGATGTGGTGCCTGCAACCGGCGCACGCTCGATTGTTGGGGTTCGCCTGCCTGCGAAAACGGAGATACTTTGGGACAACAGAACCGGTTATGGACGGCCGCCATGCTCGACCATCGCTGTGATGAGCCGGCCAAGGACTGCCTACAGTCTTGCAACTGCATATCAGCCGGGTTCCGTGTCGGCTCGAAGGAAGTCGGCAATGATTTCGGCAGACCTGCAAGAGTTGATGAAGGGATTTCCGGCCAGGCTCCCCGCATTACGTGGCGGGGCCTTGCACTGACTCGATCGTCGCAATATGGGCAATGCCGCCGCGCGCGTACCGCCCCCTGAGAAGGCGAGGATGACCAGGTTTTCGTTGTCCGCCGAATACTGGGGGCGCGTGAAGAAGCGATAGCCGGCACCCTGGTCCGCGTGCGCGCTCGTCGGATTGACTGGCCGGGAGGCGCAGGCGGCAAGCAGAAGCAGCATCGAAATGACGGCCAAGGCTGAGGTCGGCGATCTGGCAATAGGTCCCCCGCGGCGACTGCAGGACGAACCGGACCGGGCGGGTCGGCGTGCTGCAACTCCCCCAATACTAGTCGGCCAATGTAGCGATTGGCATACGTTTTGAGGTTGTCCCGGCGCGGCCACTCGTCTAGACTGGATTTCACCTGCCCAAGAGACCGGTACTTAACCTGGCTTGGCGAATGCGCGGCGGTGAGGCCGCCGATCCGGTACCTTTGCGGTGATCTGCAGGGAGACAAGCGATGTTGCCCACGCCCACTTCAGAGAGAGCGCTGTCCCGCGGACTACTCGATGTGCTGATCCGTGCCGGGCTGATCGCGGTGCTGGCAATCTTCTGCTTCCGGATATTCCGCCCCTTCCTCGATCTCATTGTCTGGTCCGTGATCCTGGCGGTGACCATCTACCCGCTCCAGGTCAGGCTCAGGCGCAGGCTGGGCAACAAGGACGGCCGCGCCGCCACGCTGATCGTGCTGGCCGCCATCGCCATCATTGCGCTGCCAGCCTACCTGCTGGGCGCCGCCATGATCGACTCAATGGAGAATGCGATCGCCATCGTCAAGAGCGAAGGCATTCATATTCCGCCACCGCATGAGTCGGTCGCCAGCTGGCCGCTGGTTGGCCAGCGCCTGTATGACCTCTGGCTGCAAGCCGCCTCGGACTTGGCCAGCGTGGTGCAGACGCTGGCGCCTCAGATCAAGGAAATCAGCCTGGCCGTGCTGGCCGCAGCCGCCGGCATCGGCAAGGGGCTGCTGATCTTCGTCTTCGCGCTGATTATCGGGGGCATCTTCATGGCCTACGGCGAGGCCGGCAACCGCAGCACCGTGCAGATTGCCTCGCGCATTTTCGGCCTGGAGCGGGGCCAGCGCATCGCCACGCTATGCACCGCGACCATCCGCGCTGTGGCGCAGGGCGTGGTCGGCATCGCCTTCATCCAGATGCTGCTGATCGGCATAGGTTTTGTGATCAAGGGGGTTCCTGCCGCGGGCGTGCTGGCCATGGCCGTGCTGCTGCTGGGCATCGCGCAGTTGCCGGCAACGCTGATCACGGTGCCGGTGATCATCTATGTCTTTGCCACGGAAGGTGCCAGCGTTGCCACTATCGTCTTCGCCATCTATGTCTTCGTGGCGGGACTGGCCGACAACGTGCTCAAGCCACTGCTGCTCGGGCGCGGCGTCGATGTGCCGATGCCGGTGGTATTGATCGGTGCCCTGGGCGGCATGGTGACAGGCGGCGTGATCGGCCTGTTTATCGGTCCGGTGGTGCTTGCGGTCGGGTATCAGCTGTTCTGGCAATGGGTGGAAGACCCGCCGCCGCAAGCGGATCCCGGCAACCAGCAACAGACCTGAAGTGGTCCGGGGTCACGCATGTCGCGCTGGAATCATCCGCTGCGCGCATTGCTGGCCTGCGCCTGTTGCCTTGGCGGCTGCGCGCGCCTGGGGCCGGATTTCCAGCCGCAGCATGCGCCCTGGACGCAGCAGTGGCACAGCCCGGCGCTTGAGCAGGCGACCGAGCAGCGGGCCCAGCCCGACATCCGCGAGTGGTGGCAGGTCTTTGCCGACCCGACGCTCGAACGCCTGGTCGCCGAAGCCGACGCGCACAATGCCAGCCTGCGGATTGCCGGCCTGCGCGTGATGGAAGCGCGCGCCCAACTGGGCATTGCCCAGAGCGGGCGCTTCCCGCAACTGCAGCAGGCCAGTGCCGATGCCCTGTACACGGACCGCCGGCAGGCCGGCGGCCTGAACCCGCAGAACAGCCGCTTCTGGCAATACAGCGCGGGCTTCGACATCGGCTGGGAACTCGATTTCTGGGGCCGCTTCAGCCGCGCCATCGAATCTGCCGATGCTGTCTATTTTGCCGCCCGAGCCAACCGCGACGATGTGCTGGTGCTGCTGCGCGCCCAGGTGGCTGAGACCTACTTTGCGCTGCGCACGGCCGAGGCACGGCTGCGCATCGCCCGCGACAACGCAGCGCTGCAAAAGCGCAGCCTTGAGATCACCGAGCGGCTGTTCAAGAGTGGCGAGACCGACGAGCTCGACCTGCAGCAAGCGAAGACGCAGTACCTGGGCACCCTGAGCAGCATTCCTGAATTTGAAAGCCAGATCATGCGCACCCGCAATGCCCTGGCGGTGCTGATGGGCCGCCCGCCAGGCCCGTTGCCGGAGCTGCCGGAACTGGTGGGCAAGGAAGGGGTGATTCCACTGATCGATCGCGCGGTACTGCAGGATGTGCCTGCCAGCCTGTTGTTGCGCCGTCCGGATATTCGCGCCGCCGAGCTGCAGATTGCCGCGCAATCGGCGCTGATCGGCGTGGCCGAAGCCGATCTCTATCCGTCGCTGACGTTGCTGGGCAGCATTGTCTGGTCCGCCAGCACGCTGGCCGGCACGCCCAACAGCCTGGCCCTGATCGGTGGCCCCAGCCTGCGCTGGAGCGTGTTCGACTACGGCCGCATCAAGAACACCGTGCGCGTGCAGGACGCCCGCCTGCAGCAGCTGATCGTCGCCTACCAGGATGCCGTGCGGCAGGCGGCGCGCGAGGCCGACGATGCCGCCAGTGCCCTGATCAAGGCGCTGGATCGCGAGCAGATCCTGCGCGACAGCGCGCTGGCCGCCAGGCGTTCGCTGACGCTGGCCAACGCGCTCTACCGCGAAGGCTACTCGGACTTCCAGCGCGTGCTGGATGCTCAGCGTGCGCTGGCCACCCAGCAGGACGCCTACCTGGTCAACCGCAGCAATGCCGTCAGCAACCTGATCGCCTTGTACAAGGCCCTCGGCGGCAGCTGGCACAGCGAGCAGCCACTGGTGGACCCGGCCACCCGTCAGCAGATGCAGCAACGCACCGACTGGGGGAACCTGCTGGATGAACCGGGCCCGCCGTCCGCCGGTGCCAGCCTCCCAGTGAAGCAGAGGTAGATCTCCCTGAGCGAGTGCCGATGAGCGATGCCCCGCAACCCACCGCAGCCCCAGCGCCCAGCGCACCGCCGCCCGCCGCCGACCCGGCAAGGAAGGGCGTGCGCTGGGTGCTCTTGCTGATCGTCATCAGCCTGACCTGGTACCTGTTTGCCGACCGGTTGACCCCGTACACGCAGCAGGCGCGGGTACAGGCTTTCGTGGTGCCGGTTGCGGCGGAAGTGTCCGGGCGTGTGACCAAGGTGCATGTGCGCAACAACCAGGACGTCGCGGCAGGCACTGTCCTGTTCGAGGTGGATCCCCAGCACTACAAGATTGCCGTGGACCGCGCCCGCGCCGATCTGGAGTCGACACGCCGGCAGATCGGCGCCAGCACCGCGGGCATCGAATCGGCGCAGGCATCGCTGCGCGCAGCACGCGCCAACGAGCTCAAGGCGCGCCAGGACAGGGACCGCCTGGAGCGCCTGTACAGCGATGATCCTGGCACCATTTCCCTGCGCCGTCTGGAGGTGGCGCGCGCCAGCCTCGAGCAGGCTGTCAGCCAGGTCGCCGCCGCCAAGGCCGAGGTCCAGCGTGCGCGCGAACAGCAGGGGGGCAGCGAGGAAGAGAACGCCAAGCTGCGCAGCGCCGCCACTGCCCTGGAAAAGGCCGAACTGGATCTCGCCAATACGCAGGTGCGGGCGCGCGCCGCCGGGCTGGTCACCGACCTGCGCACCGATGCCGGCCAGTATGCCGCGGCCGGCAATCCGGTCATGACGCTGATCGCGATCCACGATCTGTGGATCAGCGCGGAGATGACCGAGAACAACCTGGGCCGTGTCGAGCCCGGCACGCCGGTTGCCATCGTGCTGGATGCGCTGCCGGGCAGGATCTTTGAGGGCCGGGTGCGCAGTGTCGGCTATGGCGTCAACGTCGGCCCGAGCACGCCGCCGGGCAGCTTGCCGACGGTGCAGAACAGCCGAGACTGGCTGCGTCCGGCGCAACGCTTCCCGGTGGTGGTCGAGATTGCCCAGGGCGAACTCGCCTCGATGCGCGGCATTCGCGTGGGCGGGCAGGCCGAGGTCATGGCGTTTCCCACCCAGGGCAACCCGCTCAATCCGCTCGGCCGTGTATTCCTGTACCTGATGAGCTGGCTTTCCTATGTCTACTGACAGCCCGGTGCTGCCGATGCCCGCGCGCGATCCACGCGCCCAGCGTTCGCTGCGCGTGGCGAGCGGCACCGCGCTGTGCCTGGCGGCCAGCTTCGGCCTGGGCCTGCCGATCCCCATGCTCGCGCCGGTGCTCGGCGTGTTCCTGCTGGCCAGCGTCAACCAGCCGGTGTCGCTCAAGGCCGGGCTGGGCCTGGTGCTGGTCGTGATGCTGACCACCGGCACTGGCCTGCTGCTGATCCCCATGCTGCGCTACTACCCCGTCAGCGGCGTGCTGATGATCGGCCTGTGCCTGTTCCTGGCCTTTCGCTACGGACTGCGCGGCGGCAACAACCTGGTCTCCACCTTCCTGGTGATCGGCCTGACCATGATCTCGGCGGCGGGCACCTTCGATTTCGGGCTGGCGGTCATGGTCATCGGTGCCCTGGTCAAGGGGCTGCTCGTCGCGGTCGTGGTGCTGGCACTTTGCCACTGGCTCTTTCCCGAACCGGCCGGCGCGCAGGCGCGGCCTGCGGCCAAGGCCTTGCCGGATGACCAGGCCGCCTGGATTGCGCTGCGTGCAGCGCTGGTGGTGATGCCGGCCTTCCTGCTGGCGCTGAACGACCCGGCCGCGTACATTCCGATCATCATGAAAGCGGTCAGCCTCGGCCGGCAAAGCTGCACCACCACGGCACGCGGCGCCGGGCGCGAACTGCTTGGCTCGACCTTGTTCGGTGGCGTGCTGGCCATCCTGTTCTGGTGCGCACTCAGCCTGTTCGTGCATTTGTGGATGTACTTCCTGTGGATGCTGCTGTTTGGCCTGCTGGCGGCGCGCAAGCTGTATGGCCTCAGCCCGTCGCGGTACCCGCCAGGCTTCTGGGTGAACACTCTCGTGACGCTGATCATCCTGCTGGGCCAGTCCGTGCAGGACAGCGCGGCCGGGAAGGATGTCTATACCGCCTTCGCCGTGCGCATGGGCCTGTTTGTCGGCGTCACGCTGTATGCCTGGCTGATGATCGAGCTGCTCGACCAGCCGCGCGGCGCACGACGGCATGCCCGCTGAAGAGGCCGGTCATGCTGAGCAACCTGCTGATCGGCCTTCCCGTAATGCTGCTCTGCCTGCTGCTGCAGGCGGTCTTCGTGGCTATCTGCCTGCGCTACTACGTGCGCTTCAAGCATGTCCGGCAAGGCCGCGAATCGCTCGGGCAGGACATCCTGCTGTTGTCGGTCGTGATGGTGCTGATGTTGCTCGGCAACTTCGTGCAGATGGCGATCTGGGCCGTCTTGTTCATGCTGTTGGGCGAGTTCGGCGATTTCGCCACCGCGCTCTATCACTCGGGCGTGAACTTCGCCACGCTGGGCTACGGCGATATCGTCATGTCCGAAGCCCGGCGCTTGCTGGGGCCGCTCGAGGCGGCCAACGGCATCCTGATGTTCGGCGTCTCCACCGCAGTGATGACCGCGGCGGTGCTGGACGTGATCAAGCGCAACCCGGCCAGGCGGCAGGACGAGGGGCCATAGGGATGGGGGCGTCGGGCGCAGCCCGGGCCGGGACTGGGACGGTTCTAATATCGGATGCCGAATCGCGGGCGGGGTCGGGCAATCGATGCATCCCGATCTCTGCGAAAGCTGGCCCGCCGCGGGCGACTCTTCGGCCGGCTGCACTCGCCATTCAACGATCCAGGGAGACTCTGATGATTGCACGGCGAGCAAGCATAGCGGGCGCCACAAAGCAGCGCGGCGGTGGGCCAGGCACAGGCCTGGCCC
>NZ_JBXAGS010000026.1:0-83728 GCF_058794355.1 Cupriavidus sp. GW823-FHT07B10
CACTACAGGGTGGAGCAAGCTTGGCAGGTTCGGCTATGCCTTAGCGTGCTTTATTTTCCGTTTTCTGAGACGACCCCTTGTTGATTGCAGCAGAGTAGGCTTTCCTCATTTCAGACAACGCAAGAGGACCTACAACCGCCATGCCGACAACGCGTATCGAACGCAAGGCCGCGCTGATACATCGCGGCCGGCGCAGTGGATCTTCGAAATGCTCAGTCGCATTTGGTTACGCCTGGTGCTCGATGAGGCGGGTCAATTGGCATGGGGGGACTCAGGGTGCGAGTACGTAAGTGCCCGGAGCATCTTCCAGCACGGTGCCCCCACCTAACACCGGCGGGGGGCATTTTTCGCTGGAGTGTGCGGCCAGCCACTGGTGCCAGCACGGCCACCAGGAACCTTCGCAGACCGGTGTCTGCGCGAACCATTCGTTCGGATTCAAAGAGGGGCCGTCCTTGGGCCGTGTGCTGAAGCGATAGCGACGTCCGGCATGCCCAGGTTCGGAGACGATGCCCGCATTGTGTCCGCCTGAGGCGAGAAGAAAACTGACTTCAGTACGGGTCAACAGGTGGAGTTTGTACACGGAGCGCCAAGGTGACACGTGATCCCGTTCGGTGCCGATGACAAAGATGGGCTGCTTGAGATCGGCGAGTGACACCGGCCGGCCCTTCACGCAGTACCTGCTCTCGGCCAGATCATTGTGCACATACAGCCATTGCAGATTTTCACTATGCATGCGGTAAGGCAAGCGCGTGGTATCGGCATTCCAGGCCATCAGATCGGTCTGCTCGGTGCGCTGGCCCAGGAGGTATTCGCGCGTCAATCGGGACCAGATTAGATCGCGCGAGTGCAGCAACTGGAAGGCGGCCGCCATCTGGGCCCCATCCAGATAGCCTTGCTCCCACATCAGCGCGTCGAGGTAGGCAAGTTCGCTCGCATCGATGAATAGGCCGAGTTCACCCGGCTCGCTGAAGTCGGTCTGCGCGGCGAACAGCGTGATCGTCTTGAAGGGGGGCGATGTGGACTCGATGTCGCGGCCAAGTGCCGCTGCGCCGATCGCCAACAATGTGCCGCCGAGGCAGTAGCCGGCCGCATGGACCGATATCCCGCCAAAAATGCTGCGCACCTGCGCCAGGGCATCAAGCAGGCCCAGTTCGAGGTAGTCATTCATGCCGAGGTCGCGCGCCTCCTCATGCGGATTTTTCCACGAGATCAGGAAAACCGTATGCCCCCGCTTAACCAGATAGCGTACAAGCGAATTGTGAGGCGACAGGTCCAGCACGTAATACTTCAAGAGCCACGAGGGAACGATCAGCACCGGCTCGTGCCAGACGGTCGCGGTCTGCGGCGCGTACTGGATCAGCTCGATCAAGGCATTGCGATAGACGACCTTACCGGGCGTGATCGCGACGTCTCGCCCGACACAATGGGGGCCGCATCGCCCCCGGGAGGTATGCAGGACGCGGCCAGCGAAGATGTCATGCTGGTCGTCCAGCCAATGGCAAGCGCCTGCGAGGAAGTTGCGTCCACCCGTCTCGGCCAGCGTCCGCAGCACTTCGGGGTTCAGCCACCAACAGTTGCTCGGCGACAGCATGTCGGTCCATTGCCGGGCCGAAAAACTGACGACACGTTCATGGTGTGGAGAGACGCCGCGCAGGTCGGTGGTCGCTTCCTGCCAAAACGCCTCGGCTTGCAAAAACATGTCACGCAACAGATGGAACGGCCAGCGATCCCACTCCGGATGGGCGAAGCGCGGGTCGTCTGGCTCAACGGGGGGCGAGGGCCGGCCTGTAAGGCCGGCTGGTTGCGCGACGCGGTGGAACAGTGCCATCTGCTTACCTGGCGAGCCGGTCAGGTGCCAGGCCCAATCCAGCCACGCCAGCCACAGCGCGGCCGGCGAAACGCCGCCGGTGGCGCGGGCAATGGTCGCGTGCAGGAACTGGTCGATCGGCGGCGCCGGCCGGTCGAGCGCAGCGCCCGGGTATGACCGCGCACAATCGGATCCAGCTGAGACGCCTGCGGCGAACCTGCCAGACCCTGGGATAGCGGGAGGATGCGTCACGGTCTCATCCATCGCAAGCTCCAACCCTCTTTTTCCTAGCGTATCTCAGCTCCAGCGTCATCACGGCGAAACGCGCGTTATTTGTTTTCTGGCAGCAGATATGGCTTGGCGGCTTCCGGGGATGGCATGCTCGGCCGCCCCGCGCTTTGTGCCGGCTGTGCCGGCGTGACATCCTTTACGTCGGCTGCCCGCGGGCTCATGTGCTGTCCCACGCGGGGCCTTGCTGCAGGCGCAGAACTTGGCACCCCGCTAGTCGGCTTGCTTGGAGAGGGCTGCGTATGGGCCGCAACGCTGTACATGGTCGCCAAGCCAATTAGCGCGATAGGTAATGATGTCCTCATCATAACGAACTTCACTCCCCCCTCATACACAGACACAGCGCGGTTCCTGGAATTGACCACAGCACCGGACCCTCGCTTACCGGATGGCCGGTACAGGGACTAGTGTCTCCTAAATAGGGTACTCGGTTCAATGATGACAATGAAGCCTTCGTTTCCGGGAGGTCCGGGAACATGAAGCTCATGTCAACCGACCGGTCGCCGATCGCCTCCAGCAACGTCCACCGTCTTTTGCCCGCGCGTAATGCAATGGTTTCTCCTGAGCCGACCCGGAGATACTTCATATCTGCTGTCAGCAGTAATGGCTCGGGCAGCTCTGTCGAGGGAAGCTGGGCCTCCAAATAGGGCGGGCGTCTGGTTCGCCGGCATCATCGACGCAAGTTTTTGTTCACGAACATGCTCGAGCCAATTGCCGCCACCATCACCCAGCCGCTTGTCAGCGCTCCATGCCAACAGTAACCGCGCGGTAGCGGTGATAATTTTCTTCGTGGCCATGATTGGCTCCAGCACGATGAAAAGATTTTAGCCTGAATCACTCTATTGCGCCCATGCCGACGATATCGTTACTCATACATTACAATCTGGTCACGAAGCAAACTGTTCCTGCGCCAGTAGTCGATTGATGTTTGCCAGGTATCTCGGGGCGACGCGGCTGCGCTCTGCATCGTTCTCACGCGGGCACGCGCGCAGACGACAGGACCCGCAGGCAGGGGACTCAGCGTCAGGTCAGGAGCTTGATTGGCGCAATCCATGGGCCGGGCGATCACCGTTACCTGCCTGCTCGCGAACAGCGCGCCGTTGGGATCGGAGGCCGCCGGGGGCACTATGGCCTCGGTGATCACCCGCACCAACAATTGGTGTGGGATGTGGTACCAGACCGCGACACAAAAAAGTAGAGGCAGCTGAACGAAACGTGCTCGCGGCTGCGGCACAGCAAGCGGTCGAGCGGGCCCCACATACCGCGAAGCGCTGACGAGTGCAGGGCGCTCGTCGGGCCTATGCAGTCATAGCTTCGATTAATGCGCGCCCCTGGCTGGCCTTGTCGCGATGCTGTGCCGGCATATATTGAAGTGTGTGCAGTCGACCTGTGCGCGCAGTGATGGTGACCTGTTGCCTGCTGTCCATGCCAAGGGGCGCGGTGGTTGCAGCGTGTCGCGCCGGATGTCATGCCTGCCTCGGAAGACGTTAGCGAGGTCAGACTTGGCAGCGGTGCTAACTGGCCCTCGTTGGGGAGCTCACATGCTGAATCCATTCATTGAATATCAGCGCTCGCTGTTTGCACCGTGGACGGCGTGGGCGGAGACAGTCGCAAGCGCGTGGATCGAGCCGGGCAGTCCCTGGTTGCCGTTCCCCGCTGCGTCGTGTTTTGCCGCCGGCTGGGACATGCTGAACCGTTTTGGTAAGGCCTATCAGAAGCCCGCCTTCGGCATCAGTGCGGTCAACCATGAAGGCCATGAGATCACTGTGGTCGAGGATGTGGCACTGGACCGTCCATTCTGCCGTCTGCTGCGCTTCGCGCCAGAGGCGCCCGGCGGACGTGTTGGCACGCGACAGCCACAACCACCAGCAACGAAACGGCTGCCAGCGCCGGTACGGACGCCTGGCAAATAGCCAGCACGTGCAGCTGTTCCACGCCAACATGGCGAATACCTGTCTCAGCTCTGCCACGCAATCGTCCAGGGTGAACGGACCGTCCACCGCCGGCACGCGGCGTGCATCATTCCAGTCCGTCACGTACACCACATGCTTAGGGATCCCAAAACAGGAAAGACCTGGTCTGGGCGCGGTCGAACGCCTGCATGGCTTGGAAAGCGACCAGAGCGCTTTCTGATCCAAGCATAAGCCAACAACAGGATGCTTTCGCAAGCCGACCACGAGGTCGCTTGATGGCATTCAAGTTCGCTCGCAGGACAGACGACCGGTTTTTAGAAGGATCGCCTTTTTGCGAACATGAGATGGCTAGGAAATCGCAAGCAGGTAAGCTCATCCCCGCATCAACGATGACGCAGTTGCCAGTACAGCTTGACGGCCGCATCAAAAAGGGAACCACGCAGGCCGAGCCCGCGGGGTTCGTGGCGCTTACATCCGGTACCGCAGCGTTGCCATCACGCTGCGCGGCGCACCCGGCATGTTCAGGTTGGGGTTAGTGCCATGCGCTGAGACGATATAACCCTTGTCGAACAGGTTGTACACGTTCAGCTGCGCCTCGAAGGCGCCGCGGCGGTACCAGGCCATGGCATCGGCAGTGACGTAGCCGGGCAGCGTCACGGTGTTGAGCGGATCGGCATAGCGCGCGCCCACCAGGTTGACGCCGGCGCCCACGCCGAAGCCGTGGCCCAGGTCCTTGGTCACCCAAGCGTTGCCCGAGTGGCGCGGCGTGATGGTGGCGCGCTTGCCTTGCAGCGCGGCGGTGGACTTGGTGATGGTGGCATCCAGGTAGGCGTAGCCTGCCAGCATGCGCCAGCCGCCGCCCAGCTCGGCCGCGCCGGAGAGCTCTACGCCGTCGGTGCGCTGCTCGCCGATCGGCAGCAGTGCCGTGTTGGTGGCGTTGGCCACCTTGATATTGCTGCGCTCCAGGCGGAACACCGAGATCGTGGTGCTGGCCTTGCCGTTCAGCCAGTCATACTTGGCGCCGACTTCGGTGTTGTTGGTGGTCTCCGGTGCCAGGTCGGCGTTGTTGGCCGCCAGCGCAAAGGCCTCGCCCGACGGCTGGAACGACTTGCTCCACGACACGTAGTACGACTGCGCCTTCGACGGCTGCCACACCAGGCCTGCGCGCGGGCTCCAGGCGGTGTCGGTGCGCGACAGGTCGCGCTGGCCGGCGATCCGGTTCTTGGTCTCCTGCTGGAAGTTGTCGTAGCGCACCCCGATCAGCGCCTTCCACTGCTCGCTGAACTTGATCATGTCCTGGGTGTAGAACGCCAGGGTGTCGAAGACGCCCAGGTTCGACGTGGTCGGCGAACCCGGTGCCTTCAGCGGCAGCGTCATCAGCACCGGGTTGAACAGGTCGAACACCGCGGGGCGGCCGTTGGCCCCCAGCACCGGCTTGGTGTTGTTGACCTGGTCCTTGTTCTGTTGCCCGATCTCCATGCCATACAGGATTTCGTGCTCCATGCCCAGGAAGGTCGCCTTCTGGGTCAGGTCGGTCTGGTTGAACCAGCCATGTTCCTCGCGGCGGACATTGCCGTGGTTCATGGTTAGCGTGCGCGCCGCTTCGTTGACGGCGCTGGTCAGTGTGTTGTTGCGATCCAGCGAATAGTGATAGTAGCGCGTGGCGTTGCGGATCGACCAGTTCTCATTGAAGCGGTGATTGATCGTGGCGGTGCCGGAGAACACGCGTGACTGCGAATAGTCGGCATCGCGCGCATTGGCCGCGCCGTAGTAGCGCGAGGCCGGCACGTCGACCGGGCGGCCCTGGTAGGCCGGGATGCCGAAGTCGGTAACGCGGCGGTCTTCCAGGTAGTCGGCCTGGAACAGCACGGTGGTCTCGGGCGCTACGCGCAGCTCGAGCGACGGCGCGATCGCCTTGCGGTCCAGGAACTGCTGCGAGCGGTAGCTGTTGGCCTTTTCCACGGCGCCAGTGATGCGGAACGCGGCGGCGCCATCGGCGAACACGCGGCCGACGTCGGCCTCGGCGCGGCGGTCGGCCCACATGCCGTAGCTCAGCGCGAAGTCGGTGACGTCGATGCCGGGCTTCTTGGTAACGCGGTTGATCAGGCCGCCGGCCGAGCCGCGGCCATACAGCACCGCCGCCGGGCCCTTGATCACTTCGACGCGGTCCACGTTGGACAGGTCGCGGAAGTACAGTGCGTCATCGCGGATGCCATCGACGAACTGGTCGGCGATCGCGGTAAAGCCGCGGATCGAGACCTGGTCGCGCTGGCCGTCGCCATGCGAGAACGACACGCCCGGCACGTTCTTCAGCGCATCCTGCATCGACGTGGCGTGCTGGTCGCGCATCACGTCCGCGGTGACCACGTTGACGGTCTGCGGGACATCGCGCAGCGGCGCTTCGGTCTTGGTCGCGCTGACGGCATTGGGCGGGTTGTACCCCTCGCCAAGCTCCCGGCTCACGTCGACTTTGACGATGACCTCCGGCAACTGCGCCGACGGCGCCGGCACGGTCTCGGCTCGCGCCAGCATCGGGGGAAAAAGGAAGCTCGCGGCTACCGCGGCGCAAATCGGGTGAAGTTTTGTTCTCATTTTGCTGTTCATGTCCCTGCTGCTGCTTTTAATGACCCGCTATTTGTATAAAAATGCGACGCATTATCATTTACAAAGAGGCAGTTGGCAACAAACTCCTTGGCCCGACTGGGTGAAAAAATGAGCTTTGCGACGCACATATGAAGTACACGGTGGGGTGACTAGTCGCGTCTGAAACCGATGGCTTGGGCAAAAGACAAGTCCGAACCTGAGCCAAGCGTTTAGACATATCGAGCCCCCGCCGACTTTGGTTGCCCTAGGTGATTAATTGCTTGCATTCGGAGCCCTTTCAGATTGAAATGCGCCGTCACAAAATTTCGCCACGGGCTCCTGAATGAACGCCGATTTGATGACTTCTTTGGATATCCGGACGAGTTACGTTTTCGCCTTTGCTTCGCACGCCATGCTGGCCGGTATTTTGGCTAATTTTTGGCGCAAGAAACGCCCCGACATGGGATTGGGTTGGTGGGTCCTCGATGGTCTGCAACTTTCCATCGCATCGCTGCTGTTACTCGCCTGGGGCAAGCTGCCGCCGTGGCTAATTCTGGTCGGATCGAATTTTCTGATTTTCTGCAATATGCCGACAATCGAATCCGGATTGCGGGCATTTTTGCGAGACGACATCTGGCCCGGCCTGACTACGCGGTGGTTGATCGCCGGCCTTGCCTTCATTGGTTGGGCTCTGACTTGGAGCGAAGGATGGACCTACGCACAGCGCGTTATTGGGTTTTCGGTCGCTTTTCTGATCCAGCTCGCGCTTTTTCTGGCATACGTGCTGAGCCTGCGTGGCGCCGGTCTGCGCTTCGTGCAGAGCCTGCTGCTGTTCGCTACCTTGCTGGTGGCGGCAGCGCTCTTCGCACGCATGTTTCATATCCTTCGCCGCATGGATACCGTGACATCGTGGCAGCAAGACGTTTGGCTACCGCTGCAAACATTCACCGCCGTATTTGCCGCATTTCTGCGCGTCTGCTGCGTCCTTTATCTGATCCAACACCGGACCGAACAGCGGCTGCGCGCTGCCCACCAGGATATTGAACGACGCGCCAACTTTGATCTTCAAACCGGCGTCATGTCACGGTCGTATTTCGAGATTCAGGTGCACGCGGCAATTGCCACGGCACAACGACAACAGCACCCCTTGACGCTCCTCCTGCTTGATGTGGACCACTTCAAGACTGTCAACGATACGTTCGGTCACCAGCAAGGCGATGAGGTACTCGCCAGCATTGGCAAGGCTGTGCGGGACAATACACGGAGCAATGACCTTGTCGGCCGCCTTGGTGGCGATGAATTCGCGATCCTTTTGCTGAATATCGAGATTGACGACGCCATCGAACTGGCCGAGCGGATTCGCACCGAAGTCGCGTCGATGCAGACGCGCTGCGGCGCTCTGTCTCTCAGCATCGGCCTGTGTGGCCTTCCGCCTGCAAAGAATTTTGAGTCGGCGTATCGCTTGGCCGACGCAGCGCTCTATACAGCAAAGCAGGCTGGTCGCGGACGGGTGGTCGCGCACGATCCGCTCAAGCTATCGCACGGCAGTCTTGCTACGGCAGGGGCATCCAAGGCATGCCTTCATCCAACGTGAATTGGAGTCCTCGCCCAGCTTTCTCGCATGCCTCGCAGGGGCACCAGGCGCAATGATCGTGGTGCTGGCGAACGCCTTCTAGCAGCCTCGAGGGCGAGAATATCGGTGGTGCTGACGATAGCTAAGCGTTACTCGAGTGCTAGTCATCATATCCGTGGCGGCCGTGATGTCCGCGCTGGCCATGGCCTCCATAGTAGGACGAGTCACCGTGGTAGCCGCCGCCGTATGGAGCCACAACACAGCCAGCCAGTAGTGCGGTTGCAGTGAATAGGAGGGCAAGGGTTTTCATTACAGTTTCCTTACTAAACGACAGCGGTCTGAGCAAGACTTCCGGGAGGAAGCAGGTCTGGATCGGTTCGGCGCGAACCCATCGTACGTCAAATCCGTTAATCATCGTCGCGCCAACGACGCATTCGCGGTACTGGCGACGCCCGATAGCTCGTGAAGTCTCATTCGCACTTTATGCCGTTTGTAGCCAATGGGTTTTAGCGAAGCTATACAGGCGTTACTGCCTGTAACGGAACGGGCCGATGATCGCGCCGATGACTTGCCAGAGAAGGCAACCGGATCCTGTGTGCCAGTTCGGGTTGGATCGGCTGCAGGCAGTACCCGAGGCCGGCGTGCCCCCTAGCAACTCACGGCCGGCAATCTGGTGTGCGCAATTCGGTTTTGTAACTCTTGTCCAGTGTGCAGAGCCTGGAGACCGCATGCCGTAGCAAGTCTCTTTTTTTTGGCTTGTGGAAACAAATGCGATGCGCGCCGTGCAGATTCTTCAGCGGGCGCACCTTGACGTTCACACTGGCAGTTTCGCTGATAACCGTTGGCCCTGGCAGGAGAAGGGATCCGCGGCAAAGCGCCGAACAGTCTTCTTTACCAGCGCCAACGCTGTCTTGAGGCTCGCACCTGCCACGCTGAAACGAACGCACAGGCTATGCGGTGACCACGCTGACGTTTGATGAGTTCTGCCGCGCCTTCCGCTCAAGCCCTGCCAACCAAGCTATGCGCAGATTCTCAGTCGTGCGGGCGGCGCTAGCCCGGCAGCCGGATCCTGCGAGCACGGCGGAAGCACCGTAGTTGGCAGTGGGGCAGGTCCATGTGTCTTGTATGCGCGCGCGAAACGAGGGGAGAGCCGTGCGGACCGCCACAAGCACTCCCGCTGTGTTTTCCGCCACTCTGGCAAACCGGCATACGCAAGGACCAGCATTGGCTCACCTCGCGTGTTGGCTTCGTCAGTCGCAAGCTCGGCGGAACTTGGACTGACACGGCACTATTCTAAATCTTCACGGAGCAGCGCAGTATGAATCCCAATGGCCGCTTGGACGCCTTCCCCGGCAGCAACGACGGCCTGTAGGACGTCGCGCGAGGCATCACCTGCCACGTACAAACCGGGTACGTGGGTCATCTGCTGGTCGTTATCTATGATGCAACCTTGGGGGGCGTACATATCGCAACCGAGGCGCTCTGCGAGGTCTGTGGACTGCTGCCTGCCAGTGTTGAAGAAAATGGCAGACCGCGGCAAACGGGCCCCTGAATCAAAAACGATATCAAAGGAGGCTTGGTACGGGACTTTGCTACGAATATCAAGGCACACTATCTTTTCTTCCCGCACGGCGACCCCATGCTGACCCAAACGTCTGCAAAGGTCAGCGCTCAATTCCGAGGGCCCATCAGTGCACAGGACTGTGTCTTTACTCCAATGCATCAGTTCTAGCGCCAGTCCACCCCCCTTGTCGTCTCCGCGACCGTAGACAGCAAGTGGCTGGTCACGCATCTCCCAGCCATCACAAAAAGGACAGTGAAATAGCCCGGTCCCGTAGAGTTCGCGAAACCCCGGCTGTTCCGGTAATTTGTCGACCACGCCGGCGGCTAGCAGCAGTTTGCGCGCAAAAAAAACGCGCCCATCGCGCGTGGTTACCGAAAAGCCAGTATCGGCGCGCCTGGCGTCTATCACCCGGGCCTTCACAAACCTGACCGATGGGTACGCAGCAATTTGCTGCCGCGCAATGGCGCGCAAGTCGGTTGGTGAAATACCGTCCCTGCTCAGAAACCCGTGCAACGCATGCGAGACGGCATTGCGCGGCGCTCCATCGTCAAAGAGAATGATATTTCTTCGGCATCTCCCTAATATCAGCGCCGCATTGAGTCCGGCTGGCCCTCCGCCCACCACTATTACGTCCCATTGACCCGCTTGCTTGTCCCTAATACTCATGATTACTTCTTCCATATGCAAAAAAAAGATCGGTAACCGATGCTAAATCTGCAGGTAATCCGTTCCTGGTCGAAGTGGTGCTTGTTCGGTACTGTCTCAACGGTCCGTTCGTGGAGGGGTAATGCTAACGTCGGCATTCCGGCCCGGCCGGCATCAGGATCATCACAGCGGCGGCATCGTCCTGCAACAGTGGCATCTTCTGCATGGGCCGTATGTTCTACGCTGCCGCAGTCAGACGGTGGCAGCGCTCCGGCGCAGACGCGCAACGAGCGGGTCAAGACGCAGCTTGCCTTTAGGTTTCACAAGACACTGGTTAGGCCGATTTTAGGAAATGATACCTGACCGGAAGATGACGCCGACATTGCAGACGTTTTTACGCTCATTGAACTCCAGCAAATGCCAAACAGCGGAACGAGTAACCCGTAACGCGCAAGCCATAAGATTCTAGTGTGCGATAACCCACATAGATCCCCCTTGGATGATTGACTACCACGGAAAAACCTGAAGAAACTGGCAAAGCTTGCAGAGTAAACTCCGATGATGGCGCACACAACCGAGTTTGAAAATCGCCAACTTGCCCTCCCTCGATGAAATAGAAGTTGCGAAAAGTGCAGTTTGGCGTTTCGGACAAACTAACTAGACAGGATTCTCGGTTGCTAGCGCGATGACCAGACATTATCGCAAGTAAACTAACGCAATCGCAGCAACATACGCAGTTTGTGCGGGCCCGCACGGAAGTCTTGCTGACGCAACCCGAAAATGCACAACACTCATTTTCGTTGATTACCGACAGCGGCGGCCCCGTGACTGATGACCCCCCTTAGGCTAATAAAATGACAAGAAGACGCTAGTGAGGACTGGCAACAAACATCAATAGCATTGTTCAGGGAACGGAGATGCGTCAATTCAGGCCCCTCACCAGCTTACGTCTGTTTCTGGCGCTTTGGGTATTAAGCCTACACTGGTTCCACGACTATGGTGACGACGGGACCTTGATTAATATTGGCTTTACGAGCTCGCTCGTTGATCATGGCTATCTCGGTGTGGATGGATTTTTCATCCTGAGTGGCTTCATTCTCGCTTACAACTACGATCCATCGCCTAACTGCCGCCTAGACTTGAAGAAGTTTATTGTTGCGCGCATCGCGCGAATCTATCCTGTCTATGTCGTCTGTCTATTGGCATTTGCGGCCGCGGTAGTTATTCGCGACTTGACGTTGCATAAGGATTTGGTTGGGTCCACAAACTATACATTGTCGGACTTTATGCTGGGGCTTTCCCTGCTTAGTGCATGGCGATACGCGGGAATAACGGGGTGGAACGACGTCGGCTGGTCAGTCAGTGCCGAATGGTTTGCCTATGTTTGGTTTCCCGTGTTCCTGTTGATGGCTCCGCGTCTTAATCGGGGGCGCATCGTGCTGATGGCATGGGTCGCTCTGACAGTGCTTGGCGTGGTAGAGTCAACCTCGCCTCAACATCTATCGCTCAGCGGCGGCATTGCCCGCTTGATTCCCGAATTTTATTTAGGTGTCCTGGTCTGCCGCTTACGAGCAGCACTACCGAATTATGACGGTTGCGCAGTGGGGGCGTTGCTGTCGTTGCTCATTTGCGCGATTGGGGTGAAGCTCGGTGCAGATACGATTTTTGTCGCCGGGGCTGCCGGACTGGTCTTCTCACTTTCGTATGAGAAAGATGCTCTGACTCGCGTTCTCTCAATGAGGACGCTAGTATTTCTTGGCGAGATCTCGTATTGCATCTACATCGTACAGCGAATACCGCAGCACCTGTTCATGTTTGTTAGATCCCGGCTGCCCGATATTGCTGCGATGCCAGGCGCGATGCAGGCGCTTCTTCTGTTGTCGCTCACGCTAGTTTTTTCGATCTTGCTCCACTATATAGTTGAAAGGCCGGTGCGATCATGGATCAATCATCAGTTCGGCTCACGGAGCCGACATAAATCGCCGAGTGCGAGCGAGAATAAACCGCAGTATAAAACCATCTTATAGCGAGGCAGATTCGTCGCGGATAGTTATGTGGCGCATCGGGAAATTTTCTAACAAGCTGTTGAAATTTGCTCCTGCGAATGCGATTGAGCAACAATTCGCATATCGCGTCGCGCCTTATCACTCTCAGGCTGGAAACTGGGAACAGCATGGACATGTCAGACCCCTGTCAATCTCGATTGACACGAGGGTCGTACGGGCGGTTGAAATTCAGTGGTCAAAAGACGTAACAGTAAATTTCGACGAAGGCTCGTGCCGATCTACGCGGGTCGGTTTACCACATTTCAGAAGTCCGCCCAATGAATCAGCCGTTCTAAGGCCGTACTGCTGCGTTGCAGCCGTTTCACCGATGAGTGTTCGGCGGGGTCCGGCTTGGCCAGGCAATTGGTTGGCGCGGATGCGTGAATCGCAGAGAGATCGCCCAACTCAGCGAGCATGCCCACCGCCGTAGTGAAGTCTACGGCGCGCGTGGCCTGCAAGCCCAGTGCAGCCTCGGTGGCCGCGCTGCGGGCGCGGCGGCGCGCGGACCGTGCGGGTGCCGCGACGGCGCCGCTGGTGGGCCACCAAGGCAGGACTGGGTGTCGCCAGCGCGCGGCAGGTGGAGGTCTTCATTGCCAGGCATCAGCAGCTGACCGAGCGGGCGCAGGCGCTGGTCGCGCAATCCCCGCGTGGCGTGGTAGTTCCGTGGGAGCCACTGCGCCTGCTGCAGCAAGTCGACGGCTCGCAAGGGCAGTTCCGCGCGCCGCGCGCGACTTGCACGCTCAACGCGGACAACGATTACGCCTGCCGTGCAGGCATGGCTGGCGCTGCATGAAGCGCCGGCAACCCAGCGGATTTACCGCAAGGAGGCCGAGCGTCTGACCCCGCGGACGATTATTGAGCGCGAACGGCCGTTGTCGTCCCTCAACACGGAGGATGCGACGGCCTACCGCTTTCTGCGGCAGCCCGATACCCCGTGAGTGCTAGGTCAGGCCGGGGAGAACGCGTAGCACCCCCGACTGGCGCCCGTTCACCGGCTGAGGCGCCGGCACGCTGATTTGCCGCGCCGGCGCCCACGCCCGAGTCAGTGTACTCTAAGCGACTGGCGCATTGCAGGCCTTTCGCAGGCACTCCCGGTCAACCCCACGGACAAATCCGATTTTCAGGGAGGGTATCGACAGGCTTGGGCGCTGCGGGCCCGATGAACCGTGACTCACTGGACCGGCTGCTATCGACAGCTGCATTGTCCAAAATCCGCATGTCTGCTCTCCAAGAACGACTCGGTACTCAACCGCGAGCTGAAGCGGCATTGGTAGCATGCAGCGTGTCAATAACATACCTAGCCCATAGTATCCCTTGCAGTTGCGCGCCGTCGCTGGTCTCATGGTAGCCCAGTACGTCGGCCTCTCTAATTGTTTGGAAATCCAAGCTCACGCGACCTACCGCCTCGACCTTACCGTTTTCCCGCGGGTTCGCAAATCCCTCTGCAATGCAACCTCGATATTTTTCAATTGACATTTAGAAGCGCTCTCCTTACAGCGGGAAGGTATTCGGTCATGTAAGGACCAGCTTAATAGCGCTACTTTGATATGCCAAGTTTTGACTGGGCTTGGCAGATTGCGCCACATGCGATGACCCGGTAGCGCCAGCCCGCCCTTGCCAACGATTGTGCAGTTCCGAGTGTCCGCCAGCCGTGCCGCCCAGCGCCGCTTTGCGCTTCTGATGGCCCAGTCGCGGATGTCGTGGACGGACTGCCCCAGCAGGTCAAAAGCGGCGAGGGAGCAGGGCACCCGCCACGATACCTAGCCAGCGCGTCGCCAGTGAGATTCTGCGCGGTAGCGCGAGCCGGTCGACGCTCTCACCTAAGGTGAGCAGCATGTTCGGGGCAGGCCGTTGACGCAATGAGCAACGAGTCTTGCCGAAGGTTAGCATCGGGTTCCCTGGCATGGCTCTCGACGCTGTTCCCACTAGGCCTGGGGGCGCCATGGATGCGCCTCATACGGCATAAAAATGGAGAGCGGAGCACCGCCGGAGGTGGCACGCCTAGCGAGCATGCCCAAACCTGCGCAGGCCAGGAAGCCACAGCCGGCATCCTTCGTGAAAAATCCGCAGGTCTCCCCCTTGAAATTTGGCTGCGCGCTTACTATTTTATTTTCGCTCAGGCAGTCGCGACGTTGCGCGCTGCGTGTTTCTGTTTGTTTGCCAGCAGCTTGGCAGGCGGGTGGGAGCGCGTATGCCCCTTCGCCTCCTTGCTGTGTCTAAGGAGGATACGACCATGAGTGATCTCTTCTTTGGAACCGACCTCTTCAGCGAACTCGACCGCATGCAAAGGCAGATGGCGAGTTTATTCGGCGGTTTCCCATCCGGCATCCGCTCCGGCCGCTTTGGGGCATTTCCGCCCGTCAATATCGGCACCACGGACGACTCCATCCAGATTGTCGCGTTTGCACCGGGCATCAAGCAGGACAAGTTTGAGGTGTCGATCGACAAGGGCTTGCTGACCATCAGTGGCGAGCGTGAAGCGGCGCATCCGGAGGTTCGGCCGTATGCGCAAGAGCGATTCGTCGGCACGTTCCGGCGCGTGTCGAACTGCCGCAGAGCGCCGACCCGGACAAAGTCCAGGCGCGCTATGTCAACGGCTGCCTGTCTATCAGTGTTGGCAAACGGGAAGCCTCAAAGCCTCGGGCGATCACGGTCCAATAATGCCAGGAGAATGCCATGAACGAGACTACCCAAGTGGTTGACCGCGACCAGAACGCGGTGGCAAACAGCCAGGAGGAAAGGTCAACGCCGACAATGACCCTGCTCCCCGCGGTCGACATTGTCGAGGACAGCAGTGGTGTCACCCTGTGGGCTGACCTTCCGGGTGTGACCAAGGACAAGCTCGAGGTCAATGTCCACGACGGCAACCTCCATATCGAGGCGGAAGCGGTCGTGCCCACACCTCCCGGGCTGCGGGTGCGACACGCGGAAATTCGCCAGCCGCACTTCGCACGCGCTTTCTCGCTGAGTTCCGACCTTTAGGCGTCGAAGATCGAGGCGGACCTGCAGGACGGCGTGCTCAAGCTGACGATCCCGCGCCGCCGCCAGGCGGCCACTTGAGCACGTGTAGGGTCATCATGAGAACGACGATCCATTACCGGACATTCCCGAGCGTTCCAATTCCGACTGGAAGGCCTGATCGGGTAAGCTCGTGACTCGCTACCTCCAGCGGCATTTGTCCCATTTTCCCTCGGAACTCCCCGTTGCGGGCGACCCTGGAACGAAGTAGCCACCACCGTCTCTATCGAGCTAGGCTTAGGCTGGGATTGCCGGGCACCATACTCGCCTCCGACTGCCAGGCGCCCGAACTTCGCAAAGCCCTCGAGCAGTCCTTCGCAGAACTGGAGCAGTGCGAGCCACCTCGTGCATTTTCGCCAAGAGGACGAGTGGCGCGCTCGTTACTGTCCGATCTCAAGCGCTTCGTGCAGCGTGAGCTCGCGTATTTACAGACGAGCGGCGATCTCCTGCCGGGGGATCTCGAAGTTGACGAGGTCATCGACGAGTCGCTGGCCCGCGCCTTCGAAAACGTGACGCGGCTCCCGCGCCGGCTCGCGCGGCTCCCCTGGCTCTACCAGATCGCGATCACCCTGTCAGCCGAGGAAGTGACGCGTCGACAGGCCGAAGAGGGCCGAGGGATTTCCCTGGAAGGCAGGCTTCGCTTCCAGCTATGGGAGACCCAGGAAGCCGATGACGAGATCCTGTTCGAGTATTGGCAGCCCGACGAGGTTCTGCGGCTTGAGGACGTAATGTAGGTGCGAGGCAGCATCCCCGAGGAGGAGGTGAGTGCCAAGGAGATGCGCCGGGTCGCGACGGCCCTCATTGCGGAGATGCCAACGTCCTGGCGCCGGGCCCTGGAGTTCTGTCGTGTAGAAGGCTTGTCCAAAGCCGCTGCCGCGCAGGTGCTCGGCGCCAGCGAGCAGGAGATCGAGAACTGGCTCGTGCAAGTCGATACCTTTCTCCAGGCCAAGCTTACCGTACTGCGGCTAACGACCAACGGGCTGGACATAGCCATAACCGACAATGTCCTCGGGGAGCCGCCACCGGCGCGCCAGCCGACCCGGGACTTTGACGCGGTGACCGGGCGCGGAGCGCCGACGTAAGGATTGAGTTGGAAGTCAGCGGTTGTCCCGAGTTGAACCCCGCGCCCCCGGTCTGCGGCACGCCATGGCCATCCAGCCGTCCAGGCGCGTGGCCTATGGGGCAACGTATCGATCTTCACGGATCATTCGTCGCAGTTGCAGTAATCGCGGTAAAGACGGCGGAATCGGGTACCAAACCGTAAAAAAGTCGATGCAGTGACGCCCGCTTCCAGATTGTGAAAGATCGAGCCTAACTGCCTTGCGGGGAAAGTTTCGCCCCTTGTGCGATGAGTACTTCAGAAAGTGGCCTAGGAAGGCGTACGCCCAAGTTGCCGATCTTCGCTTCCCGTGGGTATCGGTTGTTTCGCGCTTCGGCTATACGCCCAGCGGTACAAGAGCGGCAACACCAGCAAGGTCAGCAGCGTGGACGAGACGATACCCCCGATCACGACCGTGGCCAGCGGCCGTTGCACCTCGGCGCCAGCGCCGGTTGCGATGGCCATTGGAATGAAACCGAGCGATGCCACCAGCGCTGTGCAGAGCACGGGGCGCAGGCGCAGCAGAGCACCATCGCGCACGGCTTCTGGAACGGGTCGTCCCTCCTCGCGCAACTGGCGGATGAACGAGACCATCACCAGGCCATTCAGCACCGCCACTCCGGACAGTGCAATGAAGCCGACGCCTGCGGAAATCGAGAACGGGATATCGCGCAGCCAGAGTGCAATGACGCCACCGGTCAGGGCAAACGGCACGCCGGTAAAGACCAGCAGCCCGTCCTTGACGCTCGCGAACATCCCATACAGCAGCAGCAGGATCAGGCCAAGCGCAACGGGTACCACGATCTTGAGCCGGTTCGAGGCGGATTGCAGCTGCTCATACTGCCCGCCCCAGACGGACCAATAGCCAGCCGGCAGCTTAACTTCGCTGGCCATGCGCGACTGCGCATCCTGCACGAACGAGCCAAGATCGCGTCCACGGACGTTGGCGGTGACCACGACGCGCCGTTTGCCGTTTTCGCGACTCAGCTGATTGGGACCCTGCGTGACTTCAAGCGTCGCAACATCGCCGAGCGTGATGAAGTTGATAGCCGCATTGCTGCCGTTGCCGCCGTTGCCGATCGGGATGGGCAACATGCGGAGCCGCTCCGGATCGGTACGGACATGCTCCTGCAGGCGTACTACGATATCGAAGCGGCGATCCCCTTCGAACAGCGTGCCGCTGGTCTGGCCGCCGATTGCCGCATTGACGATGCGCTGTGCGCTGGCCTGAGAAATACCATAGCGCGCCAGCTTCTGGCGGTCGAAGGTGATCGACAGCATCGGCAGGCCCGTCAATTGTTCCGCCTTGACGTCTGCGGCGCCCGGGATCGACTTCAGGACCGCCTCGGTCCGTTTGCCAAGACTTTCCAGCGTTTCCATGTCGTCGCCAAACACCTTGAATGCCACGTCGGCACGGACGCCGGACAACAATTCGTTGAAGCGCATCTGGATTGGCTGCGTGAACTCATAGTTGTTGCCAGGGATGCGCTTGACCGCGGCCTCCATTTCGGCCACCAGCACCTCCTTGCGTTTGCCTGGGTCCGGCCACTCCGACTGGGGCTTCATGATGACGAAGTTGTCGGCCACGCTCGGCGGCACCGGGTCGGTGGCGATCTCCGCCGTACCGATCTTGGCAAAGACCCGGTCCACTTCGGGGAAGGCCTTGATGCGTTTCTCCAGCGCCGTCTGCATCTGAATCGCCTGCGACAGGCTAGTGCCCGGGATGCGCAAGGCGTGCAGCGCGATGTCGCCTTCGTTCAGGCTCGGGATAAACTCCGAGCCCATCCGCGTGGCCAGTGCGCCGCTGATTACCAGCATCAGGCCGGCGATCGTCAAGGCCATGACTGGCCGCTTCAGGGCACGGTCCAACTGGCGCGCGTAGAAGTTGCGAACCGCCGCGTACGCCTTGCTCTCCCCCTCGCGGATCGCGCCCGCCATGGTCATGGCGACCGCGGCGGGCACGAAGACCATCGACAGGATGATGGCCCCGGCCAGGGCGAGCACGACCGTGATCGCCATCGGGTGGAACATTTTTCCTTCGACCCCGGACAGCGCGAAGATCGGCAGGTAGACGACCATGATGATAAGTTGGCCGTACAGAATGGCCTTGCGGGCTTCCCGCGACGCTTCATAGACCACGGAGAACCGCTCCTCGCGTGTCAGCGGGCGGCCCAGCGCGCGTTGGCGCTCCGCCAGGTGGCGTATGCAGTTTTCGACGATGACGATGGCACCGTCGATGATGATGCCGAAATCAAGCGCCCCAAGGCTCATCAGGTTTGCGCTGATGTTGTTGTTGGCCATGCCCGTCACCGTGAACAACATCGACAGGGGGATAACCAGTGCCGTGATGATGGCCGCGCGCATATTGCCAAGCAGCACGAAGAGCACGGCGATGACCAGCGCCGCGCCTTCGAGCAGGTTCTTGCTGACGGTGTTGATGGTCCGGTCCACCAGCGTCGTGCGATCGTAGACCGGTTCTGCGACAATGCCGGCCGGAAGGCTGCCGTTGATCTCTTCAAGCTTTTTCGCCGCGGCCGACGCGACGGTACGGCTATTCTCGCCGATCAGCATGAAGACCGTGCCCAGCACCACTTCCTGCCCATTCTCGGTGGCCGCGCCATTGCGCAGTTCCTGCCCCAGATGCACCGTGGCGACATCCCCAACGCGGATCGGCGTGCCGCCGCGCGTGTCGACCACGATTGCAGCCAGTTCATCGAGGCCGGCTACTTGGCCGGGCGAGCGCACAAGATACTGTTCACCCTGGCGCTCGATGTAGCCGGCACCGACGTTCGCGTTGTTTTCGGCGAGCGCCTTGGAAACGTCGGCGAGTGTCAGTCCGACGCCAGCCAGCCTGGTGAGGTCCGGCGTCACGTGGAATTGCTTGACGAAGCCGCCGACCGAGTTGACTTCCGTTACGCCCTTGACGGTGCGCAACTGCGGGCGGATGACCCAGTCCTGGACTTCGCGCAAGTCGGTGGGCGTGTAGACTGAGCCGTCCTCCTTGCGCGCGCCGGGCTTGGCCTTAACCGTGTACATGAAGATCTCGCCAAGGCCGGTAGCGATCGGACCCATTGTGGGTGTGACGTTGCCCGGCAGGCGCTCGCGTGCCGCGGTGATCCGTTCGTTGACAAGCTGCCGTGCGAAGTAAATGTCGGTGCCATCCTTGAAGGTGACCGTCACCTGCGACAGGCCGTAGCGGGACACCGAGCGTGTCGACTCCAGCCTGGGTAGGCCCGCCATCACTGTTTCGATCGGAAAAGTAATGCGCTGTTCGACCTCGAGCGGCGAATAGCCCTCGGCAGTCGTGTTGATTTGGACCTGGACATTGGTGATGTCGGGCACGGCGTCAATGGGCAGTTTCAGCAAGCTATGTACGCCGATGCCGACTAGGGCCAGCACGCCGAGCATCACGAACCAGCGACGCCGGATCGAAAACTTCAGGAGATTGTCTAACATGATGTGCCTTAGTGGTCGTGCGTCGCACCGGCCTTGCCGAGCTCTGCCTTGACGGTGAAGCTGTTGCCAGCGGCGTATTTCTCACCGGCCCTCAGGCCTTCCAGGACCTCGACCATCGTGTCGTCGCTGCGGCCGAGCTCCAGCGGGCGGGCTTCGAAGTACTTGCCATAGCGGCCAAACACAACCTTCCAGTCCCGGACGGTCTGGATCGCGCTCTTGTTCACGGCCACGGCAACTTCCTGCTCCTCAGTGGTAAGCGTGGCGTTCACCACGGTACCCGGCCGCCAGGCTCGCTTGGGATTCGGTAGGACCACGCGCGCCGTGGCGGTGCGCGTCTGCTCGCCGGCCAGCGGACTGACCATTTCCACCTTGCCCTCGGCCTCGAGGGCGCCATCGGTCGATTTCACGACAACCGCTTGGCCGGGACGAACGATAGCCATGTCCTTCGGATACACGGGCAGCTCGACCCAGACGGTTTCGGTATCGGCAACCGACATCAGCACTGAGCCGGCATCGACGGCCTGACCTGGCGCGACCGACTTTGCCGTGACGACGCCATCAATGGGCGCGCGCAGTTCGACGCGCGCAATGTTGCCGCTGCCGCCGGCCGTCACGCGCATGGCCTCCAGGCTACGTGCGGCCGCGTTTGCCGCGATCTGCGCTTCCCGGTAGGCCTGCCGTGCAGCCAGCACGTCTTGCTCTGGCGAGATGCGTTCGGCGAACAGCTTTTCTTCTCGCTCGACAGTCTTGCGGTACAGCTCTGCCTTGTCCCGTGCCACCGCCAGCGTGCTGCGCAGCTGGCCCACCTCGGGACTCTCCATGACCGCAAGCAAGTCGCCGTGCCGCACGCGCGATCCCTCTCCAACGGCGATGGACACCACCGTGCCCTTGAACTGCTGCAAGACGGGCACAAAGCGATCGGCGTTGGGCTTAACGGTGCCAGGAAGTTCCAACACCGAACGGATGCGCGCCGGAGCGGCGGCGAGGATGTCCACGCCGGCTTCCTTCAGTTGCGCATCGTCCATCTCGACGCGGGCCTCCACCTGCGAATACTTCCAAGAGGCGGCCTTCCCTTTGTAGTTGGCCGTCACGTTCACATCGAACGAGTGCGGTTCCACGATGGTCTTGTCGCCGCGCAGGTAATCGCGCTCCACGCGGAAGGCAATCGGCTCGGCCGGCCGGCCAAGCCGCTTCAGCGTGATGCCGAGCTGGGCAGCGCCAGGCGTCAGCGCCTTGCCGTCCTCATAGAGAAAGAGGCGGAAATGCGGTGGCACGCCTTGCTCGAAAATGGTCACTTCAACCTGGAACTTGCCGTCTGCAAGCAGGCGCCCCCCATGCGGGCCCCGTACTGCGTCCTCCGCGGCGGAGGGATCTGCAATGGCCGAAACGCCGGTCCCAGTGTCGCGGTGAGCAAGCTGGTAGCCGGCAGCGGCGCCAAGCAGGAGCGTGACGACGGCAAGAATGATGGCGGATCTCGTTTTCATTGTGCATTCAACTGGTGGCTGGCCGGCGTCGCGGCGAGTTCAAGCAAAGCGTTCTTCAGTCGCTCATAACGCGCAGCGGCGGCGCTGTACAGCGCTTCGTTGCGGAAGTAATTGCGCTGGGCGTCAAGGGCGTCTAGGTATGAGAATTTCCCCAGCTCGTACCCTTTGGTCACGGCACGGACGGCCTCGCGAGAGGCGGGCAGCACCTGCTCGCGCATTGACTGCAGCTCCTGTGCGGCCACGCCCGCGCCGTCGAGGAGTTCCAATGCCCGGAGCTGCAACTCGTTGCGCGTGGCGTCTGCCTCGAGCCTGGCGCGGTCGAGCTGCTGGGTGGCTTCGTAGATATTGCCCTGATTGCGGTCCAAGAGCGGCAGGGGAATGCCGACCGAGACCATCAGCGTGTTCTGCGCGGCCAGGCCAGTGCTTGGAGGCTGGTGAATACGCTTGACGCCCGCCGCGAGTGTAATGTCGCCAAACCGCCGCGCCCGCTCGAGGTCCAGCCGCGCTTCCTGCTCCCGAATCGCCTGCTGCCGCGCCATGTATTCCGGGCGGTGCGGCAATCGCTGCAGAAGCACTTGCCGGTTAGGAAGTATCGCCGGCTCGCCGAATGGACCGCTAAGCAGCGAGAAATCCGGCGCCTCGGCGCGTCCCCACAGACTGGCAAGACGCCGGCGAGCCACTACGGTGCGCTGTGCCGCATCCTGCAATTCGATCAGGGCAAGGCTGGCTTCCGCTCCGACCTTTTCCCGTTCGATCGGCGAAACCTTGCCCGCCTCGACCCGACGCGCCACAGCACCGCGGAAGTCATTGAAGACGTCTAGCTTCTGCTGTGCCAGGCGCTCGAACGCTTCTGCCTCCTGCAAGCCGACAAAGGCATTGGCCACAGCGGTGCGCAATTCGACACGCTGTGCCGCGAGGGTGGCCTCGGTGCGGTCGCGTCCTGCCTCGGCGACGGCGGTTCGTGCGCGGCGTTTGCCGCTGATATCGAGCAGCTGGATCAGGCGGATCGCCTCGGTCCGGCTCTCGCTACGTAGTTGGTCCCCCTCGAGTAGCAGTTCGGGGTTGGCAAGGGCGCCGGCTTGGCGCACGGTGCCGTCCCAGGCAAGCCGATCCTTTCCGGCCGCGAGCAGCGATGGATTTGCCAAGAGCGCGCGCGCCTGAGCGGCCTGCAGTGTGAGGGTGGTCTGTGCGGATGCCAGGCTGGTGGGCGCTGCAGCGCTGCCCGCCTGCTGCTGGGCAAGGGCGAGCGGTGCAAGCGCAAGGCCTAGCGCGGCCAACGCAGTCGCACGCAGCCCGCGAGGACATGGGAATGCAATCATGTTCAGATTCAGGAACGATGGAGACGCGCCACCTCCCGGCTCGGCCAGGTGTGGCGAAGGCAGTGCGGGCGGAGTTGCGCCCGACGCTCGACGGTCGTCAGGCGCGAGGGGGCTTGAATGGCTGGCCGTCCGGGTGGTCGGTCAGCAAGTGGCAGACGTCGGGCAGCGGGCGACTGCGCGCAAGTAGCGGGATGGGAATGGTAAGGCTCGAGGCGAGCGTGGCCGGCAGCTGCGCGAAGGCGTGCAGCGCACCGTGCGGAATACCAGAATCGTCGTTATGCTCCGGTTCGGCGACGGCCATGATGAGCTCTTCTGCCGCATGACCGCCATCCATCCCGGCAGCCTCCAGCGCGTGCTCCATTTCGTGATGCAGCCATTGGTGCGACGCGGCCAGGCTCGCGCCGCAGTTCAAGATGAACAGCAGCGAGACCATACGGACCACGAATCGCGAAAGGAGGCGTTGCACGATGGGAGTTTTGGCGGCTGGATCAGGCTCGGTAGTCAGCGGTCAGGATGCTTCTGAGATGCTGGCCGCTATTCTGTGCAAACGATCCGCAACTGGCAATCATGGGAAGCATCCGGACGGTGATTTTAGTGATTATCTGGCCACTTTGGATGAAGGTCATCGATGGTGAAGGGGTGTCGATGGCTGTGAGGGCCCGTGCGCTCGCCTTCGTCCAGGTGTTCCTCGAACGCCTCTTCCTCGGGGTGGCTGTGCGTGAGGACATCGTGATCCTCGGCGGGCCACGATCGCCAAGCGAGGAGCACGCCAAGCGCTGTCAGGGCGGCCAGCACGGCAAAGGTCGGCGCCATGCCTAGGGTAGCGCCAAGCTGGCCAGCCAGTGGATAGGTGACCAGCCAGCAGGCGTGGGACAAGGAAAACTGGGCGGCGAAGACCGCGGGACGGTCGACGGGGCCTGCCGAGCGCCGTAGCAACCGGCCGCTGGGCGTCAGCGTCATCGAATAGCCGATGCCGATCGCGGACCAAGTCACGAGGAGCGCTGGCCATTCAGCTGGCGCCTTCAGCCCGGCGACTGCGAAGCCGGCGAACAGGCCAATCGCCATGATCGACGCGCCGGCCAGCATGACGGGGCGGTCAGGCCGCTTGTCAAGATACTCGGGCAGCAGCAGCGCCACCAGCATCGAGCCGCCTCCGAACGCTGCCAGCGCAAACGGCACGTCGGTGCTCGGCCGCTGCATCTTGCTCTGCACGTAGACGACCGTATTCACGATCACCATCGAACTGGCTGCCGCCGCGGCAAGATTGAGCGCGAGCAGGCCGCGCAGCCTTGGCGTGCGCAGGTAGATCGAGATGCCGTGAAACGTCTTGGCATAGAGGCTCCCGGTTCGCTCAACAGCCCAGGGTTGTGGCAGACGCACCGATACACCAGCGCAGCCGACGCCAGAAGGCCGACCACGGTGCCGGCAAACAGCCAGTGGAAGCCGATCACCGTCAACAGTGCCGCGGCCAGTGCCGGGCTGGCCAGGCTCTCCAGGTCGTAGGCCATCCGCGACAACGACAGCGCCCTGGTGTAGTCCTTCTCATCGGGCAGCACGTCGGGAATGGTCGCCTGGAAGGTAGGCGTGAACGCTGCCGAGGCGGATTGAAGCAAGAAGATGAGGATATAGATCTGCCAGGTTTCGGTCACGAAGGGCAGCGATAGGGCGACGCCGGCGCGGATCAGGTCCATCGACACCAGGAACGCCCGCCGCGGCAGTCGATTCGCAAAGGCGCCAACCACTGGCGCGATGCCAACATAGGCCATCATCTTGATCGCCAGGGCCGTACCCAGGACGCTTCCGGCGTTCGCACCAGCCAGGTCATAGGCGAGCAGTCCCAGGGCGACCGTCGCGAGGCCCGTGCCGAGGAGCGCAATGACCTGGGCCAGGAACAGGTGCCGATAGATGCGGTTGGTCAAAACATCCAGCATGGCCGCGATCCCTACAGATCCTTGCTGAGGGTGTTGAACTCGTGCAATGCCTCCTCTGCCTTACGGGTGCCGCTGGGAATTGCGTCGTCGAGACCATGATCGCTATGGTCATGGACAGGCGTCCTCGCGGCGTTCGCCACGGCAGCTTCCACGGCTAGCACGTTGCTACGACCTCGATGGCCTGCGAGACGACCTGCTGCGCTTACGCGGCATGGCGCCCACTGGGGTTTCGCGGCGAAAGAGAGAGGGCGGCAAGTACTCAAGCCAGGTGCCGCCCGGCTATGCCCCACAGTGGTGGATCTCGACCGTAACATGGACGACTTCGTCATGAATTTGGATGGCTTTCTTGACCCTTGTCGGGGTAAGCGTCGCATCGTGGCTCACGAGGCTTACGATACAGGAGAACTTCTCCTTGCCAACGCGCCATACATGAAGATCAACCATGCGGGCTCCTTTTTCACCGTCTTTGAAGGTGTCGAGCACCTCGCGGATCTCGTCCACGACTGAGTGGTCCATTTCGCGATCGAGCAGGACCACCGCAGTGCTTTTGAGCAACCGCAGCGCCCACGACCCGACCAGCGCTGCACCGACGATGCCCATGATCGGATCCAGCCAGCCCCAGCCTAGCCACCACCCGCCTGCCAGCGCTAACAGTGCCAGAACCGAAGTCGCAGCATCTGCAAGCACGTGCAGATATGCTGACCGCAGATTGAGGTCGTGCTGATGATCCTCGCGATGACGGTGGTGCCGGTGTTCATCATGCTCGCCTCCATGCCCATGATCGTGCCTGCCGCCGAGAATCAGCGCGCAGCCGAGGTTGACCAGCAGGCCAAATACGGTGACGGCCATTGCTTCCTTGTAGTGGATGGCCTGGGGCGAGAAAATCCGCTCGAAGGAGCCAAATACCATCAGTGCCGCAATGCCGAGCAAGAATACAGCGCTCGCGAAGCCGGCTAGGACCTCGATCTTCCATGCGCCGAATGCGAAGCGCTGGTCCTTCGCATAGGTGCGGGCCGCCGCATAGGCGAATGCCGTCAGACCAATGGCGAAGGCATGCGAGCTCATGTGCCAGCCGTCTGCGAGCAGCGCCATCGAATTAAACCAGAGTCCTGCCGCGATCTCCATCACCATCGTGATGGCGGTGAGGATCATTACCAGCCGCGTTTTGCGCTCGGCCACCTCGTTTCCGTCATCAAAGACATGGGTGTGGGTCCATCTGGAGAGGTCGGTTGCATGCATGCTATTTGCTATCGAGGAGGTGGCAAGGCAAGGATCATTCGTGGGGCCGCGAACTGGGACTGCTATTTGAAGTATGTTTTGACGATCTCGATGAGCTCTTCCTTCGCGTCACGATGACCTTCGTGCTCGCTGGCCTCGGCTAGGTGAGTGCGAATGTGGTCTTCGAGCACGACGGCAAGCAACCCGTTCATCGCACCTCGACAACTGACGATTTGCTGAAGGACCTCGACGCAGCCCTGCTCATCCTCGAGTGAGCGCTCGATTGCGTCGACTTGCCCGCGAATGCGCCGGACACGGTTAAGCAGTTTCTGTTTCTCTCGGACGGTATGACTCATGGCCTCACAAGTATAGTATAGGGGGGTATAGTACCACGGCCTGCATAATGGGACATGTGGAATCGCCGGCGCCATGGCGAAGACGCCAGAACCGGGCGCAGAGAGGGGGCATGCCAAGACATGGGCTGCAGCGTCGCGACGACCTCCTGGGCCATCTCCTCGAGCGAGCCTGCGCCGGCCACGGTTCCCAGCGCCCGCTATGGCTGCTAAAGGCGGCGTCATAACGATTGCGGCCGAATTCGATCAGCCGAGCCACCACGATCGGTTCGTCGTCCAGACGTTCAATCAACAGGTAACGGCCGTAGACTGATTATCTGCTCGTGGCCAGGCAGGCTGCGCAATTGCCGCTTCCAGCGCACTGCGACGCTCGACCGTAAAGCCCGTGCGTGCCGCGATCGCAGCCACTTCATCGAAGCGCCGTGGATGACGCGGGATCAGCAGCATCGCCGGACGCGACGCTCCGGCGGCGAGCGATTGCCAGCGCGAGAAGGCGTCGAGCAGCAACGGCTCCTCGCCTTCAAGCGTGCTGGCCAGCACGGATCTCGACAACGTGCAGGCGCCGCTGGCGGCGGATATCGTGCTGGGCGATTCGCCGGGCGCGATGGCGATGTACTTTGCCGCGTCGGATCTCGTCTTTATCGGCGGCAGCCTGTTGCCGCTGGGCGGGTACCTGATCGAGGCCAGCGCGCTCGGCACGCCCATTCTGATCGGTCCGACACATACAATTTCGCGCAGCCGACGCAAGATGCCGTTGCCGCGGGGGCCTGTTTGCGCGTGAGCAATGCCGATCAGCTGGTGGGTACTGCAGCGGGCGTGCTGGCGATCCGGCGCGGCGGTCGGACATACGTGCGCATGCGCAGGCCTTTGCCGGCTTGCATCGCGGCGCCACCGTACGCACGCTTGCTGGCCCCCGTGCTCGAGAACCGGACCGGCGGCTAGCGCGACTTCACCAGCGCGTCCCACTGCAGGGCAAGCCGCTCCAGCGCAAACCGGCTTGCCTTGCGGCGGCCTTCGGCGCCAAGGCGGCTGGCCGTGTCCGGCTGGCGGATCGCGGTCAGCAGCGCTTCGGCCAGCGCATCGGCATTGTCCGCCGGCACCATCAGCGAATCATGTCCCGGTGCGAGCAGTTCGCGCGGGCCGGTCTCGCAATCGGTCGATACGATCGGCAGACCAAAGGCCATCGCTTCGATCAGCACCAGCCCGAAGCCCTCGTAGCGCGAACTCAGGCAGAAGACCGATGCGCGCCCATAGGCCTGCGCGGGATCGTGGCAGATGCCCGGCAGGCTGGCCCGGCCTTCCAGCCCGAGCTTGCCGATCAGTGCGGCGAGGGCAGAGCGTTCTTCGCCTTCACCGTGGATGACCAGTTGCCAATCGGGCGCCTGCCTGGCCACCGTATGCCAGGCGTGCAGCAAGACATCGAAACCCTTGGCGGCCACCAGCCGCCCCATCGCCAGCACGGTCTTCTGCGAGCGTGGTGCCGGTTCGGCAGGCAGCGGGAACGGCAGCGGATTGGGCAGGCAAACCACCTCGCTGCGTGGATGCAGCGCTTCCAGCCAGCGGCTGCGGTCCCGTTCCGTCAGCACCACCACCTGTCGGCAGTATCGCGCCGCCAGCCGGCGCGCCAGCTTGCGCACCGGCTTGCCAAGGTCTTCGTCAAAGTGGCAATGCTCCCAGGCGATATGGTGCAGGCGCAGGCCGACGGTGGCGGGCCGTACGAAGAGTTCGAGCAGGGGGTCGACCTGCACCAACACATCGGTCCGGTGCGCCGCGCAATGGCGCCGGATGCCTGCCACGGTGGCGAAGTATGCGCGCTTGAAGGAACGTCGCTGCGCAAACAACGCCTCATGGCGGATACGCGGATGCAGGGCAAACTGACTATGTGCATCCACCAAGCTCAGGATGGTGACGTTGTGGCCAAGCCCGGCTAGCGCATTGGCAATGGTCGCCGCCACGCGCTCAGCGCCGGCCATCGCGTTTAGCGTGCCGGTCAGGAAACAGATATTGCGGGCTGTCACCATGGGCAATTCTCGAAGAAGTGTCGATCATGGGCTGGCAAGGCGAGCAGATCGAAACGCTGCCGGGCCAGCCAGGTCTGCAACCTGTGCGCGAGCCGTATCGCTGGATCCGAGGGCAAGCCTCATCGCGCCAGGCTCGCTGTGGATACCGCGCATGACAAAGACCGGTCGCTCTTTATGTCTCACGGCGACAAGCATCACCGATGCTAGGGTAGGCCGCCTGTCACAGGGATTACGGCGAAATGACAATCTTTCGTGGTCACCTCGGCTATTGTGATAACTATCCTTATCGTAATAGCTTTATCGATGCACTAAACTGGTAGCCATGAAAAAGCCGCCAGCCAAGCCCCGGACCCATCCGGCGCCGCCTGACTTCCCGGATGCAGCGTCGCTGGCCGCGCTACGGGCCTGGTACGAAGGGCTGTCGGCCCGCGACGCGGTGGTGCGCTACCTGGGCGAGCGCAAGGCCAGCGGCCAGTCCGCGCGCGGCATCCTCGGCCATATCCGGCGACAGTTGTCCGATTTCGCGCGCCGCCGGCAGCGCCAGGACCTGGCCGACTTGTTCGAGCACGGCGCGGCTGAGCGAGTCGGGCGGGCGAAGGCCATCAGCCAGGCGGTCGACTTGTTGCGCCATTTGCCCTCGCCGCAGCCGCAGGTCGGCGACGACATCGGGCAGTGGCTGCCGCCTCGTGCCGTGGCGGCGCTGCGCGCGCACGGCATCGAGACGCTGGCGGACCTGACGGTGCGTATTCCGCGCCGGCGTCGCTGGTGGACGGCGGTGCCTGGCCTGGGCCCGGCGGATCGAGGCCTTCTTCGCCGAGCATCCTGGGCTCACCGAGCGCGCCCGCGCGCTGATCGCCGCGGCCGACCGCGGGGTGATCGTGCCTTGGGAGCACCTGCGCCTGCCCCACGAGGTTGATGGCTCGTCCGGGACCTTCCGCGCCCCACGGCAAACCTGCACCCTCGGCGCGTCGAACGACTACGAGGCCGTCCAGGCCTGGCTGGCGTTGCATGAGTCACCGGCCACCCAGCGGGCCTATCGCAAGGAAGCGGAGCGGCTGATCCTGTGGGCGATCGTCGAGCGCGAGCGTCCGCTGTCGTCGCTGACCACCGAGGACGCGATTGCCTATCGCACTTTCCTGCGTCGGCCGACGCCGCACAAGCGTTGGGTGGGACCACCCCGACCACGCACCTCGAGCGAATGGCGACCGTTTGCGCAAGGCCTGTCGCCACGCTCGACCGCCTATGCCTTGGCGGTGCTCGGGGCGATGTTCCGCTGGCTGATCCAGCAGCGGTACTTGTTGGCCAACCCCTTTGCGGGCATCAAGGTGCGCGGTAGCGCGCGTGCCGCACCGTTGGATACGTCGCACGTGTTCACCGAGGGGGAATGGATGCTGGTGCGCACGCTCGCCAACGGATTGGAGTGGTCCTACGGGTGGGACGCGCCGGCGGCCCAGCGCCTGCGCTTCGTCCTGGACTTCGGCTATGCCACGGGTCTGCGCGCCAGCGAGCTGGTCGGCGCAACCCTTGGCGGTATTGAGATCGATCTCCATGGCGACCACTGGCTCAGCCTGGTCGGCAAGGGTTCCAAGGCGGGCAAGGTGGTGCTGCCGCCGTTGGCGCGGGTAGCACTCGACCGGTATTTGGTGGAGCGCGGCCTGCCTGTTACGCGGGCACGCTGGGATCCACATACGCCGTTGATCGGCGGCCTTGGCCAGGATCCGGCCGGCGGCATCACGGGCACGCGACTGTGGGCCGTGTTGCGACGGTTCTTCGAGCAAGCGGCGAAGTTGATCCAGGCCGACCACCCGGTTGCCGCCGAGAAGTTGCGGCAGGCCAGCCCGCACTGGATGCGGCACACTCACGCGACCCACGCGCTGGCGCGCGGCGCGGAATTGACGACGGTCCGGGACAATCTCCGGCACGCGTCCATCTCGACGACCTCAATCTATCTGCACGGCGACGAGGTGAAACGGGCACGCCAAATCGGGGCGGCGTTCTCCGCTCCCTAGCGACGTGGGGTGTGGCCAATGGGGGTGGTCAGCGAATCCTTGCTTATATCGAAATGAGGCAGTCCTTTTCTTTCAATATAACCGCAAGGCTTATGATAGCGGACTGGCTGTATCTTGGCATGACCTCAACTCAGCGCCGCAGAACTGAAGGCGGCGTTCACGCCGACCGCGGCCGAGATTCGCTTGGCGCGAAAGCCAGGCGCGCCGGACTTCGACCTCGGTCCTGATCCTCATGCAGCTCAAGCTGCTGCAGCGTCTCGGCTACTTTCCGATGCTGGCAGAAGTGCCGGCCGCCGTGATTGAACACGTTGCGTCCGCGCTGCGCGTCCATCCCCCTGTCGCGCCGAACAGTCATGCGCTACGACGTCTCGGGCACCCGGTCGCGGCACCAGAAACTGCTGCGCACCCACGTTGGCATCCGATGGGAGCACAGGTCATTCTGCATTAGGTCTAAGTTGGAATTCCACCCGCCCGCAGAGAAGCTTCCAGCCATGCCACGTAAGCCGGCCACGGCGCTCCTTGATCTTGGTGAATCGACGAATTGTTGGAACGCGAACAAGCATAAACGCTAGCGTGGCATACCAAGGGAAGTAATCCAGGGACGTCCGGTATGTTAGGACGTTCCCATCGGTTTTTTCGGATATTCGCCGTGCAAGCCGGTCCAATGCTGGCTTGCTCGAAAACAATGGTGTCTCCAGGATGATGGTCTGCACTCCGGAAGCTCCAGCGTCATGGATGACCGTGCATAGGGCAGCCAGAGCCTCTGGCTTATCTCGGCCGGTGAAAAATGCCCGGTCGGCATGCACCTCTAGAGCGTTTGGCCGCCACCCAACGGTGAGCATCAAGCCCTCGCGATAAGTGATAAAGCTCGCAACGAGACATGCTGCCCCGATGACCAGTGTCCACTTGACGCATTCCTCAAGGACCCCATGAAAGTTCACTGCGTATGCGATTTGATAGACAGCATAGGTCGCGACGATTGTCATCGCTATTGTGCTAATGGGGAGGCCGACCCTGGTTCGGGCAATAATGAAATTCCAATAGAGCTTGGCTACGCTTTCCATGAAGCCGTTCCGTTTCGTTGAGCACATTAGATTATGACGAAGATCATACGGGCAATATTCTTGTTTGACAAATGCGACTAAATATTTTTTTTATATTGGTTTAGTTAGGAAAAAAATATTCTTTTTGTTTGCAGCGATCTGCGGGTGTCGAAGAGGGCAGGCTCAAGTAGCGCTTGACTCCGGTCGATAAATGGAATGGTCGAGAAGCCGACCGACGGTGTCGGTGATTCGGCAAATCACCACTACCTGGAGAACCCATTGACAATCCTTTCAATCAATGCCCAACGTTGCACCGTGGCGCTGGCCACCGCGCTGATGTTTCCGGCAATCAGTTTCGCGGCAAAAACTACGCTCGAAATCAAAGTAGACTCCGAGAGCTACGTCTCGGGATCTCGAGTTGTCGAACTGGAGGACGGTGTAACTAAGACGTAAGCGTGTAGCCAGTGCCGTGTTGACGCCGGCAGCAGTTACTGTGGCGTAGCCAGTTGCTCAGCGACGACCCACGGCGTGAGTTCGTCGACGCGGTTGATCGCGTGATCCGCGATGCGTGCGAGCACGAAGCGTAGGTAAGCCTCGGGATCGACGCCGTTGAGTTTGGCCGTACCGATCAGGCTGTAAATTGCAGCGGCGCGTTCCCCACCTGAGTCTGCACCCGCGAACAGGTAATTGCGTCTTCCGATGGCCACCCCGCGCAGCGCACGCTCGACTGGCAGGTTGTCGATCTCCAGTCGTCCGTCGTCGCAATAGCGCGTGAGCGCCTCCCACCGGTTCAGCGCGTACAGGATCGCCCGACTTGTGTCAGATTTGCGCGAGAGCGTTCCCAACGTGGCGCTCAGCCACGCGTGGAGTTGATCGAGTACTGGACGCGCTTGCGCCTGTCGATACGCGCGGCGTTCGTCGGGTGGTTTGCCCCGGATCTGCTCTTCGACCTTGTATAGTGCGCCGATGCGTTCCAGCGCCTCGGTATTCAGGGCATTCGGGCGAGCCGCATGCAATTCGTAGAACTGCCGTCTGGCATGGGCCCAGCATGCTGCTTCGGCAACACGTCCCGTTTCGTAGATCGCCTGGTAGCCGCCGTAGGCATCGGCCTGCAACGTCCCGTTGAACGATTCGAGATGCTGCTGCGGGTGGATGCCCTTGCGGTCCGGAGTATAGGCAAACCAGACGGCCGGCGGAGTTGCGTCGCCCGACGACCTGTCGTCACGTACATTCACCCACAGGCGTCCGGTTTTAGTCTTGCCGTTACCTGGTGCGAGCACCGGGACTGGCGTATCGTCGGCATGGAGCTTCGTCGCCGCCATGACGTGACGACGCAGTGCGTCGACGAGCGGTTGCAGCAGCGCCGCACTGTGACCAATCCACTTCGCCAGCAGCGAGCGCTCCAACTCGACACCTTCACGCGCATAGATCACGGACTGTCGGTAGAGCGGAAGGTGATCCGCGAACTTCGAGACCAGCACGTGAGCCAGCAGTCCCGGGCCAGCCATGCCTCGCTCGATGGGACGGCTCGGCGCAGCAGCTTGGGTGATGTGATCGCAGCACGAACATGCCAGCTTCGGTCTCACATGGCGGATGACCCGGAAGCTCGCCGGCACATATTCGAGTTGTTCGGAGACGTCCTCGCCAAGCTGCTTCATCGGCGCACCGCATGCCCTGCAGGTGTCACGTGATTCGGGCCAATGGGTCAGGATCTCGCGCGGCAGGTGTTCTGGCAACGGCTTACGTTGTACCTGTTCCGGTGCCGTACGCGGCGTCCTGGGGATCTCGATGGGTGCGGCACCTTCGTCGGCCTCGAGTTCTTCCAGGCGCAGTTCGAGCTGTTCGATCTGGCGGTCCAGCTTCTCCGAGCGACGGCCGAACTGCATGCGGCGCAGCTTTGCAATCAGCAACTTGAGATGCTCGATCTCCGCCTTGTCCGTTGCCGTCGCTGCTTTCTGCGATTCGACCACGTCTTGCAGATGCCCGATGCGGGTATCGCGCTCCAGCAGCAGGGCCTTGAGCGCTTCGATGTCGTCCGGGTACGCGTTCGCCGTCGTCATGCCAGCAGTCTACGCGCCGGCAGACAGGTTTACAACGCCGAGATCGGCTCCGCCGTGCGCACCGGCTGTCGCCAGTCGATGCCTTCCAGCAGCATTGAGAGCTGCGCCTGGCTCAGGCTGACGACACCCCCATCCGCACGCGGCCAGACGAAGCGGCCGCGTTCAAGCCGTTTCATCAGCAGACACATGCCATCACCGCTCCACCAAAGCACCTTGACAAGGTCGCCTCGTCGGCCACGGAACACAAACACGTGGCCGCTGAACGGGTCCCGCTCTAGCACGGTCTGCACCTTCGCGGCCAGGCTGTTGAAGCCAGAGCGCATCATTGGTGTCTGCCAATGGTGACCGTTCTGTCTGCCCGAGCGTGACCGGAACCACAAACGAGGCTTCCGCCAACCTGCGTGTAGGCGAACCCCAAACGGTCTTCAATTCGTGGGACGATCGGAAGGAGCATTCGATCAAAGTTACACTGACCGCCCATTAAATCCAGTTTTCCGCGGCTCGAAAGGGGACTCAATTGGGTCCCCTTCGGATTTGCCGTAGACTAACCTGCTGAAGGTATTCAGGGCATTCGCCCGTGCGATGATCTCTCTGTCTTGGAGGCCAGCCAGAATGTGCTATTCCGCCCAAATATATGCCGACTTCAGAAAGTTCGAGCGGGAGTTCGGCGCAATCCTGAGTTTTGAGCACTTCCGGAGGTTGTTCTGGGAAAAACAAGAGAGTGGCGGATGGCAGAAGCTGCCGAGGGCGATGCGGCAGGCATTCCGATCTTCCCGCAACGACGAGGAGCGCCAGTTGGCCGACTTGGTCACCATTGGTGACCGGAAGGTGGCCAGTTCCATCGAGACTGAACTGTTCCAGCAGAAAACGCGCCTTACCGAGGCTGAGCGCGCGCTCGCAATCAAGTCGACGAAGAAGGCCGAGAACGACAAGCGCGTTGCTACCGACAAGATTTCTCGGGTCCAGCGCAATCTAGCAGACCTTCAGCGAACCGACTTGCTGGATCGCGACTCACGCATTTTCCCTGGCTACTACGCGCCTGTAATGGTGGTTCTGGAAGGGAAGCGACTTGTAGTTCCGATGCGTTACCAGTGCCGGCTGCCAGGGTGGACGGTGGCGATGGAGCGTCAGAAGCCCGGAACCTTCAATGCGCGCCGAGACAACCTCAAGAAGGCTTGGCGTCAGCTCTACGGGTACAAGCACGGCATCATGATCGTTAATGCATTCTACGAGAACGTCGCGCGCCATCGCACGGAGCATCGAGAGTTAGCCCCCGGAGAGAAGGAAGAAAACGTTGTTCTGGAGTTCAAACCGGAGCCGCGGCGGGACATGCTGGTGGCCTGCTTGTGGTCGGTCACCAAAAGGGGGAGAGGGCGAGACCGATCTCTACTCGTTTGCCGCTATCACCGACGAGCCGCCTGCTGAAGTGTCGGCAGCTGGGCACGACCGTTGTATCGTACCGATCAAACCGGAGCACCTGGAATCTTGGCTGAATCCTGACGCCAAGAACCTGGCCGCGCTCGACGCCATCCTTGACGATCGGAGCCGGCCGTACTACGAGCACCGCATGGCCGCATAGTCGCGCTCGTCTTTGCTTGCGCCGTGGGAGTTATTCAATGCGTGTTGGCCGTCCAATCCCCGCACCTCCCCAGCCCGTTTGCGACTACTGCGGCGTTGAGGCAGTTCTCGCATGTGCAGGAGATGGAATCTATCCTTATCTCGAAGACCACGGAGCAGTGTGGATTTGCGCGTCCTGTCAGGCCTGGATAGGTGTCCCTGCGCGTAGCAAACACAACGCACCGCTTGGCCGGTTGGCTGACGCGGCGTTGCGCGAAAGGAAACGCAGTCTCCACGATGCGCTTGAGCCTCTCGTCACCACGAAGATGAGGCGCGATGGTGTGAATGCCTTCGAGGCCCGCGGCAAAGCGATGAAATGGCTCATTGCGTCGCTGGGGATTGAAATTTCCAGCCCTAACATTCATGCGCTTTCGCTGGAACAATGCGATCAAGCGATTCGTTACATAGCGGATTTTCGAGCTTCTCGCCGTTGAGTCCGTTGGCTTCCTAGCGATTCTCGATCACATAGATTGTGGTATTCAATCGTCTCCGGCTATGCTCGTGTGGGGTTCGTTACGTTCACCCAATTGTCAGCCTCAGGCGCGCTCCTGTGAGAGCGTGTTGAAGCCCAGCCAACCCTCAATGGTCGTAAGCATGGCACGATCGAGTACCATCTGCTCCCGGACACATAGCGATTTCACACCATCCGCGAATCTCATTGCGAGGGATGCGGCGTCGTTCGGTCCGTCTTCAAAAGAGTGCCCGCAATAGAGGAGGCTGCGAAGGACCTGGTTGATATCCGAACGACTGATCGGCGTTCCGGCCGCCTTGCATCGGTCACGCACGCGCTTCGTGGTCTCTAATAGATGGAAGGGATGGGCGAGAACATCTGCCTGAACGCTCTCTAGCAGCATCCGGTACCGTTCCGGGGAAAGCAGCGGCACACCGGTTACTTCATGAATCTGCCTTGCAGCTGAATGAAGGTACTGCGCCTCGCCCCACTGTTCCTGCTGTTGGGGCATGGTGGATCCGCTTGCTCCGTCGTAAGCCTTCCCGCCTGAGGAAGACCAGTCGAACACCACAGGGTGAACATCGAGGGACTCGGCAAACTTGCGGAATGTGCCCCGGCCGTTCCAGTCTGCAGCAAGTTGAGGGTGTTTCTGGATGATCAGGTCTGCCAGGGTGCTGCATTGGATCGGATGCTTGGCCGTGACCACCTCGAGTTTCACAAATTCCGCCACCGCCTTGGCTAGTCCGTCGTGGTTGCCACCGCCAATCCGGCCAGGCGGCGCCGGCGTGGCATGACGCTTCGGGTCGTGGACAAAACCCCCACCTTCCCAGCTAACCTGCAGGGGAGGCAGGCCTCCCGATTCAAGCAGCGCCCTAAAACTGCCGAACCCCGCCCACGATGAGGCGTCGATGCCGTCCACACTGGACTGGACCATTGACGCGAGGCGGGATATGGCCACCGGACCTTGAGCCTCAGACACAACTTGATGCATCAGCTTGAATGCAGCCTCGGTGAGTGCTGCTCGTGCGGCAGGTTCACCGGGTGGCGGCGGCGGCTCGACATCGTCGTCAAATCCCAGGGCGTTGTGAACGAAATCATCTTGATCGATGAGAAGATCGGCTGATGACCGGTACGCCGCCGATGGAAAGCCGATGGCAAGTACCGTCGTGCGGCGGTCCCAGCGACGAAGCTTTCGGAGGACGGGGGTGAAGTCGGCGTCTGCAGAGAAGACAATGAACTCGTCGTAGCCAGCTTCGTGTTGGAGGAGATCCACAATGTCGAGCACCATGTGAATATCGGTACTTGTCTTCCCTTCGCTCGTGAGAGCGGGGCAGTCGACGATCTCGAATCCAGCCAGATTGAAGGAAGGCCGGAATCGTTGGTATGCCTGCGGATTGAGGTAACAGCGGCGAACGAGGACACGCCGCCTTGCGCCGGCTGGTGCGTGATCCGGCAAGCTCAGCGTTCCAATGAGCCATTCCATCCACTGGGCGGGACGGCGGGCGAAGCGGTCCGCATAGGCAGGGTCGAGCTGTCTCAGGCCCGAATAGACGTTGTCGAAGTCGACGAACAGTGCGCTCTTCATTCCCGTGGGCGAGTTTAGTTCAAGCCTTTTGCTTCCCAGCCTTCGCTGGTGAGCTTCACTCCGTGGGTCTGCGCTACCTTCCCCGAGCCATCCATCATCCGTGCGATATTGGGGAACGTCGCTTGAATGTCCGGTCTTTTAGCCCAGTCAGCGAGTCCGTCGATCTTGTACAGATACGTCACGCCGGCTTCTTGATAGTCACCGAACTTCATTGGGCCTTCCCACTTCACAACCTTCTCAAGGGCTTTTCTTCCGTAACAAAGGTCCCCCAGTTTGACTTTCTTCACGCCGTCTGACCGGAAGGAGTCAACTTCTGAGGGGAACTCCCACTGGCGCATCTGTCTGTTGAATGACCCATGCATGCGGATGGCGATACGGATCACCTCCTTTGCGCCATGGTCGGTGTACGGGAACACCGAAAGATTCACGTTTGACTGATTCCAGCGCACATGGAATCGATCGCGCCGGCGGCTGAGGTGAGCCTCAGCGATCAGCTTGTACTTCGTTTCGCGTAGTTCTTTGGCGCGTGCCTTTCGAAGCGACTCCCGGCGATCGAACTCTTCGTCTTGAGCCGAACGTCGTTCTCGCTGAATGGATTCAATGCGTTTGGCCTTTTCCGCCACGCGGTCTTGATAGTCCGCCTCGGCCTTTCTTTCTACGAGCGGGTGGTACTTCCAGAATGTCGCTTGCCCCCTCGGACAAGTTCGCGCAATGTCTGCCAATCGGGATCGGTTAATGGCGGCACAACGATCTCGATGGTTGGCACTCCCCTGGCGCGGATATGGGCTAGTTTCTCCTGGTCGATGAAATGAGTGACGGCAACTTCAATATTGATAGGGCGGCCGCTTGCGAAGGCGACCAGGTCCGGGCGGATTCTGCCGTCTGGGACTTCGACCTCAACGCGATCGAACTCGATCATCCTGCCCGTTCGTTCCGCTATTCCTCTGGTGTAGGCCGTTGCCAGATTACGTGCCTGTTCCACCTCGTTGTCGTCCGCGAGGTATTCATACACCCCGAATCGAGAGGCCTGCTTGTCCGTCAAATATGGTGAGGCGTCGTGGTCGTTGTCATAGCGGACGACAAGGCAGCGTGGTAGGAATAGCCTACGGTCTTGCTCGATGATTGCCTTAACCGCGAGGTGCAGCGCTGACTCATAGCCTGCCTGGCAACTCTCGACGTGGTAGTGGGAGAAATGCCAAACCTGCTCGGCTCCTTGCTTGGCGACAAGCCGAGCGCCGCACGCGGGGCAGGTGCAATCGCAGGCAAGACCGTTAGGGACGTCTTTAACGGAAACAATGTGGCCAGAAGCGTTAAGTGCGTACGGTAGTTTGGCGGATTTCGTCATGGCAACGCCCCCGGCTTCTGCTGCTGCGAAAACGTTGGAGTCAAGATTGCCATCTGCCGCCGAATCTATAAAGCCCCCGAGATTCGAGACACCGGCTCCACCGATCGGGCGGGCGGGACGCCCGGCCTCAACGCTTTCGAGTCGTGCTGGGCTTTGTCGGTGAAGACCCTTCAGCCTCGCCTTGCAGCGTTGGCGCGACGTCTTGCTGTGCGCTCTGTCGAGCCTCGGCTTGCTCGCGCAAAGCCTTGAGTTCCGCTTGAGCGGCGGCCGCGGTTCCCACCGTTTCGGTCAGCCGTTCACGAGTGCCTTGATGCGCAGCATGAGCTGCGGCCAACTCAGACCTTGCTTGAATTTCACGCTGCTCGATAGCCACAAGGCGCGCTTCAGCCTGCTGACGGGCGTTCTCAGCGGCTGCGCGCTGTGCCTCCGCAACGGCGGATGCCTTGTCAGCGGCAGTGCGATCTCTTTGTTCGTCGGCCAACGCTTCTCGCAGTTGTGCGAGTTCTTGCTCCAAGCGCGGGACTGCCTCAAGGCGCAGTTCAGCCTGCGCCAGTAGACGCCGCACGGCGGTCATCTCGCCCCGTTCGCGCTCAATCTCCTGGTTCATCCGTGCAACCTCATCCGCACGCTCGGATGCTTGGCCAGCGAGGCGGTCCCGTTCGCTGGTCAGCTGCACGACTTGCTCGGCCAGCTTATCTCGTTCTGCTTCGATAGCCTCGCCATTCGCGGTGAGGGTCGCCATTTCACTTAGCGCCTGTGCCAAGTTTGCTTCGGCATCGGCCGCCGCTTCCTCCGCAACCTTTGATAGCTCAGTGCCCAGAGCCACCAGCAGCCGCGGATTGGGGTCCGCTACTTTTCGCGCAGCCGGCTTATGTTGCGCGAGCCAGGCATTTAGATGGCGATGGATGGTGTTCATGCTCCCAGTGTTGCCTAACCGTTCTCGCACGGCGGTCAGTGTCGCTTTGGTGCCCTCTGCGACTAGTTCTTTCGCGGCTGCTGCGACTTCTTCGTAGGCTATTCCTGGGCGCGGCATCTCCATTTCCTCAAAACGTATCGTATTGAAAATACTACGATACGATACGTATAAAGGAAAGGGCCCCTCACAGGGGAAGCCGCAGAAGAAGTTGAGGGCGTCGGGCCCACGTTCGAAGAGTGGGTGTCTAGCTTGTCACTTTGGAGGGGACCAACGACATTGTGTTGTTGACACCGCGGCTCCCATCTCGTTAGCATTTGCTGGAACCCGCGTTGTGAAAAACGCAACGGGATCAAAGCGGCCGATTCGCGCCAACGAACCGACCGCCAACTTGGAACGGCTTCGATTAAGCCTTCATCACGATCGCAAGCACGACCAGTGCGATGATCAGATTGATCATTTCACCCATGGGCATCCTCCCAGTGAATGGTTAATCAAATGCCAAGCCGGTCGTTGATGCGCCAAACATCAACTTTCCGGCTAGGCCCCTCTCCGGCGTTTCTGCCAAAGTTGCCTCGTATCGTACACCTGGAACCGTCCCCCTCTCGTGCGGCTTTTCCTGAATGTGCGCCGAATGACATAGCAGCATCATAAGCCCTGTTCGTGCTGATACGGCACTGGGAGTGCCTGTAGTAGCGTCTACTACAGCTTCTCCTAACCTCCGACGCGCTACGTGTTTTAGGGTGTCTGTGAGAAATTTCCGCAGAAAACCGCCGGCTCCTGCAAAAAAACCGCATATTTCCGCCACGAAGCGCAGGTGGCTTGTTGCGCAGGAAGTCTTTGGTGCCGAGTCGAACTGTGCGCTGGCGATGATGAATTCTTCTTAGCGGTAGTCCTTTGCGCAGCTTGCGCAGCATATTGACCATGACCTTCTCCCCCGTCTTGAAGGTCAGCACCACGGTGGTGTTGTCGACGCTGCGCTCGCTCTGCAGCACGATTTTCGCGCACACGGCTCTCACCCTCGTAGTCGCTGCTCCAGGCGAGCTATTTCCCGTATTTCGCCCCGATTTCGCGCATTCGCCGTAAAGATGCCTTTCAGGCGCAACTGTTACAATTTTGTTTATAGGCCTACGGCCAAGCGGGAAAAAGCCCCTGGGACGCCGAGCCGGCGCCCCCATGCGTCCCGCAACCGGCCGGCAGCCGCGATGAGAGGGAAGGCCGATGGCCGCTGGCAAGACCTGGAACTACGCCGATCTGACAGCCACGCTTAAGCGAACACATGGACCCAGAAATCTACCGCTCTCGTGAGGCTGAGGCGCAGGCCGCCCTGGACGCCGCCGCCGGCAATCAGCTCACCGCGCATGCGACAGCGCGTGGCGCATTGCGGGCTGTGGACGTGGATGGCGCGCAGACACTAGTCGGCCAGGCTGGCAACTGGATCACCCGCGGCAACCAAGCGGCCGCCGACGTCGTTGGCAACCAGGCCGCGGCCGAGTTTGCCGAGGCGCTGGCGCAGCGCGACGAGCCCGATCCCAACGATGACCAATACGGCCGGAATTTGGGCTTGGACCGCGAAACGTGGCTGCGCGAGATGCTGCACCAGGCCGGCGGGCTCGTTGGCGGCTACCTGTAGGGATAGGCCGAGCGAGACCGCGCCGCACCGGGGTGCAACTGTACAAGCGCCAATAACGGAACCGCGCGACAGAAAACGCCCCCTTGGGGCGCTCAAACAAGCGCCAGGGAGGGCGCGAACAATGGCAATGCAAATACGGCACCTACGCGAGACGCTGCTAACGTTGGCCCTAGTAACTCCCCTTGGCGCACAAGCCGCCATGAATGCCGGTGAACTGGCTCAGCGCTGCCGCAATGGAGGTTCCCTCAACCAAGTCAGCACAAATTTCGACTGGGCAGTGTGCGGGCTCACCTTGGGCGCCTATCGTGACGGCTTCATGGAAGGCACCTACCAGGGCACGATGAGGGTCTATCTCGACGACCAACAGGTCATGTCTATGGTCCAGGGCGTGAAGGACATGCAGCAGCGCACCGGTACCATTCTGCCGCGCGCCCGTTGCGGCGTGGACAACAGCGCCGAGGCGCCTGAACGTCTTCGCCAAGCCTACCTTGCCCACGTCGCTGCGCACCCGGAAGCCAACGCAAAGGGCTATCCGGAGGCACTGCGCGATGCCATTGAAAGCCGACTGTGCAAACGTTAAGCGGTTCTGAGATTAGGAAACCAAAACACCCCCAAAGGGGATAGAGACCAGCGCCTGGAGGGCGCCATTTCATGAAGCGACGATTCTTTCTGCTGCTGTGGTGGGCCGCGACACTTTGGCTGGTGGTGGTAGCCTTTGGCTGGTGGGCGTGGTTCTCCATTCATGACGGTTGGCCGGTGCGCTCCACGCTCCTGCCCGTCGACTACGTGTATGACGGGTTCCTCCGAACACGCGTCTATCCGCTCGTGGCCATCGCGGTTGCCTACGCCGCATGCTTCATTGGCTACGGTAAGCCGTACCGACCGCCGGTTGCCGCCGATTTCCCGCCACCTGGACGATGAAGACAGCCGCCCGCAAGGCGGCCTTTAATGTCATCCGCCTCCTTGCCGATAACTGTTGATATCGGCATGGCGTTTCCGATACCAAAATCGGCCGGTTGCAAAATCGGTCTTCCTCAGTCTGAATAAAAACAAGGAGTTAGTGTGACACCGAAGCTTCGCAAGACTATTGATGAACTGGTACGACTCGACGGCCAGTATCGTGCTGAAGAACAAGCACGGCATCCCAACGGCATTACCATGACATTCGGCGGCAAGGACACCAAAAAAGAACTGGCCGATATCGCGGCTGTTCTGAAGCAGGGGCCGAATCCGACGCTGAAAGTTCTGGAAGGCCTGTCCAAAGACGATTTAAGCTACATCATGGCCTTGGCCTGGTTCGGCCGGGGTGACGGCATTGCCGAGCCCGGAGCAACCTTTGCATCGGTGCTCGATTACGCTAAATCGCAATGCGACTCGCGTAGTGCTGGCTATGTCTCCGGAAAGCCCCTGTCGACGTATCTACCTGCAGGCCTGAAGCGCATGACTCTGTAGTCGTCGAAGGCTGTGGGCAATGCCCACAGGATTTTCGCACGCCCTTGGGCTCATCAAGCATCCAGTAGCGTCTCCGCGGCGTATGGGGATCGGCGAAGGGAAGGCACTTCGCCCACGCTGAAGGGACCTCCTCCCACATTGCAGCCGGGTGACGGCCGGCCGAGCTGTCGCCGCTCCTAGCGGAACGGAGCGCCCCCTACAGGCCGTTGGCTACCCAGCCTTGATTGGTGAGCGTCAATCCGTGCGTCTTCTGCAGCTTCCCCGCGTTGGCGATGACGTCCTGAATGCCAGGATATGACTGCTGGACAGCCGGATTTCTGGCCCATTCGGCGAGATCGTTAATCTTGTATGTGTAGGTGATCCCCGTTTCCTGACGATCCCCGAGTTTCGACGGCAGGTCCCATCTGACAACCTTGTCCAGTGCCGTCTTGCCAAAACAGAGATCGCCCGGCCGTCCACTTCGACTTCGACTTCTATTCTCTTTTTCCTACTTAGCAGTACTCCTGATATCAGGAGTACTTGACCCGGACCGATTCGCACAACCAGATGACCCCGTTCTCGAGTTCGATGCAATGGATCTCAACGAGCCTATTGACCGCAGCTGCATACTGCCCGGGGGTGAGTGGGGGCATCGAGTACTGTGCACGTAGCTGGTTCGTCTTCACCAAGCCGTCATTCTCGTTGATTTTGTCCTCACCATTTCGATGCTGCCACAGGGCGAGGATCGTTAGGGCTTCGACATCAGAGAAATCTTCCGCACTTCCACGCCAAACCTTATTCCAAATATACAGCCCGGCAAGAGCAGCCGCCAACACCGGCGCTACAGGCAAGGTGGCTGCGCCAATGCCTGCGAGCGAGATATCAGGGACGATATCGACCAGCTTGCGCCAGTTGAGAAGAACATTCCCTGGTTTGCGCGACTGCGCTTTTGGCGTAGTGTGGAGCGAATTCACCGTGACGAAATCGAACCGAACTTCAGGCTTCTCCGGGGGCGTCACGCTTGTGAATGCTGCTAGAACGGATTCGAGCACAGCGACAGGAAGCTCGTGAACCGGGGGGCCGGCTGACAATGCGGCGTCTAGCAGCTCTTGCCGCTTCGATTCAGCGGCTGATTCGTCGTAATTCATGGCTGTTCCGCAAATGCAAGAGGTCTTGTTGTGAGTTCTGCCATAGTGGATTCCTTTCCTTACCTACGAGTTTTCATCTTCGGACGATGCCGACTTTGCCCGTCCAGACGGCAATGGGAGAACGGCTTTGTGCCACAGCATTCCCAGCGTGAATGTGGCGACCGATGCAAGCAGCAGATACTTCAACGGCAGGTAGATGTGGTCACCGTACTCGTTACCCGGGATCTCTTCATAGACGTTGATGCGCAAGCGGACCAGCAGCAACCTCACCAACGACTCATCGGCTGGCGAGCCCGGATAGCAAGCGTTCTCTGAGAAGACCACTGAGGCGAACGCGAAAACCATGGCAATCGCCATGGTGAGAATGCCTACTCGCTTGTGTCGTTCCATGATGGCGATTCTCCCCGTGGACTACTTGTTGTTTGGAATGGAGGAGATCATCTTTTCCTCCCCTGGTGGTCGGGCTGCTAAGTGTTGCTGGGGGAGATGACGGGATCAATGAGAATCTGCATCGATAGCTGCAGCGTACCCGCTGGCTTTGGTGTCGAATCGGCATCAAAGTTCGGGTAGATATCACAAAGCACTCGATACAACTCCCCGATTAATGCATGAACAGACACCAATGGCATTCTCAAATCACGCAGGCGAATCGCCTCCCCATCCTCCGTCAGCGAGAGCAGAATTGGGCCGCCGCCAGTCTGACCACTCGCCACCTGCTGATGCATATGCTCTTGTTGGTTACGGATTGCCTTCAGCTGTTGTCTCTCCAGCAAATGATTGACTGCAAACGTCGCGAGAGCGGGGGTGGACTTTGCCAATGCAGAGATACAGGTGGCACTCTTATCGATCGAGGTGACGCAGTCCTCCATGGCTAGCGCGAAGTCAAAGATGGGAAAGCGAGCTACGTTTGAGGCCTGGTGGTTGGCTTCGATTTGGGACAGGACGATGCTGCGAGCCTCATTGTAATGCCGTCCCGCCTTGACTAGACAGTGCACGAGCCATGTCCGCCATCGCCTTACGAGATCGGCTTCTTCCCCAAAGCCGAACATGTTGCTTGCCACGGAGTGCGTACGTAGGCCTTCAATATTGCACGTCAAAGGCAACATCTTGCACTGGTCCAAGATATTCTCCTTTTCCTAGTCTGCACCTGCCACCCAACCATCCGACCAATCGGAATATTCCTGGGTGCCGATCCCATAGGGCGGCCTGCTCGGCTTCTTCTCACGCCGCGCGTGGAACCCTTCCCACCAAGCGTCTGTTCTTGAAGGCTCCGGAGCGGTGGCTATAGCTTGTCGCTTTGCAACTTCAAGATCGCGTTCACACTGGTCTACGGCATCACGCAGCGACTGCTGACGCTCCTCGCGGCGGCGCTCCTGGGCGCCACTTCCTTCACTACGTTCGCAATCGCGCTCCAACTCGCTCAGGAGGGCGGCGTTCGCTGATGCCAGCGCGGCTTCAGCTTGTTCAACGGTCTTATTCATGAATATTTCCTACTCGTGATCCCTAAGGTCGGCAAGGGTCGCTTCCAGCGTCTCGGCCGCGTCTGCACGGCGGCCTGCAGTCGCCTCGTCAAGCTCGGCACAGGATGGCATCTTGCGGGACTCTGCGGCGTCGCGAAGTACGTTGATCGCGAGTCGGCGCACATCTGCGGTGGTCAGTGATGACATGCTCTTTTCCTATCTGGTGCCACGTCGAGGCCTGACGGTTGCCGCCGCTTCGCAGCGGCAAGGATCAGGCGTCAGCTCACCTGGTTAGTTGTTGACGGCATCCTTGAACTTCTGGCCCGCCTTGAACTTCACGGTCTTGGCTGCTTCGACCTTGATCTCCTCGCCAGTCTGAGGGTTGCGCGCCATACGCTCGGCGCGTTCGCCTTTGCCGAAGCTGCCGAAGCCGATCAAGTTCAGGGTGTCACCCTTGGCCACGGTGTCCATGATGGTGTTGAGGGTAAAGTTCAGCGCCTGTTCCGCTTTGGCCTTCGTCAGGCCGTCCACACCAGCCGCGATGGCATCGATCAATTCAGTTTTCGTCATGCATTGCTCCTTCTCAAGTTGTAAATTTCCTTGCCGTCAGTGCCGGGACAACGGCCTTTCCAATGGGCGTTTCGCCGTCACGTCAACGTTCTCGGTCAGTTCTTCGGCGTTGCCAAACTCCCACACGGGTTGCTCCGCAGGTATTGCATAAGGTCGTCCCCTTGGCCCAACGCGGCCGCCGAGGATGTCTGCCGCCGCGTTATCTCAGTTATGTTCCGCGCCGTAGCTTGCAACTCGACTAACGTCAGGGGCTGCCGGAACCACGCATCGGTTCGCGCGGAATTGATGAACGTTTGATACTTGGGCTCGCTCATGCCAAGGTAGGAAGAGACATGCTCGCGACCCTTCTCATATAGGCACTCGACTGGCGCCTGTACACTTGCTGTGTCACGGGGAGGGAATGAACGAAGCTCACCCAACTGCGGAGCTGCACATGCAACCAGTGAGAAAGAAAGCGTTGCGGCACATAGGCGGAGGTAAGGCGTACTACCCATCTTGGCTTGGTTGCTCCGTGTCGTCTTCATTCTTCTTTTCCGGGTTAGCTTGCGCCAGTCATCATGCGCGGCGATCTGCGGCCATAAGGTCACGAAATAAAGCGACGGCGCATTGTCAGTCTGGTCATTCAACGGACCAGTCGTCAATACCGGGAAAGACTTCGATGTCTGCCCACGTGCCATCAGAATCTTGCCCGAAACCAAAGACGAAGATTTTCAGTGGAATAGTAGGCGGGGCCTTCCGCCCGCGATTTCGATGACCGTGCCACATACATGTAATTTGATCGCCGGCGGCGGCCGTGACCCTAACTTCTCTTATCTCTTTCGGAGGTGCATACATGCCAAGATCCTCCTGAGTAAGTTCGCTGTGGGCAAGTACGGCAGTCGCGATCTGCCTCTTAAGCTTCTCCAGATTGGGAAGACTTTCCCAGCCCTCCGAAACGACTGACGTAAAATTCAAACTAAGCAACTTGTGAGACATAGGGAACTCCTCATGCAACGAGTGCGGCATAGTTTGTCGATTCTTACCGCCCGACTGTGACGCGCTGCGGCGAACGTGCTGATGAAGCTGCTCGTTCATCGACTCTATCGTGTTCGCCCTGCTTTTCCGATCCGTTCTGTTGCACTGCGTGATACAAAATCATCGTTCACCATCCCCCTGCCAATTCGTGGCGCAGCCCAAGGTGGAGGCAGTTCAACCACTCACATGCGGTTGTAAGCGTCTCAAGCTCCGACTTCAGAAGGTCAGGCGTGTAACGAAATGCTTCGATCACAGTGTCATTTTGATCGACCACGACAAACGCCTTGAGCGGGCCCTGCTTCTCTGCCGGCCATCTTGAAATGTCTTCGATCGGCAGCGGCCTGTTGCTCGATTTCGTTGAGTTGTTCTCTGTTGGATAACGGAAAAACACTCCTCGGCTGTCCATCTCATCAATTATAGCTATGGCGTCATCAAGCTCAGGCGGCGTCGAAAGCCAATCCGTCTTCGCGCGCAATTCCAGTTCGGCTCGATGACGCGTCAGCAATTCAATTAGGGATCGATAAAGCACACTGAGACTGTGAACGCTCGTCAATGACTTTTGCTTTTCAGCTACCCGAATAGGAGGATAGGGATCAGCGCTCGCAACGAGAGCGCGGTGCGACACGATGAGCGCAGATTTGAGAAACAACTCGGCAGCGTGCCGCAACAGGAAACAGGTCGGTAGCTCGCGATGCGTAATGGAGTCCTTCTCTGCGGCAATCAGCGTTTCGGCACTCGCCTTAAAGGCAGACGCCATTGCACCGAAACCATCATCAGCGTGCTTGTCGTACGGAGTGAGTAGCCAGTGCATACCAGTCCCTTTTCCGTGGTCTATTGGACGACCTTGGGAGGGGCCTCGGATACAACAATACCGCCCACTTCGATAGCTTTCTGGATGGCACCAATGAGGTTCCCTGCCCCCTCGTTGGTGAGTCGAATAACCACCTTTACCGCCTCCACTTGGCCCGCTACCGCCGCCATCGCGTTTATATCAAGTTCCCCTGTTTTCCCACGAAACGTGATCGAGATCGGAGCATCAACATGCATTACAAACTCGCCGGTCAAAGGCTTTCGTGGCAGAGCATTCTGGTCATTCTCTTTGTCCATCCTCATTCCATTCCCTATGTTCAGCTGGCTACCGGCCAGCGGCGGGGCGTTGTCGCACCAGGTGCTTTTAGTGTCGGTTAGGTGGCAGCTATTCGGCTTCACCAAGGAAGCGCAGCAGTTTATTGCCTACGGCGACCAGCCACAGGCCGAAGGCTACGAGCGCGATCGGCGGCAGCGCACCGAGCCAGCTTTCAGGCACCCACCAAGTTGGCAAGCCGGGGTAAAGATCCGCCAGTTGCAGCGACGGCGCTGCCGAGCGTGCGGTATGTTGAAGTATCCCGATTGCGCGCGTGGCAAAGGCTCCGGCGACGCCAGCGATGCACCACAGGCCGCCCAGATATACAAACAGGCGTCCCGTCACCAACAGACGGCGCGGACGCTCCAGTAAAAAGGCAGGAAGCCAATCCATTCTTCTTTTCCCCTTCGTTACCTGGTCGGGCGGTGCTTGACTAGCGCTTGAATGGCCTCTTCCTGGGCATGCAGCGCGGCCGGCAGACTGTCTTCGTCAGCTGCATTTACCGCCGCGGTGGTCTCCCTAACCTTCTGCTTCAGACCCGCCAGCATCGGGTCGCGATCCTCGGCGCTGCGCACCCGTCTTTCGAGCCATTCAGCTACTTGAATTGCATAGTCTTCCATTCTCGCTTTACCTTTCTTTTTCCTATTACTCTCGCGATTGGCGTTGCCATCCTCGGCGTCGAGTCGAGCCTCAATTTCCGCTGCGTGTCTCGCCACATCGTCCATGTCGAACGAGCCCTTGTCATCGGACAAATCAATCCGAGCAATTGCGCACGCCCGAATCAGCGCTTCCGCCACGGAAACTGCGTCCGGCTCTTCTCCAGGCCGTATCCACTTCGCAAAGCGCTCCCTTTCAGCCAAGACGTCGCCGAAGTGCATGACCCGCCAGCACATCGAGAAGCGCGTCGGCTGGGCAATACCTTGCTCCTCAAGCTCTTTCGTCACTGCCAACATCCCCCGATTGACCGGAATGTCAGAGAAGGCGAACGTCCCAAAACCCTCAATACCAATCTTCCTTGATGCAGGGTTATCAACGGGCATACTCATATGAGCTGCGGCGCTGTACAAGTTGCTGCAGAACAGGTACAGCTCCTCGTCAACAGGCAGATTGACCCACTCTGCCATGTGCGAAAGCGCAGCTTCATTCCGACCCCTTGCCGCCGTGACCCGCTGTTCGCGGCTTCCCCGTCTCTTGGCTTCACCCATGGTTGATCTTTACCTATCGGCTGCCGGCCGGTGCGGGGCGCACGTGCGCCTGGTGCTTTTCCTGTGTTGACGCCTACTAACGGCTATTCGAGGATGGTTTGAAGGCGGGCGAGCGCATCTTCCACAACCTCGGCAGGTGCGCGTTCGAGCTTCCTCGCGCCGCGAGCCTCAAGATCCAGCGTGCGCACCATGTTCACCAGCGCGACACCTTGGGTCGCCGTGCCAGCACCAGACAGCGGAACAGCAAAACCAGCGAAGCGCGCGAAATCGCCTCCCTGCGTAATCGGTGCAACCAGGGCAACACCCAGAGCGTTGAATGCTGCCGGTGAAAGCACAAGCGCAGGACGGAAATCGCCCTGTTGCTCCCGCCCCTCTGTTGGGTTCAAGCTCACTCGCACAATGTCGCCCCGGTCAAACTTGGCGCGCCTCACCATACTTCGCGCCCCACCGGTTTGACCCCGCTCCAATCACCCAGCCCCTCAGGGGTCGGCGCCTTGGGGTCGCACTGAGCAACCAACTCATCGAGTGAATACTTGTGCCGAGCAGGCTTAAGCATGACGCCGTCCGGACGCACATCGACAGACAGCTTGTCTCCCAATGCCACCTTGAGTTGTTCAAGCAAGGTTGTGGGCAGGCGCACAGCCGCGCTGTTGCCCCATTTTTGAATTGACAGTTCCATCTCGGCACTCCTATTGCGTAGATTCATTGTAGATACAAAGGCGTAACACGTCAAGATTCTGTTTCTACATTGTAGCTACTAAAGGCTATCACCAAGTGCTGCTACCGCCTCTCGACGCTCTTTGTTTGAAACTTCGAGATACGGCGCAATGTGGTCCAGCTCGGCATGCCCCAACAACGTTTGCACGGTTTCGAGCGAGTGGCCCTGTGCGAGGAGTCGGCTGGCAAACGTTCGGCGGCCAGAGTGGCTGCTGTAGCCGGTGCCAAAGCCCGCCGCGCGGTACAGGCCTGTAACGTAGCTCTGCAAACTGTCGGCCGCCAGGTACTCGACCAGGTCGCCGGCATCGTTGACGCGACGCTTGACACTCAGCTCGTACCGACCGCCCTTGTGCGTCAGGATCAGACACGTCTCTGGCATCAGACCACGCCACGTGCGGCGATCCATTGCGGTGCCCTTGTTGTTCAGCCATCGCCATTCGATGTAGCGCTCCAGGGCCGCCACTGTCTTCTGATGGCTGAGATAGACGCAACGTTGCCGGCAACCTTTCGTGATAGCCGCTCGCAGGCTCACCTCTTCGCGAAGTTGGCCACTGGGCAGCAGAACGTCGGCGACTTCGATTCTGGCAACCTCCGACACCCGCATGCCGCAGGTGAATGCCAGTAACAAGATGAGCGTGTCGCGCTCCGGGTGCCGGCTGGTGGCTTCGGTGACCCGGAGCAGATGTCGGATCTGGGACGGTTTGAGGGTCTTGGCGCGTCTGATGTGCATCGTTTCTCCATCTCGGAATACGCTCGATTTCGAGCATTGTTACGAGAGAGAAACGGCTAGGGATTGTGTTCAAAACCCGCACAAGGCCTGATATCCATGAGCAGGCTTGGCAGCCACAATGAGTGCATGAAACAGACAGACCTCGGCTTGGACTTGAGCAATCGGCGCACGCGCAAGCGCGTGTTTCTTGACGAGATGGAACGCGTGGTGCCGTGGCGTGATTTTGTGGCACTGATTGCGCCGCATGCGCCGGCCAAAGCAACGGGTCGTCCGCCATTTCCTGTTGAGGCGATGCTACGCATCCACCTTCTGCAGCAGTGGTTTGGTCTGAGCGACGTGGCTATGGAGGAAGCGTTGTATGACACGCCTCTGTACCGTGAATTCGCTGCCTTGGGTGGCATGAGCCGCCTTCCCGACCGCGTCAGCATTCTGCGCTTTCGGCATCTGCTCGAGCGCAATCAACTGGCCGAGCAATTTCTCAAGACCGTCAACGAGCAACTCACTGCCCGCGGCTACATGCTTAAAGAAGGCACGGCGGTGGACGCCACGCTCATCGCGGCGCCGAGTTCGACCAAGAACAAATCGGGAGAGCGCGACCCTGAGATGCACCAGGCCAAGAAGGGAAACCAATGGCATTTCGGCATGAAGGCTCACATTGGCGTGGATGCTGACTCGGGCCTGGTGCACACGGTGGTGGGCACGGCCGCCAACGTCAACGATGTCACGCAAGCCCACGCCCTGGTGCATGGCGACGAGACTGACGTATTCGGTGATGCGGGTTACCAAGGTGTGGAAAAGCGCGGCGAGACGCAAGCCATCGCGGCAAACTGGCACGTCGCGATGCGCCCTGGCAAGCGCCGCGCCTTGGATAAGGACACCCCGATGGGCAAGGCGCGCGACGAGCTCGAACGCGTCAAAGCGCGCATCCGCGCCAAGGCGGAGCACCCGTTTCGCGTCATCAAGCGCCAGTTCGACCACCTCAAGGTGCGCTACCGTGGGTTGATGAAAAACACGCAGCAACTGCACACACTGTTTGCCTTGAGCAATCTGTGGATGATGCGCCGACGAATTTTGCAGTCAGCCAAGGGATGAGTGCGCCCGGAATCGGGAAGCAGACCCGAAACGGGGGCGAAATCGTCCGCGTTCATGCCGAAATTGGCATCGGATTGGCGTGAAATGGCTCCTCGATTTCATCTGGCGACTCGTATGATCAGTTCAGCGTCGCTGAGCTGGTTTTGGACACCATCCCTAGCGCTCCTTTCCATGATAAACCGGCTTATTTCCTGCTGTCCTCGGAAAAATTGGATCGGCGAACCGGACGATGGCACGGTCCAACGATAGGCGGGTGCGCGGCTCCCTTGACTTAGGGGTGATCTCGGTAGAGTGGGAAGCATGCAACGAGATACCCACCCAATGCTCTCCACCACGCAACTTTCCCTGTTCCCCATCGTGCCGGCGCGCTGCAACGAGGCCGCCGAGCCCGCCCTGCTTTTGATGGCCTGTTCCGGCTCGAAGCTCGAGCGGAATGCACCTGCCATCGATCTTTATCGGGGCGTCATGTACCAATCGTACCGGGCACACCTGCGCAGCGATGTGGCGCCCCGCGTCCTGATCCTGTCCGCGCGGCACGGTTTCCTGCAGCCCGACACAGAGATCGCACCCTACGACCAGCGAATGACCCGGCAACGTGCCGACCAGATGATGGCGGATTTGTCGACCTACCTGCGGCCCGCTGCCTGGCCAACGCGCGTCGGATCGGTGATGCTCGCTGGCGGCGCCGAGTATCGACGCGTCATGCGGGCCGCGTTGGCCTGCCGGTACGGCCCTGCCCTGCCTGCCCTGCAGGAAACCTGTGGTGGTATCGGCATGCAGCGATCGCAGCTCGGCGCCTTTCTTTCAGGGCTGAAGTCTGCGTTCCGCGACCAGATCGGCCAGCATGCCAACGGTACCCCGATCTTTCGCGCCTACGGTCGGATCCAGGCCGGCGCAATCGCGACCCTGCGCTACCGGGCCGCGCCAGCCCTCCCCGCCCGTCAGGTGCGAGTGCTTTCCGTCTTCAACGGGCCCAGCGGTCCCACTGCCGATGTTGAGGTGGAAGACTTCGTGCGTGGACGCGCAAAAATCTCCCCCCGCTGGGTCAGGGTCGCGGATCTCCAGCCTTTCACCGGGGAGCGGGCATGAGTGATTTCGACCGGCAACTGCATCGTGAAGCGGTTGAACTGTGCCAAACCGGCCCGGCTACGCCCGACAAACTCGTGGCGCTGGCCCATACCGGGTTGAAAGCGTGGGCCAAGGTCGGCAATCTGCAGTTCCCGCCCGAAAAGCGGTATGCGCTGCTACTGAAGATCATGCGCTACTGCGCCGACGAATGCCTGCTCGCGTGCTGTTTTACGCAGGAGGACCGCTTGGAACGGATTGCGGACATGCTGGATGCCGCCTACCCCCGCTATGCCTGCACCCGCGCAAGGCTCGCCGCGCGCCGCAACCGTTATGGGCGGCCGCGGTTCTGACCCCCTGGCCTGCAAGCAAGATCCGCCGCGTAGCGGTGGCAGGGGTGTGGGATGGGCCAAATTCAGTATATAACAGCGGGTATGGCACAAATGGACTCCCTCTGGCTCAGCAACCCAATCCTCGCCTACCGCGACTGGCAGGCTCGTGAGGCAGCCGGCGCCGATCGCCGCCCGTTCTCGGCACGCTCGATCGTCCAGCATCAGGCGATGTTCGAGAACTTCCGCCGACACCTGATGACCAAGGGCGCAAGCATCGCGACTTTTGGCGCGGCCGATCTCGACGCGTTCTGGCAAACACCGGATGGCCGCACATACTCCCAGGCCACCCGCACGCGGTACGTGAAGCTGCTGGACCGGCTGTGCCGGCATCTGGTCTTCACCGGCGTACGCCTGGACAACCCTGCGGCCTCTCTGCTCTCGGCTGAACCGTGGCCAGATCAGGAGCCCACACCTCTGTTTCTGACGGAAGCCGAGGACGCGCGGCTACAGGCCTACCTTCGATCGATTCCTGACGATGTGGCCAGCTTGCGCAGCCGCGCGATCGTCGCCGCTTTCCTCGGCACGGGAATCACCGCGGGAGAAGCTCGCGCCGCGCGCCTAGCGGATCTGTGGCCGGACGCGATCCCGCCCTACCTGGTCGTGCGCACTCGTGGCCCGCGAGACGCCCGGACCGTACACCTGGCCAAGTTCGCGGTACCGATACTGCGGGCGTGGTGCGCACGGCGCGTGACGCTCCCTATCGACGGCGACCTGCTGTTCACCCTCACCCCGGATGGCCGACCGATCACCGACATGAGTTTCGGCCGCATCGTGGCCACCGCTCTTGCAGAGATCGGGTTCGTCGGCGCTGAGCCAAGCCCGCGCACGTTGCGCAATACCTTTTGCCGCCGCCAGCTCCTGGCCGGCCATTTTCGCGATGAGGTCAGTCAAATGTTGGGGCTGGCCAGCACTCGCACCTGTGACCGAATCGCCGCGACCCTGATGCCCGAAGGCGATGCGCTGCGAGAAGCCTCAGGCCCCGTCAATCCAGGCAAATAGGAAAGCCATGGCGATCGCGCGCCGATAGATTGCTTTCACGGTGTCCAGCGGGATTTCCTTTCGCGTTAAACCTCTTGCGCAGGCTGCCGGTTTTGCTATTCTTCGCCGGTGCGCCCGTGTAAATCGCCATCGGGCGCGCATTTTTCTAACCAGACACGACCATGGCCACGAAAGCGAAACCCGTAGCAAAGACTGCAACGAAGACCGCAGCGAAGAAGGCTGCTCCGGCGAAGAAGGCCGCCCCCGCCAAGAAGGCGGCTCCTGCCAAGAAGGCTGCCGCGACTGCTCCGGTCGCCAAGCCGCTGAAGGACACGTTCAACAAGTCGAGCCTCCTCGCCCACCTGGTCGCCCAGACCGAGCTGGACAAGAAGACCGTCCAAACCGTCCTGGCCCACCTGGAAAACACCATCGTGAGCGCGATTCACAAGAAGGGCGCCGGTGAATTCACCTTCCCCGGCCTGTTTAAGGTGTCGGCCATCCAGGTCCCGGCCACGAAGAAGCGCTTCGGAAAAAATCCGTTCACGGGCCAGGACCAGTGGTTCGCAGCCAAGCCCGCATCGGTCAAGGTGAAGGTCCGCCCGATGAAGAAGCTGAAGGACGCCGCGATGTAATCGCACCTGGCTCCCACGAGCCAAAAGAAAATGCCCCGAAGTCCTTGCGGATCTCGGGGCTTTTTACATTGGCTCTAGAAGAGAGCGTGCTGAGGCGTAGCAACTTACCACCACGCCAACTTGGAAGTGCTACAGATCGGCGAGATAGGCGATTGCGCATCCGCCGTCCGTGCCGGCCAGGCGTTGGCCCTCGCGGCAGACGGAGAAATCAACTACCTTGCGTTCGATCTCGTTGGCCAACTCGCGCAACTGCTGCGCGGCTTCGGCGGGACCGGCCGTCCTCTGCAACGCTGCGCCACCAATATCAATGTCGACAATGAGGTGCATGATCCGTCCTCACGCGGTAACCGCTTGCGGTACCAGCTTGCGCAAGGCCTTCTGGTTGGTGTCGATGTAGGTTCGCATGCCGTCCAGCCTTACGGCCAGCTGATGGCCGAAGCACGCAGCAGCATCGGGAGACACTTCAACCTCCTGGGCTGACGCAAATGCCGCCAGCACCTTGGTCCGGTCAACGTCGGCACCAATCCAGCCGAAAACTTTGAAAAACGTGTGCACCTTCTTACCGCGAGGCAGCAACTTTGCGGCGTGTTCCGCCGAAATCATGATCTTTGACATGGCTTGAAATATGTAGGCTTGCGAGCAAGAGCCCGCAAGGGATTGGTAGGGAGAATGCGCTTAAGCGTCCGTAAAGGCGCCACCGCCCGCACGCCTGATCGCGGCTCGAACCTCAAAGACTTCGCAGGCTCGTTCCGACGGTTCATGGCTTACCTTGCAGCGAGAATGTCCAGCACGAGATCGGCAATGTTCGAGACGCTTTCGCCCGTTGCATCCCATTCGGCCAACTTGGCCCCGTGCGTCTCGACGTATAGGTAGGCTGCGGCGGGCACGTTGCGGAAATCGCGCAGCGCGTCGAGCTCGGCCTTCACAGCCGTTTGAATATGGTTCATGACTTAGCTCCAGCCCGGCGTCGCGCGAGACGATGCCCGGCAGGTATCGGATTTGACTGCAAGGACTGCCGTGCCCGAAAGGCGAGATTGAAAGGGCATGCAAAACCTCACGCACCTTCGTCTTTAGACATCATTGCGATCTCGCAAAGCGCATAGCGGGCAAACATCTCCTGAAATGCCACCTTCTGCTCGCCAGAGAAGAAGACGCCGGCCACATCTCCATAATCCAGTTTCAACTGCGTCTGGACGGCCAGGCACGCAGCATTGAGCGCATCGTCGACCAGATTAGTCACCAGCAATGCGTTGCGCTCGGCGCTATTCGCCAGCCACTTCGCCAATGCATCCTGCACTCGGTTGGCGGCTTCGCAGAAGATCTCAGCGTCGGCTGCGGTCTCACGTGGAAACAAGCTACGCCACTGTCCGTCTTCATCGCACAGCCCGCCAAACTCGTTGGCGTCGACATAGTCGTGCAGTGCGGCGAACTCGGTGATGGTTGGCGGAATCCGGCCCGCGGCAATCTCTCGGTGGATTTGTTGCGTGCCAAGCTCGATAGAAGCGGCTACAAGCCGCTCCTGGTCCTCACTGAGAATAGGGTTGTTCGAGGTCATAGTTGGGGTCAGAATAGAAAAGCCCGCTCCCCTGTCGGAGATGCGGGCGTGTTGAATGATTGGAATTGCGGCCTTACTGGGCCGCGAGGGCAGCGACATCGATGACGCCGTCAGCCTCGTCGACCAGGTCCGGCGTTTGCGAGATGAAGAACTCTCGCTCGTAGCCGCCCAGTCGCAGCACCTCGCGCTTCATTTTCATGAAGGCACGCTTGCGCTCCGGATCCAAGGGACCATCGGCCTCGTCGGTAAAGAGAGTCTGGAACGGTTGCTGCGCGTCCTGCGCCCGGTATAGGGCGATTCCGCGGGTCAGACACTCGTTGATCCACACCTTCTGCCCACCTGACATCACGGAGAAATCCTTCGTGCTGTCGTTGTCGGCGTCAATCACATCGATGGCAAAGCCTTCCCGCTTCTCGCCGTTGGCCAGCTCGGTCAGCGTCTGGATCGCGATGGTGAATCGCGGTCCGTAGCAGGCCAGCAGCAAGTCATTGACGATTTGCGTGATGGCCGGGCCCGCGTCATCGATGGACAACGCGATCACGCCATCGTTGCCCAGGCCCTTTGCCAACAGCTTCCATTGCGCGATCTGGTCAGACAGCGCTTGCGCCTTGGCCTCTGCCGCCGGCAAGCCGGCAAGCTCGACATCCAGGCGCTCGCGCTCGGCCACCAGCGTGCTCTCCTGCCGAATCAGTGCTTCGATTCGGCCGGCGATGGCAGCGCCAGCCTCCCGGCTGGCAGCGATCTGGCGGTCCATCTGGGCCAGCATGCCGGTCACATCCTCCGTGGCCAGCGTTGCCAGTTCCCTGCGCACCGCTTCGAGCTGGGCCTGCACATCCGCAACATCCCGCTTGTGGCGGTCTGCGCGGCCGGCTTCCTCCTCAGCCAAGGCTGTCAGATCACGATCGGCCTGCGCCAGCCCTTCTCGCGCGGTGTCCAGCATGGGCTTCCTGGCCGCCAGGGCCGTGAGACGCTGCAGCGACTGTTGATCACGTTCCAAGTCGGCCCGCAGCGCCGCGAAGTCACTCCGCGCTTGGGTGCGCGCCGCAAGCGAGTCCTGCATCGCCTGCGCCTGCGCCTGCTTCTTGCGATAGCTGTCGCGAAGCGCCTCGACCGTCACGGCCTGCTCACTGAGACCGACCTTGGCATTTCGGGCTTGCGCCAGCAACGGGCAGGTGGCGTGCATCGGGTCGTCCCGGCAAGGAACCGTCTCGATGACATCAGCCTGCAGCTTCAGCGACTTGAGCAGCTGCGCCGCCGAGGCGCCGCGCTGCTCCAGCCCCTTGAGCTCGGAACTCAGCGCCGCGTGCTCGACCTGCACCGCATCGAGCTTCTCCACAGTCGCCTGCTGGTTGGCCAGTTCCACCTGCTTCCGGCCAATGGCAAGTTGCAAGGCATCCCGCTCGCCGGCAGCCGATTCGATGGCCGGGGCCTCCGCCAGCACAGCGCGGTGGTTTGCCGCGCTCCGGTCCAGATCGCGCCGGCGCGCCGCAGCACGGCCGGCAGCCGCCTGTTCGTCACTGGTCAGCAATGCCGCACGCCGATCCAACTCGCCCTTGCGCTGGTTCAATTCCCGCAACCGCGCTTCGGTACCGGCATTGGCCTCCTGCTTCGCAGCCAGCGTCGCGCGCTCCTGCATCAGCTTGGCACCCTTGGCTGCTTCCGCGTCCCGGGCCTCGCGCTGGGCATCCAGGCTTTCGCCCACCTGCCAGATCTCCTTCGCAACCACCGCGGCCCGATCGCGCTTTCCCGTGAGGGTCAACACGTCGCGCTGCAGAGTGTCCAGCGAGCGGGTGAGCAGCTTGGCAACCTCCCCAGCTTTCGCGGACAGGTCGCGCAGATGGTCGATCCCGAGCAGTTCGGCGAGCAGCTTCTTGATCTCGCCAGCCTGGTAGCTGGCGAGCGGCCGCCGGTTCTGGGCAGAGAACACACTGGTGAAGAACGCCTCGGGAGACCCAAGCACGGCTTCCAGACACCGGTTGTAGGTGTCCGCCTTGCCGTCCGACAGTGTGCCGTCAGCCAACTGCAGCGGCTTCCAGTCACCTCCAGCGTCCGTTACGAACAGGTAGTACTCGGCCTTGCGGCTCTTGCCAGGATTGCGGAACGCGAACGCGGAGCGATACGTCTTGCCACCATGCTCCCACTCCAAATCCTTCTCGGCGCGCGGGGCGCAGAGATGGTCCCAGTACGAGAACGCGTCGGCCGACATCTTGCTCGCGTGGCTCGGCATGATGGGAAATGGGTGCAGGTTGTCCATGATCGTGGTCTTGCCGGCCCCGTTGGGGCCGACCAGCGCGATCAGGCCGCCCGGCAGCGTCGTCAGGTCCAACGTGACGCTATCGCGCTTCATGCCATCACGGACGCCATAGAATCCGGTGAGCATCAGTTTCAGTGGACGCATTCGGACACCTCCGTACCGTTGAAGGAGTGGAGGTAGTCAGACGGGACTTCCATGGCGTTGTCGTCGAACACCGGCATCTCGGCAACGACAGGAGCCTCGCGTTCCGGCTTGCCAGCGATGGCGCGTTCCAGGGAGCGTCGCGCTGCGGCAAATTCGCAGGCGGCCATCTTGAGCACCGCTGGCCAGTCCTCAAAGCCGGTGATGGCCCTGAGTTCAAGTTGGCTCCACTGGGAAGCCACACCGTTGGACACTGACCAGATCAGGTCCTGCAGCTCCTTGGAAGGGGCCACAGCAAAGAAGGTGTTTCGGCCGACCTCACCGAGCGCCAGGACCAGCATGTGACCGCGTTTGGCGATCACGGTACCGCGGCCTTGGCCGAACGGCTCGTACAGCATGCATTGCGTAAAGTCATGGGCGTCGGCCAGGCGCTTGGCCATCACCGAGCGGTCCATGCAGGTTTCTTCAACGAACAGCCAGTCGGGACCGGCGTGGTACAGAATCATGATGCACTCCTGGAAAAGGACGGAATGCGCCCCAGACGGGAAGCACCCGTCTGGGTAGATAGAAAGAGGATGGATACTGCGAGGTCGATGCGTCGAGGACGCGTGGTAAAACCGGGTTTCGACAGCCGCAAGGGCTGTCGGAACATGGCTTCCATGGTGCGACATGAAGTCGCGTACTTAATTGTTTTAGCTAGAGATAGCGATGAAACCCGCCGTTCCGCCGGCGGTAGCCTACCGGTGCATGCGCAGCTAGTAATGGCTGGGTGTGAAGCCACCGGGACAATGTAGTCTGACCATTTGGTCGGCGACGTTTCGCGAGAAAAGTCGCCTCCTGCTAGCGTCAAGGCGGGAGGAAGCTAGGCTGGACGGTATGACCAACTTAGGTGAACTGCTGTTTAAACATCGTTACATGTGACAAGCCAAAGGCGCTGACAGGCTTGAACCAAAAGGTATGTGGTCGGATGTTTCTGTCATAGATAGGAACACGCGGACAACAAGACCACCGGTGGAAAGGCAGGGTCTAACCCGTTCTCGTTAAGTACGCGGAACATGGTAAGCCCGTATCTGTGCCATCAGGCAGGCGAACCGCGAGGAACGTTGTTACAGGTGCGGGTAAAGGAGCGCCGAGAAAGCGAATGCGGCCCTGTAATCGGGTCGATAGGTGTTGAGCGGACACGCAATATCACACTACGCGAAAGCGGGCAGACTTCGGCGTGGTCTTTCTTGACAAGACAGATTGACAAACCTTTTTAGGAAGGAGAGCAGATGATGGCAAAAGCAGTATGCGCTGGTGCGCCTTCCGGCAGACTCGATCACTGGCACGACATAAGATGGGCCGGTTGTGTCGGGAACGTCAGACGGTTGCAATCACGCATTGTCAAGGCTACGAAGAAAGGGCGCTGGGGTAAGGTGAAAGCCTTGCAATGGCTACTGACCCACTCGTTCAGCGGCAAAGCAGTCGCCGTGCGACGAGTGACTGAAAACCACGGCAAGAAAACGGCCGGGGTGGACGGCATCATATGGTCCACCCCCGACGATAAACGCCGCGCGATAGACTCATTGAACCGTCGCGGCTATGCCCCGCAACCGTTGCGCAGAATATACATACCAAAACGCAGCGGTACCCAGAAATTGCGTCCACTCGGCATTCCGTGCATGCGTGACAGGGCGATGCAGGCCTTACACCTGCTAGCCTTGGAACCAGTGTCGGAAACTTTGGCGGATACAAACTCCTATGGATTTCGGAGAGACCGGTCCACAGCGGATGCTATTGAGCAATGCTTCAAGGTACTTTCCAAGAAGAATGCCCCGCAGTGGATCCTGGAGGGCGACATCAAAGCCTGCTTCGACGAAATCTCCCATTCATGGTTGGCCGCTCACGTTCCCACGGACAAGGTGGTTCTCCAGAAATGGCTGGACGCGGGGTACCTTGAGAAGCAGCAATACTTTCTGACAACTGCCGGCACGCCGCAAGGCGGAATCATATCGCCGGCGTTGGCCAACTGGGCACTCGATGGACTCCAGCGCAAGCTGGAAGCTACCCTCGGCGATCGTCGCTATATCGGGGGCGAACGCATCAGGCTCAAGGTCAACTTTGTGCGATACGCGGACGACTTCGTGATCACAGGCCACTCGAAAGAGTTTCTGGAAACCGAGGTCAAGCCTCTGGTCGAAGCCTTTCTGCGGGAGCGTGGATTAACGCTATCCCAAGAAAAGACCAAGATCACGCACATCTCAGAAGGTTTCGACTTCTTGGGGCAGAACGTTCGCAAGTACAAGAATGGCAAGCTTTTCATCAAGCCGTCGAAGGCGAACGTTCAACGCTTTCTGGAGAAGGTACGCTCAGTCATCAAGGATAACGCTACGGCAACGCAGTTGAATCTGATCCGCCAGTTGAATCCAATCATCACCGGCTGGGCTACCTACCATCGTCACATCGTCGCGAAGGACACCTACGGCACAGTCGACTCTTACATCTGGGAAGCACTCTGGAAGTGGAGCCGCCGTAGACACTCTAGGAAGCGCAAAACATGGATCAAGGCGAAGTACTTCCACAGCATTGCCGCCAGAACCTGGATCTTCGGAACATACTCCGAAGAGAATGGACATGATAGCGAGCATCGCCTAATCCGTTTGGCCAAGGCATCCGACATTCAAATCCGCAGGCACGTCAAGATCCAAGATGCAGCAAATCCCTTTGATCCGCAGTGGGAAAGGTATTTCGAAGATCGACAAGGTCTAAAAATGTTGCACGCGCTGAAAGGTCGAGGAAGCCTTATCCGGCTGTGGCTGGATCAAGACAAATCATGCGGACTATGTCGACAGAGAATCACGACGGACACAGGGTGGGATGTCCACCACATAGTACGTCGCGTCGATGGCGGGCCTAGCACGTTGGCTAACCTAGTCATGCTGCATCCCAACTGCCATCGTCAAGTCCACAGCCGTGGTCTGACTGTATCGAAGCCGGCTCCATTCTCGGGGCTTTGAAGGGCTTGAGCGGAGTGCGATGAAAGTCGCCCGCTCCGTTCTTAGGGGGCCGCGGTGCAGTAACGCACCGCGGCTACCCGACTTCTAAGGGTTGGGCGTATCGCTACGCAAAAAGGTCGTCCGTCAGCCAGTCCATCGCTGGGGCGGCAACCGTCGACGATGGCAAGCCCGGTGTGGGATCCGCTTCCGTCTTCGAGACAGGCGGCACCGGAAGCACACCGACGTCGTCATCCAACTCCATGCCAACCAGCGCCGCTAGGACAGGTGGCGACACAGACTCGGGTGGGAGAACATCAGGTGCGGGCAGCACCGGATCAGCAACAAGACCCGCCACCACGCGATCGGCGATGGACTGCGCATCAAGCGTTTCGAGCATCGAGAGGCTGTCCATGAGCGGATTGGCCTCAACACCCGTCAACTCACACCAGCGTCCGAGCTTCTCGGGCAATGTTGCGGCTCGGCTGATGCCTTCGGCACGACTGCGAACCGCCGGGAGCACCCGGGCTTCGAGCTTCACCTCGGCACTGGCGCCAAATAGAGCCGTGATGGCCTCCCGGTCCACAAGCTGGCGATGCTCCTCGTTGACCGTCCAACGAATGCGCACGAACTTGTCGGCAGCATCGGTGGCCATCTCGGTCAGCTGCGCCATATCCGGCGGGCCGTCGATGTCGATGCAGACGGTCTGGCGCGCCGGTGTCGCGACCAGCGAGGCTTCGGCTCGACCGGGAGCAATCTGCCACCGCAGGTAGCCCTTTTCTCCGATCTCACCATAATGGAAACGCCCGATGGAGCCCGGATAGGCCACCACCCTCCCCTCCTGTGCCCATTGCTGGGCGCGGTGAATGTGCCCAAGCATGAAGGCATCACAGTCGGCATCGAACAGCGCACCAATGGTGAATTCGTGGTCGAATCCGGCCATCGGCACCCCGTGCTCGGTCTGGCACCCGTTGACGGTCCCGTGGGATACGCCGATCGTGCGCGCGCCCCGCGATCGCCATTGGCGATTAACAGTGCCCGCCGCCTTCAGATAGTCGGCCAGGTGATCGCCAACTGCCGTGGCTGCGCTCGCCACGCCGGCCGCGGCCGCCCGCACAGCCTTGTTGACCGTCGGCACACAGGTGAAAACCACCTCCGGTATGCCGTGCTGTGCTACCAGCACGTCGATCTCGGCGGTGTCAAAGACCGGCCCCGCCGACGGCACGAACCGTCCGGCGCATAGCGCAACCTGATGGATGCGATCCGCGACATAGACCGGGTACTGTGCGCCGATGAGGCGAAACAGGTCCAGCGTGCCCGGGGGCTCGTGGCTATACGTGCCTTGCAGCATCAAAACGGGCATGCACGCCGTCAGTTGGTGAACGCGGCGTGCCAACGTAGAGAGCGCCGGCGTGTGCGCATCCAGGCGGTGGTCGGTGGAATCTCCCGACACCACGCCAAGCTGACAGCCGCCAGCAATTGCATCATCGACCGCAAAGCCGAAACAGCGATCGGCCTCTGCCAGGTGGCCAGGGGAATAGTGCAGATCCGAGAAATGCGCGACAAGCAGGCTGTCGCCTTCATTGTGCATGGTATGACCTCCAAGGGAATGTGCCGGCGTGCGGCAGAAAAGGAAAAGGGAAGCCATATGGCGTCCCTAAACATGCCGGCACGAGGCTGGCGTTACGGTGCGACTTCGGCAGCGAGCGCGGCAACCTGTTCGCGGAACCCGAGCGGATTGGTCAACGCTGTGCGCATTTCGCCAAGCAGCTGGCGAACGTCCTGGTCGCGCTTGGTCCAGCCGCGCCCGAAAGTGGCAGACGCGTAGATGCGGAACTGTGCCCGGCCCTCCTGATTGGCCAGGCCCAGACGCGCCATCAGATCCTCGAACTGACTTTCCAGGTCATCGCCGTCACCGGGCACTTGATGAGCAGCATGGGCATCAGCAACCTCCGACTGCTGCGGCGGTTCATCGCCCGGCAGCGGCATCTGCTCCGCTGGATGCAACTCGTCTTCCAGCGCTGCAACCGCCTGTGTCGCCATCTCGAGTGCCGGCGCACGACGGTCCGACCCGTCCAAAAGGGCAGCGATATCGATCTCGGCGTCCAGCGTGATGAGCCATTGCATCTGGCGCACCGCCCTGCCGCTATCATCGATACGGCTGATCTCCACCTCCTGCTTCGCCATCCAGAACTTGACGCCCACCAGCCTGCCGCGCGCCAACGCAACGGTCTGCATGGCGGCGTGAGCCTTCTGCAGGACGTAAATTGAGGTTGTCGGCAATTCGATGAGGCCCAGGCCGGAAATGCTCGGCAGCGCAAAAAAGAAACTGGCTGACAGGTTGCAATTGCCATCCTGGTACTGCGGGCATATGTGCGGATCGCAGATGCCGTCCGGGATATCGTCGTCTTGGCGCAGGATGATGGTGCGACCGCCCCAAGTCCGTTTCGCCCGATTTGCGCGAGCGTCGCGCACGGGGGGTGCGTACATCTTGCAGTAGCGCCTGCCGTCCCGCCCATACTCCGAGAAGAACTGGCGGCCGCTCTGCGTCCATGCAACGAGCTGATTGGGCATATTGCTCAGCCAGTCGTCGAACGCGAAGATGACCGGGAAGCGCCAAAGACGGAAGCCGTTGCCGTCGCCACGATCCTCACCGTAGCGCTGCACGATCTCCTCCGCCACAGCCGGGTTAGCGAAGTCAGAGCCGCGGCAAGTGAACCACGGCACATTCTTCGGAACAAGGGGCGTTTTGATGCCGGTTGCCCGGGATATCTCCAGCCCCATGCGCTCGAAGCTCTCTCCCTGGGCCAACATCCGGTCATGGATCTTGATGGCTTCAGGCTTCTCGCGTGCGGCCTTGGTCAGGACCTTGATGCCGGGCCGGATCTTGCCAATGATCGGTGGCCGCGTGGGCCGCTCCTCTAGCAGGCTCCGGCGTTCGCCAGGTTCGCTGTAGGTGATGGGTGCATGCATGGTACGTCCTTTCTCCTGTCAGGAAAATGAACGACGTCGGCCCGGATGGACGCAGCATGCTCCCGAAGGCGCTGGGCTGTGTCGGCCCCGCGCTGGGTCGTTGCGGCAATGAGAAGGCCTGACGCGCAGGCTTCCGGAAGACTGGCCGCACGAAAGGTGCGCCAGAAACAAAAAAGCCCGCTCCGGATTGCGCCGGCAGCGAGCTTTGGTATCAGAACCTGCAATGCCACGCCCCTTCCGGGGGCGTGGCACTGAGGGAGCGGCGCACAGTTGTGCGCTGCTCGATGCTGAGGACGTAAAGTCGTCCTCGTGCAGCATGGTCACGCTGCACAGCAACCCATTTCGCGAACCCACAGGTTCGGCCGCAGGTTCACGGATCGGCTCGACGGCTGCCGTTCTGCCCGGGAGGGGCCTTTGAGAGAGAGCTCCACATGATCCCGGGCTCGAACGGTGTCCATCGCGTGCACTCACAAGGAGGCACCGCGAGAACGCGTATTACGAGCTGATGATGAGGGAAGTGTTCGGCGAAAACACTTAGCACAAGGAATATCCACACTGGTAGCCAACCAGTCGGCGCGTGCGCATATGCACGACTTGAAGCAGAAGATGGACTCGCCAGGAGTCAGGGTCGATGCGTCAGTGACGCGAGGTGTGAATGCATTGTGGCACAAAAGTCCGTGGCAAAGAATGCGAAAGCTCGCCAATTTGCCATAGCTTTCAAAGTCATCGGGTGGCCCGTTGTGTCAGACAATTTCACTCTGAGAGAGCGTCCGAAACACATGAAAAAATGGCCGAACAAGATCCACCCAAGATATCTGCCAGTGGGCTCAAGCCCATTGAGCGACATAATAGCGAAGAACGTCTCAGCCGCCTCACGCCGACGACGGCTTCCGCCACCCTCCACGCCTACTGCTCAAAGTTCGCGCGCGACTTCCTGGATGCCCATTTTTACTACGCTTCGTCCAAGTTCGTCGTGGCGCGTGGCGGCAAGGTCAAGGCGCTAGACGAAGCATTCCGCGACGCGGAAGATTGGTATGGCAGTGCACTGAACTGGCTGTCGAAGACCGATCAGGTCGAGATTCCCCTCTTCTATGAGGAGAAAGAGGTCAAGGTCTCGCATTCCTTCGCCGGCCGGCTGCTCAGATTGCTGATGCAGTTCGACCGGATCTTCGTGGAGACCCTCTACAGCCAGGAATGCGGGTCAATCTCCGCGGACCAGCGCACCACGACCATTCAGATCGCCGCAAAGCGCATCACCGCGATCCACCAACTGTGCATCCCGGATACCGACAAGTTCGACCCCGACGGCACACTGATTTCCTCTCACAGGAGCTCCCCCGATGGACATGCGTGACATCGAGCAGCTGCATGCTCAATACGTCCAACCACCCATCACAATCGACATCTCTGCGGGAGTCGCGTCGACGGCGCCGCATCTTGGCTATAGCGGCACTTCCTCCGCCCCAGCAAAGGCATCCACTCCCCCATTCCCGTTCGCGTTGCGCGTCAATCCCCGGCTGCTGTGGGGGCTTGGCTTCGTTGCCGCCGCGGCGTTCATGTTCGCCATTGGCACATCGATTGGGAAGCGGGAGTCGCGTGCCAGCAACGAGCCGGTGCAGCCGCTTCAGTCCGCTTCCGATGCTTCCGCTCGCACTCCAGCCGGCGACGACCAAGAATGGCCGCGCAAGCGCGACAGCGTTCCCGCAGCGGAAGCGGCCCAAAGCACTGTATCGCCAGTATCTGCCGAGCCCGTAGTGGCGCCGGCCTCCGCAGCATCTGTCACAGTGCCTACAGAGCAAACGCGGGAGCGATCACCGGCGGAGCCGAAGGCGGAGACAGTGAAGCGATCCGCTGCGCCTCCTGCACCTGCGCCGGCGAAGGCAGCAACCGTCCCCGCTACTGCCAAGACTGCACAGCAGCTACCGATTAGCGCCGCGCCGTCGCGAACCACTGCGTCGCAGCATGCCAACGCCCCCACCGACATCAAGATGTTCTGAGCGCCATGGAAAATCCTCCCATCTTCAGCGTGCTGCGTGCCGGCATGAGCATCCACGGCGACATTGTTTCGGACCATGGCTTTACCTGCCTGGCGCTGGTCACCGGCAATGTCGGCGCGTCCCGAGGCCTACTGCATATCGCGGCAGGCGGCGTGGTGCACGGCAACGTCGATGGCGAGCACGTCATCGTGGACGGCGTGGTCGAGGGCGATGTCGTCGGTCGGGCCTCGTTGCTGATCAACGGCAGAGTGAAGGGCCGAATCATCTACGCGGGCACTATCCGCCTGGGCCCGAATGCCGCGCTGGACGGCACCATCACGCGTATCCAGTCGGTCGGCTACGCACCATCCCCACAAAAGGAGGGTGTGACCGTCGCTAACTCTGCCGCCGAAGCGTTGGAGCCAGCGAGCAGTTGAGGAACATGTTCCTTCCAGGAATTCGAAAAGCTCGGTTCCACACCCTCTCTTTCGAAAGCAAAAAGCCCGGCATTCCGCCGGGCTTTTTTAGTACATGCGTCGCAGCGTCATCAGCTCCGCCTGCGTGAAAACGTCAGGGAACGCGACCCAGTGATAGTCCACGCCGCTGGCGGGATCGCGAAACGACACATACGGAAAGTCATTGACCAACTGCATTCTGAAGATGCGCCCGCTTCCGTCCTTGCCGCGCACTTCGTACACGGCCCCATGTACTAGATCGAATACAACCCTTCCCCGCTTTAGCGTCACCGAGGATGCGAGTCCTTGCACATATCGCTGGTCCATCCAAGCGTCATACTCCACCTGGACTGCCTGCTGCCTGACCAAACTCTGCCACTCATCAAAGAGTTCACGAAAGCGCTCCTTGGGGAAATGCGCCACATCAATTGGCTGCCATTGCATTAGTCGCTCCGCGACTCGTTGCCCCTCACTCCCGATCGTGTTACGACAGACATTGCGGCCAGGAAGCGCAGGTCTCTTCGCGCCAGCGGTCCGGAACAGCCATCGAGGGTATCGCGAATAGAAATCAATCAGCATCATTGGCAACGAGCAAAAAAAAAAGCCCCGGGCCGATAGCCGGGGCTTTGGTGGACCTAAAACGACTACTTCCATGCCAAACATCGGCATGGAGAGTCGTTCGCTTTAGGGCTAGACAATTACTATCTCGTCATGCAATGAGCTCAATTGCGGCGTCCCAAGCGCGCTGCTTGAGTGCCGCGCCGGCACCGAACCACGCCGAATCCAGCCGATTGCCCGCATTGCGCGCTCGCTGCTGGTGATCGACGTACTCGGTGACGCTGTTCACCAGGCCCCAGGCAGTCCCGGCCGCCGATGCCAGCGTGGCGCCACGACCGTTGCCCTCGAAGAGATTGAGCACAGCCTTCAGGCCGCGCTCGTTCACCTTGTCGGGACCGTCAGAATCCGGCTTCGTCCACGGGTACGTGAACAGTCGCTGGAAGAAGCGTTCCGATTCGACCTGACTCACCTTGCGGTCAGCCAGTTCGTGCATGCGCACCATGAAGCCATCCCACGACGAGATGGCGATGCCCAGCTCTTCCTTGACGGCGCGCGGGTCGAACTGGCTGCGGTGCGGCACCTTGACGGCACCGCGATTGCGGCCAAGTGCAATTTGCAGCGTGTTGTTGCAAACCACCCGCACCGACGTGAATTGGGCCGTGGTGGCCAAGGTGCCATCGCAAGCCGTGGCCAGCAGCAGGTAGCCGCGGACCTCGTCGACGCCAGCGATCTTGGTCGATTGCCCCGTGCGCGCGAGCGCCCAGAGCTTGCGACCCTCCTTGAGCACACCTGCCGTTTCAAGCTGGTATCCACCGACCTCTGTCAGGTCGCGGTAGAAGTCGAGGATCTCCGAGGGCTGGACGACCTGGTACCGCTTCGACACCGTTGCCAGCGGCTTCTTGGTATCCGAGCGGAACAGCACCTTCTGTTGAGGGAAAGAATGAAGCGGATCGAGATCGTGGGAGCCGGCGCGATACATCACGTCGGTTTCCTCGATTCGCCAGTTCATGCCGGCGGCGTCTGCCCACACTTCGAGCGGCTGATTGCTTTCGAGCTGGTTGCCCAGGCCGTGCCACGGGGTAGCGCCGACATAAGCCATGGTTTGAACGAGATGAGACATGGGATTGCTCCTGAGAATGGGAGAGCGCGAGCACGGCCTCAAGGCCGGTCGCAGGAAAGGAATGGGAATGATCAGAAATCGCAGCGAGCAGGATTGCGCGCGTGCGGGGGGAAGACATGGCGTTTCCCGTGGCCGCGCAAAGCGGGGCCGGGGCGACGCGCCATCACGGCTACAGCAAAGGTTGGAGGTGCATGTGGGCAAGGGGTGAGGCCCACAAGAGACGCCCCCACAGGGATCGTCCCTGTGGGGAGTTGCAATGGATGGCCGGCAGGCCGGCTTAGTCGATGCGTCGCAGACGCGGGTAAAACTCTGTTGGGACTGAAATGCTTCAGTGCGAACAGAGCTTTGTGTGTAGTGCAAAGGCTAACGCAGTCGTCGCGCTCGCATGCACTCGAATGCTCAGCATATCCACGCGTGATTTGAAGAAGACGCCCCCGGCCGCGTGGCCGGGGGACAAAACAATCATGCGGCGAGCGCTAGGGGCACGGCGACCCGCGCCAGGCGAGCGCGCGCATAGTCGAGCGTTCCGTCCTTGGCGCGCAGCGGTCGGGAAGCCCGCTTCACGGGATCATGGATCAAGTAGCGTCGGGCGCTACCGCGTGGCTCATCGATGAGCTGGGAGAAGCCCGCGTCAATGCAGAAGTCAACATACTCGCGCCCGCTCATCACCTGGCCGGTTTCGAGACGGTACTTGGCCGCCTCCGCCTGGCACATTGCATCCGCCAGTTCACGCTCGGCACGCTTCTGCGCTTTCTCGATGGCCTCGTGGGCCTCCCATTCGGCCTGTTCGGCTTCCGAGAATCCACACAACTCAAACAGCCGGCGGCGGCGGGTCATCGCTGGGCATTGGAGAACGTCGACACCAATTTCATCACGCAGGGCGCGCTTCGAATCCGTGTTCCAGTCCTTCGGCCCGTCAAAGATCTGCAGGACCGCCGCCACATTGCGCTGCATGACTGCGAGCGCAACGCGGTTCGGCCACTTATAGCCATAGGCTGCGCGGTAAGCTGCAGCGGCACAGGCCTGGCGATCGAACTCTCGTTGGCTGATTCTCCGCGCTTCCCGCTCGGCCCTGGCCTTGTCCATGCTCTCCTCAAACTGCCGTTGGCTGATCAGCGCGTGAATCCGCGCAGCCAGGCTCGTCGCCGGCTGCGCGTTCTCTGCCGTCGGCGACTTGGGCGTCGGGACCGTCCGCGGTGGCAGGATGCCAGCCACCAACAGGGCGTCGTCGACCTCCACGTCACAGGCGTCGCGCGGCACATGCCGGAGGGCGGCGAGCAGCTTGCCGACATTGTGGGGCGTGATCGCAAGCTTCTCGGCACGCATGGTCCGGCAAAGCGCCTGCAACACGCTCGCCGACAGGGCGCCCCGTAGCGCGGGTACCTCAATCAGCGGCTTCATCCAGAGGTCATGGCGGCCGTGGTGCGGGTTGTCGCGGTAGGTATTGACGATGCAATCCCGAACCTTCTCGCCACGCATCAGCGCATAGGCAACGTGCACCTCATGGCGGACATTGGGGCTCGCATCCGGGGCATACAACGGCCCGTTAGTGCCGTAGCCGAAACGGCGCACGAACTCGCCACAAACAAACTCAGCGATGTCGAGCGCTCCCTGCTCCTCGAAAAGGTCTGCGGTCTGGAAGAGCGGTCCCGCATCGGCCTGGGACATGTCGATGGCTTCGGCGGGGAAGTAAGCCAACCGGCCAGCGGCCACCACGGCGCCCCAGGATGCGCGGCTCATTTCGTGCGGGCGCAGGATTTTTCCACCTACGCGCACAATGAAGCGATCCACCTCGTCGAGGATCATCGTCAGAATGGCGCGCCGGGTGCCCGTCGGGCGCACCGCAATGTTGCCGGACGCAAGGCGCACTACCGGGATCGCCCCGCGCTCGATGTGACGCACGGAAATGTCTTCGATGCGCGGCAGCGCGCGGCCATCGCGAATCTCGTTGAGAAGCTGCAGCACGCCGGCGAGCGTCGTGCGATTCTCGGCCTGCTGGCCGATGTGAACAACGTACATGCTTGGCTCCGAGGGCGGAGCACGCCCCTTTCGGGGGACATGCCCCGAAAGGGTTGAAAGGAGGAAATTAGGCGAGCGCAGCTGCGCGGCGCACCGGCTTGGTTCGGCAAGCGACCACGCGTGCGGCAGCAACCTGCGACAGCAGGTCAGGATCCGCGATACGCCAGATTTCGCCCCGGCCGAGGCCGACCTGGTTCGACCGGCCGGTCTGAACGAACTTGCCGGTGCCCAGCAAGGCGGCCTTGAGCTCGGCCGGCAGGTTCCAGTCCGCCGAGGCGAGAATCTCGTCCTCGGCAAGATCGGCGTCCGGCACGTTCACCGACAGCGCCCCGTAGGGCATACCGTTGTCAGCGCAGACGAGTGAGAACGCCGCGCGTAGGTTGGTGGAATAGACACTGGGGTGCAGCAGCACGCCGGCGGGGTAGCTGGCTAAGCCAGCGCCGAAGATGGCTTCGTTCATGGGGCAACTCCTGCTTCGTGGGAGTCGCCCAACGGGACGACGCCCGTTTGGGTGTGGAAAATAAAAAACGCACCACAGGGGTGCGTTTAAACGGTGAGCCGACGAATCGGCTCCTGAAATTGGGTGGGCCCGGCTGGCGGCGACGGCGGTCAGCCGTTGCGATCCAGTTCCCTGAGCCTGCGCGCGCGGTCTGCGTTGCGAAGAACCCAAAGGAAAAAGCCAGCAATGCCCAATCCGACCACCAGTACGAATGGACCAAACATCACTTTTCTCCTTTCAAAAATGCAGCGCCGACGGCCAATAGTACCCCAGCGGCCACGGCGAGGCATAGACAGTTGAGGATCTCCGTCCCGGACCAGACCGACCGGCCCGCCGCGTAACCGACGAAGCCCACCAGTGCGGCGGCGGACAACGTGTGACAGTATCGGCCATAGGCCTGCAACTGATCCTTTGTTGGATCGCGAAATGCTTCCGCAATACGCTTGGACCACGGCTCGCTGATGGCGTGCTGCATGTCCAATCGGTAGCTCGCATCGGCGACGTGGAGCATAGGAACTGCTTCGCCCTTGTACTGCGCGACGATGGCATACCCCTCGCCGGCGTCCACAGCAGCCGAGACGCGCAATGCCATACGCTTGGGCAATTCAACGATCTCGTCCTTGTGCAGGGTCGCAAAGCCCGTGGTTTCCTCTCCCGAAGTCGAGGTGAAGGTGACCTTAATCAGCCGACTCATGCCTTGCTCCCCTCAACCACGCCGCCCGGCCACCACGCGGAGCGTGGAGACCAATTCGGCATAGCCTTGGTCGCTGGCCAGCGATTCAACGCTGACGACATTGTCACGGCCGCCGGTCAGATCGTTGCGGCCGCGGCATGTCCGGTAGGACATGAGCACGCCACCTTCGGCGCCTGCCGGGTGCTGGATTTCCACCAGTAGTGAATCGGTATGCAAAGCGAACACGTCAACGTCACGGCGACGCTGGCGGTGCTCCCGGATCGTGAAGTCACGCGGGCTCAACGCCATGTCACCTGCGAAACGGCGCAAGATTCGGCAAGCATCCCGGCGGATTGCCTGGCACGCTGCCGGATTGGTCGGTTGATGCCAACGGGTAAAGGATTTGGGAAGTTTCATGGAGGTCCTTGGATCAAGACGGGACATCCCTTCCCTGTGGGACGAGTGTCCCAGCTGGGTTGGTGATCCGGCCTATGCCGGACATGGGTCGATGCGTCGATGACGCGGGGGAAAGCGGCTTGCCGAAGCCTCAAGGTTTCGGTAAGCCCTCTCGGGCTTGTCAATTGAGATCAGGCTACGTCGAGCATCCTTGTGATGGCGAGGACGAGTTGCCAGCCATGACGTTGCGAAAGCGTCTTGGCAGTGATCAGCTTCTGCACCGTAGCTACCATGCGAGGCGCCTCGCCGGCACAGCCAATACGGTCAACGCATACAATCCAGCCCTCCGACTGGCCGCGATGCATGGACACGGCGAACCGCTCGCGAGCGCCCAGAACCGGCCATAGCCGACTCGTCTTGGGCCCAAACATGGCTTCGTTGTCATCGTTGGGGAAGTTGGCGGCATTCAGCCACTCGGGCTCCAACTCGGTACCACGAAGTCCGTCTTCGAGTTGTCGCACCACTTCGGCAACGGTCCTGCCCTCCGTGAGAACGAGCGCGAATTTCAATGGTACGTCTGCTAATGCGGGCATGGAATGCTCCGATGGACGCGGGGAGCCCCGCACGGGGACGCCGCGCGGGGAAGTTGAATAAAATGGGCCTTCGAACCGGAGACCGTTAGCGAGTGAGGCGGTAGCCGCCGGCACCCGAGACGAGATACAGTCGCTCGCCAGAGACGAACTGCTGATCCGCATCCTGGGTAACGACGACTTGGTGGCCACCGTCCGTGCGGACAATGACTTCCACGCCATCGCGGCGGCTCAACTGGTTCGCCGCCGTCTGTGCGATGACCGCCGAGACGGTGCCCGACAGGGCTCCGGCCAGGTAACGGCCATTGCCATCGCCGATGATGCGTGCGCCAAGCACTGCGCCAACGACGGCCCCGAGAACACCGGGTACGCCAGTGTGGGCCGACATAACGCCGTCCCTGTCGACAATCGCGACAGGACGAACCCTGACGACGGTGACAGCTTCAGCGCTACTCGTGCGCAGCGCTTCAGTCGCCCGGTAGGTATTAGGCGAAGTCGGCTGAGCAGCGCAGCCGGTGAAAACGGCGCAGCAAAGGAACAGCAGGAAGAAACGCTTGATCATGATGGCCTCAACGAAAATGGGGCCAACATGCCTACGGGCAGGAAGGCCCGTAGGTGGGAGAAAAGAGATGTCCGGCTATACAACCGGAAGTGTCGATGCGTCGGAGACGCGGTAGGTGCGGCTATGTTAGCAGCGTCGAGCGCATTTGTGGAGCCGATTCAACTCAGCGCAGACGGCGCCGTATCGCCTTCCAGTCAGCTGGATTCGGCGCGACGCCAACACCAACTGTCGCCAATCGCATACAGAACCAGTGATGCCCCGCCAACGCGATACGGCCTTCCCTGTATGGAGACTGCACCATACTCATCGGAGAGCAGGAATGATGAGTCCCTCGCTACAAACTCAAGGGTTGGCATCGATTTGCATAATTGCTGCGCAGATGCCAGCGTGAACAATGGCACCACGAAGCCGTTCCAACCGACACCGTTCCAGTAGGCATCAACGGTGAAGTCGTCTGGCAGCCAGTCGGCAGCTACCCTAACGGGTCGGTATTCGAGGGGGGCAAAGGCATGAAGGTCTTGCATGTGGTGTACTCCGATTCGTCCGGAAGAGAGCCACCTGGGCTGTGCCCCGGCGGGTCGATGACTGGTGGGGTCGAGCGTCACGTGGCGCCGCTGCCATGAACCCCATAAAATGAAAAATGCCATCCCCAAAACTTCGGGGATGGCGGGTTCAAGCGGCCTGGCGAGAGGCGCGGCTCGCGCGCTGCTTCGGCTCGGGCAGGTGATACCCGAATCGCGCCCAGGCCTGCGGGTCTACCGGCAGAGGATTCATACGTCCCACTGCCAGGTTCACGAACGCGCCGCAGTACTTCAGCGTGCCCGTGCGAAACAGCGTCCAGAGCAGGTTGTAGGCCTGCACCGCGATCGCCTGGTTGATGACCAGCGACTGCTTTTGCAGCGCCTCTGCCATCGAACAGGACGGCGCAGTGTCGGCCTTGTCCCCTTTCGGGTTTAGCAGCTCGGGGAACAGGTCGCCGACATGGGGCAAGCGCTGCGCCGCCTTGCCGCGCACTTGGCCGAGAATCACTTGACCACTGTCCGACTCGTTGCCGCAATCGAGATAGTAGCCACCTGTGCCGCGCTGCATCGCGCCAAGGATCGCCTTGCGGGCGGCCCGCGTATCGACGCAGCCAATCACCATGTCGCAGTTGAAGCGATCGCCTCGGCCGATCCGACGAGTCTGTCCTTCCCAGCGCGTCCCCATCAGGCTGTTCAGCCGGTTCACGATCAGCGTGGCCTTGTGCTGGCCCACATCGACGGGATAGAAGCCCTGACGACCGATATTGGTCTCGCTGACGGTGTCGTCATCGTAGACCGTGCAATCGATGCCGCCCGGGTGGCCCAGCTCCAGCATGGCGTGATGCAGCCGCGCCAGATTGGGTAGCAAGGCGCTGCCGGTGCCGCCGGCACCAACCACTGCCACCTTCCATGCACGCGCCGTCATGCTCGCGGGAATGCAATGCTCGAAGGTCATGCCAGCACCTCCTCGCGTGCCGCGGCGTACCAGTCTGCTGGGACCTTCTCCACCTGCTCGAAAATGCCTTTCGCACAGAGCCGCAGTGCCATCGAAGGCGTTGGCGCATCGCAGTTGCCCATCACGAACGCAAACTTCACGTCGTGGCGGTCGTCTTCATTGTCCGTCGGCGAGAACTTCGCGGTATGCCGACCGTGCGAGTGACAGTCGACTACCAGCGCCTCATCATTCGCGAGCGCGGGACGGTCGTACTTCAGATGACCACCGCTATGCTCCAGAATCCGCACGGAGACCAGCCGAAACGCCGCGGTTGCAGCATTCCAGACCACCCACCCGCCAGTTTCCTTGGGGTGTGCGGCGCGCGCCATCATGGCGAACTCGCCGATAAGGCTCGCCGGAATGCGGCCGCAGCGTAACTCGGTGGCTTCCGCCGCCTCGCCGTATGGAATCGCGGTGCGATGCTGGAAAGCGCCGAGATGGCGAACGACGCGCAGCCAGGGCCGGACGATCTCAAGGAACACGCCGTTGGCCGCGATGAGCAGGCGCTCGCCGGGCCGTTCCATGGGTGCGAGCGCTCCGAAGCGCGGCACCATCACAGAAGGAAACGATTGCTGCAGGGCAGCGTCAGCAGGATTCATGATGCTTTGTCCAGTTTGCCGGCGATCAGATCGGCCAGCTTGAGTTTCATGGGAACGAGGACCTGCTTGGGGTAGTCGGGAAACTTCCCGTCAAGCATGTCCTTCCAGAAGGCATAGGCGCCGCGCTCATATGTCACGCGTTTGCCGCCATGGTTGGGATGGGTGAAGGCCGAATTGAAGAACCCGGCTTCCCAGCCTGCAATGGATGCCACGTCAATCTGCTTGGGCACATGGGCTGAGCCGATGCAGATCTTCCCGTGGTCCCAGGTGTTGAAGTAAGGCGGCTCGCAAAGCTCGCTGGCCGGTACCGGACGCTCGTCCCCTCTCAGGGCGAAGACCCGGAACCCGGACTGCGATGCCTGGAACACAAGCGCGGGGTGTGGCACCACCGCGCTACGCTTGCCGAACTCCTTGCAGTCGAAGAACACGCGGCGCTGCGCCGCCGGACACCACCATGTCACCGCACTGGCGCTGATCGACAGCACGTTGGGCGTGAGGAACTCGCCCTTGGGGAGCGAGGCCTCCGCCACTTCACGGACTGCGTGGATCAACGCCATGCGGTTCAGCGGCGTGCCGGCGCCAATGACGGGGTGCCTGGAATCATCCGGCTCGATGCGATGGGCTGTGGCATAGGAGAACTGCCCTGGCCCCTGCCCATAAAGCAAAATGGCGCCTTGAAGCGCCACGTCGTGCGACCGCGTAGCGGTCAGGATTTCGGCCATGTGGCCCTCCTAGTCAGAAATAAGTGTGAGAACGCGATCGAGCGCCGAGATGGTCTTCAGCATGCCGTCCAGGTCTCTGAACTGCTGCCGGATCGCCACAGGCTCGCTCGCAATGGGGATGAAGCACTGGAACATGGTCGCGTCGCCGCTGCTATTGAGACCGTCATAGAGATCGTCGAGGACCTGCGTGACGTAGTCAGACTGCATATAGGCAAGCGTGGCCGCAGAATATGCCGGCTCCGCCCACTGTGATCCTGCAACGGCTGATCTGTCGCCTTGTCTCTTCAGGGTCAGGTTCAGTTCGGCCAGCGCGACGCACAGGTCTTTCACCCAACCATCGTGGGCGCGAGACAGTTCATAGAGCTTCCTGCTTCCGAATGCTCGTAGCTTGCTCGACGCGGGATAGCCGTGGCAGGCCGGCGGCAATACGTCATCCGGTGCGAGTTCCGGCCTCACCGCAGACGGCAGGTATCGCTCGATGTCGCCTTCATCCATGCCACAACTCTCGGCAAGGAACTCCCTGGCGTTCTTGTCGTCGGCCAGGGTGCTGTCGTACTCCCAGTGCCACCGTGCGAACAAGTCGAGCAGGGTTTCAGGGGTGCGCAGGAAGAGCGACTTTGCGCTTGCCGTATTGATCAGCGACATCGCGGTGTAGAGAAGATGCGGGTGTACCGCTCGCAGTGCGCTCGCTCGCGCTTCACCGATGAAGTAGACGTCGTCGCCGGGCATGTCGATGGCGAGATACAGCGGCGCCTCGATCTCGTCTTCCCAGCCGAATTGCATCAACTGATCCTTGGCAGCGCCGATGTCGATCAGCGAGAAGCTGAAGCTCAGTCGCTTGCACTCCGTGGTGCGGGCGCGCAGCCACGCAAACATGGCTTGGGCGAACGCATCGCCTGCGCCCGTTGGGTTCGATACATCGCTCGCACGCAGTACGCCGGTGGCGAACTGTGCACAGACAAGGTCCATCACATCGACCTCATCCCCGAAGGTGAGCAGAGCGCTATTCGGAACCCCAGCAGCGATGGCCGGCAGCGTCAGAAAATCATGGGCAGGTCGACGTCGGGCAATGGGATGCTGTCGCGCAGGCGTCCATGAGGGTTGTCCTGCATCGAGCTCTGGAACAAACGACCGAGGATCGAACAGCATTGTTGATTCTCCTCAGAATGTAAAAAAACCGCCCTTTCGGGCGGCTCCGTAGTGGTAGCGAACTGGCCGGTGGCCAGTGCTTTCATCAGGTCAGATTTGCGCATACGCGCCCTTGGCGCCGGCGGCGCGGACGAAGGTGAAGCTCGCGACGTCGCCCTTGACCTCCGGACCATCCACTGAGGCGGTGGTCAGCTCGGGATACTGGGCCGAATAGATGTCGCGCACCTGCTCTGGCGTGAACGCCGGACCAGGGTCCACAAGGGTCATGCCGTTGTAGGAGAACTGGCGCAGCAACTTCTTGATTTCGAGTGCCATGTCGGTCTCCTTAGAGCAGGGACGCCAGATCCGTGCCGGCCGAGGCCGGCGCACTCACCTTGGCGTCCGCCTCGGTCTGCGTGGCATCACGGGCTTCGGCATCGCCTGCTTCGTTATCATCGTCCGACCCGCTTGCCGTTTCCGACGCCGATGGCGATGCGGCCTTGGCCAGCGCCTTCGTCGCCTTGGACGATTGCGTGGACTTGGCGGCATCGAGAATCGACTTCGTTGCCTCGGCCTGCTCTGCCAGCGAGCGATGCGACTCGCTCACACTCAGGACGGCAGCCGCGAACTCCGCATCCAGTTCCGCGGGCGTAGCCGACAGCACCAGAGGCGAAGTCAGTGCGGCATCCGCGGCATTCTTGATGACTGGCAGCACGACAACGGACATGACATCGCCCTGCATGGAAAGCGTAACAACGACCTTCTCGCTCGCGCGAACGAGCGGAACCAATTCAGTGAACATGGTGAATCCTTTTGGGGAAATGGAATGAGGCAGGGATCAGACGCCCAGGACCTTGGGCACCTTGCCGGTGTAGTCAAAGCCATCGACAGCCAGCAGGCCGGCAATGACTTCGGGCTTCGGCTTGTTGAACAACTTGGCAAAGCTATCGCCCAGCGCCTTGCGAATGCCCAACTCGTCCGCGAGAACCTTCATCTCGGACTTGGTGAGCATCTCCAGGAAGTCCTGCGACTTCTGCAGGTTCCAGTGCACGCGCAGATCTAGCTTGTGGTAGCGGCACAGTTCCTTGAGGTTTGACACCTCCATGCCGTCGATTGCCGCGACCGTCAACGCAATGGTCAGCTGCTGGCGCTTGCCAGCGTCCAGCGCATGCACCGCCGTCAGGCAGCCTTGCAGCGTCGAAGACGCCTTCTGCTCCGTCAGCTTCTCGAAGAATTTGCCCATCTTGTCCCCGCCGATGTTGCGTGCGAGGCCGTTGAGGGCGATCGAGATCAGGTAGGCGTTGGCCTGGTCGGCATTCTGCGCGACTTCCTTGCGCAGCGCCTTGCGCCAGAGATCGGTCCGGTAGTTCTTGACCTTCTCCGACTCGCTGATCGACGTGACGGGCTTCTCGGCGGGCGCCGATGACTTGTCCCCACCCTTCGCAGTCGCGGGCTTGCCGGAACCGGCTGGGGCCCCTGCCGGCTTTTGCGCCGCCGCTTTCGCGTCGCGCTCCGCCTTCAGGCGCTCCGCCACCTTCCGCTGGTTGCAGACTGTGTCGAAGCACTGGCCACTGTAGACCTTGCCCAGTGAATCGGGCAGGCCACTGACGGCCGCACCGAAGTTCTCGCAGGCATGGCAAGCCTTGGCCTGCTCCTCCCCCACCCCAGTCGGTCCATCGACCTGAAGCTGGATGCGGGTGTGGTTGTCGCCGGTGCGTACGATGCGAATGACCTGGTACTCGTCCTTGAGCCCGTAGCTGATGCTTTCGAGCTTCCGATCGGTCTTCTCGGTATAGCAGGCGCGGTTGGTGCAGTTGCCGGTAGCAATTGCCTCGCTGAACATCTCCGTTTGCAACGAGGAGTTGTGCTGGCAGCTTACGCATTGCGCCTTGTCGAAGATGGCCTTCTCCAGGCTGCACGCGGCGGCCTCGATAGTCTTCTTCAGTTCGGACACGGATTTCTTCTCGCTCACGATGACCGGCAGGAGCTTGTCCTGCGTGGCCTTGGCGAGCGTCGCAAGCAATTCGGCGTGGCCGAGCTGGATGACACGCGTGTTGAGCGCGTTCAGCACCGGTTCGCTGCAGTTCATGAGCGCCAGGCGCTTGTCCAGCGTCGAGCGCGACCAGCCAAGGAGGCGGGCCGCTTCGTCGCGGTCGCCCTGCAACTGGCCTACGATCCTCGATGCTGCCACGGCCTCCTCGGAAGGCGCCATGTCGGCACGCTGTACGTTCTCGATCAACGCCATGCGGTCGGCTTCGGCGTCGGTGATCACCTTGAGCGTGACGGGGATATGGTATCCCTCGCCATGCGCGGCCAGTGCGGCGCGATAGCGGCGTTCACCGGCAACCACTTCATACTCATGCCCATTCTGATCGTCCTCAACGGGACGGATCAGAATCGGCTGAAGGATACCGTCCACGCGAATGGATTCGGTCAGTTCAGCCATCTGGGCAGGATCGAAGTACTTGCGCGGGTTACGGCCAGGACGGATCTTGCCAATGACAATGGTGGGGTTTTGCATTTTTGGGTTCTCCGAGACGGAATGGGAACCCGTTGCCGCACCGGGAACGTGGTTCCCGATGGGGTGGAAGGATGGACTACCAGGCTAAGCCGGCGGCCACCATACTGCAGAAACTGGCACCGAAAGGTGCGGGGTCGATGCGTCCGAGACGCGAAATGTGGTGTGAGGATACCCGAATTTCGTATCAGCGGGCAAGATTCGATGGCCCAAAATCCGGGTCATCACTGCTCTTCGCCGCGCGCGGGTCGCATTGACACAGCCTCTCCAGGGTCGGGAACATCCGACCGAGACCGGCCAGGAACAGCCTTTAGACAACCGTGCCGGCTATGTCCGCTTCGGAGTGCCGATTCAACCGGTCGGTCAAACCGCCAAAACAGGTGGCTATTCTTTCTGTCCCCCGACCGCTGGAATTTCAACGTCGTCCCCTGTTGTGCGGCTCCCACACCCCTCGTTGCCGCAAAGCGCACGCTCTCGCATTTTTGATACATTTCATCTCGATCCCACCTGCAACGCCCAAAATCAAAGGCCTTCAGGATGCCGGCGAAAACGCTGCGGCGCGCTTGGCCAAAAACGATTCCGCAAATTCGGATGCGCTTCTTAAAATGGTTCGTAGCCACTGCCACTGCAGCAGTCGCTTCATTTTCACACGCTAGTCAGGACGAGAAGGCGTGGAAGGTCGCCATTGCCAAGGACTCGGCAGGGAACGTTCGTCGCATTATTCGCTATCGGGACGAGTTGCCTAGCTGGGTTAAAAGGCCATCCTTCGGAGCACTTGTCGTGATTTCCTGGCCGAACGCCAGTCAGTCCGGCATGCCAACCAAGAGCGAATCTCTGCTTCACTACACGTTCGAGGACGGACTGCAGGCGGCTGAAGAAAGCGAGCGAGCTGGCGTACTTGCCGCCGTGGTTACCGGCGAAGGGAAAGTCGAGTGGTACTACTTTGCCGGTTCGCACGATGTGTTCATGCGCGTCCTCAACACGGCTCTCGAGGGCAAGCCGCGCTTGCCCATCGCCATTTCGCTGGAACAGGACCCGGAGTGGTCTATATATCGGAGCATCACAGGAAAGAGATAGTGCGTAGGGACTTGCGAAACCTACAACGAGCAGAGGCCCGGAGAAATCTTCCGGCGGCAATGGCCCTGCTACTACTCGGGCTCACTTTTTCCTTACCGACTTGGACCCAGCCGACGGGCTCGACCTCCAAATGCACTTTGCCGGTGCCGGACGGAGGCGACTTTGTGCCATCTGCTGCCAATCTCACCGGCAAGATTAAGCACGTCGGAAAGGATTTCGTGGATGTCCAACCGATGAAAGGACGTAACCTCGTCCGCGTCTTCTACGACAGCGACACGCAACTCTACTCGGCATTCGGTGGCGACTACGAGCCAAGTGACTTCGTTCGAGGCCAGCGAGTGTGGGTCTGGTTCAAAGGATGTAGACCGGCTGCTCGAAGCTCTGGCAAGGCTGCCTACTTGCAACTGTATTCAAGGGACCCTAAGGACCAGCCTTCGGAATAATTCGAGCGCTGAAGAAGTCGCGCCGAGGTGCGCATGGCCGCCCGGCCGCCCGGCGTCAACGATACCGGTCATCACTGCTGAGACCGCTGGATGACCGAGTAGGGTCGGCTACAGCCTGTCACCGCCAGACTGTCGGGCCCCCGATCGATCGGGGGCTTCCCGGCTGGAAGGGCCATTCGAGGCGGAGAGTAGAATCCCTGACAATCGGGAGGCCGCTCTAGGCCGACCTTTCTTTGAAGGGAGTGACGCGATGGCTGAAGCGCTTACCGATCTTAGTTCTTTTTCTTTCGTTCTCGCGGTGCCAGATCTCGAAGCCAGTGCCTCGTACTTTCGGGACGCGCTGGGTTTTAGGCTGGACTGGCCCAACGGCATAGGTTGGCAATTAGCCACGAGAGGGGGTGTGCGCGTCATGATTGGCCATTGCCCCGATGCAATGTTACCTTCGGCAACCGGTGACCACAGTTACTTCGGCTACCTCAAAGTGGCGAACGCCGACGCACTTCATGAAGAACTCGTCGGTCGCGGCGCCATTATCCTGCAACCTCCGACCGACAAACCACACGGCATGCGGGAGTTTCTTGTAGGCACGCCGGATGGGCATCGAATGATGATTGGTCAAGACTTGTCGTGACCCTACGCGTAAGCAAGAGCGGCGATACAACGCTGCGCGTTGTTGTTGGCTTCACGGGTAGCCCGCGTTAAAGATTTCGTGTCGAATGGCCGCTTTGGAGCGAGACAAACGGGTCGGTCAGAGCCAGCCACAGCTTGCCCGTGAACGGCCGGCAGAGACCGGCCATGGATGGACCTTCGTATGTCAGGGCAAAGGAGGCATTCGTGCGTGCGAGCAAGTTGCGAGGCCCAGAATCGACCATACTGCCGATATCGCCGTAGGAGACAAGATGCGGCCCCAAACGACATCGTCACCAGTTAATGGCACACGTGTAGCCGCCGCTATTGCATCTTGGAGCGGAGCATCCATCGCCGTTCTTGCGTCGCTCATGCTGGCCATTTCGACTGGAGTTGGACCCAGCCGTGCAAATTGGCTGGGGGTAGCGCCGCTTCTAGCCTGGGTATCGCTTGGCGTCATGACTGTTCGTTGGATTCAGAACCGCCGTTGTCATTGGCTTTGGCCTATTGCAGGGACTACCTGCGGCATTGCATCTGCCGCTGCCTTCAATAGGCTCGGATTTCTCTACATAGCTGCTGTGCCTCTCGCCATTTACTTAGTTTTCTGGCACCTGCTACGGCCAACGGGGTTTCCGTTGAGTCGAAAGCCCTGAGTCGACAACGGCCGTGCAAAAGGCGCGGCGGAACGGGCAGCATCGACGCGGCGTGCCGCACAAGACCCTCGCTTGAAGGGTCCTCAATGCAACCCGCAATGGCAAAAAAAATGGCCCCCAACGAGTGAGGGCCTGAGGGAACGGGTACATCTTGAGAGGCAATTCCGTAGCGGGGCACGCTACGGAATTGATCATAAAGTGGTTCGAGCCCGAGGCATCCCCCGAAAGGTCGTCAATTTCGACTGTCTTTCGCTGGAGTGGGCCCGATCGGCCTGGCCAGCACGCTGGTCACAGCACCGCTAACCTGCCAGCCGTCCATCTCGCTCTCAAAAATTCCGTGAACGAGACGATCGAGGCAGACAACTTCCAATCCATCCGCCTCGATCGTGCCAAGAATGTGGGCAACGGTCGTGCCACGCGTGCCGCGTCGCTTGATCGTTGCTACCCCTTCGCCAATGCTGATGCTGCACTCCGTCGCTTTCATGCGGCCTCCTTGAGCAGTTCACGTTGATCCCGGGCCTTGCGGCCGTGCAGCTTGGCGAGATCGTCTACAAATTCGTCCAACAGTGTGTCCATGTGCAAGAACGCCTCGTCTTCCAGCTCCGGCGTTGCCCAGTCCAGGCCCGCCTCCATGGCGTCCCGCTTGTGCGCCACCATCTGGTCCTGGTAAATATCCAGGCTTCCTGGCAGATGGAAGTAGACCACCTTCAACTGCCCCTTCCGGTTCCAGCGCAGCGCGCGCCGCATCGCCTGGTACTCGATGCGCCACGTCCACGAGCGGTCGTAGAAGAGGACGTAGTCGGCATTGGGCAGGTTGTAGCCCGCCCGGCCCGACGCCTTGGTACACAGGAGGCCCGTGGCATTGCCGCCCACGAAGCGCTTGTCCTTGTCGGCCACGCGCTTCGCAATCGGAATCCCGCCGTGAAACGGCACCGTCTCAACCCCCTTCGCCTTCAACTGGCTGGCGATGAGGTCGATCACGCCCGGGTTTTCGGCAAACAAGATGGCCTGCTTGCCCTCCGCGGCGATTGCTTCCAGCCGCTTGATCACCGCGCGCTGCTTGCTGGTCAGTTGCCCCAGCGCTCCAACACCATCCACCCCATGCTGTTATTCCCCCCAGCTATTCATACATAGTTAGGGCTAGATAGGTGGCTCCCTCCCCCCAACACCCCT
>NZ_JBXAGS010000027.1:0-71868 GCF_058794355.1 Cupriavidus sp. GW823-FHT07B10
AGTGCAGCAGCTCGCGCGCGTGGCGCGCCCAGAAGCCTTCATAGTCACGCTCGGCTTCGTCGCACAGCGCCTGGTAGACGTCCATGCCGGGGATCGCGGCCTTGGCGCTGGCGTGGCGGGATGGCGGGAACATCCGCCCTTCGTGCACAACGGATTGAATGCTTGTCATGAAAGCTCGGAAACAGGGATGCGGCGCAGGACAGCGCCGCCTGAAAACAAAGCAGCCGCCTGCTCAGGCGGCCAAATCCGGGGTGGCGGTGCCGGAGACCCCACCTGGCCCCGGCTACCGGAGACACCAGCAGAAACTACGCGCCGGGGCAGGCAGCGCAGGGACGAACTGCGCTGCCGCCCCCGGCGCACGGGCCACCGCCGCTTACCACGGCAGCGAATACGTCTTGGTATTGGTAAAGCTCTTCATCGCCTCCAGCACGCCTTCCTTGTAGCCCAGTCCGGAATCCTTGATGCCGCCGAACGGCGTCAGCTCCAGGCGATAGCCCGGCACCTCGCGCACATTGACGCTGCCGACCTTCAGCTCCCGCACGAAGCGCGTGATGTAGTCGAGCCGGTTGGTGCAGACCGACGACGACAGCCCGTACGCAGTGCCATTCGAGATGCGGATCGCATCTTCAATGTCCCTGAAGCGGATCACCGGCGACACCGGCCCGAAGGTCTCATGCCTGGCCACGGTCATTTCGGGATCGACATGATCGAGCACCGTCGGCGAGTACAGCGCACCGCGGCGGATATTGCCGTAGCGCAGCGTGGCCCCGGCGGCAATCGCTTCATTGACCACCGCCTCGAACTGGATCGCCGCGGCTTCGTCGATGACCGTGCCCATGTCCACCTTCGGGTCCATGGGGTCGCCATAGTTGAGCGCTTCGGTCTTCGCCACCAGCAGGTCGACAAAGCGGTCCGCCACCGACTCATGCACCAGCATGCGCTTGATCGCCGTGCAACGCTGCCCGGAGTTCTTGTACGAGCCGCTGGCGGCCAGCGTGGCGGCCTCTTCCAGGTCGGCGTCTTCCATCACGATGATCGGGTCATTGCCGCCCAGCTCCAGCACCTGGCGCTTGTAGGTGGCCGTGGCGGCGATGTACTTGCCGATCGGCACGCCGCCGGTGAAGGTCACCAGGTCCACGTCCGGGTGCGTCAGCATCTCGTCGGCGATCTCGCGCGGGTCGCCGGTGATGACCGACAGCATCTGCGGCGGCAGCCCGGCCTCATACAGGATATCGGCCAGCAGGTAGGCCGCCAGCGGCGTCTTCTCGCTGGGCTTGAGCACCATGCGATTGTTGGTGGCCACCGCCGGCGCCACCTTGTGGATCACCTGGTTCAACGGGTGGTTGAACGGCGTGATCGCGGTGATCACGCCCAGCAGCGGCTCGCGCAGCGTATAGACCTTGCGGCTCTTGCCGTGGTGGGTCAGGTCGCACGAGAACACCTGGCCGTCGTCGACCAGCGCCTGGTTGGCGGCAAACAGCAGCACGTCGGAGGCGCGGCCCACCTCGTACAGCGAATCCTTGCGGCACAGGCCGGATTCCAGCGTGATGGTGCGCGAGATCTCGTCCAGGCGCGAGGCGATGATCTCGCCGGCGCGCATCAGGATCTTGTAGCGTTCATAGCGCGTCAGCGTGGGCTGGTAGTCGCGCGCGATGCGGTAGGCGCGGCGCACTTCGTCGAGCGTGGCCTTCGGCACGGTGGCGATGACTTCGCCGGTGTACGGATAGGTCACCTCGATCACGTCTTCGCGGTAGATCTTCTCGCCGGCGATGCGCAGCGCTTCGTGGCGGATTTCGGCAATGGCTTGCAATGCGGTCATGAGCTTGCCCTCTCGGGTCTTGAGCAGTGTGTGGAAGGAGATGCAGCCGTCGCGGGCGGGCCGGCAAGGCGCCGGCCCGGCGCGCTCAGCGGCGGATGAAGGCCGCGATCACGGCGCTGATGATGCAGCTGGTTGCCACGATCGGGAACACCAGCGAGGTATTGCCGGACTGGTCCAGGATGCGGCCGATCAGGGGTTCGCCCAGGCCTGCGAGCAGGTACGAGAAGAAGTTCAGGATACCGGTGGCGGTGCCGGCCCGCTTGGCGCCGACCAGGTCCGGGCACAGCGCCCAGAAGGACGAGGCGGGGCCGTACACGAAGAAGCCGGCAAGGAACAGCGCGACGATCGCGCCCATGCCCGTGGGCAGCTGGTACATGATCATCGAGGCAATCGCACCCAGCACCATGTAGAGCATGATGGCCTTGCTGCGGCTGGAGCCGAACAGGCGGTCGGAAATCCAGCCGTTGGACAGCGCGCCGAAGGCCATGCCCACCGGCAGCGCCACCGAGATCCAGGCCGGGTCGATCAGGGTCTCGGCGCTCTTCCAGTTCTTGCCCAGGAAGTGGACCGGCACCCAGACGATCAGGCCATAGCGCGCGGCATTCTGGAAACCGATCGACAGGCCCGCGATCAGAAGCCGCGGGTTGCGCAGCACGGCCTTGTAGCGCGACCAGGAGCTTTCGCCGGCATCGGTCTCGACTGCGGTGGCCTTCTCCGCACCCTCGGCCTTGGCAACGCCGGTATCGGGCGACTTGAAGCCAAGGTCTTCCGGCCGCTCGCGCACGATCAGGAAGAAGGTGATGCCGCCCACCAGCATCAGCAGCACCGGCAGGCGGAAGATCCAGCGCCAGTCCAGGTGCAGGATATTCACGACCACGATCGAGGTGACGAACGACAGCACCGAGGCGCAGCCGGCCGCGAACACGTAGAAGCCGTAGACTTTGCCGCGCTCTTCGGCGCCCCACCAGTTCGACAGCAGCCGGCTGCCGGGCGCCCAGCCAAGGGCCTGGAAGTAGCCGTTGATGCCCCAGGGAATCGCCAGGCTCTTGAAGCCGACGGCGAAGCTGACCACCCAGTTGGCCGCGCACGACAGGATCGCGCCGGCGGTCATCACGCGGCGGCCGCCGAACTTGTCACCCAGGTTGCCGTTGATGGCCTGCCCGATGGCGTAGCACCACAGCAGGCAGGTGGAGGCCCAGCCCAGCGCTTCCTTGGAAAACCCGAATTCCTGCTGGATGCCGGGAATGGCGAAGCCAAAGGTCTGCCGCCCCGTGTAGAAGAAGAAGTAGCAGAACATCGCGGCCAGCAGCATGCGCCACTGGGCGCGCCGGAACGAATGCTCGGCTGGAGCGACGAACGCCCCTGCCTGGATGCGATCGGCAGTTTCCATTTTTTTCTCCTCTTGTATTGTCGGCCCGTATTGCGGGCTCGTGTTGGCCGGCTGCACCCGTCGGCCGGGGGTCGTGCCACTAGGCCGGCACAGCGCCGATGAAGTTCTTGCCCCGGGCGCCGTCCAGCGCACGCGCGATCATGGCGCCGGCCTCGTCGTCGGAGACGCCGTAGTCGGCAAACTCGGTCTTCACGCCCAGGTCCTGCAGGAAGGCGCGCAGCCGCTGCTGCCCGTCGCCCAGCACCGGCCCGAACAGCCGCTGCAGCGTGCGGTCGCGGTCGGGCCGGCGTGCCCACGCCTTTTCAAGCACCATCGGCAGCGTGAACGAGCACGCGATGCCGTGCGGCAGGCCATGGCGCAGCGTCATTTCGTAGGAGATGGAGTGCGCAAGTGCCGTCTTGGTATTGGAGAACGCCAGTCCGGCCTTGAGGGCGGCCAGCGCCATGCGCTCACGCAGGCCAATGTCGTCCAGGTTGCGCACCAGTTCCGGCAAGGTGTCGAAGATGTCCTCCACCGCCGAAATCGCGAAGGTGTCGGAAACCGGGTTGGCGTTGACGTTCCAGATCGATTCCAGCGCGTGGGACAGGGCATCGAGCCCGGTGGAGATCGTGGTGTCCCGCGGCACCGACATCATCAGCTCCGCATCCACGATGGCCGCTTCGGGCCAGGTTGCCTGCAGGTGAAGCGAGTACTTCTTCTGGTTCGCGGCGTCCCAGATGGTGGCCCAGGGCGTCACTTCGCTGCCGGTGCCGGCAGTCGTCGGCACCGCGATCAGCGGCTTGACCTGCGCCGGCGTGAACGCCTTGCCGGTCGCCAGCAGGCTGATCAGCGAATCGAACCGGCCCGACCTGGTCCCTACCATCAACGCCTTGGCGGTATCGATCGCGCTGCCGCCACCGACCGCAACGATGGCGTCGCAGGCGTCGGCGTCTTCCCAGAAGCGGTTGTACAGGCCGGACAACTGGGCGACATCCGGGTTCGGCTGCACGTCTTCGATCAGCCCGGCAAGGTCTGCGCCCAGCAGGGCTTCAAGCCGCGCCACCAGTCCCAGCGCACGCGCTTCGGGAAAGGTCACGACGACGACGCGCCGGCCGTGCAGCAGGGCCGGGAGCCGGTCAAGGCTGCCAGCCCCGCAATGGATCGACACGGGGTTGTGGTAGGCATGGTTCATGGGGTCTCCTCACTTCTTTTCTGGGTAGCCTGGGCGGCGGCTTGAGCCGCGTTTCCTGGTGGCTGAAGTTTGGGAGACGCCAAACCCCCGGTCCAATCGCATCTTTGACGGCGAGGTGCGCCAAAACCGATGGATCGCCGGCACGCTGCCGGCCTCGGGGAAACCCTGTACGCAACGGCACGCGTCTGTGGGAGACTCGCCGCACACGCCGCGCAGAACGGCGGCCAGCTCCCATCGAGACCCCATGTTCCACCAGTACTACAAGTCGATCCGCTGCTTCCATGCGGTCGCCCGGACGGGCGGCTTTACTGCCGCGGCGCAATACCTGCATATCGGGCAGCCGACCGTGACCGACCAGGTCAAGGCGCTGGAGACGCGCTTCGGCGTGGAGCTGTTCCTGCGCGCAGGCCGCACCGTGCGCCTGACCGACACCGGCGAGCGGCTCTACGCCATCACCCAGGGCTTGTTCGGGCAGGAAGCAGAGGCCATGCAGTTCCTGCAGAGCGCGCACAAGCTCAAGACCGGGCTGGTGCGCGTGGGCGCGGTGTCACCGCCGATCGCGCTGGGGCTGGCGCGTAGTTTCCGTTCCACCCATGCTTCGCTGGAACTGACGGTCACCATCGGCTCGGAAGCCTCGGTGCTGCGCGGCCTGCAGGATTTCGATATCGACGTCGGCATCCTGGCCGAGCCCGATCCGGTCGATGGCCTGCATATCGCGCCGTATCGGAGAGAGCGCATCGTTGCCGTGATGCCGGCCGGCCATCCGCTGGCCGCGCGCGCTTCGATCACGGTGCAGGAGGTCGCCGGCGAAGCCGTGATCCTGCGCGAGCCGGGCTCGAAGACCCGGCTCCGGGTTGAACGCGCGTGCGCACAGCATGGCGTGGCGCTGAACTGCGTGATGGAGATCAACAGCCGCGAGGCCATCCTGCATGCAGTGGCCAATGGCATGGGCATCAGCTTCGTCACGCAGATCGAATGCATCCCGCTGCCGGGCCTGCAGGTGGTGCCGGTCGACGAGCCGCTGCTGTCGATCGATTACTCGCTGTGCTGCCTGGAGGTGCGCAAGGAGCGGCCGCTGATTGCGGCGCTGTTCGCGGTCGCGCTGGGCTAGTGTCCTGTTCCGCAGATAGCTTGCCAACGTGAAATCGTCCAGTTGGTCGTCAGGCTAGGCGCGAGGAGGCGCCATAGCCGTAGCTATGGCAACGACGAGCAGCGACGCATGGCGGCCAACTGGGCGATTTCATGGCAAGCTATCTGCGGAACAGGACACTAGTACCCCGCCGTCATCCGCCCCAACCTGCCTGCACAAGCGTAGCCACGCCCACGCCGACCAGGACGGCCCCGGTAAGCCGTACCGCAAGCCTGGCCACGCGCGCACCTGCCGGCATCCATCGTTCGAGCGTCATCGCCAACATCACCGCTGCCATCACGCGCAGGTCCATCACGCCCATGACGAGCAATGCCGCAGTCAGGCCCGCACAGCACCGGGTGCAGTGCAGGCCCAGCCGCAGGCCATGGCGCCACGCCGAGCCGGCATCCGCCGGCAGTGCGCGCGTGCGGCCCGCTGCGTTGGTGCAGCAGGCAAGCTGCCGTGCTTTCCACGGGGTGAACTGCAGCACGCCTGCCATCACCAAGACCACCGCCGTGGCGAGCGGAACCGCGCGCGCCAGGCCCTGCGCCTGCACGGCTATCGCCGCCAGCGCAGCGCCAACCGGGAAAACGGCGAAGCCCACCATGCCCCACACGAAGAAGTAGCCGGCGCCCGCCAATACCGTCGACATGCCCGGGCGCACCTGCCCTGCCGTCGCCAGGGCCTGGCGGTAGCGCCACAGTATCGGTGCCAGTGAGGGCAGCATCATCGGCACCATCATGGCGATCCACATGCCGAGGAAGGCCATTGCCGTGCGGGCCCAGGTCTGGCCGCACATCCGCATCCACGCCATCGACATGGTCCAGCCGCCGGGCATCGGCATCGCGCTCATCGCCGGCATGGATGCATGCCAGGCGAGTGTCGCCGCCCCGCCGGCGATGAATAGCACGGCCACGATGCCAAAGAAGGCAAGGCGCGGGCCGGTGCCGCGTGAGCGCGCCAGCCTGTGCGTGGTGAGTACGATGGACATGGAATGCCTCAGCCCTGCTCGTATTCATCGTGCCGGCGCCACCAGACCCCGGCCTCGTTGCGTCCGCGCGGTGCGCGATCCAGCCACTGGTACATGCCCCACAGGCCATCCAGCCCGCGCGCATAGGTGGAATAGGTGTGGTACACAACGCCATCTTCCAGCGCGAAGGCGCTCATGCCCGGCCGGTCGCGCTGGTACGTTGCGGCATCGGTGCCGCACATGGCAGCAAACTGGGCCTCGGCCGCTGCGCCGCCGGCCTCCAGTTCAGGTCGCCAGGCGAATGCCGCCTCGCGCCGGTAGTTGTAGTCGATATCGCCCTGGCGTTGTTGCGCTTCGCTGAACCAGACGTTGAAGTCCGTGTTGAAGTCGCTGCCCTGCGACGATGCCCACGGGAAGGTCCAGCCCATGCGCCGCTGGTACGCCTGCAACTTCGCCAACGGTGCCCGCGACACCGCGGCCAGCGTGACGTCGTGATGCGCCAGGTGGACGACAAAGCCGTCAAACCCGTCCGCAATCGCGGAGCAGGACGGGCACCCTGCCTGGTAGTCCGGGCCGAACATGAAGTGGTAGACCAGCAGTTGCGAACGTCCCTGGAACAAGTCTGCCAGCGAGGCGCTGCCCGCCGCGGTCTCGAACCGGTAGGGCTTGTCGATTCGAACCCACGGCAAGGCCTGGCGCTGCCGTGCCAGTTCATCGCTGCGTCGGGTGAGATCCTTCTCGGCCTCGAGCAGTTCACGCCGCGCGGCCAGCCATACTTCACGGGTTCCGGTGCTGTGTGTGGTCATCGTGCATCCCTCCGTTGGTTGGTGTTCGTGTGCTAGATTAGGCGCCGGCTTCCAACGGTGGGAGTGACAAGTGTGGCGGGATTTCTGGCGGGATTCGGATGGACTCACGCATTGCCGCCGCGGCGCTCGCGCTTGCCGCGGGTGATCCGCTTGGCGCGCTGAACCGGGTTGCCCTGCGCGACGATCCGCCGGCGCTGGCGTTGCGCGGCATCGCCATGGCGCAACTGGGCGACTTTATCCGCGCCCGGGCACTGTTGCGCAGCGCGGCGCGCGCCTTCGGTCCGCGCGAAGCCGTAGCGCGCGCCAGGTGCGTGGTGGCCGAAACGGAAATCGCCTTTGCCTCGCGCGACCTGGGCTGGCCGGCAAAGACGCTGGACCGTGCGCGCGCCACCCTTGAAGCGCACGGCGACTGGGTCAACGCCGCCCATGCGCGGTATCTCGCGATCCGGCGGCTGCTGCTGATCGGCCGCATCGACGACGCCGAGCAGGCGCTTGCCGGGCTTGACCCCACTCCCTTCCCGCCCGCATTGCGCACAACCCATGCCCTGATCGTGGCGGGCATCGCGATGCGGCGCGTGCAGACCCGGCCGGCGCGCACCGCGCTGGCACAGGCCGCGCACGCGGCGCAGCGCGCCGGCATTCCATCCTTGCGCGCCGAGGTCGAAAGCGCGGCCCAGGCGCTGCACAGCCCCGCGGCACGCCGCATCGCGCGCGGCGAGGAACGGCCGCTGCTGCTTGAGGAAGTCGAAGCGCTGCTGGCATCGAAAGCGCTGGTCGTGGACGCGTGCCGCTATGCCGTGCGCTGCGCTGGCACCACGGTCCCGCTCGCCAGGCGGCCGGTGTTGTTCACGCTGGCGCGCGCGCTGGCCGAGGCCTGGCCCGCCGACGTGCCCCGGGACACGCTGATCGCGCACGCCTTCCGCACCAGGCACGCCGATGCATCGCACCGCGCGCGGCTGCGTGTCGAGATCGGGCGGCTGCGCGCGGTGCTTGGCGCATTTGCCGGCGTCACGGCAAGCGGGCGCGGCTTCGCGCTGGTGCCGCACCGCGCGCGCGAGGTGGTGGTGCTGGCGCGGCCGGTGGAAGAGAAGCACGCGGCAGTGCTCGCCTTGCTGGCCGATGGCGAGTCATGGTCCAGCTCCGCTCTCGCGCTGGCGCTGGGTGCCAGCCAGCGCTCGGTGCAGCGGGCACTGGAAACGCTGGCGGCAGCCGGCAAGATCCAGTCCCTTGGCCACGGGCGTGCGCGCCGCTGGATGACGCCGCCGGTGCCGGGATTCACGACGACCTTGTTACTCCCCTCGCCGCTGCCGGTTGACTAGCATGTAGCCATCCCCAAACCAAAAGGATGACAGCATGAAACGATCACAAGCCGAAGTGCTTCGCGAGTATGGTCCCTTCCCCGGCGTCGAGAACGTCCACGGTGTCAGCTATGACGGCCAGCGGGTCTGGTTTGCCAGCGGAGACAAGCTCAATGCCCTGGATCCGGTCACCGGCAGGACGCTGCGCTCGCTCGATGTCGCCGCCCATGCCGGTACTGCTTTCGACGGCCAGCACCTGTACCAGATTGCCGAGGACCGGATCCAGAAGATCGATCCGCAAAGCGGCCGCGTGCTGGCCACGATCCCCGCGCCGGGCGGCGGCGGCGACTCGGGGCTTGCCTGGGCCGAAGGCACGTTGTGGGTGGGCCAGTACCGGGAGCGGAAGATCCGCCAGGTCGATCCACAGACGGGGGCGATCCTGCGCACCATCACGTCCGACCGCTTTGTCACCGGCGTCACCTGGGTCGATGCCGAGCTCTGGCACGGCACCTGGGAAGGTGACCAGAGCGAGCTGCGGCACATCGACCCGCAATCGGGCGCGGTGCTGGAATCGGTCACCATGCCGGCCGGCGCGAGCGTGTCGGGGCTGGAGTCCGATGGCGGCGACCAGTTCTTCTGCGGCGGCGGCAACAGCGGCAAAATCCGTGCGGTGCGCCGGCCCCGGCCAGCCGGGAAGCGCCCCGCCGGCGGCGCGGGCAAGTAGCCGGCATTCACCCTGAGCGGACTCGTTTTCACTATTCCTTACAGACAAAGGCGCTGCCACCATCTATTCTCCTGTCGCAAACGGAATCCCCCACAACAAGGAGAATGCGATGAAATCCGCTCTGGCCCTTCTGGTCGCCTGCAGCGCACTGCTGGGTGGCTGCGTGGTAGCCCCTTATGACACCTACGGCAGCGGCCCCCAGGGCTGCCCGCCGGGGCAGGCAAAGAAGGGCAACTGCCGCGTCGACCCGTACGGCAACGAGTCCTTCTGCCCGCCGGGACAAGCCAAGAAAGGCCGCTGCTGAGCCAGCGCCGGCGCAGCACTGACCGGCCGGCCCCAGCTGCCCCCGGCACCAGCCGGTGTTGCACGGGCCGGCCTGGCGGACGGAGAATGGCCGGATGCGGGCATCTCGTCCGCAGGAGAGCGCCATGCAATCCCGCACGCCATCCCGGTGTATCGGCGAACTGTGCGTCGCCGCTGTCGTGCTCGGCTCGCTCGGAGCCTGTGCGACCTTGCAGCCGGAACAGACCGGCAAGCAAATGATCGGCAGCCCGGAAAGTGCCGTACGCAGTACATTCGGATCCCCCACCGAGACCTACCGCCTCGCCGACGGCACCAGCCGCTGGATCTGGTCGCGCCAGCCCCTTGGCCATCAGGTCTATGCCGCCGATTTCGACGCCGGCGGCAAGCTCACCAACTATCGCCAGATGCTGACCGAGACGGAGATCTACCGCGCCCAGGTCGGGACCTGGACCAAGAAGGACGTGCAGGAGCACTTTGGCCTGCCGCGCGAGCCCATCCAGTACTACCCCCTGATGAAGCGTGAAGCCTGGTCCTGGCGCATGTACAAGGATGGCTTGCAGACCGCGCATTTCAGCTGCTACTTCGATGATGCCGGCGTGCTGCGCCAGACCATGATCATCGTCGACCCGCTCGGCGGCGACGCGCGCCACTCGCGCTGAAGCGACGCCAGCGAGGCAGCCGGTGCCATTGCCGGCAGCAGGGACTCCCCGGTCCACGGGCTTTTTTGCGCGCAGAATGGTGGCGATGCGGCAAGCGCCGCCAACCCTCCATGCGGAAAACAAACGTGACCACTGCGATCCTGCTCGAGAACATCCACCAGAGCGCCAATGCCCGGCTGGCTGAAGCCGGCCTGCAGGTCGAGCGCCGCACCGGCGCCCTGGCCGGTGCCGAACTGCGCCAGGTGCTGGCCAGCCACGACGTGATCGGCATCCGCTCTGCCACCCACCTGCGCGCCGACGACATCCGCAGCGCGCCCGAGCTGCTCTCGATTGGCTGCTTCTGCATCGGCACCTCGCAGGTGGACCTGGAAGCCGCCACCACGGCCGGGATCCCGGTGTTCAACGCGCCCTTCTCCAACACCCGCTCGGTGGCCGAGCTGGTGGTGTCGGAAGCGGTGATGCTGCTGCGCCGGATTCCGGAGAAGAACACCCTGGCACACGCCGGCAAGTGGGCCAAGGGCGCCGCCGGCGCGTTCGAGGCGCGCGGCAAGACCATCGCCATCGTCGGCTACGGCAATATCGGCTCGCAGGTGGGCGTGCTGGCCGAATCGATGGGCATGCGCGTGGTCTACTACGACGTGCTGGCGCGACTCTCGCACGGTTCCGCGCGCGCCGCGGGATCGCTGGAAGAGGCGGTGTCGCAGGCCGAAGTGGTGACCCTGCATGTGCCAGCCACGCCGCGCACGCGCAATATGATCGATGCGCGCATCCTGGCCGCCTGCAAGCCGGGCGCGATCCTGATCAATGCCTCGCGCGGCAGCGTGGTGGACATCGCCGCGCTGGCCGCGGCGCTGCGCGAGAAGCGCCTGGGCGGCGCCGCCATCGACGTGTTCCCGGAGGAGCCGAAGACCAACAACGATCCTTTCGTCAGCGAACTGCAGAACATGCCCAACGTACTGCTGACCCCGCACGTGGGCGGCAGCACCGAAGAGGCGCAGGAGAATATCGGCACCGAAGTGGCGGCCAAGCTGGCGCACTTCCTGGCCACCGGCGGCACCATCGGCGCCGTCAACTTCCCCGAGGTCGATCCCGGCCCGCTGCACGCGCCGGCGCGGCTGCTCAATGTGCACGGCAACGCGCCGGGCGCCCTGGCGGCACTGAACACGCTGCTGGCGCAGGAAGGCGTGAATATCACCGGCCAGCACCTGCAGACGCGCGGCCACACCGGCTATGTGGTCACCGACCTCGACCGCGTGCCGTCAGACCAGCTGATGCAGGCGCTGCGCACCCATGCAGGCTTTGCCCGCTCGCGGCTGATCCTGCGATAGGGCAGCGGCCGTCCCCAGGCTCAATTGTCACAGAAGTGTCATAACTCTTAAGAATGTTCTGAAACCGTCGCTATGATGAATATGGCCCACGCGCGGATCCGTGGGCCTGCACTGTGCCGGTTCTCAGAGGCGCCCTGTCTCGGCGCCACGCTGACAATAAGAGAGAGGGGTAGTCATGAAAACGGTCGAACTCAGCAGGAAGGCCGCCGGCGTTGCCGGCCGGCTGGTCGCAGTGGGCGTTCTGGCAGCCGCGGGTATCGGCACCGCTGCCGCGCATACCGGCACCATTACGTTCCTTGGGGGAATCTCGTACCCGTCCTGCGGCTTCCGTCCGTCCGCCGGACAGTTGCAGGCGAACTGCCAGCAGCCGTCGGGGCAGATCGTCTCGGCGCCGTTGCCGTTGTCGCCTGCCCGGATGACCGGGCAAGCCCGCATCGGCGTGGCAAGGCTGGACGTCGAGCCCGCCCGTGCCGGGCAACGCGGCACGCCGGACGCGTACGTGGTGGTAGTGACCTACCAGTAAACGCGCGGCAGGCAGGCGCCCGCACCAGCCGGCCCTGCCTGCCGCCATGCCCTGCCGGGGCCGCGTCAGTCCAGGCGGATATTGGACGCCCGGATCGCTTCAGCCCAGTAGGTCTGCTCCACCTTCACGACATCGGCAAAGGCCGCGGGCGAGCTTCCCTTGACGATGATGCCGAGATCGACCAGCCGTGTGTGCAGCTCGGGGTTGGCCAGCACGCGGTTGACGTCGGCAGACACCTTGTCGACCACGGCGCGCGGCGTCGCCGCCGGCGCGAACAGGCCCAGCCAGCCCTGGCGCTCCAGCCCGGGCACGCCCGCCTCCTGGAAGGTCGGCACCTCCGGCAGCAGCGGCGAGCGCGACTGCCCGGCCACGGCGACCACCTTGAGCTTGCCGGCGCGCGCATGCGTGCGCGCGGTGACCGCGGCCACGATGCCGGCGGGCAGTTGTCCGCCAAGCAGGTCGTTGACCAGCGGGCCCTCGCCCTTGTAGGGCACGTGGGTCAGTTCAACCCTGGCGTTGCGGCCGAAGACCTCCATCTGCAGATGCCCGCTGGAACCCAGCCCGTAGCTGCCATACGGCAGCGGCTTGCCCAGCTTGCGGATGTAGTCGATCAGTTGCTTCACGTTGGCCGCCGGCACGTCGGGCTGCACCACCAGCGCCAGGTTGGAGGTCGCCAGCTCAGAGATCGGCGCGAAGTCACGCACTGCGTTGTAGTTGGCCTTGCTGTACAGCAGCGGCGCCTGGACCAGGCCGGTCAGCGCGAACAACAGCGTATAGCCGTCCGGCTCTGCCTTGGCCACCATGTCCGCGCCGATCATGCCGCCGGCACCCGGCCGGTTGTCCACCACCACGGCCTTGCCCCATGCCTTGGCCAGGCCGTCCGCGACCATGCGCGCGACCACGTCGCCGGTCCCGCCCGCGGCGTATGGCATCACGATGCGCACCGTGCGTGCCGGGAAATCCACCCCCGCACCACCCTGCGCGCGCGCACCCAGCCCAACCCCTGCCAGCGCCGCACCTGCGACGCCCAGACCCATTTGCTGCAGAACCCTGCGCCTGCCTTGCTGCATACCTTGTCTCCTGTGTCTCGTCTCCGGCAGCCGGCCTCGTGCCGTGCCGGCATCCTGCCGTGTCATACCCGGCCAGCCTCTGCGGGCCGCTGCCGGGAGCGCGTGCGGGTCAATGTAGGAGGCTCGGGCACCGCTGTCGTCCATCGAAGGGAGGAAATTCGGCAAGCCGGCAGAATCGTCCAAACGAACTAGGACGCAACCCTCAGGGCCGTGGAACAATCGCCCGGACCTGATGCCCTCCCGCCAAAATATTACCGATACAGCACTTATGATCTTGTCTGCCACAGGCGGGCCAGGGTGGCGGTGACGGGCATCGCCCCCAGGAGAGTGCATTGCATCCCTTTGCCAACCACGCCGTGAGCGGCGGCCCGCTGCCGACGGTGCTCGCGTCCAAGCTCGCGCCCCCCGTGGCGCACCCCGCCACGATCGGCCGGCCGCACCTGGTCGCGCGCATGGCACAGGACCGCGCCGCGCGCGTGATCCTGGTGCGGGCCGCGGCCGGCTTTGGCAAGACCACGCTGATGCAGCAATACGCGGAGCATTGCGCAGCGCAGCAGCAAGCCACGGTGTGGCTGCGCCTGGATGCGGGCGACAATGACCTGCAACGGCTGCTGGTCCACCTGGACGCCGGCTTGGACGCGCTGCGCGGCGGCAAGCGGCGCGGCGCGGCAGCGCCGGAGCCGGCCAGCGGACCGCGCCTGGCGCAGCGCATCCTGGGGCTGGTGGGCGCCGCGGCGCAGCCGTTCGCGATCATGCTGGATGATTTCGAGACCTTGCAGAGCCTGCCGGCGCTGGACCTGGTGCAGCAGCTGATCGAGGCGATGCCGCCCTGCGGCATGCTGGTGATCGGCTCGCGCACCGCGCCGGAAATCGGCCTGGGCCGGCTGCGCGCGCGCGGGCAGTTGCTGGAGATCCCGCCCGCCGCCCTGCATTTTTCCGTCGACGAGGCCGCGCAGCTGCTGCGCAGCCGCTGCGGCCTGCCGCTGCGCGACAGCGACATCGCCACGCTGCATCGCCGCACCGAAGGCTGGGCCACCGCGATATACCTGGCCGCGCTGTCGCTGCAGCAGTGCAGCGACCACGCCGCCTTCGTCGCGGTGTTTTCCGGCACTCACCTGGAGCTGGGCGAATTCCTCGCCGAGGACATCCTGGCGCGGCAGTCCGACGCGTGCCGCGCCTTCCTGCTGGAAACCAGCGTGCTGGGGCAGCTGAGCGCGCCGCTATGCGACGCCCTCACCGGCCGCGCCGACGCGCGCGCGATGCTGGATCACCTCGAACGCGCCAACCTGCTGCTGTTCCCGCTCGATGCCGAACGCACGTGGTACCGCTACCATCGGCTCTTTGCCAGCTTCCTGCAGCACCGGCTGGCCGTGCAGGCGCCGGAGCGGGTCGCGCCGCTGCACCTGGCCGCCGCGCACTGGTACCTGGAGCACGGCTACCCGATCCCCGCAGTGGACCACCTGCTGCAGGCGGGCCGTCATGACGAGGCGCTCAGCGCCATTGCCAGCCAGTCCGACTCGCTGCTGGGCACGGGCCGGGTGCGCCTGCTGTTGCGCTGGTTCGAGCAGATCCATCCCGCAACGCTGGCGCGGCAACCGGCGCTGGCGCTGACGCGCGCGTGGGTGCTGCTGCTCAACCGGCGCCACGCCGAAGCCATGGCCGCACTGGCGTCATTCCAGCCCGAACTTGAGCAACCCGGCGACGACAACCAGCGTGCGCGCCTGGGGGTGGAAGCACAGACCATCCACTGCGTGCTGCTGGCCATGACCGACCAGGTCGAGGCCTGCCGCGATGCCGCCGGCGCGCACCTGCGCCGCCTGGCGCCCGACGAGCCCTTCCAGTACCGCATCCTGGCCAATTCGCTGGCCTACGCGCTGATCTGCACGCACCGCTACGACGAAGCGCGCAGCGTGCTGTCGCGGGCGACGCTGCGCGCGCAGCAGCCCCAGCCGGTACGCAGCCTCAGCGACACGCTGGAGGGCGTGATCGACCTGGTGCAGGGACGCCTGGGCAACGCGCTGGCGCGCCTGCGCGCCGCGTCCGGCGACAGCCCGGGCAGCGACGTGTTCTGGGCACTGGCGCTGTATGAGCACGATGCGCTGGAAGAGGCCGGGCGCCTGCTGGCCAATGCGCTGCCCTACAGCAAGGGCAACGGCCCGCCCGATTCGCTGATCGCCTGTCACGTGCTGAGCGCGCGGCTTGCGCTGGCGCGCGGCGACCGCGGCCAGTGGCTGCAGCGCCTGGCTGAACTGGAGCAACTGGGACAGCAGTCCGGCACCGCGCGCATCGTGTGCTCGGCCTGGCTGGAGCGGGCCCGCGTCGCCACGCTGGAAGGCAAGCTGGAAACCGCATCGCAGGCGTTGCAGGCGGCCGACCTGTACGGCGGCTGGGAAGCGCTGGACGCCACCGGCCATGCCAACGACATCGACCGGCCTTCCATCGCGCGCTGCCGGCTCGACATAGCGCGCGGCAATATCGCGCCGGCGCTGTCCGCACTGGATGCCGCCATCGACGCCGCACTGGCACGCCAGCGCTACTGGCGCCTGATCCGGCTGCGCGTCCTGCGCGCCACCGCGCTCGACGGCATGCAGCAGCGCGATGCCGCCCTGCAGGAAATGACCGAAGCCCTGCGCCTGGCCAGCCATGAAGGCTTCCTGCGCTCCTTCCTGGAAGAAGGCGAACGCGTTGCCGTGCTGCTGCGGGCCTGGGCAGGTGTCCATCTGGCACAGGCAGCAGCGCTTGGCGTGGCCGAGCCCTTTGTCGCGAGCCTGCTCGCGCGGCTTACCGACGCCGGCTCGACCAAGCCGGCCGCAGAACCGCCGGCGGAACCGGCGCACCAGCCCGACCCGCTGACCGGGCGCGAACTGGAAGTGCTGCGCATGCTGTCCGCGGGTTACCGCAATCGGGTGATCGCGCAGAAGCTGTTCCTGTCCGAGCTGACCGTCAAGTCGCACCTGCGCCGCATCCATGCCAAGCTGGGCGCGCAAAGCCGTACGGAAGCGGTGGCTCTGGGGCGCGCGCGCGGCCTGATCCCGTGAGCCACTGCGCGCACGCGCTTCCCGTTGGGGCCATAGCGCTTCAGCCCGCCAGCGTGGCCTTCAGGTTGGCAAGCATGTCCGCGACCATCTCCTTCAGTCCATACTGGGCCTTCCACCCCCAGTCCGCGCGCGCGACCGAATCATCGATCGAATCCGGCCAGCCCTGCGCAATCGCCTGGCGATAGTCGGGTTCATAGCGGATCTGGAAGCCCGGCACCTGCTCGCGGATGGCCGCGGCGATCTGCGCGGGCGTGAAGCTCATGCCGGCGATGTTGTAGCTGCCGCGCTCGCTCAGCTTGTCCGCCGGGGCTTCCATCAGTTCGATGGTGGCGCGGATCGCATCGGGCATATACATCATCGGCAGGGCTTCGTCTTCCTTCAGGAAGCAGGTGTAGGGCTCGCCCGTCACCGCCGCATGGAAGATGTCGACCGCATAGTCGGTGGTGCCGCCGCCGGGTGGCGTCTTGTGCGAGATCAGGCCCGGATAGCGCACGCTGCGCACATCCACGCCGTGGTTGGCGTGATACCAGCGGCACCAACCCTCGCCCGCCTGCTTGGAGATGCCGTAGACCGTGGTGGGCTCCATCACGGTCTTCTGCGGTGTCTGTCCGGCAGGCGTGGTCGGGCCGAAGGCTGCAATCGAGCTTGGCCAGAACACCCGCTCCAGCCCGGTCTGCCGCGCCAGCTCCAGCACATTGAGCAGGCTGGTCATATTGAGGTTCCAGGCCCACTGCGGCGCCTTTTCGCCGGTGGCGGACAGCGCGGCGGCCAGCAGGTAGACCTGGGTGATGCCATGGCGCTCGACCACGGTGGCCAGCTCGCCGCGGTCGGTGGCGTTGAGCATCTCGTGCGTCAGGTGCACATGGCGGCCGGTGGGCACCACGTCGGAGGTGATCACGTTGGTGCGCCCGTAGCGCTCGGCCAGCGCCAGTGCCAGTTCAGACCCGATCTGGCCGTTGGCGCCGACAATCAGGATCTTCGGTTTGCCAGCTTCCATCAGATCAGCCCCAGTTCACGGCCAGCCTGGCCGAAGGCATCCAGCGCCGCCTGCAGCGCGGCCTCGTCATGCAGCGCGCTCATCTGCACGCGGATGCGCGCCTGGCCCTTGGGTACCACCGGGTAGAAGAAGCCGACCACGTACACGCCGAGCTCCAGCAGGCGCTGCGCCAGTTGCTGCGCCTTGTCGGCGTCGTAGACCATGATCGGGATGATCGGGTGGTCGCCCGCCTTGACGTCGAAGCCCAACCGGTCCAGTCCCGCGCGGAAGAACCTGGTATTGCCCTCCAGCCGGTCGCGCAGCTCGGTGCTGGCTTCCAGGATATCGAGCACCGCGATCGACGCGCCCACGATGGCCGGCGCCACGGTGTTGGAGAACAAATACGGCCGCGAACGCTGGCGCAGCAGTGCCACCACTTCCTTGCGCGCGCTGGTGAAGCCGCCGGAGGCGCCACCCAGCGCCTTGCCCAGCGTGCCGGTAATGATGTCGATCTTGCCGAACACGCCGCGCGCCTCATGCGTGCCGCGCCCGCGCTGGCCCATGAAACCGGTGGCATGGCATTCATCTATGCCCAGCAGCGCGCCGTACTCGTCGCAGATCGCGCGCATCTCGTCGAGCCGCGCCACGGTGCCGTCCATCGAGAACACGCCGTCGGAAAACACCAGCGTGTAGCGCGCGCCGTCGGCCCGCGCCTGCTCCAGTTGCACGCGCAGGTCGTCCATGTCGTTGTGCTGGTAGCGGTAGCGGCGCGCCTTGGACAGGCGGATGCCGTCGATGATCGAGGCATGGTTGAGCGCATCGCTGATGACCGCGTCTTCCGCGCCCAGCAGCGTTTCGAACAAACCGCCATTGGCATCGAAGGCCGAGCCATAGAGGATGGTGTCCTCGGTGCCGAGGAAGGCCGACAGCCGCGCCTCCAGCGTCTTGTGCAGGTCTTGCGTGCCGCAGATAAAGCGCACCGAGCTCAGCCCGAAGCCATGCGTGCGCAGCGCTTCATGCGCGGCCTCGATCACCTGCGGGTGCGACGACAAGCCAAGGTAGTTGTTGGCGCACAGGTTGATGACCTCGCGGCCGTCGGTGGTGCGCACCCGCGCACCCTGCGGCGTGGCGATCACGCGCTCGTTCTTGAACAGCCCCGCCGCGCGGATGCTTTCGAGTTCGGTACGGATGGATGCATAGAATGCCTCGGCATTCGACATGGATGGCTCCCGTTGGTGTGCGAGGGATATGCTAGGATTCGATCGATAAATCGAACACGTTCTGTATATCGAACATTTTGCGCAATATAACGAACATTAATCCATGACGCAAGCCCTCGCCCAGACCCCGCAGGCCGATGGCCCGCCCGCCGTCGGCATGGCGCTGCAGGCGCTGCGCCAGCAGCAACGGCTGTCGCTCGATGAACTGTCGCGCCGTGCCGGGGTTTCCAAGTCGATGCTGTCGCAGATCGAACGCAACCTGGCCAACCCCACTGTGGCGGTGCTGTGGCGCCTGGCCAATGCGCTTGGGGTGAACCTGACGGACTTCCTCGCCGGAGGCGCCGCTGAGCGCCCCGCCGGCGGCATCACCGTGGTCCAGCCGCACGCGATCCCGTCGCTGAAAAGCCCTGATACCCGCTGCGACCTGCGCATCCTGGGCCCGATCGACCTGGCCGGGCGCTTCGAGTGGTATGAGCTGACCATCCAGGCCGGCGGCGTGCTGGCCTCCGAGCCACACGAGGCCGGCACCCAGGAACACCTGTCTGTGCTGAGCGGATCGATGACAGTGCGCGCGGGTGCCGATGAAAAGAAGCTGAGGCACGGCGAGACCGCGCGCTATGCGGCCGATGTCGCACATGCGATCTCCAATGGCGGCAAGACCACTGCCACCGCACTACTGGTTGTAGTGCATCCGGGCTGACGCGGGCAAGGGTTGCGACAGCCCGGAGGGCGGGTTCAGCGGGCGCCGAACCACCGTTTGACCCGCTCCCACAGCACGCCGAAGAACATCGCCGCGGGATTGAGGCGTACCGCCTGGTTGCGTTCGGCATCGCTCAGCGTCGGGTCCATCCGGCGCGCCACCGACTTGCCGAAATCCGCAATCATGCGCCGCACGAAATCGCGCACCAGCCCCGACCGCGAGAACTGCGCCAGCGGCCCCTGCAGCGAATACTGCAGGTCGACCGCAACCTCGGTCTCGTGCGCGGCAAGCGCCTTCAGCTGGTAGGCGATGTCGCCCGCGGCCTTGGAATTGCTGAGCGAGTCCTGCCCCGCCCCCTTCAGCACGCCGCGCTTGTTCGCGTCGTCGCGCTGCAGGCGCGCGGCGCCTTCGAACCTGGCGGACATCGGACCGAACTTGATGGCGATATGGCCCTTGACCTTCTCCCCCTCCATTTCAGTGAGCACCGCACCCGGCAGGCAGCCTGCCACGGCCGGCAGGTCGGCCATGAAGGCCCATACCGCGTCGAGCGTATAGGGGACGGTGAAGCCGCCTTCGATGCGCGACCAGCCCTTGCGGTCGGCTGACCGTTCCGCCTCGACGCCGGTGCCCGCGGCCAGGTGAGGCAGCGTGCCGAGCGCTTCGTCCGCAACCGCAAAACCGGTGAACGGCGCTTCGGCCGGCGCCGCGCCCGCGGCGTGCCGCGCAATCACGCCGGCTGTTGCGCGGCGTGCGTCCAGCACCGAGCGGATGGCGGCGACGATTCCCATATAGCCGGTGCAGCGACACAGGTTGCCCGACAGCTCGTGACGGATGGTGGCGTCGTCGGCGTCGGGCAGGCGCAGCACGATGTCGCGCGCGGTCGCCAGCATGCCCGGCGTGCAGAAGCCGCACTGCAGCGCGTGGTGCTGGTTGAACGCCGCGCGCAGGCCGGCCATCACGGCATCGTCCTGGTAGCCTTCGACGGTGACGATGTCGGCGCCCTGGCAGGCAGCCGCGAAGGTGATGCACGAACGCACCGGCTTGTCGTCGAGCAGCACGGTGCAGGCGCCGCACACGCCGTGCTCGCAGCCGAGGTGGGTGCCGGTCAGCCGGTGCGTGTCGCGCAGGAAGTCGCCCAGGTGCGTCCGGTCCGCGCACGCGCCGGAAACCCGGCGGCCGTTGACATTGAATTCGATGGTCTGCACGGGCGCTCCTCAGTTCAGCATTTGCGTGACGCAGCGCATCACGACGGTACGGTAAAGCTTGCGGTCGATGGCGTCCTTGCCGGGCGCGGCCTGCGCCACCGCTTCGTCCACGGCACCGGCGGTGAGCGCCGCGGCGCCTTGCGCGGCGACCGCGCGCGTGAGGCCGGGCAGCACCACCGGCGGTCCGTCCAGCGCGCCGAGCACGATGCGTGCGAAGCGGCGGCCGGCATCGAAGTACGCGGCGCAGCTGGCTTCGGCAAACTCGCCGGTCTTGCGGCACAGCTTCTGGTAGCCCCAGCGGCTGTGCGCGGTGGCGTGCGGCACGCGCACGGCGGCGATCAGCTCGCCATCGGCCAGCACCGTGGTGTAGGCGCCGATCATGAAGGCTTCCATGGGCACCTCGCGCGTGCCGGTGCCTGATGCAATCTCGATGCGCGCACCCAGCGCGGTCATCACCACGACCCAGTCCGCGGCCGGGTCCGCATGGGCCAGGCTGCCGCCAACGGTGCCGCGGTTGCGGATCGCGCGGTAGGCAATGCCGCCCGCCACGGCCTGCAGCATGGTGCCCTGCAGCGGCGCGAACACGCCGTCCTCGATCTGCGCATGGGTCACGCAGGCGCCGATGCGGATGCCATCGGGGGTGGACGCGACTTGCCGCAGTTCGGCCAGCCCCGACACATCGACCACCGTGTCAGGACGGGTCAGCCGCAGGTTCAGCATCGGGCCGAGCGACTGGCCTCCGCCCATGGTCTTGGCCACGTCGGTGCCCGCGCCAAGGCGGGCCAGCGCGTCCGGCAGCGAGCCGGGCGCATGATAGGAAAAAGCGACGGCTTTCATCGGTCAGGCTGCCTTCTTGCTCTGTGCGCCGGCCACTGCCGCATCCAGCGCTTCAAGGATCTTTCTCGGGGTCAGCGGCGTCTCCTGAAGTTCGACGCCGAAGCCGCGCAAGGCGTCGTTCACCGCATTGAAGATCGCCGCCGGCGGTGCGATGGCACCGCCCTCGCCCATGCCCTTGGCGCCGAATTCCGTATGCGGCGACGGCGTCTCGAAATGATGGATGCGGATCGACGGAATCTCGGTCGGCCCGGGCAGCATGTAGTCCGCCAGCGTGGAAGCCAGCGGCTGCCCGTTGCCGTCATAGCGCATCTCTTCGAACATCGCGGTGCCGATGCCCTGTGCCACGCCGCCATAGGTCTGGCCCTCGACCACCATCGGATTGATCATGGTGCCGCAGTCCTCCACCACCACGTAGTCCAGGATCTCGACATGGCCGGAATCGGTGTCGACTTCCACCGCGACCGCATGCGTGGCGTAGGTGAAGCTGCCGGTGTCGACCGCGGGCTTGAAGCCCATGGTGACCTCCAGCCCTTGCGCATCCACATCGGGCGGCAGCAGGTGGGGATTGATGTACCAGGCGTCGGCAATACGGCCGATGTCGATGGCGTCGGCATCGCCCGCACGAACCGCGCCGGCTGCAAACGTTACCGCCTCCACCCGCTGCCCCAGCATATGCGCGCCAATCTTCTGCAGCCGCGGCAGCAGCGCCTTGCACGCCCGCGACACCGCGCCGCCCGACATCACCAGCGAGCGCGAGGCATAGGTACCGGTGGAGAACGGCGTGAGTCCGGTATCGCCGTGCACCAGCTTGATCCGTCCGATGTCGATGCCCAGGATCTCGTGGGCAATCTGCGCGAAGGTAGTCTCCATGCCCTGCCCGTGCGAGTGCACGCCGACGCGCACCTCCAGCCCGCCGTCCGGCGTGATGCGCACCGTCGCCGAGTCGAAGCCGGGGATCACCGGCGTGCCCCAGGCCGCGAACACGGAAGTGCCGTGCGCCGACTGCTCGGTGTAGGTGCCAAAGCCCACGCCGACATAGCGGCTGCCCTGCGGACCCGCCTGCTGCCGCGCGCGGATCGCGGGCAGGTCGATCATCTCCATCGCCTGGCGCACGCTGGCCGGGTAGTCGCCGCCGTCGAAGTGCTTGTTGGTCACGTTGACGTAAGGCATGGACTGCGGCGGCACCAGGTTTTCAACGCGCACTTCCCACGGCTCGCGTCCCACCTCGCGCGCGATCGCGTCGATCATCAGCTCCATGGCGAAACAGACGCCGGTCCGGGCCACACCGCGATACGGCACGAAACCCGGCTTGTTGGTGGCCACGCAGGTAGTCTCGCAGCGGTATCCGTCGAAGGCATAGGGACCGGGCAGGTTGCCGATCGCCTGCCCCGGCTCCAGCCCGATGGTGAATGGCCAGACCGAATAGGCACCGCCGTCGATGGCAATGTTCGCGTCCAGCGCCAGCAGGCGGCCGCGCTTGTCGGCATAGGCGGTAAGCTCGTAGTGATGCTCGCGCGAGTTGGCGCCGGCGGTCAGGTGCTCGCGCCGATCCTCGATAAAGCGGAACGGCCGCTTGTAGGTCAGCGCCAGCCAGGCGATACAGAGCTCTTCCTGCTGCAGCACGCATTTGTAGCCAAAGGCGCCGCCAACGTCCGGCGAGATCACGCGCACGCGCGCCTGGTCCAGGTCCAGGCAATGGCTCAGGATGGTCCGGATCATATGCGGCACCTGGGTGGCGCTGTACACCACCAGCTGGTCGAACTGGTGGTCCCAGTAGGCCAGCACCGCCTTGCCCTCCATCGGCACCATGCACTGGCGCGCCAGGTTGACCTTGCGGTGAACGACGACGGAGGCCTCGCGCTGGCGCGCCTCGAAGTTCTTGTCGATATTCAGCGTCAGGAAGGTGTTATCGCGCCAGTGTTCGTGCACGCGCACCTCGCCAGCGAGCTGGCGGGCCTGCGCCACGTCGGTCAGCGCGGGCAGCTCGTCGAACTCGGCCACCACCTGCTCGGCGATGTCCTCGGCTTCGGCGCGCGTGGGGGCAAAGGCCATGGCAACGGGCTCGCCGACAAAGCGCACCTTGCCGCTGGCCAGCGGCGCCTGAGCCGACGGCTGGTAGGACGGGAACGCCGAATCCGCGACGATGTCCCGCGCCGCCGCCATGTCCTCGCGCACGATCACCGCTTGCGCGTGGCGCGCGGGCTTGGTCACGGACAACAGCCTGGCATGCGCCACGGGGCTGCGCAGGAAGGCCACCTCCTGCAGGTCCGGCATGGCGATGTCCGCGACAAAGCGGCCCTTGCCGTGCAGGTGCCTGGCGTCTTCCTTGCGCGCCACCCGGGCTCCCACGCCCTGGCCGCACCCTCCTTCCGAATGATCCGGTTCCATCGACGATGTCATTGTTTTATCCGTCCCGATGATTCATGCAAGCGCTCATTCGCGCACCCCGATGGCCGCCAGCCCTTCCGCGCGCGTGGTGACCGTCGCATATTTCTGCTCCATGTCGAACAGGTTGGCCTGGTGCGGTCCAAGCGCGCGGTCGCCGACGCAATCCGACAGCACCAGCGGCCGCAAGCCGTACTGCATGGCGTCCACCACGCTGGCGCGCACGCAGCCGCTGGTCACCGCGCCGGCCACCACCAGCGTGCGCACGCCGCGCTGCGTCAGCCAGGCGGCCAGCGACGTACCGAAGAACGCCGACGGCACGGTCTTGCGCACCACCAGCTCGCCCACCCGCGGCGCCAGTTCTTCGACGATGGCGCTGTTGCGTTCGCGCTCCTTCAGCGACAGCATGTTCGGCACCTTCATGGAAAAGATGTTGTGGTCCGAACCATCGTCCGCAAAGACGATGCGGCTGTGCGCAATCGCCCAGCCTTCGCGCCGTGCCACGGCCAGCAGCGGCACGGTGTTGGCGATGGCCTCGCGGATATTGCCGCCGCCGAACACCTCCGGGTCGGCAAAGCCGTTGACGAAATCGACCACCAGCAGCCCGAACGGGCCCGCCAGTTCCAGGTCGTTGCCGAAGCCCTGGCGCTGGTACGCGCCGATCTCCTTGTGCATGGCTACTTCTCCTCCGGGTAGCGGAACCCGTCCATGACCTTGCCGCGGCTCACCACATCCACGCCGTCCAGGCGCACGGTGCAGTTGCGCACGGGAATATCGATATGGCAGGCCGTGGTGCGGCTGCCGCCGGCTTCGTTATTGGGGCCGAGCGAGAACAGGAAGTTGCCCTCGAACGCGCGCGCGTCCATGCCGATGGTGGCCTCGCGATCGTACAGCCCCAGCGTGGACCAGTGCGCGCGCGGCTGCAGCCCCCAGCCGATATGCGAGATGGCATAGGCCTGCGGGTCGTTGAAGGAGGCCATGTACTCGCTCAGCAGTTCGGCGTGCAGGCCGCCTTCGATGCGCGTGGCGAAGCCGCCCTCCACCGTCAGCATGACCGGCTCGGTGACGTAGGTCTTCTGCGGCAGCAGGATGTCGCCGCGCTCCAGCACGATGGTGCCATTGGCAGCGCCCTCGTTGGGCCAGGTCAGCGCGAAGCCGCTGGGCCAGTGGTCCCAGCGCCCGGGCTCGTCGACAAAGCCATACTCGCTGATGGCCGGGAACTCGCCCAGCGGGCAGCGCAGGTCGGTGCCGGCCGGCGACACCACATGCATCTCCTTGGCGCGGGCCAGCCGCTCGGAGGCGGCCTTGACGCGCTCGCGGTCGGCCTCGCAAGGCACCAGGCGCGTCAGCACCTCGGGCGGCTCGGCGGCCAGCAGGATTTTGGTGCCGCCCTTCAGGATGTCGTGCTGTTCGGGGGAGAACAGCAGCGTCATCAGGTCCAGCACCAGGTCGCTTTCCCTGAGCGCGGCAATCGCGGCCCGGTTGCCCGTGAGCGGGGTCGTGCCCAGGTAGGCCAGCGCGTCGCGGCTCAGCGCCTTTTCGCCGTTGACGGGCGGCAGGTCGAGCCGGTTGACGATGGCACCCATCGCCTGCGTGGCGATCAGCGCGGTGGAGAGCGTCTGCGGGTGGGTCGCGGCGCTGGTCAGGATGGTGACGGTCTGCCCCGGCTCCAGCCGCGACAGCTTCAGCACCTTGCGCCAGGCCTCGATCATCTGGTGGTCACTTACCGGCATGTCGCCTCCTTGCTTGTCATTGCGTCAGCGGCGCGCCGAGGAAATCCCCAAACGCCGCGTAAAAGCCCGCTTCGTCATCCCACGGGATCATGTGGCCGGCCCCGGCAACGTGGCTGACCAGCACCCCCGGCAGCAGCGTGCGGATCTCCGCCACGTCTTCAGCGCGCACCACGTCGCCACGCCCGGCGGTCATCAGCAGCGTCGGCACCTTGACCCGGGGCAGATCCGCATGGATGTCGTCGCGATGGAAATCCTCAAAGCTGCGCACCACGGCGTCTTCGTTGCAGGTATGCAGCCATTCGGCGCGCAGGCGCAGCTGCTCGTCGGTCCAGGTCGGGCAGAAGCGGCGCATGCCTTCCACGTCGGTGCCCTGGTGCGACAGGCGGATGGAATCCACATACCACGGCAGTTGCGCAGGATACGCGCGGCGCCCGGGCCCCGACACCGGCGGGTCGACCAGCACCAGTCTGGCCAGGCCGCCAGGCCGGCCCGCCGCGGCGCGCACGCCGATGCGCGCGCCCATCGAATGGCCAACCACGCTGTGGCGGCGCAGGCCAAGTGCCTCGGCAAAGGCCACCACGTCGCGGGCCTGGGCGTCGAGGCTGTAGTCCATCCCGGCCTCGGCCGACGACAGGCCACGCCCGCGCACATCCAGCACATAGGTATCGAAGCTGGCGCCAAAGCGCTCGCCGACGAAGCCCCAGGTGATTGCCGGGCTGGTGATGCCCGGCACGATGATCACGGGATCGCGCGCGGCGCGTTCACCGTCGTTTCCACCATAGCGCAGGAAGTGCTGGCGAATGCCGTTGGCATGGACATGCCCGCCATAAAGGAAGGTGGTCATGGCAAGCCCTCAGTAGGCGCCCGACAGCAGCGCGCCGGCGCCCGGCACGACCGGCTCCAGGTCCAGCGCCTTGAGCATGGCGTAGGTCGTGGCAATGGCCGCGGTGATGACCGGCTTGCCCGTCATCGCCTCTACCTTTGCCACTGCCGGCAGCGACGGCATCTGCACGCAGGCCGACAGCACGATGGCATCGACATCCGCCAGGTTCATCTGCGACACGATGCCCGGCAGCCGCGCCGGATCGTGGCGGCCGACCTCAAGGTTGTCCGGAATCTCCAGCGCACGGTAGTCCACCACCTCATAGCCTTCGTTGCGGATGTAATCCACCACAAGCTCGGTCAACGGCTTCAAGTATGGCGCGACCACGGCGATGCGGCGCGCGCCGATCACGCGCAGCGCATCCACCAGCGCACCGGCGCTGGTGATCACCGGCGCGTCGCCGCCATTCTCGATGGTGTGGACCTTCAGGCGCTGCTCCGACTTGCGGTGATAGCCGTGGCCCATGGCCATGATGGCGACCAGGCAGGCGTAGCCGAGCACGTCGACGCGGGCGTCGCTAAGTTCCACCGCGCAGCGGTCGGATTCGGCATCCATGGCGGCCAGCTCTTCCTTGACCACCTTCTTCATGCGCATGCGGCTGGAGTGGAAGGTGAAGCGCTCCGGACGGATCTGCTGGCGCGCCAGCAGCATCCCGGGAATCTCGGTTTCCATGGTCGTGTTCGAGCTGGGAACGATCTGGCCGATGCGAAAGACTTTTTGCATGAGGGTCCTCGGGTTGTACGGTTACAGCTTGAGCAGGCGTTGCGCGTTGCCGTGGCAGACCAGCGCGCGCATGGTGTCGTCGAGCGGCGCGTCCTCGATGAACTTCGCCGCGACTTCGGTGGATTCGTAGGGATAGTCGACCGAGAACATCACGGCCTCAGCGCCGAGCTCGGCAATGGCACCGGCCAGCGCACCGTGCGAACACACCCCCGAAGTGGTGATGACGATATTGGTGCCGATGTATTCCGAAGGTGAGCGCTCCAGCCGGACGCCGTGCGAATAGACCGCAAAGCGGCTGTCGAAGCGCCAGCGCTGGTACGGCAGGCCCTCGCCCATATGGCCGAGGATGAGCTTCAGGCGCGGGAAGCGGTCGAACACGCCGCCGAACAGCAGCCGCAGCGCATGCGATGCGGTCTCGACGCCCCAGCCCCACGCCGCGCCGGTCAGCTCGGGGTGGCCCGCCAGGACCTGCGGCTGAACCAGCGCGTCGGTCGGGTGCAGGTACATGGGCACGTCCAGCGCCTGCATGCGTTCCCAGAAAGCATCGTATGCCGGGTCGTCGTAGTAGCGCCCGTGGGTATGGCCGTTCACCAGCGAGCCCTTGAAGCCAAGCTCGCGCACGGCGCGTTCCAGCTCGCGCGCGGCCTGTTCCGGGTCGTGCATGGGCAGCGCGGCAAAGCCGGCAAAGCGCGTGGGGTGGCGCGCGATCTGCGCGGCCAGGAAGTCATTGCTCTCGCGCGCCCGCGCCACGGCGAGGCCGGCATCGGGCTCGCCCTGCACGCCCGGACCCGTCTGCGACAGCACCGTGATGTCGATGCCGGCGCGGTCCATCTCGGCAAGGCGGTCCTCGTCGAAATCGGCGAGGCGGCGGCCCAGCTCGGCAAACACCGCCGGATCAATATGCTGCGTGAACGCCTTGGAATAGGCCTGAAATCCCGGCGTCATGAAATGCTCTTCGAGGGCGATCTTCTTCACTTTGGTCATGCTGGTGGGGGCTCCTGATTGGTGAAATCGCTTCGCTGCGGGCGTGTGCTGCATGGCATGCGGCGTGCACCGATGCAATTGATCAGTACACTGATTAGTTTCGGATTCTAGTCAGCGAATTTCCAAAAGTCTAGAAACGGCGCGGAGGGTTAACACCTATAACGATGACCATAGGTGCTCAGTACACTGAGCCCAGATGCTCAGTATGCTGACGATATTAAAAGGCCATTTAAATAGGCGATTTCGGGCATTCCGGCACATTGTGGACTGGCCCGCATTTTGCTCAGCATACTGCGTTTCTCATCAGCATACTGACTGATGCACCGGAAGGATGCGGCGCTGCACTGCGCGAGGGACCGACAGGCCCTGGCCAGCGGCGCCGGCACCGCCGGGACGAGCAGACATATAGAGACAATAGCTAGACCAAAGGACCCCCGCCATGACGATCAGCCTGACTCGCAGCGAGACACGCGCCCCCGCATCCGGCATGACAGCCGAGGAGCGCAAGGTCATCCTTGCCTCTTCCTTCGGCGCCCTGATGGAGTGGTACGACTTTTACATCTACGCCGCACTGGCGGTGTATTTCGGCGCACTGTTCTTCCCCAAGGGCAATGAGACTGCCGCCTTCCTGGCCAGCCTGGCCACCTTCGGCGCAGGCTTCCTGATACGGCCGGTGGGCGCGCTGCTGTTCGGCCGCCTGGGCGACCTGATCGGGCGCAAGTACACCTTCCTGGTCACCATCCTGCTGATGGGTGTTGCCACCGTCGGCGTCGGCGTGCTGCCCACGTATGAGCAGATCGGCATCACCGCCACGGTGCTGCTGGTGTTGCTGCGGCTGCTGCAAGGCCTGGCGCTGGGCGGCGAGGTCGGCGGCGCGGTCACCTACGTGGCCGAGCACTCCCCCGTGCACAAGCGCGGGCTGTACACCAGTTCGCTGCAGACCACGGCAACGCTGGGCCTGCTGTCCTCGTTGCTGGTCGTCTACCTGCTCAAGACCTTCCTGACCGAGGCCGAGTTCCGTGACTGGGGCTGGCGCATTCCCTTCATCGTGTCGCTTGTGATGCTGGTGATCTCGGTCTACATCCGCGGCAAGCTGCATGAATCGCCGGTCTTTGCCCGGATGAAGGCTGCCAACACCACCTCGAGGGCGCCGATCCGCGAGAGTTTCACCAACTGGAAGAACCTCAGGTCGGTGCTGCTGCTGTTCGTGGTGGCGGCGGGCCTGGGCGCCATCTTCGGCACCGGCCACTTCTACTCTATGTTCTTCCTCAACAAGACGCTGCACGTGCCGCTCGAAACGGTCCACATGCTGATCGGGATCGCGCTGGTGGTGGCCACCCCCTGCTACCTGCTGTTCGGCTGGCTGTCCGACCGCATCGGCCGCAAGTACATCATGATGGCCGCCTGCCTGCTGGCGGCGGTGTGCATCCAGCCGGTGTTCAAGGGCCTGACGCACTATGCCAATCCGGCGCTCGAACAGTTCCAGCAGCAAGGGGCCGTGCAGGTGACGGCCGGCGACTGCAAGGCGCGCCTGTTCGGCGAGCCGGTGTCCGCCTGCGACAAGATCCGCGGCTACCTGACCGACCTGGGCGTGGGCTACACCTTCGTGCCGGCCAGCAATCCGGCGCAGGCTGAAGTACGCATCGCGGATCGCACGCTGCAGGGCTTTGACCGCGACGCCATCAAGAGCGCGCTGGTGGCGGCCGGCTGGCCCGAGCGCGCGGACCCCGCCAAGATCAACACGCCGATGGTATTCGTGCTGCTGCTGGTCCCGATCCTGTTCCTGGCCATGGTGTACGGGCCGATGGCGGCCTTCATGGTGGAACTGTTCCCGGCCCGGGTGCGCTACACCTCGCTGTCGCTGCCCTTCCACCTCGGCGCGGGCTGGGTCGGCGGCATGCTGTCCTTCGTGGTCACGGCCATGAACGTGGCCAGCGGCGACGTCTACTTCGGCCTGTGGTACCCGGTGATCATCGCCGGTCTGGCCTTTGTCATCGGCATGCTGTTCGTGCCGGAGACGCGCGGCCGCGATCTGGCCACCTGAGCGGCACTACGGGTGAAGCTGAAGGGCGGATCTCTCCGCCCTTTCTTCCGGCAAACTATTCAGCATACTGAGTTTATCCGCGCTACCCGCGGCGCAGCGATGGCGCCGCGGTCTGCCGACGCAGCAACCATTCCAATCTTTCGCGTAGACAACCTGGAGCCCCTGATGTCCACCTCTCGCATCCTCCGCACCCTCGCTGCGTCCTCCGCCCTGCTGGGCCTGGCCGCCGCCACGCCCGCACTGGCCGACGCCAATGGCGTGAAGATCGGCGTCATCACCGACATGTCCGGCTCCTATGCCGACCTCTCCGGCAAGGGCTCCGTGCTTGCCGCGCAGATGGCCGTGGAAGAGTTCGGCGGCAAGGCCCTCGGCAAACCTGTGACGGTGCTTTCCGCCGATCACCAGAACAAGGCCGATATCGCCTCGTCGCTGGCGCGCCGCTGGTTCGATACCGATGGCGTCGACATGGTGATCGACTTTCCCAACTCGTCGACCGCGCTGGCGGTGCAGGAGGTGGCGCGGCAGAAGCAGAAGATCGACATCGTCTCGACCGGCGGCGCCATGGCGCTGACCAACCAGAACTGCTCGCCCACCGGCTTCCACTGGGCCTGGGACACGTATTCGGTGTCTTACCCGCTGGTGCGGCGCATGATCGAACAGGGCCGCAACAGCTGGTACTACATCACCGTGGACTACGCCTTCGGCCAGTCGCTGGAGGCAGATTTCCGCAAGGCCGTGGACGCAGGCGGCGGCAAGAACGTGGGCGCCACCCGGCATCCGCTCAACGCCAGCGATTTCAGCAGCCCGGTGGTGGCCGCCTCGGCTTCCAAGGCCAAGGTGGTGGTGCTGGCCAACGCCGGCAACGACATGATCAACGGGGTCAAGGCAGCCGGCGAGTTCGGCCTGATCAAGGCGGGCCAGACGGTGATCACGCCCTCCACCTTCATCACCGATATCAAGAGCCTGGGCCTGAACGCTGCGCAAGGGCTGACCTATGTCGACCCGTTCAAGCTCGACCTGGATGGCAAGTCGAAGGACTTCGTCGAGCGCTACTACAAGCGCCACAAGGCCTATCCCACGCATGGCCAGATCGGCGTCTATTCAGGCGTGCTGCATTACCTGAAGGCGGTGGAAGCCGCCAAGACCGTGGAAGGCCCGGCCGTGGCGGAGAAGATGCGCGCGCTGCCCGTCAACGATGCCTTCGTGCGCAATGGCAAGGTGCGTGTCGACGGCCGCATGGTGCATGACATGTACCTGGCCCAGGCCAAGACCCCGGCCGAGTCCAAGGGCCCGTGGGACCTGGTCAGGTACATCGGCACGATCCCCGGCGACGAAGCCTTCCGGCCGCCGTCCGCCAGCGAATGTCCCCTGGTGAAGAAGTGAGCGCGCCATGCCTGACACTGATGTAATCCTGCAGACGCAGGGACTGACCAAGGCGTTCAAGGGCTTTACCGCAGTCAGCGATGTCAGGCCTGTCCGTGCGGCGGGGCTCGATCCACGCGCTGATCGGCCCCAACGGCGCCGGCAAGACCACCTGCTTCAACCTGCTGACGAAGTTCCATGCGCCCTCGTCAGGCTCGATCCACTTCAACGGCACCGACATCACCGCGCTGCGGCCGGCCCAGATCGCCCGCATGGGGGTGATCCGCTCGTTCCAGATCTCGGCGGTGTTTCCGCAACTGACGGTGCTGGAGAACGTGCGCATCGCGCTGCAGCGCCGGCTCGGGACCTCCTGGCATTTCTGGCGTGGCAGGCGCTCCCTGTCGCGGCTGGACGGCCGCGCCATGGAACTGCTGGATGCGGTCGGCCTGGCCGGCTTCGCGCACCTGGGCACGGCGGAGCTGGCCTACGGGCGCAAGCGCGCGCTGGAACTCGCCACCACGCTCGCGACCGACCCGGAGCTGATGCTGCTGGACGAACCGACGCAAGGCATGGGGCATGAAGACGTGGAGACCGTCACCGCCCTGATCAAGCGCGTTTCGGCGGGGCGGACGGTGCTGATGGTGGAACACAACATGAGCGTGGTGTCGTCCATCGTGGACCGCATCACGGTGCTGCAGCGCGGCGCGGTGCTGGCAGAAGGGACCTATGACGAGATCTCACGCAATCCGCAGGTAAGGGAAGCCTATATGGGAACCACCGACGAACCCGAAGACCGCCACGCAGCCGCGGCGGCGCTGAACGCGGAGGCATCATGACAAGGACGGCCTCCCCTGCCCTCGAACTCCGCGGCCTGCACGCCTGGTATGGCGAGTCGCACATCCTTCACGGCGTGGACCTGACCGTCAACCCGGGCGAGGTGGTGACGCTGCTCGGCCGCAACGGCGCCGGACGCACCACCACGCTGCGCGCCATCATGGGCCTGGTCGGCATGCGCAAGGGTTCGGTGCGTGTGCACGGCCAGGAAACCATCGGCATGAAGACGCACCGCATCGCACCGCTGGGCCTGGGCTACTGCCCGGAAGAGCGCGCCATCTTCGCCAGCCTGTCCTGCGAGGAGAACCTGCTGCTGCCGCCGCAATTCGCCTGCACCCCGGGGGCGGTCGGACTGCGCGAGCCCATGACGCTGGGCGAGATCTACGAGATGTTCCCCAACCTGCACGAGCGGCGCAAGAGCCAGGGCACGCGCATGTCGGGCGGCGAGCAGCAGATGCTGGCGGTGGCCCGCATCCTGCGCACTGGCGCCAGCGTGCTGCTGCTCGACGAGATCTCGGAAGGCCTGGCGCCCGTGATCGTGCAAAAGCTGGCGAAGATGATCGCCATGCTGCGCGGCCGCGGCTACACCATCGTCATGGTGGAGCAGAACTTCCGCTTTGCCGCGCCGCTGGCGGACCGCTTCTTCGTGATGGAGCACGGCCGCATCGTCGAGGCCTTCGGCGCCGATGAGCTCGAACGAAAGATGCCCACGCTCAGCGCCTTGCTGGGCGTTTAAGGAGACTTTCATGGAATTGTTTGGAGTGCCCCTGCCCGCGCTGCTGAGCCAGTTACTGCTGGGGCTGGTCAACGGCTCGTTCTACGCGATCCTGAGCCTGGGCCTGGCCGTGATCTTCGGTCTGCTCAACGTGATCAACTTTGCGCACGGCGCGCTGTTCATGCTCGGCGCGGTGCTGGCCTGGATGGGCCTGAACTATCTCGGGCTCAACTACTGGCTGATGCTGGTGCTGGCACCGGTGCTGGCCGGGGCGCTCGGCGTGGTGCTGGAGCGCACCATGCTGCGCCACCTCTACCGCTTCGACCACCTGTACGGGCTGCTGCTGACGCTGGGCATCTGCCTGCTGATCGAAGGCGCGCTGCGCTCGATCTATGGCGTCTCAGGCCTGCCCTATCCCACGCCTGAAGGCTTGTCTGGCGTGAGCCAGCTGGGCTTCATGGTGCTTCCCAACTACCGCGCATGGGTGGTGCTGGCGTCGCTGGCGGTGTGCTTTGCCACCTGGTTCATGATCGAGAAGACGCGGCTGGGCGCCTACCTGCGCGCCGGCACCGAGAATCCGCGCATGGTCGAGGCCTTCGGCGTCAACGTGCCGCTGCTGGTGACGCTGACCTACGCGTTCGGCGTGGGCCTGGCCGCGCTGGCGGGCGTGCTGGCCGCGCCGGTGATGCAGGTCTCGCCGCTGATGGGCCAGAATCTGATCATCACGGTCTTCGCCGTGGTGGTGATCGGCGGCATGGGGTCGATCCTGGGCTCGATCTTCACCGGACTTGGCCTGGGTGTCTTCGAGGGTATTACCAAGGTCTACTACCCCGAAGCCTCCGCGACGGTGGTCTTCGTCGCCATGGTGTGCGTGCTGCTGGTGCGCCCCGCCGGGCTCTTTGGAAAGGAAAAATGATGGCAAGCGGAAAGCGTGCGACCTTCGCCTACGGACTGCTGCTGGCGGTCCTGCTGCTCGCGCCCTGGCTGGGCGCCTACCCGGTGCTGGTGATGAAGCTGCTGTGCTTCGCGCTCTTTGCCTGCGCCTTCAACCTGCTGCTGGGCTACACCGGGCTGGTGTCGTTCGGCCATGCGGCCTTCTTCGGCGGCGCCGCCTATGCCTGCGGCTATGCGATGAAGTTCCTGCAGCTGACGCCGGAGCTTGGCCTGCTCGCAGGCACCGCGTTCGGTGCCCTGCTCGGCCTGGTGTTTGGTGCACTGGCAATACGCAGGCAGGGCATTTACTTCGCCATGATCACGCTGGCGCTGGCGCAGATGTTCTATTTCTTCTGCCTGCAGGCGCCCGCGACCGGTGGCGAAGACGGCCTCCAGGCGGTGCCGCGGGGCGACCTGTTCGGCGTGCTGCCGCTGGCGTCGGACCACACCATGTACTACGTCGTGCTGCTGATCACCGCCGCGGCCTTCCTCGGCATCATGCGCATCGTCAACTCGCCGTTCGGGCAGATCCTGCGTGCGATTAAGGAGAACGAGCCGCGTGCCATCTCGCTGGGCTATGACGCGGACCGCTTCAAGCTGCTGGCGTTCGTGCTGTCGTCGGCGCTGGCCGGGCTGGCGGGCGCGCTCAAGACCCTGGTGCTGGGCTTTGCCACGCTCACCGACGTGCACTGGATGATGTCGGGCACGGTCATCCTGATGACGCTGGTCGGCGGCATGGGCACGTTGTCGGGCCCGCTGGTCGGCGCGCTGGTGATCGTGGCGCTGGAAAACAAGCTGGGCGACGCCGGCAATGCGCTCGCGGCCATGACCGGCATCGGCTGGTTCGAAACGCTGGGCGAATCGGTCAGCATGGTGACGGGGCTGATCTTCGTGGTGTGCGTGCTGACGTTCCGCCGCGGCATCATGGGCGAGATCCTGGCGCGCTGGCAGGCCCGCCCGTCGCTGCAGGCCGGCGCGCCCGCGGTGGGGCCAGCCGGATCCGGCGCGGCCAACCCGGGCCAGGGTTAACCAGAATACTGCGAGCATAAAACATCAGTACACTGATCTTATATATTCAGCATACTGACAAATCAAATTCACGGAGATCGCCATGGCATGGATTGAAATCGACGCCGCCCACGGCCTGCGGAACGACGAGGTAATGCCGCTCACGCTGGGGGACCGCCAGCTCGCCGTCTATCGCAGCGACGACCAGTACTTCGTCACCGACAACGTCTGCACGCACCAGTACGCGCTGCTGTCCGACGGCTACCTGGAAGACGGCTGCATCGAGTGCCCGCTGCACCAGGCCCGCTTCGACATCCGCTCCGGCAAGGCGATGTGCGCGCCTGCCACCAGCGACATCCGCACCTACCCGGTCAAGTTCGAAGACAGCCGGGTGTGGGTCGAGCTTTGAAGGAGCCGAGCATGCCACAAGACACGCCCATCCTGATTGTCGGCGCCGGCCAGGCAGGCGCGATGGCCGCTGCCGAACTGCGCAGGCTCGGCCATCGCGGCCGCATCGTCATGGCCGGCGGCGAACGCCATGCACCGTACGAACGCCCGCCGCTGTCCAAGTCCGTGCTCGCCGATGCCGCGCAGGACGGCAAGATTGGCGTGCACCCCGCCGGCTTCTATGCCGGGCAGGAGATCGAGCTGCGGCTTGGCATCACGGTCACCGCGCTGGACCCCGCGCACAGCGTGGCGCACTGCGCCGATGGCGAGGCCATTCGCTACGCCGCCTGCCTGCTCGCCACAGGCGGCAATGCGCGCGTCCTGCCTACGCTTCCCCCGGGCACGCCCCGCGTGCACTACCTGCGCACGCTCGACGACGCCGCCCGCCTGCGCGATGCCATGCAGCGCGCGCGCGAAGTGATCGTGATCGGCGGCGGCTTCCTTGGCCTGGAAACGGCCTCGACCGCGGCCGGCCTCGGCCTCCGGGTCACGCTGATCGAAAGCGCCGACCGGCTGCTCGGCCGCGCGCTGCCGCCTGAGCTTGGCAGCTGGCTGGCGCAGCGCGTGCTTGCGCAAGGCGTCGAGCTGCGGCTCGGCTGCGGCATCGCGGCCCTGGTGCCGCAGGCCGATGGCGTGCAGGTCAGGCTTGCGGACGGCGCGGCGTTGCAGGCGCCGCTGGTGGTGGTCGCGATCGGGCTGACGCCCGAGGTGGCGCTCGGCGCCGCCGCCGGCCTGGCGCTGGACCCCGCCAACGGCGGCATCCAGGTCGACCAGCAGGGCCGCACCAGCGCGGCCGGCATCTATGCCGCGGGCGACTGCTGCAGCCAGTACCAGCCCCGGCTCGGCGCCCACATGCGGCTGGAATCCTGGCAAAGCGCCAACGAGCAGGCGCGCATCGCCGCCGCCGCCATGCTGGGCGTGCAGGCCGAACCCGCGGCGATGCCGTGGTTCTGGACCGACCAGTTCGGCTGCAACGTGCAGATGCTCGGCGCGGCCACTCCCGATACCCGCTATGCCTGGCGCGGCATCGCCGCCAGCGACGCGCCCTGCCCCAGGTTCATGCTGCTCGGCACCCGGCACGGCCGGCTCAGCCACGCCATCGCCATCAATGCCGGCGGCGACCTGCGGCCGCTGCGCGCGCTCTTCGGCCATGCCGTCGAAGACCTGCTGCCACGGCTGTGCGATGACGCCATGCCGCTGCGACAGCTGGTGCGCGACCTCCCTACGGCAGCGGCCAGCCCCGCTACACTCTGAAAGGACTCCCACATGTACCAGACACAAGCTGTGATCCAGCACACGCTGGGCAAGAAAGACGCCGGCCTGGCCGACTGCCGTTGGCCCGAAGACAGCCTGCACTACATCCCGGACTGGGTCTACACCAGCAAGGAGGTGCATGACCTCGAGCTGCAGAAGATCTTTCGCGGACGCTCCTGGAACTACGTCGCGCTCGAAGCGGAGATCCCCAACGCCGGCGACTACAAGCGCTCCTATGTCGGCGCGACGCCGGTGGTGGTGTCGCGCGCCGAAGACGGCTCGGTCAACGTCTTCGAAAATCGCTGCGCGCACCGCGGCGCCGAGTTCTGCCGCCACAGCCAGGGCAATGCAAAGGAATTCGTCTGCCCCTATCACCAGTGGTCCTACGACCTCAAGGGCAACCTGCAGGGCGTTCCGTTCAAGCGCGGCGTCAATCGCGCGGGTGGCATGCCCAGGGACTTCCGCAACGAGGACCACGGCCTGGTCAAGCTGAACGTGGCCACGCGCAACGGCGTGATCTTCGCCTCGTACGCGGCGGACATGGAAAGCCTGGAAGACTACCTGACGCCGGAGATCCTCAAGGACTTCGACATCGTCTTCAACGGCAAGCCGCTCAAGGTGCTCGGGTACTACAAGAACGAACTTCCGTGCAACTGGAAGATGTACCACGAGAACCTCAAGGACCCGTACCACGCCACGTTGCTGCACTCCTTCCTGGTGGTGTTCGGACTGCTGGTGGCGGGCAACGAAAGCGCCATGATCGCCGATCCCGTGCACGGGCGGCACGGCACCATGGCGTCGGCGAAGAAGGAAGACAAGTACGCGGCCGTCAGCGACGAGAACAAGAAGGAGATGCGCTCATACCATGAAGGCATGCGCCTGGAGGACGAACGCTTCCTGGAATATGTGAAAGAGTTCGATTCGCCTTGGTCGGTGACGATGCAGACGATCTGGCCGAACCTGATCGTGCAGCGCGAAATGAACACCCTCGGCGTGCGCCAGATCGTGCCCAACGGGCCGGACAGCATGCTGATGCTGTGGACCATGTTCGGCTACGAGGATGATACCGAGGAGATGACGCAGCACCGCCTGCGCCAAGGCAACCTGATGGGCCCCGCTGGCTTCCTGGGGCTGGAAGACAACGAGGCGATGAAGTTCGTGCAGGAAGGCGTGCGCCGCTCCAGCAGCGACCTCAATGTGCTCAAGCTGGACCCGGACCAGGTCGGCACCTCCAACTCCCTGATCTCCGAATCCGCCATCCGTGCGATGTACCAGTACTACCGCGGCGTGATGGGGTTCTGAACGGCGGCTAACGGGATTCCCAGAATATGAAACCGATGAACTATTCCCTCTATCGCGAGAGCGCCCTCGGCACCGCGCGCGCCATTGAACTGCGACTGGAGATCGAGGCCTTCCACGCGGAATACTGCGCGGTGCTCGACGCCGGCCTGGTGGAGCAATGGCCCCGCTTCTTCACCGAGGATGCGCTCTACCGGATCACCGCGCGCGAGAATGCCGAGCGCAACTTGCCGGTGGGGCTGGTCTACGCCGAAGGGGTGGGCATGATGCGCGACCGCGCCGCTGCGATTGCCAATACCCAGATGTTCGCGCCGCGCTACAACCTGCACCTGGTGACCAACACGCGGGTCAGCGACGAAACCGCGGACGGCGATATCGTGGCACAGGCCAACTACATGCTGCTGCAGACACTGGTGGAGGGCCCCACCACGATCCACCTGGCGGGGACCTACTACGACCGCTTCCGCCGCCAGGGTGGCAGCCTGCTGCTGCGCGAGCGGCAGGTTGTCTACGACACCACCATCATCGCCAACGACCTGGTCTACCCGGTCTAGCGCGCGTTGGGGGCGCGGCGGGCCTTGCGCCCGCCGCCGGGCTCACATGCTGCGCAGCACGGTGCGGCTGTACTGGTTGTTGGCTTCCACCAGCGTCGCCAGCAGGTCCATGAACACTTCGCGCTGGGCGGGCTTCAGCGGCGCCAGCATGCGCTCCTGCGCACGCGCCATGTCGCCACGCAGCGCCGTGACCACGCTCTTGCCTTCCCGCGTCAGGTGGACGTGGCGGGTGCGCCGGTCGGCGGGGTTGTCGCGGCGCTCTACCAGCCCGCGCTCCTCGAGCCGGCGCACGACGTCGGCGGTCGTGGTCCGGTCCAGGCCGACCTCCTGCCCGAGCGAAGTCTGGTCCAATCCCGGCAGCACCGACAGCACCGTCAGGATGGCATATTGCACGGGCGTGATATTGGGCGACTTGCACTCCTCGAAGAACATCGCGACGTGGATCTGGTGCAAGCGCCGCACCAGGAACCCCGGGCGGGCCCAGAGCAATTCCTTTGCCGGATCGGCTTCCGGCATGGCATCCGCCACCTCATGACTGCCACTCGTTGCGTTGCGTTTCGCTCTCGCAGACATCGCTCTCACCATTTTGTATGCACACTGACAGTATATATGAGGCAGGCGAGAGCGAGCCGCCTTGCGGCGCAGGGTTCAGCGTGCGCCGGCGGCGCTGAGAATCTGTTCGATCTGCGTATAGCCGCGCTGGCGCGCATGCTGCAGCGGCGACACGCCGTCGCCGTCGGCCAGGTTCACGTCGGCGCCCGCCTTGACCAGCAGGCGCACGATCTCGGTATGGGCCTGCCCGCCGTTGCCAAGGATGATGGCCTCCAGCAGGGCCGTCCACTTGAGCTTGTTGACATGGTTCACCGCCACGCCGGCCGCGATCAGCGTGCGCACGGTCTCGACATGGCCGCGCTCGGCGGCGGGAATCAGCGCGGTGCCGCCGTAGCGGTTGGTGCTGCGCAGGTCCGCGCCATGTGCCAGCGTCAGGCGCAGGATCTCGTTGTAGCCGCGCGCGCCGGCGTACAGGTAGGGGCTGTCGTGGATGGCATCTTTCGCGTTCACGTCGGCGCCGGCATCGACCAGGACCCTGGCCGCCTGCACGCGGTTGTGGTGCGTGGCCAGCAGCAGCGCCGTGCGTCCCTGCGCATCGCGGTCATCGATGCTGGCGCCCTGGCCAAGCAGTGCGGTGACCTGCGCGGCGTTGCCGCTGGCCGCGGCCTCGCGCAACTGTTGTTCGGGCGGGCCGCCGGCGGCGGCGGCTGGGGTGGATATCAGCATGGCAATGACCAGGGCAAGGCAGATGGACAGGCGCGCCGCCAGCATGTTCTTTCCTCCGTGCGGATGCGTCGGGTGTAAGGGGTGTCGATGCGGTCCGGTGCATTCTGTCATGTCGGCCACGCCGCGCGAAGTTATGGATTCGAATGCACGCCAGTGCCATCGCCAATAACCGGTGCTGCACGCGCAAGGCCCAAATACGCCCTATAACAACCCACGCCACCATGCCCGTGCACGCTGGCCTATAGTCCCGAGGCCCGAACCATCGTCCGCCTGCACGGGCCAGGCCTCAAGGGAGACAACGCGTGTCCACGACAGAAGCCTATCTGCTTGATTCCATCCGCCTCGCCATGGAGAACGTGCGCGAACGCAATACCTGGCCCTTTGGCGCCGTGGTCGTCAGGGACGGCGAGGTGCTGGCCCGCGCGGTCAACCAGGTAGACGCCACCTGCGACCCGAGTGCACACGCCGAAATGCAGGCCGTGCGCGCCGCCAGCCGGGCACTGGGCAAGCCGGACCTGAGCGGCTGCACGGTGTACGCCAGCGGCTACCCCTGCTCGATGTGCCTGTCGGCAATGTATCTGGCCGGCGTGAAGGCGGTCTACTACGCCTACTCCAATGAAGACGGCGAACCCTACGACCTGTCCGCGGAGCGCGGTTATATCGAGCTGGCCAGGCCGCTGGAGCAACGGGAGATGACGCTGGCCTATGTACCGGCGCGCGACGAGGGCATCGACCTGTACGAGGCGTGGCGCGAGCAGCAGGACCGATAGACGCCGCGATGCGGCGCAAGCGGTGCAATGGGCGGTAGGCTGCCGCCCAATTCCACAGTACCGGCATGGCCATCACATTGTCATCGTGACAGGCTGATAATGAGCGGCGGATGACGATCACGGCGTGCGACGCCCGGTCACATGTAACCGCGAGCGGTTGCACGGAACCGCGTGCTGCCGGCCTCGTCAAACCAATTAGTCGCCGGAGACAGGATGCCGCGCCGCAGCATTTCACCGCGGCGCAGCACGCATGGGCGGCATGTGCCGCATCGTCTCCAGGGCTTCTGACAATCTTCCCGCGTTTGGCGCTGCTGCGCCGCGCAGACTCCCAGCAAACGCCCCCCTCTAGCCAAGGAGACGAACGTGCTGAGCCCGCATGAATTTGCCACGCTGCTATTGCTGAGCGACGGCCCCGATTCTCTCGATTCCAGCGATTCCCGCCAGATCGACCCCATCGACCTGAAGGCACTGGTCGAAAAGCAACTCGTACAACTTGAGATCCTGCATGGCCGCCGGCAGGAGCCGCGCATTACCAGCCACGGCTACTCGATGCTCAAGGCGATGGGACGCTGACGTCTCGGCGCCGGCGCGGCAGCACCACGCGCCGCAAGGCGCACCCGGATCACCTCGGAGCCCACCATGACAGTGCGCCCGGCAATTGGCGCCGACAGCGCGGCAGCCACCGACGCGGCGCGCCGCCGCTTCCTGCATGAGTTGGGCGGCCTGCTTGCCGCTGCCGGCATCGCGCCCGCGGCGGCAGCGGCCACCCCCGCCGCCTGCCTGCTGACGCCCGCCGCCACCGAAGGCCCCTTCTACCTCGACGACGCCCTGGTGCGCACCGACATCCGCGACGACCGCCCTGGCCAACCCTTGCGGCTGTGCATCCGGGTGGTGGATGCCGGGCGCGGCTGCGCGCCAGTGCCGGGTGCGCTGGTCAGCATCTGGCACTGCGATGCCGACGGCAGCTACAGCGGCGAGGGCCGCGGCAACCGCCAGGCGCGTTTCCTGCGTGGCGTCCAGCCCACCAGCCAGGACGGCGTGGCCGCGTTCACGTCGATCTATCCCGGCTGGTACGCGCCACGCGCCATCCATATCCACTTCAAGGTGCTGCTGGAGCGGTCGGAAGCCCTGACCAGCCAGCTGTACTTCAGCGATACCCTGAACCGCGAGGTGCTGGGCAGCCACCCGGCCTACCGCGCGCACGGCGTGCCGTCGCGCGCCACCACGCAGGACCCGATCGCGGGACCCCACCCGAACCAGATGCGCGTGCGCCAGGCTGCCGATGCAGCGGGGCTGCTGGAGGCCGAGTTCACGGTCGGCATCGTCCGCACCTGAGCGCCCAGCCCCGGATCCGCGACATCGGCGGGCCCCGCCACGAAGTGCGCGGGCCCACACCGCGCGGGTAATCCCTAGATTGTGGTTCCCTGTCCCTTTCCTACCATGAAGGGAATCACGGGCCACCTGCACGCCCGCTTCTGCCGCGCGGCCACTGGCCCGGCATGCTTCAGATTTCCCGACTTTTCCGATGTTCGCGTCAGTGGCGAGTTGTCTCGGCCCCCATGGCCGGCGCTCGCGGGTAATCCCACACATAGCAAATGGAGGCGGTCATGGCATCCAGGACAAGGAAAGCAGGCGCAGCAAAACCTGAAGCGGAAACCAAGCCAGGCGTTTCCCGGCGCGGCTTCCTTGGGGGGGCCGCCGGTGCGGCCGCGGGCGCCGCGGCAATGGGCTTCCCGGCCATCGTCAAGGCGCAAGGCCCGGTCACGATGCGCTGGCAGAGCACCTGGCCCACCAAGGACATCTTCCACGAGTTCGCCGGCGACTTCGTCACCAAGGTGAACAATATGTCGGGCGGCGACCTGAAGATCGAGCTGCTGCCCGCGGGCGCGGTGGTCAAGGCCTTCGACCTGATCGACGCGGTCAGCAAGGGCACGCTGGACGGCGGCCATGGCGTGATCGCGTACTGGTATGGCAAGAACTCGGCGCTGGCGCTGTGGGGCTCGGGCCCGGCCTGGGGCATGGACCCGAACATGCTGCTGGCCTGGCACAAGTACGGCGGCGGCAAGGAGTTGCAGCAGGAGATCTACCGCAGCCTCAACCTGGACGTGGTGTCGTTCCTGTATGGCCCGATGCCGACCCAGCCGCTGGGCTGGTTCAAGAAGCCCATCACCAAGCCGGAAGACTTCAAGGGGCTGAAGTTCCGCACGGTGGGGCTGTCGATCGACATCTTCACCGGCCTGGGCGCCGCGGTAAACGCGCTGCCGGGCGCGGAGATCGTGCCGGCGATGGACCGCGGGCTGCTCGATGCGGCCGAGTTCAACAACGCCAGCTCCGACCGCGCGCTGGGCTTCCAGGACGTGTCCAAGGTCTGCATGCTGCGCAGCTTCCACCAGCCCTCGGAGCAGTTCGAGATCCTGTTCAACCGCAAGCGCTATGACGCGCTGCCGGCCAAGCTCAAGGCGCTGATCGCCAACGCGGTGGAAGCGGCGTCCGCGGATATGTCGATCAAGGCGATCGACCGCTATTCCAAGGACTACCAGGCGCTGCAGAAGCAAGGCGTGAAGTTCTACGCGACCCCCAACTCGGTGCTGCAGGCGCAGTTGAAGGTATGGGATGAGATCGTGGCGCGCAAGGAAAAGGAAAACCCGATGTTCAAGAAGGTCAATGATTCGATGAAGGCCTTCGCCGAGCGCGCCACGCGCTGGCAGAACGACACTAACGTCGATTTCCGGCTGGCAACGAGCCACTACTTCTCCAAACGCACCTGAGCCGCGCCACTCCGGGGGCCATACCGTGCAACGCCTGCTGCTTGGCATCGACCGCATCAGCACCTTCGTCGGCCAGGCCGGCGCGTGGCTGATCATCGGGCTCACGCTGATGATCAGCTACGAGGTGTTCTCGCGCTATGCGCTGGGCACGCCGCACGCCTGGGTGTTCGATGCCAGCAATATGCTGTACGGCACGATGTTCATGCTGGCCGGCGCGTATACCCTGGCCAAGCGCGGCCACGTGCGCGGCGACATCCTTTATGGCTTCCTGCCGCCGCGGATGCAGGCGTCAATCGACCTGGTGCTCTACCTGGCCTTCTTCTTCCCCGGTGTGATCGCGCTGGCCTGGGCGGGCATCGATTTCTTCGAGGTCTCGCTGGCACAGGACGAACACTCTTCCATCGCCGCCGACGGTCCGCCGATCTATCCGTTCAAGGCAGTGATTCCCGTGGCCGGCGCGCTGCTTTTGCTGCAGGGCGTGGCCGAGACCATCCGCTGCATCCTGTGCCTGGCGAACGGCAGCTGGCCGCCGCGCGAAGGCGATGTCGAGGAAGTCGATGTCGAGCAGCTCAAGGAGATGGTGCAAGGCACCCCTACCGCTGAGCTGGCCGAGTCACCGCCGCCGCGCGACGACCAGCCTGGAGCCGGCCGATGAGGAAGGAACTGTGGTTCGGCATTTCCCTGATGGTGCTGATCGTCGGCGCCGTGGCCTGGTTCATGCCCGCGCCGGCGGAATGGACCAACGGACACCTCGGCTTGTTGATGCTGGCGCTGATCGTGGTGGCGATCATGCTGGGCTTCCCCACCGCGTTCACGCTGATGGGCATGGGCGTGCTGTTCTCCTGGCTGGCCTACCGCCACGCCGACCCCACGATCGCGGTGCAGCAGACGCTGGACCTGATGGTGCAGCGGGCCTATGCCGTCATGACCAACGACGTGCTGATCTCGATCCCGCTGTTCGTGTTCATGGGCTACCTGGTCGAGCGCTCCAACCTGATCGAAAAGCTCTTCCGCAGCCTGCACCTTGCGCTGGCGTGGATTCCCGGCTCGCTCGCGGTGGCCACGCTGGTGACCTGCGCGATCTTCGCGACCGCCACCGGTATCGTCGGCGCCGTGGTCACGCTGATGGGCCTGCTGGCCTTCCCCGCCATGCTGCGCGCGGGCTACAGCACGTCGCTGTCGGCCGGCGCGGTCACCGCGGGCGGTTGCCTGGGCATCCTGATCCCGCCGTCGGTGCTGCTGATCGTCTACGGCGCCACCGCGGGCGTGTCGGTGGTGCAGCTCTATGCGGGCGCGTTCTTCCCGGGCCTGATGCTGACCGGGCTCTATATCGTCTACATCCTGATCCTGGCCAAGCTCAAGCCTGCGCTGGCGCCGCCGCTGCCGGAAGCAGAGCGGGTGGTGCCGCTGCCGCCGGTGGCGCGCACGCTGGAAGCCGGCGGCGCCACCCATGCCTTGCCTGCGCTCGGTGCTGGCCTGATGCGCGCCCTCAAGGGCCCGCGCAATGCCGACCTGCCGACGGCAGTGTTCGCGCGCCAGCTGGGCATCGTGCTGCTGCCGGCGATCGCCGTGGTATTGGTGATGGGAACGATATACAGCGTGGTCACCGCGCCCGCCGCCAGCGTCGCGGTGGAGGCACCGCTGTCGATGGGAGGCGCCGAGGAAAGCAGCGCATCACTCGACGACCTGCAGGCGCCGCCAGTGGAAGAATCCGCTGCGCCCGCAGCGCCGGCCGCTCCCGCCGCTACCACCCCTGCACCGACGACCGCAGCGCAAGCCGGGGCGCAGCCAGCGCCAGTGCCGGCGGCGGCTGCAGTATCCGCACCCCGCTGGTTCTGGATCACGCTGGCGGCCGTGGCGGCGGTGCTGGTGTACTTCTACTGGCGCTTCAGCTTCGCGCGGCTGGAAATCTTCAAGATGCTGCTGTCGTCGTTCTTCCCGCTGGCGCTGCTGATCCTGGCGGTGCTGGGCTCGATCGTGTTCGGGCTGGCCACGCCGACCGAAGCCGCGGCGGTGGGCTCGCTCGGCGGCGCGCTGCTGGCGGCAGCGTACCGGCAGCTGAACTTCCGCGTGGTCAAGGAATCGGTGCTGCTGACGGCCAAGACCAGCGCCATGGTGTGCTGGCTGTTCGTGGGCTCGTCGATCTTCTCTGCCGCGTTCGCGCTGCTGGGCGGACAGGCGCTGGTCGAGCAGTGGGTGCTGTCGCTGAACCTGTCGCCGGTGCAGTTCATGATCCTGGCGCAGCTGATCATCTTCCTGCTCGGCTGGCCGCTGGAATGGACCGAGATCATCATCATCTTCATGCCGATCTTTATCCCGCTGCTGGATAACTTCGGCATCGACCCGCTGTTCTTCGGGCTGCTGGTGGCGCTGAACCTGCAGACCGCCTTCCTGTCGCCGCCGGTGGCAATGGCCGCGTTCTACCTGAAGGGCGTGGCGCCGCCGCATGTCACGCTGAACCAGATCTTCCTGGGCATGCTGCCGTTCATGGGCATCCAGCTGATTGCGCTGGTGCTGCTCTACGTCTTCCCCGGCATCGGCCTCTGGCTGCCCACGGTGCTGTACCGCTGAACGCTGCGGCACCCGTTTGCACCCGTTTCCTATACTGGTTGGCAATGCCAACCGATACCGCCCTCGCCAGCCTTCCCGTCGACACCGCATTCCGCACCGACATTCCGGGGCGGCTGGACCGCCTGCCATGGTCGCGCTGGCACTGGCGCGTGGCGATTGCGCTGGGCGTCGCCTGGGTCCTCGATGGCCTCGAAGTCACGCTGGTGGGCTCGGTCGGCGCCGTGCTGGAGCGCCCCGATACGCTGGGCCTGACCGCGACGCAGGTCGGCTGGTCGGGCTCGCTCTATATCGCCGGCGCGGTGCTGGGGGCGCTGGTGTTCGGGCGCATGGCCGACCGGCTCGGGCGCAAGCGGCTGTTCCTGGCCACGCTCGCGGTCTACATGGTGGCGACGCTGGCAACCGCCTTCTCACCCGGCTTTGCCTTCTTTGCGGCCTGCCGCTTTTTCACCGGCCTTGGCATCGGCGGCGAATACGCGGCCATCAATTCCGCCATCGACGAACTGATCCCGGCGCGCGTGCGCGGGCGCGTCAACCTGGCCATCAACGGCAGCTTCTGGCTGGGCGCGGCACTCGGCGCCGGGTTGAGCCTGGTGCTGCTCGATGCGCGCGTGTTCGGCCCGGTCTGGGGCTGGCGCGTCTGCTTCGCGCTGGGCGCGGTACTGGCCGTGGCCATCGTGCTGGTGCGCAAGCATGTGCCGGAGAGCCCGCGCTGGCTTGCCACCCATGGCCGGCTGGAAGAGGCCGAGCGCGTGATCGCCGCGATCGAGGCCGAGGTGCGCGCCCGCCATGGCCCGCTGCCGCCGGTGGCACCGGATTGCGTCGCGGTGGCGATGCGCCGGCGCGCCGCGCCGGGCGTGGGCGAAGTCATGCGCCTGCTGTTGCGGCGCTTCCGCCGCCGCAGCATGATCACGCTGGCGCTGATGGTGGCGCAGGCCTTCTTCTACAACGCAATCTTCTTCACTTATGCGCTGGTGCTGACACGCTTCTATGCCGTGCCGGAAGCGCGCGTGGCGCTGTATATCTTTCCCTTTGCGTTGGGCAACGCGCTGGGGCCGCTGCTGCTTGGCCCGTTGTTCGACCACATCGGGCGCCGGCGCATGATTGCCGCCACCTACGTGCTGTCCGGCATCGGGCTGGCACTGACCGGCTGGGCCTTCGTTGAAGGCTGGCTCGATGCGCGCGGCCAGGCGCTGTGCTGGTCGGCGGTGTTCTTCCTGGCCTCGGCCGCGGCCAGCTCCGCCTACCTGACCGCCAGCGAAGTTTTCCCGCTGGAAATGCGCGCGCTGGCGATCTCGGTGTTCTACGCCGTGGGCACCGGCACCGGCGGCTTTATCGCGCCGGTGCTGCTGGGCGCGCTGATTGAAAGCGGCAGCCGCGAAGCCGTGGCGGCAGGCTACGGCTTCGGCGCGCTGCTGGTGATCGTCGCCGGGCTGCTGGCATTGCGCTTCGGCATCGACGCCGAACGGCGGCCGCTGGAGCACATCGCGCCGCCACTCGCAGCCGACGATTAGCCCGCGTCACCGCAGCGCGCGCCAACTGCCATCGCTGCCGGACTCAACTCCGTACCAGCGTCAAAACCCCGTCAATGTGTGCTGTATTCGTCGTTCATTGCATGTCATGTTACTGCCGTGTTAAGCAGTGCTACAGCCTCCCCTTACACATTTTTACAGCAAGGGACGGGGCAACTGACTAGCCTTTAACTCACACACGGCGGCCTGAGTGCATGAATCTTTGCGTCAGCGGGCTGCCACTTCTTGGCCATTGACTGGCCATTGTTCAACTCTGCCCGGATGAAGCCGGGCAAATCCAGGGGCCGCTTGTCGGCCCGAATGCAAGGCGCGCCGATACGGCCTGGCCACATCGAGCGTGCTGCAGACAACAAGCTGAATTGGGGACATGCAAGCCGGGCACCGCGCGACAGCCCTTGCGCGACGCTACCCGCTTGCGTGGAATTTTCGCTCATCCGGCATGCACCCTGTGCATGCCGGCGGGGACGCTTTTTGACTTTGCTTGCCGGAGAACAACACCATGGCCGACCAGCGCAATAATCCGCCACCCAGACAACACCCGCTGACACCGGCTCCGCTGCGCCAGCCCCACGGCGACGGCCTGGTGCAACGCCCGCAGCCCGTTACCGTGCCGCTCTGGCACATCGTGCCGCGCATGGCGGGCTACGGCGTGGTGCTGTTCATCATCTGGGCCGTACTGACAATCATGTTTCCAAATGTGTTTACGCGCTCGTCGGAGCGGGCCGTGGTGAACAGTCCGGTCAGCCTGGTGACTTCTCCCGTGGAAGGCATCGTGACGAAGCAGATGGTGGCCGCGGGCCAGTCGTTCTCGGCCAACCAGGCGCTGATGATCGTGCAGAACCCGAACATCGACCGTTCGCTGCTGGTCGACCTGACCGGCAAGAAGCTCGACAACCAGCAGCGCCATGACTCCGCCCGCGCGCGGCTGGAAAGCAACCGCCGGCTGATGGCCGCCACCGAGCAGGACCTGCAGCGCTACAACAGCGCTGCGCAACGCGAGCACGGTGCGCGCGTGCGCGCCCTGGAGGCGCGCCTGGCATCGGCCCGGGCACAGGAAGACCAGCAGCAGGAAGTGGTCAACCGCAACCAGAACATGCAGTGGGCCGGGGCCGTCAGCGAGGCCTACACCAATGCCTCGCGCTACCAGCTGTCGATGCTTTCCAATGCCAAGGCAGCGGCCAAGGCCGAGCTCGATAACGCAGTCAGCGTGAGCGAGGCCGCGCGCAACAAGGTCTATGCCTCATCCACCGACGGCCCCAGCGCCACGCTGGCCCAGCGGCGCCAGGTACTGGGCGCGGAATCGGCACAGCTGACGGCAGAGCTGGAACAACTGGAGGCCTATGGCAAGTCGGTGGACGAGATGATCGCCACGGAACAGGAACGCCTCGACCGGCTTTCGAACCTGGAGATCCGCTCGGCCGAACCCGGCACCATCGAAGACCTGATCGCGCAGCCCGGCATGCGCGTGGCCGCCGGCGCCACCCTGGCGCGCGCCAGCAACTGCGCGCAGACGCGCGTGGTTGCGGTGTTCCCGCGCAGCCTCAGCGACAACCTGCTGCCCGGTGCACGGCTGAACGTGAATGTCGACGGCGTGCCCACGGCGTTGCCGGCATCGGTGGCAGAGGTACTGCCGCGCGCGCCGGACGGCGACCAGGCGCGTTACTTCGTGCCCTTCCCGCCGATCGAGAAGAACGAGATCTATGTGATCGCCAAGCTCGACCGCCCGCTGGGCAACGTGCCCGGCAAGGCTGGCGGGGCGTCAGGGGCAGCAGCACGGGCAGCGGCAGGGCCAACCCAGTCCGGCCATTGCGGCATGGGCCGCTGGGCGCGCGTGACGCTGAACCAGAGCTGGCTGGGCCAGCTGCGGGCATCGCTGATATAACCGCCGACGCAGGCAAAGGAGACCCGGATGCGACTGCCGATCCCGACTGCACGCCTGCCCCGCCTGGTTGCCGGCGCGCTGCTTCCCGCCGTGCTCGCGCTGGCGCCAGGCGCGGCGCGCGCTGCCGAGCCTGCCCAGCAGACCCTGCTGGCCGACGGCTGCAAGACCCTGGCCGAGCGCGTCAGCCGTGAAAGCGGCAACGGCCCCTTGTTTCTCGCCAGCTATGAGCCGGCGCCGGGCGGCGGGCCGCTGGCCCCGGCGCTGCGCAATGCCGCCTTCGTCTACGACAACGCGCTGGCCGGCATCGCGCTGGTGGCCTGCAAGCGTCCCGCCGAAGCGCGCCGCATTGCCGACGCCGTGCTGCAGGCAACCCGCCAGGACCGCCACTTCCGCGATGCGCGCCTGCGCAACGCCTATCGCGCCGGCCCGCTGCCGGCCGGCGCGGTGCCCCTGCCAGGCTGGTGGGACGAGCCCAGCAAGCGCTGGTTTGAAGATGCCTACCAGGCCGGCACTGCCACCGGTAACGTGGCCTGGGCCGCGCTGCTGCTGCTGGCCGTGCATGAGGCCACCCGCGATGCGCGCTACCTGGATGGCGCCGCCGCGCTGATGGGCTGGGTGCATGCCACCGTGCCCGACACGGGCGCGCCCGCCGGCTACATCGGCGGCTTCTTCGGCCATGAACCGAAGCAGACCCGCCAGGGCTGGAAATCAACCGAGCACAACGTCGATACCTATGCCGCCTTCAGCTGGCTCGCCAGCCAGCGCAACGATCCGCGCTGGCGCGACGGCGCGTCGCGCTCGCGCGGCTTTGTCGGCGCCATGTGGCAGGCGCGCGAGGGCCGCTTCATCATCGGCACACGCGACGATGGGCGCGCGCCAAACGCCGGCCCGTCCGCGCTGGATGCGGTGCTGTGGCCGCTGATCGCGATCCCGGACCCGCCGCAGGACTGGCGCCGCAACCTGGCGTGGGTGGAGGCCAAGCACCGCGCCGGCGCGGGCTACGGCTTCAAGGGTGGCCCCGACGGCATCTGGACCGAAGGCACCGGGCAGGCCGCGCTGGTGCTGCAGGCCGCCGGGCAGGCGCAACAGGCGCAGCCACTGTGGCAGCTGCTGCTGTCGCAGCGGGCGCCGTCCGGGATGCTCTACGCCACGCCCGAGGCGCGCATCAGCACCGGGCTGTCGATCGGGCCCACCTCGACCACGGAGGACTTCCACTACTTCCACCTGCCCCACCTGGGCGCCACTGCATGGGCCGTGCTGGCCGCGGCGCGCTGGAACCCCTTCCGTCCGGGCGGATGCCTGGAACCGTCCTGCCCGCCGCCGGCCATTGCGGCCGCGGCACCTGCAACCGCCCCTATCAACACCGCCGCCAAGGAGTGACGATGTTCGCCCTGTTTCTGGAAAACCAGACGCTGCTGGTCATCAACGGCGGCGTGCTGCTGGCGATGGTGCTGCTCTCGATGCTGTGCCGGCAAGACCGGCCGGCGGACCGCGTGCTGTTCGGCGGCGTCACCGCCTTGCTGCTGGCGGTATACCTGACCTGGCGCGTCCGCGAAACGCTGCCCGACTGGCAGATGAACTTCGCCAGCGTGTGGGCCCATGTGTTCTTTGCCTTCGAATGCATGACGCTGGCCTATACGCTGCTGTCGATCGTGGTGCTGGCGCGCACCAGCAACCACACCCCCGACGCCGACGCGGGCGAGGCCGCCTTGCGCCGCGCGAAGCAGGTGCCGCCGGTGGACATCTTCATCGCCACCTACAACGAAGGCCTGGACATTTTGGAGAAGACCATTGTCTCGGCGCTGGCGATCGACTATCCCGACTTCCGCGTCTGGGTGCTGGACGACACCCGCCGCGACTGGCTGCGCGAGTTCTGCGAACGGGTCGGCGCGCACTACGTGACGCGCCCGGACAACGCCCACGCCAAGGCCGGCAATCTCAACAACGGCCTGCGCCACAGCGCCGCGGCCGGCGGCGCGCCCTACATCCTGGTGCTGGACGCCGACTTCGCGCCGCATCGCAATATCCTGCTGCGCACCGTGGGGCTGTTCAGCGATGCGCGCGTGGGCGTGGTGCAGACACCTCAGTTCTATTACAACGCGGATCCGATCCAGTACAACCTGCGTGCCACCGAATGCTGGGTCGATGAGCAACGCGCCTTCTTCGACGTGATGCAGCCGGCCAAGGACGCCTGGGGCGCGGCGTTCTGCATCGGCACCTCGTTCGTGGTGCGGCGCGACCTGATCGACCTGATCGGCGGCTTCCCCACCGGCACGGTGACCGAGGACATCCACCTGACCTACCGGCTGCTGCCGCACGGCTATATCACGCGCTGGCTCAATGAGCGCCTGAGCGTGGGCCTGTCAGCCGAAGGCCTGCCCGAGTACATCAGCCAGCGCAGCCGCTGGGGGCTGGGCACGATCCAGGTGGCGCTGACCGCGGACGGGCCGCTGCGCGGGCGCGGCTACACCGGGATGCAGCGGCTGCACTACGTGCACGGCCTGTTGCACTGGCTGTCGCGGCCATTCACGCTGATGCTGCTGGCAGGGCCGCTGCTGTACTGGTACCTCGGCGTCTCCACCCTGTATGGCGAGCCGCTGCAGTTTCTCGCCTACGGCCTGCCGGCGCTGGTGGCGTACTGGGCGTACAGCATCTGGATCACCGGCCAGCGCGCGCTGCCGATCTTCACCGAAGTCACGCAGATCGTGGCGGCGCTGGCCGTCACCGCATCGCTGGTGAGCGCGATGTTCAAGCCGTTCGGACGGCCTTTCAAGGTGACCAACAAGGGGCTGGACCGCTCCAAACTGGTGATCCACGGCAAGTTCGCTGCACTGTACGCGGGGCTGCTGGGCTTCTCCGCGCTGGGACTGGGCCGCGCCCTGGTGGTGGACCCCGATGCGCAAGGGCTCGCCTTCAACACCATCTGGACCGGGGTGGCGCTGATGCTGTACCTGGCCTCGCTGCTGGTCTGCGTGGAACTGCCGCGCCCGCGCAAGGAAGAGCGCTTCCCGCACCGCGCGGCAGCGCTGCTGCGCGTGGATGGCAAGGAATACCGCGTGACCACCAGGGATCTTTCCTGCAACGGCGTTGCCGTCACCACGCCGCTGGCGCCGGCCATTCCAGCCGGCACCGAGGGCGCGCTGTGGCTGGCGCAGGCCGGCTGGATCCCGTGCCGCGTGGTGCGCCGCGACGGCCAGTTGCTGGGCATCGCCCTGAACGCCGGCATGGCGGCGCGCCACGCGCTGATCCGGCTGCTGTTCACCGATCCCGCACACAACATTGCCCGGCAGGGGCAGCCCAAGCTGGCGCTGTCGCGCTTTGTGCGGCGCGCGCTGCTGGGCTGAACCATGCCAGATAACAATCTCCACTCTCCGGAACCATCCATGCGAAGCCTGCCACGCCCCCGTACCCTGCCCCCGCCGCGCCTGCTGCTGCCCGGCGCACTCGTGCTGGCCCTTGCTGCCTGCACGCTCGAACCGCAGTACCAGCGCCCCGACGCGCCGGTCCCGTCGGCGTGGCCGGAGGGCGCTGCCTACCGCACCCCGCAGGCCGGTGCGGCGCAGCCGGGCCAGCCGGCTCAACCCGCCGGCCCTTCGGCCGCGGACCTGGGATGGCGCGATGTTTTCGTCGACCCGCAACTGCGCCAGCTGATCGAACTGGCGCTGGCCAACAACCGCGACCTGCGCATGGCCACGCTTGCCATCGACGAAGCGCGCGCGCTGTACCAGATCGAGCGCGCGGCGCAGTTCCCCACGGTGGAAGGCAATGCCGGCATGGTCTCGCAGCGGTTGCCGCAACGGCTGCGCGCGGCGGGCCAGTCGCCGCAGATCACCACCTACAACGCGGGCATCGGCTTTACGGCGTTCGAGCTTGATTTCTTCGGCCGGGTGCGCAGCCTCAAGCATGCCGCGCTCGAGGAATACATGGCCACCGAGGAAGCGCGCCGCAGCGCGCAGATCAGCCTGGTGTCCGAGGTGGCCAACGCCTACCTGACGCTGCTGGCCGACCGCGCGCTGCTGAAGCTGTCGCAGGACACGCTGAAGACGCAGCAGGACGCGGCGGAGATGGTGCGGCGCGGGCGGCAGGTTGGTGCGATGGCGCAGCTGGACCAGCATCGCGCGCAAACCCAGGTGCAGACCTCGCAGGTCGGCGTTGAGCAATACACGCGGCAGGTGGCGCAGGATGAGAACGCGCTGTCCTTGCTGATCGGCGGCCCGTTGCCGAAATCCGTGACCGATGCCGGCGCGGCAACGGCCAACGCCAACGCCGCCGCGCGAGATCCGCTGGACGCGCGCACCCTGGTGAGTGAGTTCCCCGAAGGGCTGCCGTCCAGCGTGCTGGTGCGCCGCCCCGACATCCTCAACGCCGAACACCGCCTCAAGGCGGCCAACGCCAATATCGGCGCGGCACGCGCGGCGTTCTTCCCGCGCATCTCGCTGACCGGCGCGCTGGGCGTGGCCAGCAGCAGCCTGGCGGGGCTGTTCTCCGGCGGCATGGCATGGGTGTTCGCGCCGCAGCTGACCGTGCCGATCTTCGACGCCGGCCGCAACCGGGCCGGGCTGGATGCGGCCAACGTGCGCAAGGACATCAACATCGCCAACTACGAGAAGACCATCCAGACCGCGTTCCGCGAAGTGGCCGACAGCATGGCGGCACGCGCCACCTACGAGCGCCAGGTGCAGGCGCAGGAAGCGCTGGTGCGCGAAGGCAGCGAGACCCGGCGGCTGTCGGAAATGCGTTTCAAGAACGGCGTGGACGACTACTTCGGCGTGTTCGACGCGCAGCGCCAGCTCTACACCGCGCAGCAGGCGCTGATCACGTACAAGCTGGCCGGCCTGACCAGCCGCGTATCGCTGTACAAGTCGCTCGGCGGCGGCTGGCGCGAGGTGACCGAGGCCGCCCCGGCGGCCAATGGCGGCGCACGCCAGGCACCGGCCGCGCGGCCGCAAGCCGCGGCACAGCCCCAGGCGGTGGCACGGCCTCAAGCCGTGGCGCAGCCGCAGGCCGTGGCGCAGCCTCCAGCCGCGGCGCAACCTCAGGCCGTGGCACGGCCCCAAGCCGCCGCACAGCCTCAAGCCGTGGCACCGGCTCAGGCAGCAGCCCAGCCCCAGGCCGCAGCGCAACCTCAGGCTCCGGCGCAATCCCCGGCGGCGGCACAGCCGGCACCCGTCGCGGCCACGCCGCGCTGAGCCGGGACGTGCGGGACCCAGGCGCTGGTCAGAAGTACTTCAGCCAGCGCCAGTCCCGCCGCCTTGCTTTCAGCGCCGCGAACCAGCGCACCGCCGGCCACAGCGCCAGGGCGAGCACGGCCGCGCCCAGCCACAGCTGCCAGACGTGGTCGAGGCCGAACACCTTGCCCTGGTTCAGGCCCCAGCGGTGCACGCAAGCCTGGTACAGCCCCTGCAGCACGTAGAGGTGCAGCAGGTAGAAGAACATCGGCACGGCGCCGAACACGGCCAGGCGCCGCGCGATCCAGCCGCCCTGCGCTCGCTCCAGCCACACCAGCAGCAACCAGCCCACGCCCAGTGTCAGCAGCAGGAACAGCAGCGACGGCGGGTATTTGGTGACGTTGAGGAAGCTCATCGCGGTATGCAAGGCGTCGCTGCCCGCCAGCCATTTCTGCTCTTGCCCGTAGCCGTTCAGCGCGCGCAGCACCGCAAAGCCTGCCAGCGCCGCCAGCCCGCATCCAGCCAGCCGCCGCTGCCGTACCGCGGCAGGCACCGTGACGGCAAACCACGGCCCCGCCGCATAGCCCAGCGCGATCACGCCGATCCACGGCAGCACCGGGTATGAGGTACGCACCCTGAAACCATCAGCCACCTCGATCCAGGTGCGGTCGTGCAGGATGGCCCAGGGCACGTGCCAGGCGCTGTCCACCGGGAAATGCAGCGGGCTCAGCAGGTTGTGGCCGGCAACCAGCGCAATGCCCGCGGCAATCAGCACTGCCCGCGGCAGCCACACCAGTGCCGCCAGCGCCATCATGCTCAGGCCGATGGCCCAGATCACCTGCAGGTAGATCACCTGCGGCGGCAAGGTCCCGGTCCAGGCAAAGCCGACCAGCGTCACCTCCAGCAGCACCAGGAACACGCCGCGCCTGAGCAGGAAGCCGCTGACGGCGCGCCGGTCGTTCCCGGCGGCACCGTAGAGCCACACCGATATGCCGGCCAGCCAGATGAAAACCGGTGCGCACAGATGCGCGGCGAGCCGGCTGAAGAAAAGTGCCGGAGAGGTCGTGGCGACATCCATGGGATCGGCCACCTGGACGTGCAGGAAGAACATGTCCCGTACGTGGTCCAGCAGCATGATCAGGATCACCAGTCCGCGCAGAGCGTCGATGGACAGCAGCCGGCCGCCGGCCGGCCGCGCGACCGCGGCAGAAGGGAAGTCTGTCGGAGAAGACAGGGGCGCGGCAGTGCGCGCCTTGGCTGGCAGCATCGTCAATAGCTCAGTTGCACGCCCAGCCGCACACTGCGGCCCGCGCCCGGCGCAATCCACAGGCTGCTGTACGAACTGGCGTAATAGGTCTTGTCGAACAGGTTGCCCACGTTGAGCGACACGCGCACGTTGCGGCTGTATTGCCAGTAGCCATGCAGGTCCACCAGCACATAGGCCGGCAGCGAGAAGCTGTCCTGCACATCGCCCGGACGCCGCCCCACATAACGCAGGCCGGCACCAACGCCATAGCGCTGGCCCACCGGCGCGGCATCCTCGTACACCGCCAGCACGCTGCCGCTGGTGCGCGGCACGTTGGACAGCGGCGTGCCGGCGGCCAGGCGCGTGTCCTGCGTGATCTCGGCATCGGTCAGCGCAAAACTGCCCGATACGCGCCAGTGGGTGCCAAGCTGCCCGGCCACATCCAGCTCCAGGCCGCGGCTGCGCGCTTCGCCGGCGGCGATATAGAAGGAGGGATCGGACGGGTCGGTGGCCAGCACATTGCGCTTGCGGATCTCAAAGATGGCCAGCGTGGCGCCGCTGCGGCGGTCCTCGCTGTCGAACTTGATGCCGGCCTCCACCGCGCGGCCGCGCTCGGGGTCGAACGGCAGCCCCGCGGCGTCGGCGCCGGCATTGGGACGGAATGACTGGCTGGCATTGGCAAACAGCGACACGTTCTGGCTGGCCAGGTAGCTCACGCCCACGCGCGGCGACACTGCGTTCTGGTGCTGCGTGGTGCGCGTGCCGCGCAGGTGGTTGTCCAGCGACTGGTCGAAGGCGTCGAAGCGCACGCCGGCCAGCACGCGCCAGCGCTCGCCCAGGCTCAGCTGGTCCTGCGCGTAGGCGCCGAGATTGCGCTGGCGCTCGTACGTGTCCATGTTCCACGGCATCGGCGGCGCCGGCTGGCCATAGGCCGGGTCGTAGATGTCGATCGCGTACGGCGCCGCGGCGCTGGGGTTCTTGCGCAGGATCGCCATGGTATTGCCGAAGCGGTAGGCATCCACCCCCATCAGCAGTTCATGCCCGACCGGGCCGGTGCTGAACTTGCCGGTCACGCTGGCCTGCAGCGAGACATCGTCCGACTGGAAGTCACGGTAGCGGCGCTGGCGCCAGAGCGTGCGGCCGTCGGCGGCCAGTGAAGTCGCCTCGCTGCTATGTCCCGTCAGTGCGCCGCCGCGGTAGGACAGGCCGAGCCTGCCCTTCCAGTTCTGACTGAACTGGTGCTCCACGCTGAGCTGGTGCGACTGGCTGTCCAGCCGCATGTCGCCGTCGCCGGGCTCGCCCAGGAAGCGCGAGCGCGGGATGCGGCCCAGCTGGCCGTTGACGGCCACCACGCCGCGGTCCATCGGCGTGGTGTAGCGCTGGAATTCGGCCGCGTACTGCAGCACGGTGTCGTTGCCCAGGGTCCAGGTGAACGACGGCGCCACCAGGTAGCGCTGGCTGTTGATGTAGTCGCGCGTGCTGCCCTGGTGGTCGGCCACGGCGATCAGCCGGCCGGCCACGTTCTCGCCAAGCGGGCCGGTGACATCGGCCGTGGCACGATAGCCGTCGCGCGTGCCAAGCTCGAAGCCATAGCGCTGCGCAGGCCGGAACTGCGGCTGGCGCGTGACCACGTTGAAGGTGCCGCCCGGCTCGCTGGTGCCGTACAGCGATGACGTCGGGCCCTTGAGCACTTCCACGCGTTCGATCGTGGCCGCATCCATCGGCGCGGTATAGCCGCGGTTGGCGGCAAAGCCGTTGATCAGGTAGCCCGCGCCGGTGTTCTCATGGCCGGTGAAGCCGCGCATGGCGAAGTTGTCCCACAGGCCGCCGAAGTTGTTCTGGCGCGCGATGCCGCTGACATAGTCGAAGGTCTGGTCGAAACGGGTCGCGGCGATATCGTCCAGCATGGCGCGCGGCACCACGCGCACCGACTGTGGAATTTCGCGCAGCGGCGTGTCGGTGCGGGTCGCGCCGGAGGCGTCGGGCGGGTTGTATGATGCGGAGGCCGTGCCGACCACCGACACCGCCGGCAGCGTAATATCGGAGGCCTCGGCGGTATCCGCCGCCTCGGCCAGGCCGGACATCGCCAGCATCAGGGCAGCAACCGGCCGCAATGAACGCGCCTGGACCGGGCGCAGGTCTGGCACAACAGGCAGGAACGAAAACGGCGCGCGGCGCCGGGCACGGCTGAGCTGCGCAAGCAGCATAAGGAACACCCCAATAAAAACGAGTCGCGGCGGCGGCCATCCGACTGGCAAACCGCAGCGACTCACTAATGATAATAATTTCTCATTAAGATTCTAGTCATGGAACGCATGACCCGTCAACGCGGCGCCGTCATCGACGCGCTGCGCGAAGCCGGCCGGCCCCTGAGCCCGGCCGAGATCCTGGCCGCGGCCCAGCACCAGGTGCCCTCACTGGGACTGGCTACGGTCTACCGCAACATCCGTGCCCTGGTGGAAGGCGAGCAGGTGCATGCCGTCGAACTGCCGGGCCAGCCGGACCGCTATGAATTGTCGGAAGTGCCGGGCGCCGCGACCCACCGGCACTATTTCCAGTGCCTGTCGTGCGACCGCGTCTTCCCGCTGGAAGGGTGCCCCGGGCATCTGGAAGAGATCACGCCACCGGGTTTCGAAGTGGAGCACCACGAGCTGACGCTACTGGGGCGTTGCCCGGACTGCGCCAGCAAACCCGGCAAGCGGCGCAAGGCGGCGGCTCGGGATCACTGAGCAGCGGCGTGCCCGGGGCACGGCCAACTGTACTGAGCCACTGGCCCGCACCTGTATATGGCGCCCGCGCCGTGCTTGCCGCATGATGCGGCAGCATTGCACAGGCCACGCCATAAAACAGGATCCCCAAATTGCCGCAAACCGCCGCCCACCGTCGCTCGACCCTGCTCGCCGTGCTGGCCCTGACCGGCTCGATGGCCTCGCTGTGCATCGGCACCTCTTTTGCCAAGAGCCTGTTCTCGGCGCTCGGGGCACAGGGCACCACGGCGCTGCGGGTGAGCTTCTCCGCGCTGATCCTGCTGTGCGTCTGGCGCCCGTGGCGCATCCCGCTGACGCGAACCAACGCGCGCGCGATCGCGCTGTACGGCGCGGCGCTGGGCGCGACCAACCTGCTGTTCTACATGTCGCTGCGCACCATCCCGCTGGGGCTGGCGATCGCGATCGAGTTCACCGGGCCGCTGGCGGTCGCGGTGCTGTCGTCGCGGCGCGCAATTGATTTCCTGTGGATCGCCTTTGCCGTGGCCGGGCTGCTGCTGTTGCTGCCGGTCGGCGATGCCGCCGGCACGCTCGATCCGGTGGGCATCGGCTATGCGCTGGCCGCGGGCGTGGGCTGGGCGCTGTATATCGTGTTCGGGCAGATGGCGGGCAACGCCCACGGCGGGCAGGCCACCGCGCTGGGGCTGACCATGGCGGCGCTGGTGGTGCTGCCGTTCGGGCTCGCGCATGCGGGCACCGCGATGTTCAGCCCGACGCTGCTGCTGTTCGGGCTGGCGGTGGGCATCCTGTCGAGCGCGATCCCCTATTCGCTGGAAATGGTGGCGCTCAAGCGCCTGCACCGGCGCACCTTCGGCATCCTGCTGAGCATGGAGCCGGCGATGGGCGCGCTGGCCGGGCTGGCGTTCCTGCATGAACAGCTGAGCGCGCTGCAATGGCTGGCGATCGCCAGCATCATCACGGCCTCGGCAGGTTGCACCATGACCTCGCGCGGCAAGCGCGACGCCAGTTAATCAGCGCGCGCCGAACCAGTCCGCCGGCAGCCGCTGCGGGCTGCGCGCCGGCTGGCCAAGCGCCAGCGTGACTTCATGCAGGTGGCTGTCCTGCGGATTGCGGCGGCTGGCAAAGCCGAGGCCGCGCAGGATGGCCAGCATGCGGCGGTTCTCGCTGAGCACGTCGCCGCGCAGGGTGCGCAGGCCGGCCGCGCGCGCCAGTTCGCACAGCCTGGCGATCAGGCGCCGCCCCAGTCCCTGCCCTTGCCAGCCGTCGGCAACCACCACGGCAAATTCCCCGACGTGCCCGGACACCACGTATTCCGCGCTGGCGACAATGGCTGAGACACCAACTTCGTCGGGCGCCTCCACCACCAGCGCCACCCCGCCAGGTCCGGGCGCGGCCAGGCCGTCGACAATCGCGTCCACCACGCGCCCGCCGCTCAGGAAGCGGAAGTAGCGGCTCTCACGCGAGAGCCCATCCACCAGCGCGCGCAGCGCCCCGCCATCCTGAGGCCGCGTATGGCGCAGCGTGACCTGCACGCCCCGTCCCACCGTCCAGCTTTCCGCCTTGCCCGTGCGGGCCTCGCTCTGATCATCCATCCCGGCACCATCTGGATTCAAAATTCGTAGTCAGAGTATAGGAGATAACCTGACTTTTGCAAATGAAGTCAGCATGCTATGCTTGCCGGCATCATGACCCTCAATGCGTCCGACCTCCGCCACTGCTCGATTGCCGCGACGCTTTCGCTGATCGGCGAAAAGTGGACGATCCTGATCCTGCGCGATGTCTTCCATGGCGTGACGCGCTTCGACGACTTCCTGCGCCGGCTGGAATGCTCGCCCGCGGTGCTGTCCGCGCGCCTCAAGACGCTGACCGACGCCGGCCTGCTGCGCAAGGTCGGCTACCGCGAGCCCGGCGAGCGCGAACGCTTCGAATACCGCCCCACCCGCGCCGCCGTCGAGTTGCTGCCGGTGCTGGTCGGCCTGATGCAGTGGGGCGACAGCCACATGGCCCCGTCCGGCGAAGGCCCGGTGCAGATCCGCTCGCGCGCCAGCGGCAAGCTGGTGCGCGCGGCATTGGTCGACGAGGACGGCGTGGAAGTGTCGCCGCGCGATATGCGGATCATTCCCGTCAACGCCCAGTCCCCGGCTTCGGACCAGTAGCGCCGACCGCGGTATTGCATCGCACCAGCGCAGCCCACCGCACTGCACCATGAGTGTGCCGCCAGCCCGGCGGCCGCCCCACCACAGCGCATCCCGGCATCACTCCGCCGCACCCAGCGCAACAAACCCCCACTCACCGTCACATGCCGGCCTGGCACACCCCTTGCGTAACAGGGTACGGGCCCGTCAACGGCGACCGGCCCACCCCACATACGCAGCCCCTATCCCATGTAGTGGCTGTCAGGACAACGGCGTCCCCTGAACTGGCCTGAGCGGCCTGGTCTGCGGGACGCCATTTGTTTTTTGGAGCCAAGGACGATGACCGCCAAAGCCACCCGCATCGAGCTGCTGAGCTTTAGGACCCCGCAGATGCGCGCCTTCCACCTGACCTGGATGGCGTTCTTCGTCTGCTTCTTTGCGTGGTTTGCCTGCGCTCCGCTGATGCCTGTGCTCAAGGGCGAGTTCGGCCTGACCCCGGGCCAGATCGCCAACATCAATATCGCGGCGGTGGCGGTGACCATCCTGGTGCGCCTGGTGATTGGCCCGATGTGCGACCGCTTCGGCCCGCGCAAGACCTACACCGGCCTGCTGGCGCTGGGCGCGCTGCCGGTGCTGGGCGTGGCGCTGGCACAGAACTACGAGACCTTCCTGACCTTCCGCCTGCTGATCGGCGCAGTCGGCGCCAGCTTTGTGATCACGCAGTACCACACCTCGGTGATGTTCGCGCCCAACGTGGTCGGCACCGCCAACGCGGCCGCGGCCGGCTGGGGCAATGCCGGCGGCGGCGCCGCACAGGCCATCATGCCGCTGCTGCTGGCTGCCGTGCTGATGCTCGGCGCCGACCACGCGTTCGGCTGGCGCTTCGCCCTGCTGGTGCCGGGCGTGCTGATGCTGATCATGGCCGTCATTTACTGGCGCTTCACCCAGGACTGCCCGGAAGGCAACTACTCGGACCTGCGCGCCCGCGGCATCGCCATCACCGGCAAGGACGGTGGCAAGGGCGGCGGCTGGGCCAGCTTCCGCGCCGCCAGCGCCAACTACCGCGTGTGGCTGCTGTTCATCACCTACGGCGCCTGCTTCGGCGTTGAGATCTTCATCCACAACATCGCCGCCTCGTATTACGTGGACCGCTTCGGCCTGAGCCTGAAGGCTGCCGGCATGGCCGCCGCGAGCTTCGGCCTGCTGGCGCTGTTTGCCCGCGCCCTGGGTGGCTGGCTGTCGGACAAGGCGGCGCGCCGCCGCGGCCTGGACGCACGCGCCACGCTGCTGTTCGTGCTGATCCTGGGCGAAGGCCTGGGCCTGCTGTGGTTCGCGCAGGCCGGCAGTGTGACGCTGGCCGTGGTCGCGATGCTGCTGTTCGGCCTGTTCACCCACATGGCCTGCGGCGCGACCTACGCGCTGGTGCCCTTTATCGACCGCAAGGCGCTGGGCGGCGTGGCCGGCATCATCGGCGCGGGCGGCAACGTTGGCGCCGTCGCCGCGGGCTTCCTGCTCAAGGGCCTGGGCGACCTGCAGCACACGCTGACAGTGCTGGGCGTGCTCGCCACCATCTCCGCACTTTGCGCCATCGCCATCCGCTTCACCGCCGAGCACAAGGCCCAGGAGCAGGCGCTGTACGACAGCGCAATGGCCAGCTGATTTTGAAGCATCGCCCCCACAGCACAACAAGCAGCAAAGACTGACTACCGGACAAGGAAAGCATCATGAAACTGATCATCGTCGGCCACGGCATGGTGGGTCACAAGTTCCTGGAGTGCCTGGCGGAAGCCGGCGCGCAGAACGTGGAAGTGACCGTGCTGTGCGAAGAACCACGTCCCGCCTACGATCGCGTGCACCTGTCCGAATTCTTCGCCGGCAAGTCAGCCGAGGACCTGTCGCTGGTGCCCGCCGGCTTCTTCGAGCAGCACAACAACATGCTGCTGCGCCTGAATGCGCGTGCGGTGGAGATCGACCGCGCCGCGCGCACGGTGAAGGTGTCGACCGGCGAGACCCTGTCCTATGACAAGCTGATCCTCGCCACCGGTTCCTACCCCTTCGTGCCGCCGGTGCCGGGCAAGGACCGCAAGGACTGCTTTGTCTATCGCACCATCGAAGACCTGGAAGCGATGCGCGAATGCGGTGCGCGCTCGAAGACCGGCGTAGTGGTCGGCGGTGGCCTGCTTGGCCTGGAGTGCGCCAAGGCGCTGCGCGACATGGACCTGCAGACGCACGTGGTCGAGTTTGCGCCGCGCCTGATGGCGGTGCAGGTCGACGAAGGCGGCGGCCGCATGCTGCGCCAGAAGATCCATGGCCTGGGCGTGACCGCGCACACCGGCAAGAACACGGTGGAGATCATCGACGGCGAAGACGGCACCCACCGCATGGTGTTTGCCGACGGCACCCACCTCGACACCGACATGATCGTGTTCTCGGCCGGTATCCGCCCGCGCGACGAACTGGCGCGCACCAGCGGCCTGGCGGTGGGCGAGCGCGGCGGCATCGTGGTGGACAACCAGTGCCTCACCTCGGATCCCGACATCTACGCCATCGGCGAATGCGCGCTGTGGCAAGGCAAGATCTACGGCCTGGTGGCGCCGGGCTATGACATGGCCCGCGTCGCCGCGCGCCACCTGCAGGGCGAAGCCGCCGAGTTTGCCGGCGCCGACATGAGCACCAAGCTCAAGCTGATGGGCGTGGACGTGGCCAGCATCGGCGACCCGCACGGCACCGTGCCGGGCGCGCGCTTCTACCAGTTCTGCGACGACCGCAAGGAGGTCTACAAGAAGCTGGTGGTGTCCGACTGCGGCAAGTACCTGCTGGGCGGCGTGCTGATCGGCGACGCCAGCGAGTACGGCACGCTGCTGCAGATGATGCTGAACAAGATCGAGCTGCCCGAGTCGCCCGAGTTCCTGATACTGCCCGACAGCAGCGGCAAGGCCAAGCCCGCGCTGGGCGCCGATGCCCTGCCCGACACCGCCCAGATCTGCTCGTGCAACAACGTCTCCAAGAGCGAGATCTGCGCGGCCGTGTGCGACGGCGCCACCAGCATCGGCGCGCTCAAGACCTGCACCAAGGCCGGCACCGCCTGCGGCGGCTGCGTGCCGCTGGTCACGCAGATCATGAAGGCCGAGATGAAGAAGCAGGGCATGGCCGTCAACAACCACCTCTGCGAGCACTTCCCGTACTCGCGCCAGGAGCTGTATCACCTGGTTCGCGTGGGCAAGTTCAAGACCTTCGATGCGCTGCTGGAAGCGCATGGCAAGGGCATGGGCTGCGACATCTGCAAGCCCGCGGTGGGCAGCATCCTGGCCTCGTGCTGGAACGAGTTCGTGCTCAAGGAAGAGCACGCCAGCCTGCAGGATTCCAACGACTACTACCTGGCCAACATCCAGAAGGACGGCACCTATTCGGTGGTGCCGCGCATGCCGGGCGGCGAAGTCACGCCCGAGGGCCTGATCGCGGTCGGCCAGGTGGCCAAGAAGTATGGTCTCTACACCAAGATCACCGGCGGCCAGCGCGTGGACCTGTTCGGTGCGCGCGCCGAGGAACTGCCCTTCATCTGGGAAGAACTGATCGCCGCCGGCTTTGAGTCCGGCCATGCCTACGGCAAGGCGCTGCGCACGGTGAAGTCGTGCGTGGGCTCCACCTGGTGCCGCTATGGCGTGGGCGATTCGGTGGGCCTGGCGATCGAGCTGGAGAACCGCTACAAGGGCCTGCGCGCGCCGCACAAGATCAAGTTCGGCGTGTCCGGCTGCACCCGCGAATGCGCCGAGGCGCAGGGCAAGGACGTTGGCGTGATCGCCACCGACAAGGGCTGGAACCTGTACGTGTGCGGCAACGGCGGCATGAAGCCGCGCCACGCCGAGCTGCTGGCCAGCGACCTGGACCACGACACCCTGGTGCGCTACATCGACCGCTTCCTGATGTTCTACGTGCGCACCGCCGACCGCCTGCAGCGCACCAGCGTCTGGCGCGACAACCTCGAAGGCGGCCTGGACTACCTCAAGGCCGTGGTGCTGGACGACAAGCTGGGCCTCGCCGCCGAACTGGAAGCCGAGATGCAGCATGTGGTCGACACCTACGAAGACGAGTGGAAGAAGGCCGTGACCGATCCCGAGACGCGCAAGCGCTTCCGCCATTTCGTCAACAGCGACCGCCGCGACGACAACGTCGCCTTTGTCGAAGAGCGCGGGCAGATCCGCCCGGCCACGCCGGAGGAACGGAAATTGCGTCGTTCTCGCCTGAGCCAGATTCCCGTGGTTGCCATGCCCGCAAAAGCAGCCTGACCGTGCCGCAAACAAGGAGAACGTGATGAGCCATCCCCACCATCCTGAGACCTGGACCGCCGTCTGCACCGTACGCGATATCGTGCCCAATACTGGTGTGTGCGCGCTGGTCGACGACAAGCAGGTCGCCGTGTTCCGCATCGGCCGTGGCGACGAAGTCTACGCCATCGACAACTTCGATCCCAACTCGCAGGCCGCGGTGCTGTCGCGCGGGCTGGTCGGCAACCTCGGCGAGCGCCTGGTGGTGGCTTCGCCGATCTACAAGCATCACTTCGACCTGCGCACCGGCGAATGCCTGGAAGCGCCCGAGCAGTCCGTCAGTGCCTACGCCGCACGCGTCTATGACGGCAAGGTCTGGATTGCCGCCGGCGTGGCCGTGAGCGAGGCCGAGGAAGAACTCGCAGCCTGACACCGGCGCCCATTTGATGTTCCCCCTGTCCTCAAGCCACGCCAACGGAGATGCCGGCATGACGCCTTCCGCCACCCCCCAAGCCCGCCCGCGCCTGGTCGTCGTCGGCAACGGCATGGCCGGCATGCGCACTGTGGAAGAGCTGCTCAGGCTCGCCCCGGACCTGTACGACATCACGGTGTTCGGGGCCGAGCCGCACGGCAACTACAACCGCATCCTGCTATCCCCGGTGCTGGCCGGCGAGAAGACGGTAGCGGACATCATGCTGAACACGCGCGAGTGGTACGCCGAGCATGGCATCGAACTGCTTGCCGGCGATCCGGTGGTGGCCATCGACCGCCCGCGCCGCATCGTGCGCTCGGCCTCCGGCCGCGAAGTGCGCTACGACCGCCTGCTGCTGGCCACCGGCTCCAAGCCCTTCATCCTGCCGGTGCCGGGGCACCAGCTTGACGGCGTGATCGCCTTCCGCGATATCCAGGACGTGGAGACCATGCAGCAAGCCGCGCGCGACCACCGCCATGCGGTGGTGATCGGCGGCGGCCTGCTCGGCCTGGAGGCCGCCAACGGGCTGCTGCGCCAGGGCATGGACGTGACCGTGGTGCACCTGCCCGACAGCCTGATGGAGCGCCAGCTCGACAAGCCCGCTGCCACGCTGCTCCAGGGCGCGCTCGAACGCAAGGGCCTGCGCTTCCTGCTGGGCGCTCAGACCGCGGAGATTCTCGGCATCGACCGCGTCACCGGCGTGCGCTTCAAGGACGGCAGCGAGATCCCCGCCGACCTGGTGGTGATGACCGCCGGCGTGCGCCCCAATATCGAGCTGGCCGCCGGCGCCGGCCTGCACTGCGAGCGCGCCATCGTCGTCGACGACACGCTGCAGACCTATGATCCGCGCATCTACGCCGTGGGCGAGTGCGTGCAGCATCGCCAGGCCACCTTCGGCCTGGTGGCGCCGATCTGGGATCAGGCGCGCGTGTGCGCCGCGCACCTCGCCGGCGCCGGCCATCGCCACTACGTGCAGCAGGCCACCGCGACTAAACTGAAAGTGACCGGCGTCGACCTGTATTCCGCCGGCGACTTCATCGGCGCCGAAGGCAGTGAAGACCTGGTGCTGCGCGACCCGCGCCGCGGCGTCTACAAGCGCCTGGTGCTGCAGGACGGCTATCTGGTCGGCGCCGTGCTGTACGGCGACGTGCAGGACGGCCCCTGGTACTTCGACATGATCCAGCGCCGCACGCCGGTGGGCGCGCTGCGCCAGCGCCTGCTGTTCGGTCAGGCGCAGTGCGAAGCGCTCGCCGCATAAGCATCACCGTAAGCCATATAACGCCCCCGCACGGAGAACGCGTGAACCTGTCCGACATCCCGGTCGTCTCGGCGATCCTGACCACCACCACCGCCACCACCTGCCCGTACTGCGGCGTCGGCTGCGGCGTGCGCGCCACCGTGCGCGCCGACGGCCAGGTCGAGATCGCGGGCGACGCGCAGCACCCGTCCAATCACGGCCGGCTGTGCGTGAAAGGCTCGGCGCTCGGTGAAACCGTGGACCTGGAAGGCCGCCTGCTCCACCCCAAGGTGCGCGGCACCGATGGCTCCCTGCAGCAAGTCTCGTGGGACCATGCGCTGGACACCGTCGCGCAAGGCTTCTCGGACATCGTCCGCCGCCACGGCCCGGATTCGGTCGCGCTCTATGTCTCGGGCCAGCTGCTGACCGAGGACTACTACATCGCCAACAAGCTGATGAAGGGCTTCATCGGCAGCGCCAATATCGACACCAACTCGCGCCTGTGCATGTCGTCGGCAGTGGCCGGCCACAAGCGCGCCTTCGGCGAAGACCTGGTGCCGGGCAACTACGAAGACCTGGAACTGGCCGACCTGGTGGTGCTGGTGGGCTCCAACACCGCGTGGTGCCATCCGATCCTGTTCCAGCGCCTGTCCCGGGCCAAGGAAGCGCGCCCCGAGATGAAGATCGTGGCGATCGACCCGCGCCGCACCGCCACCTGCGAACTGGCCGACCTGCACCTGGCGATCCGCCCGGGCACCGACGTGTGGCTGTTCAACGGGCTGCTGAGCTACCTGGCGCGCGAAGGCCGCACCAACGCCGCCTTCGTCGCCGCCAGCACCGCGGGGCTGGATGAAGCCCTGCAGGCCGCGGACGCGGCCTGCGCCGATCCCGCTGCCGTGGCCCGCGCCTGCAAGCTGGACGTGCAGGACGTGCTGGCGTTCTACCAGCTGTTCGCGGATACGGAAAAGACCGTGACCGCCTTCTCGCAAGGCGTCAACCAGTCGTCGGCCGGCACCGACAAGGTCAACAGCATCATCAACTGCCACCTGCTGACCGGCCGCATCGGCGCCCCGGGCATGGGCCCGTTCTCTCTTACCGGCCAGCCCAATGCAATGGGCGGGCGCGAGGTCGGCGGCCTGGCCAACATGCTGGCCGCGCACATGGAACTGGCCAACCCGCTGCATCGCGACGTCGTGCAGAGCTTCTGGCAATCGCCGGTGGTGGCTGACCGCCCGGGCCTGAAGGCGGTGGAACTGTTCGAGGCGATCGAAGCCGGCCGCGTCAAGGCGGTCTGGGTGATCGCCACCAACCCGGTGGTAAGCCTGCCCGACGCCGACCAGGTGCGCCGCGCGCTGGCCAGGTGCGAACTGGTGGTCACCAGCGACATCATCGAGCGCACCGACACCAATGCTGCCGCGCACGTGCTGCTGCCCGCGCTGGGCTGGGGCGAGAAAGACGGCACCGTTACCAACTCGGAACGACGCATTTCCCGCCAGCGTGCCTTCCTGCCCGCGCCTGGCGAGGCGCGCGCCGACTGGCGGATCCTGTGCGACGTCGCGCGCCGCATGGGCTTTGACGGCTTCGACTATGCGGGCGTGCATGAGATTTTCGACGAGCACGCGCGCCTGAGCGCCTGGCGCAACGATGCCGCACCGCGCGTGTTCGACATCGGCGGGCTGGCCGGCCTGGACCAGGAGCACTATGACGCGCTGGAGCCCGTGCAATGGCCGCTGCCAGCGGGCGCACCGGCTGGCGCCGGCACGCAGCGCCTGTTTGCCGACGGCCGCTACGCCCATGCCGACGGCCTGGCCCGCTTTGTCGCCGCGCCGCCGCGCGCGCCGGCCCACGCGCCCGACGACGATTTCCCGCTGATCCTCAACACCGGCCGCGTGCGCGACCAGTGGCACACCATGACGCGCACCGGCAAGTCGGCCAAGCTGGCCGACCACCTGCCCGAACCCTTCGTCGACATGCACCCGCAGGACGCGCTGTTGTCCGGCGTGGGCGAAGGCAAGCTCGCGCGCGTCAGCACGCGCTGGGGCGCGATGGTGGCACGCGTGCGCCATGGCGGCGGCATCCCGCGCGGCAGCGTGTTCGTGCCGATCCACTGGAACGGCCAGTTCAGCTCCGACGCACGCGTCGGCGCGCTGGTCAATCCCGTGGTCGATCCCGTTTCCGGCGAGCCCGAATTCAAGCACACGCCAGTACGGGTGGAGCCATTCGGCGTGAACTGGCATGGTTTCGTGCTGAGCCGCAGCGCGCTGCCCGCGGAAGCGCTGACCTACTGGACGCGCGTGCAGGGCCGCCAGTTCCAGCGCTATGAATTCGCCGGCCGCGACACCGTGGCCGACCGCACCGCCTGGGCCCGCGCGCTGCTCGGCGTGACCGATCCGGACGCCGACTGGCTCGAGTACGAGGACCGCACCGCCGGCGTCTACCATGCGGGCTATGTCGTCAACGACCGGCTGGAAGCGTGCGTCTACGTGTCGACGCGGCCCGAGTTGCCCTCGCGCGCGTGGCTCGCCGGCCTGTTCGGCCGCGAGCGGCTGGAAGACGCCGACCGCATCGGCCTGCTGCTCGGCCAGCCGATGGAGAAAGGCGCCGACACCGGCCCGACCGTGTGCTCGTGCTTTGGCGTGGGCCGCAACACCATCTGCGACGCCGTGCGCAAGCACGACCTGAAGACGCCCGCGGAGATCACCGCCTGCGTCAAGGCCGGCGGCAACTGCGGCTCGTGCGTGCCGGAACTGAAGAAGCTGCTGGTGGAAGTGCGCGTGGCCGAGGTCGCCTGACCAGTGCAGTGCCGAGGCAACCGGGCTACCAGCCAGCCGGCCTGATCTTCCATCACGGATTAGGCACCCTTCACGAGAACCAGATTGCGGTCGCGGCGGCATACCCCCATGCTAGCCGCGCAACCCCGACAAGCCGCCCCGGACTCACGGCGCGGCACCAATCTGGAGACAGCAATGAAGGATGCGAAGGATTTGCGCGCCGGGCCACGATGGCTGGCGGGCGTGATGGTGATGGCCTCGGCGCTGGCTGGCACAAGCGCCGCGGCAGCGGCTGACGCCTACCCCGGCAAGCCGATCACGCTGGTCGTCCCCTACTCCGCCGGCGGCCCGACCGACGTCGTGGCACGCACGCTGGCGCAGGCGATGTCGCAGGATCTCGGTCAGAGCGTGGTGGTGGAAAACCGCACCGGCGCCGGCGGCACCGTGGCTGCCGCCTTTGTCGCCCGCGCACAGGCGGACGGCTATACGCTGCTGATCCACCATAATGGCATGGCGACCGCGCCGGCACTGTACAAGAAGCTGTCGTACGCGCCGCTGAAGGATTTCGAGTATGTCGGCCAGGTCGCGGACGTGCCGATGACCCTGATGGGCCGCAAGGACCTGCCGGCCAAGACCGTGCCGGAACTGATCCGCTACGTGACGCAGAACAAGGACAAGGTGTCGCTGGCCAATGCCGGGCTGGGCGCCGTATCGCAACTATGCGGCGTGCTGTTCGAGCAATCGGTCCACGTCAAGCTCAATGCAATTCCTTACCAGGGCGCCGGCCCCGCGCTGACCGCACTGCTGGGCGGCCAGGTCGACCTGCTGTGCGACCAGACCACGGCCACGCTGCCCCATATCCAGGCCGACCGCGTGCGCCTGTTCGGCGTGACCACGCCGGCGCGGATCAAGGCGCTGCCCAGTGCGCCAACGCTGCAGGAAGGCGGTCTCAAGGGCTTTGACGTCAAGGTCTGGCACGGCATCTACGCGCCCAAGGGCACGCCGCCCGCTGCAGTGGCGCGGCTGACCAAGGCGCTGCAGAAGGGGCTGCAAGATCCCGTGGTGATCAAGAAACTCGATGGCCTGGGTGCGGAAATCGTGCCGGTCGACAAGCAGACGCCGGAAGGCCTGCGCACACTGCTCAAGGCTGAGAGCGACAAGTGGCAGCCGCTGCTGAAGTCGATGCAGATCGAGGCCGACTAACTTTCCGCCATGCCACCGGTGCCTGGGCACCGGTGGCCCCTGATTGCTGGCAATACGATAGAATCATCCCTGACTTCCCGGCGATCTTTCTGAATCGCCCCTTCTCGCAGTACCCGGTGCCGGCTCGCACCACCCATCTTGCCCGACTCAGCGGCGCATTCATTTTCCGGATTTACCCACTGTTAGGCGGCGATGCGCCCTTGTTACGTCGCGTTTCGCACGTCTTGGCCGGTATCGCCACGTCCCATCAATGTTGAAGCCCGAGGAGGCTACCCTATGCCATCTCCTTGCCTGCTGCCCGTGCTTGCCCTAGCCGTGTGCATGGTCGGCGCTGCTGAATTCATGTTGTCACCGATGCTGGCGCCGCTTGCAGACGCCTTTGCCACCACCCCGGCGCGCGCATCGGGACTCGTTTCTGCCTATGCCCTTTCCTATGCCTTGGCCGCGCCGTTGATGGGCTGGTTCTCCGATCGTGCCGGACGGCGCCGCGTGCTGCTGGCTGCATTGCTGTTGTTCGCACTCGATGGCATCGCCCTCACGCTCGTCCCTACGCTGCATGCCGCCATGGCATTGCGTATCCTCGGCGGGCTCGCCGCCGCGGCCACGATTCCCACCGTCTTCGCATTGATCGCAGATCTGGTTCCCCCGGCGCGGCAGGCTGGCGCCATGGGCGGCGTCATGCTAGGCATGACCGCCGGCATTGCCGCAGGCCCGGCAGTGGCCGGGATACTGGCCGATGGATTCGGCTGGCGCGCTCCCTTCCTTGTCACCGCAGGTGGTTGCCTGGCGGCCCTTCTTGCCGGCTGCCACGTACTTCCGCGCAATCTGCCGCGTAGCGGCGACTGCCAGGAAAAATCCAGGAACGTCCCAGCATCTTCAGGCATCCTGCTTCCATTGATCGCGAAAGGCGCCTGGAATGGAAGCGCCGTAGCGGCCTATGTACTAGCGGGGGAAGTGCTGCGGCTGCGTTACGGGCTCGGCGTGGCCGGCGTCGGCGCGGCACTTTCGGTGTTCGGCCTCGGCCTGGCCGTTGGCAATCTGCTGGCAGGGCGTGCCAGCCAGTGCTTCGCGCGCGAGGAAAGTGTTTTGATAGTGGCCACCGCGCTTGTCGCCGTGGCCCTGACCTTGTTCACGACAGGCGTCTTGGGGTTGCCCGGGTCGCTTGGCTGCCTGCTGGCGTGGGGCGCGGCACTCGGCATCGCGGCGCCATCTAGCACCGCCATCCTGGCTCGGCGGGCCGGCGCAGCAAAGGGGCAGATTCTGGCCGTCTCGGAAAGCATCAACAACCTGGCTGTGCTGATGCTGATGCCGGTTGCGGCCAGCTCACTGGCAGTGCACGGCACCGTGCCAGCCGCATTGCTGGTTGGAGGCTGCTGCCTGGCCGGCGTTGCGCTGGCTGTCGCGGACCGGCGGATGACGGCATGAGGGGCGCGGGCGTGATTTTCCGCCGCGCCAAAGCAAAAACCCCCAGCCTTTTGGGGCTGGGGGTTCTGCAAAATAAGAGCCTGGCGATGACCTACTTT
>NZ_JBXAGS010000028.1:0-62173 GCF_058794355.1 Cupriavidus sp. GW823-FHT07B10
CGGCCGGCAAATCATCCGCTTAACTATGCATGGTTAAGGTACAAGTCATGCTGCGGGTAGTTGGCGGCGAAATGCACGGCACGGATGCGGGCCAGAATGGCGATCAGGTTGTTCGGCCGGCCATCCTTGCGGATCTCCCGGTACCACTGGGCAAACTCGTCGGCGGTGCGCAGGTACAGCGACAGGTGCGCTGGATCCCACGGCGTCTCGACAACTTCGACCGCGGGCGGCTCGATGCGGATATAGCGGGCCACGTCGGGCTCGCATACCAACCGGCGCTTCACGTGCGGTGCCAGCATCTGCCGGTACCGAGGCAGGTTGCCGATCTTGGGCACTTCGCGCTTGGCCCCATCCTGCAGGCTTTCGGCGAATTCCCAGGTCACCCACTCCAGCACCACGAAGTCGCTGCGGAAGCGATCGATGCCGCGCTCGGCGTGCTGCACCGTCGCCAGCCAGTTCGCTTCCAGGTAGCCGCGCCGGTAGCCGTAAGGCTGGGCTGCCGTGCCGTCACCACCGGTGAACGCGATCAGTCCGAAGATATCGCGCGCATAGTTGGCAATCGGGCTGCCGGTCAGGATGAAACGCCGCTTGGCCGACAGCTGCCAGAGCGCGCGGCTCTGGTCGCTGGACGGGTTGGACAGGCGCTCGCCCTCATCGGCCACCAGCAGGCCAATGCGACGACGCAACCGATGCGCGTAGGTGACGCGGCGCGAAGCCTGCCGGTCGACGGGCATGCGCAAGCGCTCATAGGCAATCAGGTTGATGCGGCCAAGCCGCACCAGATCCTCCGGCGACTGAATCACATGCACGTCCGACGCTGGCATGACCTGCTCCAGCTCGGCGCGCATCTCGGCAATGAGGCGGGCCTCCACCACGATCAGCCCGTGCTTGACGCCGGACAGCAGGATCAGACCCGCCGCTAGCCGCGACTTGCCACACCCCTGCTCCCACGCCGCCACCGCGCCGTTGGGCTTGAGCAGCAATTCAACCAGGTCTTCCTGTTGGAATTCCCAGTCCAGCCACCGGTCGATCCCCAGCGCCAGCAGCCGCTTGCGCAGCCGCTCGGCCTGCTCGGGGTAGCGCCTGGCCAGTCCCTCATGGACGATTTCCCACGCCTGCGCCGATTTCTCGACGCTGTAGCGGGTGGTGATCTCGTCCAACGAGACGACGTAGCTCTTGTCGCGCACCGTGTACTGGTACCGGCCATCGGCCTGGCGCTCGAAGCGAACTTCCTGGCCAGCCTTGATGACCGGGCTGCCCCACACCGACGAATCCACGAGGTGCGTCTTCGTCGCCGTGCCGGTGATGGTATCGGCGGCGCCTACGCCGGTCGTCCAGACCGCATGGCGCAACGGCAGCGCCTGCCGCATGCTGCGTCGCAGACGCTGGCGGAAGTGCTCGAGGAAGCCCGGCGCAAACTCCGGCTCGCCGCCGGCGGCTTTCACCATGCCGACGAGTTCACCCAAGGCCCCGATCGGATCGGGCTGCACCAGATAGGCTTCCAGATCCAGCCGGCCCGTGCCCGCGTAGCGAAAGCCACGCGGCAGGCGCTGGCCTTCCAACGACACGATACGACGCTCCAGCACGCGGTTGAGCACCATCGCTTCGACGAACCCGCAGTCGAATCCAAGCACGATGCGGCGCCCGTCGACGGAGAAGCGTACCCGTTTCTGCGAGGTCACCGGACGCGTGATCGCTGGCCCCTCGTCGTCCAGCAGCTGGTGGCCGAGCCGCGGCTCGCCGTAAAGGCGATCCTCAGCTTGCAGTTCCAGCGCGGGCAGCGGTTGGGTCAGATCCGACACGGTTTGCCGCTCGAAATGGCTGGCCCGCATGCGGTAGCGCGCGAACACCGCGATCGAGGTACGCACTTCAGCCCCTTCCTCCCGGAAGGCGCTCGATGGCAGGTCGAACACGCCGACCACACGCCTTGCGGCATCGCTGAACGGCTCGCCGTGAGCGATGACCCGGCCGGCGAACTTGTCGACGAAGGTCGTCGGCAGCAATGCCACCACGACCTGCGCCGCGTCGAGCGCCTGTGCGAGCGCATATTCATGGCTCAGGGCGCTGGTGTTGGCTCCGAACCGGCCCCAGGTGGTGCAGTCGTAGGGCTTCAGGTGCGGCGATTCGAGGTGGATTGAGAACGGCGGGTTGATGACGGCCGCATCGAAGCGCTTCGGATGGATTTCCTCCATGCCGGCGTGCCGGAAGCTGCCGTCAAAACCCGCCGCCTCGACGGCTTGCTGCACCGCCTCGATCGTTGGTTGGTGCACGTCCACTCCATACAGGCTGTGGGTGGCCGGGTCCGCGAACTGCAGCAGGCGGGCCGAACCGACCGAGTTGTCGAGAATCGACACCTTCCGGTTGGGCTGCCAGCTGGCCACCACGCCCCACATCAGGCGGGCAATGGCATCGGGCGTGAAGAACTGGGACAGATGGCGCTGACGCGCCGCATGTAGCTCACCTTGGTGGGCGATCTTCTCGGCCTGAGAGCCAAGACTGACGATCGCCCGCAAGGGCGCGTACCAGATAGACATGATGGGTTCCAGAAAAGAAAAAGCCCCGTCAGTGACGGGGCGTTGAGGGATGCAAGCCGTGGCCGGCTATGCGAACTGAAGTGATATGCCGACGTGCCGCTGGACAAACGCCAGCAGCGCGTCCGCCAACGGCGCGGCGAAGCGCAACTCCCAGTGCTCGTTGTAGTGAATGACGTCGAGGCCTGGGAAGGTGCGCCGCTGCAACCACAGAAACTCATCGGCCGGATGAAACTGCGCAAGGCAGCTCGCCAGCTCGGTATGGCCATTGCTGCGCGCAAAGACGGCGAGCGCGGCGAATGCCTGTGTGACCGGCTCCAACGAGCCGAAATGCAGTTGCCGCATGGGCTGCGTGGCACTGCTCACCGTCTCGGACACCGCCATGAGCCTGAGCCGAACGAAGGCGGCAGAGCGGCGCACGGCCGAACTGCTGGCCAGCCCAAAGGCACGGGCGAGCGTGGTCGCCGTCTGCAACTCGGCCCTCGCCGGCCCATCGGCCTCATAGGTTTTGCGCAGCAGGTTCCAGAAACGATCCAGGTCCGGCACGACACCGGCCCGGATGGCTTCCCAGATATTGGGATAGCCGTCGATGGGCAGGCGTGTCTCGTCGATGGCGATGGGCGCACCGGCGATGCCGAACTCGATCCCGGCCCGCTGGATGATCTCGGCGACCTGCTTGCGGCAGAACCGCTTGAGTTCGGCCGATGCTGGTCCAATAGGCTGGGCTCCGGCCGCTGTTTCCCGGGCGCGGAATGCCCCAATGCGTGCGTTGTACATGTACTGCTACTCCCTGATGACGGAGCGCCCTCAGGCGCTCCCACTGAAAGTTTACATGGCAACTACACGGCTTCCTGCATGAACGCCTCGCCGTACTCGCCGAGGAAGAGCATCAAGTCGTCGGCGACCTGGTGGGAAAATCGAAATTCCCACGCTTCCTTAAAGAACACGATGTCGAGACCGGGGTAGCTGTGCTTCTCGCGGTAGTTGTACTCGACCTGGTGCACGTTCACGCGGTTGAGGCCGCCCGCCAGCATGTGATGGCCGGCCTTGGCCGCAAAGGTGGCGAGGCCAGACAGGCAGTCCGCCGTGCTCTGGCAGCTGTAGTAGCCAACCTTGCGCGCCGAGCGGCCGTAGCAGGCCTCGGAAATGGCGTGCTTGCGCAGCACCACCACCGAGGCGGTGCGCTGGACTTCGCGCTTGCGGTTGAGGCCGAACCCGGAAACGATGCGTTGGGCGGCCTGCTGATAGGCCAGCTCCGCGCCGCCATGTCCACCATAGCGGCGGGCCATCGACGTCCACAGCCCGTCAAGGTCCGGAATCTTCCCGGCCTTCAGGGCCTCGCCGATATCCAGCCCGGCGCGCTCATACTCGTCCTGGTTGTCGATATCGAGCCGGGCGCCAGCGGGGGCGAACTCGCGGCGGGCGCGATTGACGACGCCGCCTGCGACCGAACGGCAGAAGCTCTGCAGCTCTCTCTCCGTGCGGTATTCGCTGCGAAGATCGACCGACAGGTAGTGGTCGGGAACCGCGGCCACGGTCTCTCGTTCGAACGCTGCGGCCGCGGCGTACGCGGCGTGGGCCGCTTTCTGCGCGGCGATGAACTGCTCAATGATTCGGTTGTACATGGAAGGTCTCTCAAGAAAACATGGGAGACCCCCCATCGGGAGTCTCCCGAAGGGGTTGAAAGTTGGGTGACAGGTCGATGCGACCGGCTATGCAGAGGTCGTCGTCCTATCCTCTCGGATCAGTGGAAAGCCAGTGCCGGGCCGCAAGGCATCGGCACGACACCAAGGGCGAGCCAGTGCGCGACCGGATGATCCGGGAACTCCGGAATCGACCCGAGGCGGTACAGCGCCGGCACGTCCTGCGGCTCGCACTCGCCATCCCGCAACAAGCGGCGGTAGCGATAGCTCAGGCGCAGCCAGGCCAGCTCGGCCCGGGCGACGTGATCCCATTGCGCGGGCAAGCGCGATTCATCGAACAGCGCATGGCCTGCCACATTCATGCAGGCCACCACTTCGTGATAGCGACCGAAATCGTGAGGGAAGCTCCTGCGCACGAACGACAGCACTTCGGGCGCGTGCACACCGAAGATCCGGCCCAGTTGGCGGATATATACCGCGCACTCGATGGGCGAGCGCTCGGCGTAGTCATCGCTGCCAACCTGGGCGCAATCCTCCTCGCACGGTGTGGGTCCAACTTCGATTTCGAGGAACTTCTGGAACATGGCATTTCCTTGAATGAGGCAGGGAAACGCCCCACCGGGGAACGTTCCCCAGTGGGTAGGTGAAGAATGACGCGCGTGGCGCTCAGCCTGCGATGCTTGATTCGGCTTCCTGCATCGGTCGCAGCAAACTTTCATCGCGCCGCATTGCGTAGCTGGTGGCAAGCAGCCAACCAACGAACAGTAGCGCGATGAGCAGGATGCAGATGAAGAGTTGGAACGAAAGCAGCCATGCATCCTCGGTGGTCAACAAGAACGCAAAGGCCAAGGCAACGATGAGTCCAAATGCCGAAAAAGCGACAGCGGAAAGACGGTTGATGGTGAACATGAGACAGGCTCCAAAGGGTGAAGACGGAGCCTGCCCATCGGGGACAAGGCCCCAATGGGTGAGAGTGTCGACCGGCAACGCAAGCGCACAGGTCGAGAAGGAGGGCCGCAGAGGCGGCCCGAGGCGTCAGCCCAAAGCTTGGACGGAACGCGTATGCGAGGAATAGGCGACCAACCAGGCCGTGACGATCAGGCTACCGATCATCGCGCCGCAGGCCAGTTGCACGTACAACAGACCTGAGTCGACGGTTGTGACCGTGAAACCCAGTGCGGCAAACAGGTTGAAGATCATGGCCAAAACAGCCATGGGGGTGCCGCGATAGTGGATAAACATGGTGGCTCCTACGAAAGATGGAGCCGTGCCCATGGGGACAAGGCCCCAATGGGTGAGAGAAAAAACTGTGCCGAGGAGTCGGCGGTGTCGATGCGTCAGAGACGCTGAAGTAGCCGGCAGGATACCGCAAAGCGCGCCGACGAGAAAGGCTTTGACGCTACTTCAACTCGATCCCCGCCTTGCGCAGCCGGTTGACGACATTCCAGCGATAGCGCGCCGCCTCGGCCGGATCCTGTATGGATGCGTAGTCGGGCATGCGCTCATTGCCCGGCTTGCCGCCTGGCTTCTCAAAGCTCACGACTTCCACGTCGTGTATCGCCGCTTGAAACTCCGTGAGCGACCAAGACACCTCGTACGTCGCGATGGCGTCCCAACGCGCGGGGATCGAATCCTTGTCGAACCAGGCTTCGCCAATGCCGTCCAGGATGGCCGTGACCGTGTATTGGGTGCCGTCGCCGGTCGGGACGGCGCGGATCTCGAAGCGCAGCACGTCGGCCGGCGGATGCCAGAACACCCGGTCCAGCATCCGCCGATAGGCCTGCGCTTCGATGGTGGCCAGCTCGCGGTAGTACTGCTCACCGGGAGCGGCGAATGCCCGCTCGTCGTGGGGCCGGGTGCCGAGGTCGATTTCCATCATGGAATGCGGTACAGGGGCAGGTTTGCCGGTCAACCGGCGTAAGAGAGGCGAAATGATACGTCATTCGCCGAGTTAGACTGCCCGATTCGCCCCGACAATGGTGACTGCCGCAATGGGTCCGCCCGCCGCCTTGACTTTGCGCAGGGGCGGGTAAGCTGGATTCATTCAGCATCCACCCGATCCAGACCATGCGCTTCACCCGCTACGAACGCCACAACCCGATCGACTTCAACGCCCGCCGCCAGGCCGCCTTCGCCCGTAAGCAGGCACGCGAGCGCGACCGCTATCCGCTGCTCGCCGACCACGTGGCCGCCGAACAGCATTCGGTGGACGACGAGATCGCACGGCGCACGGTGCGCGCCGATTCCTTCGAGCAAAGGATGCGCGCCTTCCAGGCCGGCTGCTGGCGGGACGCCCGCCGCATCTATTTCGCGCAGCCCGAGGCGGTACGCGTCGTCATCCGCACCAAATGGGCCGCCTGGGTCGGTCCGACCACCTCGACCTACTTCGCGTGGATGGTTGATGTTCAAAGCGGCAACCAGGCACGCCGCGTCGCCGCGTGCCGGGCCCGTGACGCCGCGGCACGCGCAGCGCGCCCACCGCAGCCGGTGCAGGAACAGTTGGCGGTCTGACATGCGTCCGACTGAAGAACAACAGGAGGCGGTGGCCGCGGTCACCGCTGGCGGCCCGGTCAAGGTCAAGGCCTACGCCGGCGCGGGCAAGACCACGTTCCTGCGCATGGCCTCCGAAGCGCGCCCGCGCTCGCGCGGCCTGTATCTGGCCTTCAACAAGGACATTGCCCAGGAGGCGCAGCGCAAGTTTCCGGCGAACACCCGCTGCCGCACGGTTCACTCGCTGGCGTTCGGATCGACCTCGCCCGAGATCACCCGCAAGCTGAAATACCCGGTCGAGCCTGCCCACACACTCGCGATGCGCTACGGGCTGGGCCCACTGAAGGTACCGACCACCATCGGCAAGACCGTCGAACTCACCACCGGGAAGTTGGGCCGCATGGTGATGGACGGCGTCGCCCGTTTCTGCTCGTCGGCGCAGGCCGAGCCGCAGGCGTGGCATATCCCGGTCGATCCGCTGATCGACGAGGAACTGGCCGATGCCTTGCGCGACGAGCTGCTGCCGCACGTCCAGACCCTCTGGCGTGAGAGCATTGACCCCAAGGGGGTCGCATCGATCAGTCACGCCACGTACGTAAAGCTTTGGCAGTTGAGCCGCCCGCGCATCCCAGCCGATTTCATCCTCTTCGACGAGGCGCAGGATGCCGACGGCCTGATGCTGTCGGTGCTGCGCGGCCAGTCCGCGCAGGTGGTCTACGTGGGCGACCCGTACCAGCAGATCTATGAATGGCGCGGCGCGGTCAACGCGATGGACCACATCAAGGCGCCGGAGAAGGGGCTCACCGAGTCCTTTCGCTTCGGGTCGGCCATCGCCGGCCTCGCCAGCCGCATGCTGCGCCTGATGGACGAGGAGGTGCCGGTGCGCGGCCAGGCGTCCATCGCCTCGCGCGTGGTGCGCCACGCCGCTCCCGGCGAGATCCGCCCCGACGCCATCCTGTGCCGCAAGAACACGACCCTGCTGGCCAAGGTCGCCGAAGGGTTGCAGCGCGGCCACAAGGTGGCGGCCCGTACCAAGAAGGAAGAACTGGTCGCCTTCATCGACGGCGCCGAGCGCCTGCTCGCCGGCCAGCGCACCCACCATCCCGCCGCCCTGTCGCTGTTCGAGACCTGGCTGGACGTGCAGGAATACGCCGAATCGTTCGCGGGCCGTGACCTGCAGCCGCTAGTGAAGCTGATCGACGAGCAGGGGCCGACCTATCTGCGCCAGCTGCTGGCCGCAGTCGCCCCCGAGGATCAGGCCGACTACGTGGTGTCGACCGTGCACAAGGCCAAGGGACTCGAATGGCCCACCGTCACGCTGGCGGATGACTTCCGCTTCCGGCGCGAGGACAACGGCAACCTGACGCTGCCCAACGACGAAAAGCGCCTGCTGTACGTCGCGCTCACGCGCGCACAGGGCACCCTGGACATTTCCGAAATCGACAGCAGCCTGCAGGCCGTCTTCCGCGATGGCGGTGTCTGACACTATAGATAGGAGTAAAACTGCATGATCACCGTTCGCATTGGCAGCGAGGAACACGACCTGGAACGCGTGCTGGATTCGCCCGCCGACTACGCCCGCGTGCTGGACCGCGCCAAGACCCACCAGGGCTATGCCGAATGCGGCTGCTCCATGGTCTCGCCGCGCCCGAAGCTGGTGATCCGCCGCCACGGCAAAATCTTTATCCTCGCCCGTTGGCCGGACGATCCGCGCCAGCACCGCGATGGCTGCCCGTTCCTCAACCGGTTCAACCGGTTAAACGGCGCAGCCACTGCGCACGATGCCTTCCGGGCCGCCGACGGCACCCACGACGTGCGGCTCGATGTGTCCCTGAAGGTCGCGACCGCCAGCAAGCGCCAGCCGTCCACGTCCGCCTCGCGCAGCCAGCGCCGCGCCGCCCCGCTGCTGGCGTTCCTGCAGTACGCCTGGCAGTCCGCTGGCCTGCACGTCTGGCCGGGCTATGGCCGGCGCGGCTGGAATGCCTGCTGGTCGCGGGTGGTGGCCGAACTCGCCGAGTGCAAGATCAACGGCCGCCCCGGCAGCGAGGTCCTGCATGTGATGGAGCGCTGGGATGAGGCTCGCAAGGCCGAACTGGCGGCCGAACTCGAAGCCTTTCACGACCGCGCCAGTGCCAGCAAGGACGGCTACCAGCGCGGCCTCATCATCGGCGAGGTCGATGCGCTGCAGCCGAGCCCGCACGGTGGCCGGCTCAAGCTGCGCCAGGCGCGCCACTGGTATTTCCTGTCCAACGACCTGTACGAGCAGTTCCAGCGCAAGTACGCGATGGCGCTCACCGGGATCGGGCGGGAGGACAGCCGCTGCGTGGCCGTGCTGGCCTTCGAGAAGTCGCGCCAGGGCTATCTGAACGTGATGGACGTGGCCGCCATGCTCGCCAACGCCCAGTTCATTCCCTGCGATTCGTCCTACGAGGTGGCGATGGCCGACCGCCTGATCGCCGCGGGCCGCGCCTTCGAAAAACCCCTGCGGCACGTCGATGATGCACCGGTGCATCCCGATTTCCGGCTCACGGACACCACGCCAGAGACCGTGATCGAGGTGCTTGGCCTGGCCGGCAATCCGGAGTACGACCAGCGCATGGCCAAGAAGCGCGCCTACTACCGGAAAGCCGGCATTCCCCTCGTTGAATGGGTGCCCGGCACGCAGCCGCTGGACGCGCTCAAGTTGCCGCCGGCGCTGCGCGGCCAGCGGTAGGCCGTGGCCACGGCGACTTGACTTCCGTGCTGGGGCACTACGCTGGTTCAGCCACTTCCCGATGGCAGTGCCCCCGGCGGGCCGCGCCCAACACAACATTGCAATCCATATGCCTCCACTCACCCCCCCCCCGCGGCCACGGCGCTGACGGACGAAGAAATCATCAGTATCGCCATCGATGCAGGCTATGCCGTGCCGGAAAACGAGAGGCATCTGGCGTTCGGGCGGGCCGTAGTCCGCGCCCAGCTCGCCAAAACCGCCCCGAGCGCCATCGCGCAACATGATTGCGGATCGTGCGGATACACCGCTGACCCGTGCGGCCTGCGCCGCGAGGGTCCGGGGCCGAACCCGCTGCGCGCGCCGAGCACATCGCCCGCCACCGACAAGGACGAGGAAATCAGGTTGCTGCGGAAGGATTTGCAGCAGCAGCGCGAACGCAACGATGAGCTGTCGCATGAGCTTGTCGTGCGCACCGTCGCTGTGACACCGCTGGGTCCGATGGCCGCATCGCCCGCCGCACTGACGGATGAGCGGATGGAGGCTGCGGCGTCTATCATCGCCGCGCACCTGCTCGGCCAGCCGCAGCGTGACGACGTCGAATGGGTAGCGCATTCGATCCGCGCCCTGCTCACCGCACCGCCTGCCGACCAGGAAGAGGCTTCGCAGGAGGTCAAGTGATGGACGCCCAAGTCACCAAGCGCGACCTCCACCTATCGACGCCCGAGGCGTTCGATGCCGCCTACGCCGAGGCGATCAGCCTGGTCCACGCCCATCGTGCGGCCTCGGTCCCGCTGGTCCAGCGTCACCTGCGCATTGGCTACGACGCCGCGTGGCGGCTGCTGGCCCGCATGGCCCGCGAAACCACCTTCGTGCGGCCGATGCTGAGCGGCCTCTATATCTATGCCCCCGAGCCGCTGGCCAACGAGCTGAAGTCGCTGCACGGCTTCATCTCCGAAGTGCTGGCCCGCAGCGCCCAAGGCTCGCTTGATCCCGACACCATCCGCGCGCTTGGCGACAAGCACGCGCTGCAGGACTACCTGCACGCCAACGGCAACCAAGAACACCCGGCCTGAACCAATCTGACCATGAATGCCCTCTCCGACGATGATTTCCCCCAATCCGAAACCGTGCTGGCGATCCGCGGCGCCATTGCACTTGGCCGACAGGGCGGGCCCCGGCCTCCCGATGGTTCATGGCTTGCCGAGTTCTGGGAGGTTGGCCACCTCGCCCGCAATGCGTCCGACGCGATATACGAGGCGATCGAGCCGTTCCAGCGCCTGGTCGGCGACGCCACCGCGCACCTGCAGGACCATGTCTGTGCGCTGGAGCGCGTCGCAGCTGCCATCGACGGGATCTACCCTGCCCGGGTTGAGGATGAGCCAATGTCTGCCGATAACCACGGCTGACATGCAACAACTCGCGAACCGATCCATGCAACACGCTATTGCCAGCCTGCTCGCCACGACCGAGCAGTACCTGCAGCTTCCCCTCGTCGCCAGCTGAGCGGGCCGAACCTGCGCCGGCGCGGGCGAGTCGCGGATCTTGGCATAATGCCGGCCAGATTCCCCGCCAACCCGCCCCACTATGGCCGACGACCTTCTTATCTGTGCCCACTGCGGCAGCCAGCCCCGTTTCATCGCCAACCGCTTCGAGGCTGTCATCGCCTGCACCGGATGCGGTATGTCCACCCCGCCCGAATCCCTTGATGCCGGACGCGACCAGGCTCACGCCATTCTGCGCGGCATCTGGAATACCCGCTTGACCCCGCGCCCGACCGAGCAGCACGAGCTATCCGCCATCGTGCGCAAGGAACTGTCCAGCTCCGACCTCGGCACCGTGCTCGCCCTCATTGCCCGCAACGAGGGCGACTGGGAAGCGCGTGGGCCGCTCTTCGCCGCCATGGCCGAGAAGCTGTTGCAGCCCGAACCCTTCCTGCAGCAAATCGTGCCGGCCGAGGCCTTGCTCAAGGATGCCAACCGCTACCGCAAACTCATGCGCCGCGCCAAGATAGTCCACATTGACGGCCGGCCCTGGGTTCACATCGAACCGCTCGACGCACTGCCCGCCACCGTCTCCGAGGAGCTGTTCGGCGGCACGACCATCCTGGAGGAGTTTCTGGGGCGCGTGCTGGATACCACGCCGGAGCCCGGCGAAGCCGTGTTGCCGCCGCTGGGGAAGCAGCCGAAGCCTTGACTTTGGGCGAGCCTTGGCAAGATAGGGGTATCGCCTTTCCGATAAGCCAACCATGCACAAGCCCCTGTTCCTTGCCGCGGCCATCGTCGCAACCTTTGTCGGCAGCACCATCAGCACCGGCCTCAGCACGGCCGCCTACGCCAAAGGCCCCGCGACCGAGTGTCCGCACATCTTCGGCACCAACGGCAAGCCGAGCGTCGCCAACAGTGCCACGGCCAGCCGGACTCAGTTCCTGTGCTTCCGTGGCTATGCCGTGCAGACGTCGGCCACCACCCGCACCGCGCTGTGGTCAGCCGAAAACCTCACGGCCCAGGCGGTGCTGGCCGCCCGTTCCGTCCCGCGTGATAGCGACTTCTACGAGGAAGTCGAGATTCCCGCCGCCGACCGTGCGCGCCTTTCCGACTACGGTCGCGGCACCGGCCTTGATCGCGGGCACCTCGCGCCATCGGGGGACTTCCCCGACCTGGCCTCGCAGGCCGAGAGCTTCAGCCTCGCCAACATCGTGCCGCAGGCCGCAGCCAGCAATCGCCGGCTGTGGAGCCATATCGAAACCTCGACCCGGCGCATGGTGCGTGAGTATGGCCAGGCCTTCGTGGTCACCGGCCCGGCCGACCCCGCCCAGGCCGCCCGCCTCAACGGCCGCATTTCGATCCCGACCTATATGTGGAAGGCGGTCTACGTGCCCGGTGTCGGAGCAGCCGCTTATGTGGCCCGGAACGACGCAACGCCCCGGTATGCCGTCGTGAGCGTCGCCGAGCTGGTCAGTTTTGCCGGCGTCGATCCGTTCCCGCGCCTGGACAGATCCTACCGGGATGCACCGATGACGCTCCTGGCACCGACCCCGCACCCAGGCGAGAAATCGGGCCGCAAGGTCAGCCTCGCCACGCTGACGTCGACGGCCGTTGAGTGGCCGGCCCAGCGCGAAGCACAGGAGCCGCGGCATTCCGGCGTACTGCCATTCGTGCGCGCCGTCTTCACCCACTATTAATCAGGAAACCGCCATGAACCGCATCAAGCAAATCATCCACGTCCTGCGCACCGACAAGGAAGCGCGCATGTACGTCGCCGGCTGCATCGCCCTTGTGCTGTTTGTGTGCTGGTGGGGCGCCACCGGGCACTTTGATAACGACCCGTGGCTGCCGAACTTCCTGCGCTGAGAGCCATGCCGAGCCCATTTAGCCGGTTAAATGGGCGCGGCTTGCCTCCCCCTGTACGGACTTAGCTGCCGGCCGGCAGCTTTGCCAACAGCCGGTACATCGCCTGCCGGGAGATCCCCAACGCCTCTGCGGCCTTGGCCTTCACACCGTCGGCATCCTTCACCGCCTGAGCGGCCATCTCCGGGGTGACAACTGGACGCTGCGCGGCAGCCTGTACTGAGTAGGTCGACAGATATGCGTTGGCCTTCGTCTGCCGGCTATGGCCGGCTGCCTCGACAATCTTGCGCATCGCTTCCTCATGGCGCTCGCGGTCAATGACCTTTCCGCCGCCCTTGATTGCCGCCGCCTGGCCCGCCGTCCGCTCATACATTTGGTGGAAAAACTGGTGCCGCAGGCCGTGGGCCGTCACGCCACACCCATCCTTGGTGACACGGTGTTTTTCCAGCACCGCATAGAATCGTCGTCGCCACTGATCTTGGGTGAACGTCGCGGGTATCAGCGTGCCCCGCTCCGGGTTCGTTCGTACCGCAAGCTCCGCCGCCTCCACCAGCAAGTCGTACTGCCAGGTGAACTCGATAGTGACATGGCGCGGCCTCCCGCCCTTAGTCCCATCCTGAACGTGAAGATGTCCAGATGGCAGCACGTCCCGAATGGGTCGCAGCCGCCAGCTTTCCCTCGCCCGCAAGCCGAACGCCGCCTCCAGCTTCAGCTGTAGCGCCACATGCTTGTCGGTGCCGGCGATCTCCGCGATCTTGGCCAGCGCATCCACCCCGTTACCCTCCCACGACCGATCCTCGCGGGCGATGTAGCTGCGCTTGTAGTTCGCGGGCCGCTGAACATGGTCGTCGATCGATCCGACCATGCTCGCCTTGCCCATCCACGACGCGAGCGCGCGCAGATGTGTCAGGCGCAACTCTACTGTCCCGACGTTCAGCTTCTGCTCCATCACCCAGAATTGGACCAGCCACTGAATATGCTTCTGTCGAAGGCTGTACGGCGAAGTGACAGCGAAGCCGCCCTTGCGCAGGTCGACGAATGCCTTCAGCAAGGCCTGGGCGCGTTGACGTTGCGACAGCTGCGACAGCGACCGGCCGCTGACGCGCGTACCGCTGTGCGGCATATGTAGGTGCTCCGCCGCCAACACTGCGAACGCGGCTTTGAAACTCTCGGGGAGGTTGTACGCGGCCAGTACCGCGCGCAGGTCGATTCCCTTGCTCATTCTCATCGTTGCTCCAACCGCAGGCTCCCGCCACCTTTGCGAGTTGCCCACCTTGCGCCCGCCGGGCGACTTGCTCTGCTCGGTGAGATGCCGCCCCGTACGACACTCCACCACCTGGTGCGCCGGACTACCACATCCAGCTAACCGGCCACCATGCCGGAGTCCACTTCTTCCCGTCCTTTAGCGATGCCAAACCGATCAGCCCTGAGCATGGAAGCAATGCGTCGTGACTGTCCGCTATGCGAACACGCGGGCCTTTGCCTTGCGTGCCGCTGCGCGGCCATCCACCCGGTGCATCGTTTCGATGCCAGCCGTCGTTCGGAGGATTGTTGTCCTCGCGCCCGTGGCCGCTGCCGTGGTGGGTGATTCCTGTTGCGCCGTTCTGGTACCGGTAGCGCCCCCCGGATCGTCATGCTCTCAGAAGCTTGCGTCAGTCACGCTCGTGACCCGCAAACAGCTCCCCGTCCCAAAGCCAGATCATCTCCGCCGCGGTGTGTCGGGCTTCGTGATCCGTGCCCAGCCTGTGGCTGTAGGGACGTGTCTTATCGGCGACGATTCATCGAACACTGTCCAGTGTCCGGCTTCGGAATCGTTCGCACTATGGTCTATTTTCGGAAACAGACCGCCAATCGGCTTGGTATCGCGGTGTCCGGTGTCCTCACTATCCAACACTGTCCACTTGATTTGATTGAAAAAAAACCGGAGCAATTTCCGGCTTGTACATAGAGGCGACCGATGCCCCAATTCTGGCACTGTCGGTGCTTGGTGATGGCCGCCAACGTGGCGGCAAGGTCGATGCGTCGGGGACGCGAGAAGTACGCCAAGCATAGCGAGCCAGGCCTGCCTGCGCAACCCCACGAAAACGCGAAACGTGCATGAAACTGGCGAGCTTTCGATCGTCGCGCAGCACCGAAACAGCCATACAGTAGCTAGGCGGACGATCTGACAGACAGTGGCACTCACGGCGAGTATCTGACACTGTCGGATAGAGGGTTCCACGCCGTGCCCACTAGCAGTATCTGACACCGTCTGACAGTTTCGGTGAGTCACTGCCACAGACTGACAGTGCCCAGATCGCTGCCGCGGCCACCGTTCACCTTGTTATTGCTCTTCAGGAAGCGACCTCTACATGAAAGCCACAGTTTTTGCTACCGACGTTGGATATGGCAACACCAAGAGTGCATTTGCACGCGGCGCCGAGATCGGCCTGCAAATGTTTCCATCCCTCGCCCCCCCTGCAACAAACTCGACTCTCTCCCAACACGGCGGAGGATACCTGAAGGCGCGCGACGTCATCACCGTCACGGTCGATGGGTCCCGCTACGAGGTCGGCCCGGACATCACGCTCACCACTGCCTACGGCGACACGGGCCGTACGCTCTCCGAAGACTTTGTGACGACGCCCAACTACACCGCACTGCTGGCTGGCTCCCTGCAATATGCCGGCGTCACCGAGGTGGACCGTCTGGTGCTCGGTCTGCCGGTGCACACTACCCCGAAATACTCGGACTACCTGCGCGACCGCTACACCGGCGAGTTGGACTTCGGCGACATGCGCATCGTGGTGCGCAACGTCATGCCGCTGCCCCAACCGCTCGGCGCGCTAGTTTCGTTTTCCCAGTACGGCGGGGACCAGTTCGACCCACGCAACTCCCATCTGATCGTGGATGTGGGCTACTTCACGACGGACTGGGTGGTGGCCCGCGGCTTCACCATGGATGACAGCCGCAGCGGCGGCGTCCCAGGTGGCGCAGCGAAGATCTACCAACAGATGGCCGCGCTGATCGGCAAGGCCGAAGGCGAAGCGGTCTCCGGCATCGAACGCATCGACGAATGCCTGCGCGAGAACCTGCCGATGCTCTTCTATGGCAAGGATCTCGACCTGCGCCCCTATTTCGAGGAAGCCCGGTCGCTTTGCCATGCCACGGTTAAGGAGATGCAATCTCGTGTCGGCCGCGCCGAGGACATTCGATCCATCGTCCTGACCGGCGGCGGCGCCGCCATCTATGCCCCGTTCATCAAGGCCGCTTTCCCGCGCACAACGGTGCACATGATGGAGTCGCCCTGCTATGCCAATGTCCGCGGGTTCTACCTGATTGGCTCGGCGCACCAGGCGCGCGGTGGCGGCCGGTAGCGGAGAGAGGTTGTGGGAAAGCTCGAAATCAAAGTCACGATCTCGCCAGCGGCAACACCTGCTCTGTACCGGCGACTTGCCGCCATGGGCGACCCCCGGCAACGTGCCTTCTTCCTGAAGCAGCTCGCCGAGTATGGTGCATGCAATGTTGCCGAGGTGATCGGCATGGCCGTGACGCCTTCCCCCACAGCTTCGTCGGCGCCGACCGTGTCCACCCCGCCGCATCGTAGTACAGCTGAGCCGGTGACCGTGGCGGTGCCGGTGTCGGACGTTCCAACCGGCGAAGCGCCAGCTCCCTCGCTCCCGTTCGCGCCCCCCGACGAACCGACCAACGAGCCGCCAGCACTCGGGGCGTCTGCGCCGGCTGCAGCCGCTGGCGGACTCTCCTCTCTCACACTAGACGCGCTGGTGGCAGCGACAAGTCGCTTCAATGGCTAGGTGCGCGGGCTTGACTTCGCGCGCAGGCGGGTACAGTAGAATCAACCGCAACGCACCAAGAGGGGCCAGAACAATGACCGAATACGAAATCATCCGCTTTTTCAAGTTTCTGCTGACATTCGGCATCGGCTTTTGCCTGTGGGAAGCGGCGCTGAGAGTTGTCATGGCGCTCCGCCAGAAGTGAGCGGACAAAAAAAAACCCGGCAGAATTCGCCGGGTTTTTTCATATGGGGTAGGCACGCTCAGTGCAGCGTAGGCCGGTGCTGGCCGGCGCAGTAGGTAAAAGCGGCATCGAAATCCATTTCGGTGTGCTGAAGCTGGGTGGACCCATCGGCATTGCGACGGTAGACATGGTAGGTCTCGGCATCCGACTGACAGGCCGGTACGGTGCCGGACGCCAGTTCCCGCATGGCGCGGATTTGCAGGCGACCGACGATGACACTGAACCCTTTGAACGACATAGCAGAACTCCAAGAGATGAGCTGCCGCGAGGGTTCTCCCCGGCGGGCAGAACCCGCGGGGCAGTATGAGAAAGAGGTACCGCCCCGAGAGGCGGCAATCACAACGACTGGTTAAGCGCAGACTGCGCGCTCGCCAGCAATGCCTTGCAACCGGTTGGCAGTCAGCCACTGGTCGCAAAAGTCCGTGCCGCGCACCATCGGGCGATGCACGTGAACCGTCAGCCCTTCGTTGCGCACGCGCTTGCCCAGAGCCAGCGCATCAGCCATGCCAGGCGATTTGCGTGTCTTCGGATCGATTGCATCGAAGTCAGCGAAGATATGCAGCGTATGGATGCCCAGACCTTGCGGCACCACGAACCGATTGAGCAGCACGCGATTCAGGCAGTACCAGGTCGGCACGCCGAACAGCATGTGGGCGGCGTATGCCGTTTCCAGCCCCTCGGCCACACCCAGCACTCCATCGCGCGGCGGCATGAGGCGTACTGCCCCGCCGGCGATAGGGAGCGCGGAGACGTCATTGCGCTTGGCCGGCAGGATTTCGCCGTCAGCGCTCACGATGTACGCCTTGGCCGGCTTGACCGGGTCCAGCGCCGTGCGGTGCACCGTGGCCATGCGGCCATCGGGCAGCGTGAGCTGCGCAACGATCGTCGGGTAGCGCCCCATCACCTTGTCGTCGTGGCGGTAGTCCATGGTGGCCAACCGCAGCGCACTTGGGCGAGGGGCAACAAGACCTGGCACCCGAGCGGCGAGATACCGCATCGCGGCATCGCCCGGCACTAGCGGCGTCGCAGTATTCCAGACTCGCTGGATTCGCTTGGCCTTCGCTTCATCCGACATGGCAGCCTTCGGCGACGCCGGCCGCGCTGCTTGCGGCAACGCGCGCGGCGGCCGATTGCCCTCCAGCTCCCTGGCCAGCTCGGCGAAAGACATGCCTGACGAGCGGCGGATAAGTTCCAGGCCATCGCCAGCCATGGGATGGCCGTCATTGCACTGGCGGCAGACCCAATCGCCTCGTCCACGCTTGTTGTCGTAGGTAAATCGGTCATGCCCAAGGCAGATGGGGCACGGGCCTGGCTTGCCGCGCCAGAACTTGTCCGTCAGGACGTTCGCCGGCAGGTACTGCATGATCAGGGCGTCCCATTGGGCGGGCGTCCAATGCTTCACGATATCACTCAGTCTTGTCATGGGATGCCTCCGAACTGGAGTGGTTGGTCGATGCCTGAGACAGGCGGGGAAACTCGCTTGCTCAAAGGACACCCCGGCCGAGCCAGAGGGTCTTTTCAGCATGGCGCATCGCGGTAGGGATGGGGGATGGATGGCCCGGGGCCGGGCTGAGAGAGGAAGGGACCACTGCCGCCGGCGCAAGCCGGCAGCAGTAACGATACAACGTGAGGATGAGGCGCGAAGAATCCCGAGTTAAAACGGAATATCGTCCGAATCCTCATCGAATCCGACCGACGATGCGGGCTGCTGCGGCGGCGCACTCCGGCGCTGCTGGCCACCCTGGTCGCCCTGCGACTGACGAGCCGGCTGCTGACCTTGCGACTGACGCGACGACTGTTGGCCGTAGCCATCATCATCACCGGTGCTACCACCCTGGCGGCTGCCAAGCATCTGCATCTGATCGGCGACGATCTCGGTGCTGTACTTGTCCTGGCCGGACTGGTCCTGCCATTTGCGGGTACGGATGCGGCCCTCGATATAGACCGACGAGCCCTTCTTCAGGTACTGGCCCGCGATCTCCGCGACTTTGCCGAAGAACGAGATCCGGTGCCACTCGGTGGCCTCCTTCATCTCGCCGCTCTGCTTGTCCTTGTAGCGGTCGGTGGTAGCGATGCGAATGTTGGTGACGGCGTCACCGCTGGGCATGTAGCGCACTTCGGGGTCGGCCCCGAGGTTGCCAACGAGAATGACTTTGTTGACGGATGCCATGGAAAATTTCCTTGTTGATTAATGTGAACGGGTAATCGACCACAGCCACTTGTCCCACAGGACTTGCTGGCCGTTGTCATCGAGCTTTGGCTTTCCCGATCTACGGTGGAAGGCAGGAACCTTTACCTTCTGCAGCCGCCGCACTTCCACCTGGTCGCCGAGCTGGCAACCGGCTTCCGCGATGGCGTCCTTGAGGCCCTCGCCTTGCAGCGTATCAACGCCTGTCGCCGTGTCCAGCTTCAGTGCGAACGAAGTGTAGGTGCGGCCGGGGCGATTGCGGTCAGGGAATTCTGCCTCGCCCCAGAAGGAGATCGTGCCACGATGCACCGCGGAGCCTGGCTCGCGCCGCGCCGATGCCTTGGGCGTCGCGGGTGCCGCTTGCTGGGAACCGGGCTGGGCCTCATGCGTGGACTGGCCTGCGCCGTTGTCGCCCTGCACGTCCAAACGCGCCGCCGGCGAGGCGTGAGCGCGGATAGCCGCGGCGATGACGCCGGATATTTTCGCGCCGGGATGCTCCCCTGCCACGCTCCAGTAGGGAACCGGGTCGGGCAATAGCTTCTGGCCGAAGCGCGTGGCGGTCGGGCGGGGGTCGAAGGCTGCGACAAAGTGAACGATGCGTTCGCCTTCATCGCGGAAGAGATTCGGCACGCCGCCGATCTCGATGTGAACCTCGTTGCGCGAGCCGGTACCGACCGCTTGCGCGCTCGCCGGCGCTGACTCTGCCGGAGGTGGGTGCAGGGCGTCCTGCAGGGCGTCCTGCAGGGCGCCAAGGAGTCGCTGGATGAATGCCACGGCAGCTCCTACAGCAGCGTGCCACAGCGCATCCGGCGAACTTCCTCCAGGTCGCGCTTGAGGCGGGGATGATTGAGGATGATGTCCTGCAGGACTTCGGGATCGACGCCGGTGACGGCGCAGACATAGGCATAGGGCAATGCCCCATCCCAGTAGCCGAAGATCCAGCCAAGCGTCATATCGAAGTCGTCCTTCTCGACGGCTTTGCCTTGCATGCGCGCTCGCAGCAGATCGGCGCAGTCAGCCAGCGACTCGGGCAGGTTGTCGCCGCGACGGCTGTCGCAGGCCAGACTGATGAGCGCGTCGATCATCTGGTCGCGCACGGACTCGCTCCAATATATCGGGTCGGGCAGCGGGTCGCGCTTGGGGGGATCGTTCACAACAGGCGCGGCGTCCCCGAAGAAATCGAGTTGCCAGCCGGCGGGTTTCATTTCCATTGGGTTCTCCGAGCGGGAACCCTATTGCCCACCTGCCGGTGGGAACGAGGTTCCCACGACAGGTGGATAGGGCCGCCCTCATCACGAGGGCGGTACAGGTCAGGCGCTGCGACGGGCAGCGTCCTGACGTTTCAACGGTACAACAACAGGGGACTTCGCATACACAGGCGCTTGCGGCGACTGCGATTGCGCAGATTCCGCGGCATCAGCTTGCGACTTGGGCATCACCACATCCCGCGGCGTCGGCACAGCGTGCTTACGGCCGAAGACCTTGTGATAGCACCACGACACCCCGACGATTGCGAGGAAGAGACTGCAGACTACGGATTGTGTTGCCACGTAAATCGCCATCAGCGTGAAAAACAGGCGGACGGGCGAGCGCAGCAGATTGGCCAAGGATTCCATGGTTTTCTCTCTTGAAAACAGTAAATGGGATTTCCCGACAGGAAGGTCGGGCGATTATTCGATGCTCAAGTGAGCAAGGAATCCTTGGAGCGGCAACGCGCTTGCCGGATGCAGGGGCATCGAGCAAAGGCGCTGAGCAAAGGGATATCGCAAGGGAAGGAACTACGGGACGAAGCAAGCCCAGGTAGGCGTGGCACTGCTTGTCGGAGTCGATGCGTCAGGGACGCGAGAAGTGGGGCCCATAGTAGCGCGAAACCCGGGCACCAGCAAGGGCTCGCCGGCAGCGACGCGGGATCACGGCGGCCGCGCATGGCCCGCCCCCCCCGAGCACATGAGTCCACCCTATTTGCGGTAACGCAGGCGAATTCGCTCTGTTATCACTAGTAGGGTGGACTCATGTGCTCGCCTCCCTCCCTCCCTCACGTGCACGCAATGGCGGCCAACGCTCGATCCATCACGTACACAACTCCGCTTCGCGATTCGCCCACTCCATACCCCACGAAAGTCGTATGAGTGTTAATACCTATACAGGTTGAGTCGTTAAAAGAGAGGTGAAAACTGCCTCGTTTCACCCATTGACTTCGTAAGGAATGCGAAATACGTGAGCTTATGACGGCAAAGTGCGCGGAATTTGACGCTAATCTCTTGCCACTCACTTCCCTTGCCGGCCATGCAGCCAGCGTTGCCTTGACATCGTTTGCTTGCCGCTAGGCTCGGTGGAGGGTCTTGCTCACTTATCGGCCCGCCTTCCTCGAACAAAAAAATCATGGACAAAAAAAGCAAATTCGAACTCACTGATAGCCCCCGCCAGCCGTCCATTCTGGACCTCGCACGCGAGCAACTAGCGCCATTCCTTGACCAGACCGCAATCGCACGAATCGTCCAGGCGGGCGAAGAGATTGCCATTGCGCGCGAGCGAATCTTCTCAGAGCACATCATGATCGGCTCGCGGCTCGTACAGATTCAGCACATCATGTGCACGTCGCTGACCGCTCACCGCGCCGACCCGGCTCAGGCTGCAAACGAAGCCCGGACGCTGCTGTACCGTTTTGCGGATCACTCACTCAAGATCCCCAAGTGGTCGGCCAAGCGCTATGTGCAGATCTACGAGCGGTTCATGCACAACAACGATGCGCTGACTTTCCTGAATGTCGGCGAGCTGAGCATCCTCAAACGGCATGACATCACGGCGGACGAAGTTGCGCTCGTCGTCAAGGCTAAGAAGGCAAACGAGTCGTTCAGCCGGACCGAAATCCTGCCCTTCATCGACCGCTACCGTGCGCTGGCCGCGGAAATGGAGACGCTGGAGACCCAGCTGGCGGGCACCGAGGAAGAGCTTTCGGCCAGCATGGCGCAGCAGGATCAATACCAGTTCGAGCTGAAGTACCTGAAGGAGCAAATCGCCGCCGCCAGCAAGAACACGGACGCCCAGCAGGCGGCACTGGTTGAAGCGCAGTCCGCCCTCGCCTCGCAGAGCGCCAACGTTGACGCCCTGCTGATGGCAGTCGACAAGGTCAACCGAGAGAAATCCGAACTGCAACGGCAGATGGCAGAGATGAAGATCCGCGTCGACGTCAAGGAGGTGCCGGTGGTCCCGGAGGGCTATGCGTCCGTGACCAAGGCCATCGAGGACGCCCAGGCCAGGCTACAACAGGTAACCAGCGAGCTTAAGGCGTCCGAGGCCCAACTCGCCAGCGCGCGGGAGGCCATCGCTGCCAACGAATCTCCTGCTCCGGCGCACACCACACCGCGTGCGGATCGCCATATCGGCCTGCGCCTGGACGGCCTCGTTGCCGACTTCGACGCGCTCCGCGGAAAGTTCCAGTCTTGCCAACAGGCTCGCGAGCTGCGCGACCATCGCGGCACACTTTCCTCGCTGGCCGCTTCGGTGGCCACCTTCCACCAGGAACTGCTTGCCGCAGCAAAGACCGCTTGAGAGAGATAGCATGACACGACGCCACACCAGAAAGGTTCACGAACAATTCCTGCATCCCGCATGGGTGCAGGATCGCACTCTGTCGGCGAACCTGCGCCTGTCCACGGCAATGGTCAATACCCTCACCGTAAAGCCGATGTTCGAGGCGATTTTTGGCGCCAGGAAGGACGACATTCAGGCATTGCGAGACAGCGTCGAACTGTCTTCGACAGTGTTCGGCTCGCCGTTTCTCGCCTTCGCGCCTACCCTGGAGACTGCAGCAGACTGGGCATCTTTTACCGAAGGATCCACGTCAACGCTGAGCTTCGACAGGTTGGCGATGGCGACGCCAGATCTGACGCCGGTAGACCGGATGCTGCTGGAGCAATACAACCGGCTCTACGTGGGCGCCCTGTACGACGTACTCAATATGTCGGTGCTCGCCGCGCCACTCCTGGGTATCTCCAACGACCTGGCCGACTACCTGCGCACGCTGCCGCAGCACCGCGTGGAACTCGCGATCTCGTCTCGGGCGATCCCGCTGTTCAAGTGGCGCTTTCCCAATCCCACGTTCTGGACCGAAGCCGGCGCTGGTCGCCTGTCCAGTGAACTCATGGCTCACTACCTGATGGAGCACTCTCCAGTGAAAGCCGACAAGCTGCCTCACTCCGGCGCTTGGGGTGGACTCAGGATGGCGCGTCCGCTGCAGGAAGCCTATGCCGAGACGTTCGTCTATTTCAAGTGCCGGGCCAAAGGCGTAGCGTCGTTGTTTAACATGAACGTCACGACAGTGCGCCAGATGTATCTGCGCATCCATGGCGAATCCTCACCGTCCGGGCATTCGCCAACCTCCTCCGGCTGGTACCTAGATTCGGCTGGCAAGCGATTGCAATCAACGTTTCATCTCTTGCTGTTTCGTTCGGCTTTGGCGACTGAAGCCTCTATCCCCGAAGCGTTCATTGCCGCTGTCGATATCGCAAAGCGCATGTTCGGCGAGGAGGCGAAGGTTCCCGCCGAGCGGGCATTCCACCTGTTGCGCTCAATGGCAACCGAGCATGATCTGGACGTGCGCGCGTGCCGCACCTGCGGCACCGCATACCTGACGGCGAACGGCGACCTGGCGCATTCTGTGCTGTGCCCATGCTGTAGCGGTACACTCTCGTCCCCGAACGTGGGGCGGGTCGGGCGGCTCCGGCCGCGCAAGAAGAAGCGCTGACACCCTCCCCAACCAACATGGCGTGCCCTGGCACGCCGTGTCACCAGCATACGAAGCGAGGTCTCTTGAACTACGGATTCTGGGTCTTTCAAGGCCTGTGCATGCTCTGCACGGCTTATCTTGCCCACCGGCGCGGCAGGAATCCCTGGATTTGGGGCGCACTGGCGTACGTGCTGACCTTTCTGACGCCCTTTGTGCTCCTGTTTGTCACCCGCCAGAAGCGCGTCTTGTTGAAGGACTATCTGGCGAAGTACCCCCATTGCCGCACGAAGCGGGGAATCGCCTGCGCCCACTGCAATTCCGGGAGCATTCGGATGTGGCGCAACAGTGGACTGCTGTCCAATCGCGACCAGCACCTTTGTAACCACTGCGGCTCCTACCTGTACGACAGCTAAGGCCAACCGTGGAGATTTCCAACGAGGCGGGCAAGCGGACTTGACTCGCCCCGTTCTCAAGTCTTGCAGCCATGGCGCCGTTATGCCGATCAACTCCAATTGTCCCGCCACGGCTGCCGGCGTCATTGGCTCGCGGCCGGTGCCGTGCCCTTGACTTCTGATTCAGGTCGGTATTATGAAATCACACGCTCCGATGTGAGCGCGCCACTCAAAAATCAAGTGAAGGAAAATACAACAATGAAAACGCTGATGAAGCCTGGTCTCTCCGCACTCGCCCTCGCCTCGCTGCTCGCTCTGGCCGCATGCGGCGGTGGCGGTGGTGGTGACGGTGGTTCCAAGCAAGAGCCGAGCACTCCGCCCACGACGCCGACGACTCCTCAAGATCCAGCCTCGGTGCCGCCATCCACCACTGCACCGCCCTCGTCCTACCCGGCCGGAGATCAGCGGCTCGCAGCCCTTGATGCTATGAATGCTGTTCGCCTCAAGATGGGGGTTGGCGCTCTCAAGCAAGACGAAAAACTTGACACTGCCGCCGACAATCACCTGGCCTACATGAAGGCGAATAGCGCAACCGGGCACCTGGAAATTGCCGGGAACCTTGGATTCACGGGCGCCAATCCCTATGACCAAGTGGTTGCAACTGGAGGGTCGAAGAGCCAATGGATCGGCCAGGAAGTCTCAAGCGGCGCGCCGGACGCACTTTCCTGCGTCGGAGGATTTATGCGGTCCGTTTATCACCTTCAGGGCATCTCCAGCAATCAGGAAACCGTCGGTATCTCGGTGCGCGACAACCGCTGCGTAATCAACTTTGGCGTAGTTACGGGAGCTAAGGGCGGGGGTTACGGCCTTGCACAATGGGGTGGCCAACAGATGGCAGCAAGTGCGATGGCATATTACCCCGCGGACAGCGACAGGGTATTCGGGACCTTCTTCCCCGGTGCTGAATCGCCCAATCCCGCGCCCGACCTTTCTTCAGCAGGTCACCCCATCATGTTCCGCGTGCCGGCACCGGAAGCCAATGATGTGCTAACGGTCACCAGCTTCACACTAATTGGCCCCGGCGGCACGTCTATCCCCGTTCGGGTGTTGGTTCCGTCAAAGGCTAAGGCCGGCTCCGTGGCCAGCGCCATTGAAGACGTGAACATCTACGCTGGCGTTGCCTTCATGCTTCCGACGCAACCCCTGGGCGCTGGAACTTACACCGCCACCTTCAACGGCGCCCGAAATGGCGTCCCAGTTACTAAGTCGTGGAGCTTCACGGCTTTCTAAGGCAGCAATCACACGTAAGAGAAAGGCCCGCTTCGGCGGTAATGCCGTTCAGTTATGGTCCCTGTTGAGGAACCGAACGGCGTAGCGTGAAGGGCGGGACTTGACGACCCGGCCGCATGAGCGGCCGGGTCGTTTCACATTGGGCAGCGACTTTAGGCGCTCGCGTAGGCGCCGCAGGCAGGCGGGCAATTTTGCGTAGGCTGGCGTGACGGCTGCCCACATCATCTCGTGCTGGATGACATGGAAGGCGCGCACGAAGCTCATGTCGGTCGGCGCGAGCTTCGCTTCTCGGGCGGCGCTGGCCATCTCACGGCGAATCAGGTTGTAGGCGATCAAGGCGCCCCAGATCTCCTGGCATACCCCATCGACGGTCCGGCTGCGCAAGGTCAGCTCCATGCCAAGCATCGACTGCTTCAGTTCCCGGTAGCTTGTTTCGACCTGCCAGCGACGTTCGTAACAGGCGACGATGTCAGCAGGTTTGAAGCGTCGGCGATCGAACAGCGACGTCAGCAGAATTCGGCTACGTCCGCGTGCATCGATCGTGCGGATCGCCCGCGCCTGCCAGAACTCCGGCAGCGCCGGACACTTCTTGCGTGCCTGCGGCGAGACACGCATGCGTACCGTGGCGTCCTCGGCCGTGCCGGCCGTAACCTCCCAGCACGTGTTGGATTTGGCCGGAATCAGGAAGTGGCGGTTGTGCCCGCCCATCGTCAGGCCGCACAGGATCTCGGCAGCCAGGAAGCCTTTGTCGAATACCGTGAGCGAATCATCCGGTATTTGCGGCAACAAGCCTTTGGCGTACACCATCTCATTGCTGTCATAGCGACCGAAGCTGGCGCCTGCCACCAGATGCGTAGGGATCGCAGTCAGCGTCACCATGCGCACCTGCGGATAGCTGGCGACCCTGCGAGCGTAAGCTTGGGCGCCGAAGTGCTCGCGGTTGGCGGGGCTGTCGGTCGTGCGTAGCGTCGTGCCATCCATCGCCCACAAGCTGAGTCCCTTGAAGGCGTAGTCGCTGGCGTCCTGCAGACTCCAGGCGCGCGCAGTTCGTTCGAACAGCCAGGCCAGCGGCGCCTCGCCAACGCGCTGGCGGGCTTGTGCCGCCGCGCTTTTGCTGACGAACGGCGCCACCTCATCAGGCAGTGCCAGCTCCAGATTGTCGAGCACTTCGCTGATCGACCAATGGCGGTACATCGCCAGCGCAATCACCAGCCATACCACCTGTTCAGCGGGCAACCGACGGCGACGGATACTTGCCGTTCCCGTCGCCTCTACCGCGCGCTCGATCCACTCATACGGAAGATGCTCGGCCAGCCGACTTAAGTCGGCCGGCTGTTGTGCCTCGAGCAGGAAGGTCAGGTGACTGGAGAGCATCGCGCCCGAAAGTTAACACCTCGGCGCAACGTTTACAACTTCCTCTGACGCTACATACAAAAATGCCGTTCAGCTCTTAACTGAACGGCATTTCCGCTTCGGCGGGCTTTTCTCTTCGGAATACTACCTGCAGGCTTCAAAAAAATTGACATCGCCGGCGTTCCCGTTGCCACCGACAACTCCCTTCCACGCGCCTACCTGATACCCCCTCCCAGGAATGGCAGCCTTTGCCCTCTGCAGAAGATCAGTCGGATCGATATACCCAGTCCACATCTCTCTCGCGACAATAGCGCCTCCCCACGCGACCGTGTATCCGTTGCCTTCACATCCGCCATCTGCGGAGCATTGCCCCATTGGCCCGATCCAGACGCCGAAGCGATTTGGCTCGTAATAGCATGTCGGACCAGGCGGCGGGGGCGGAGGTGGGGGCGGAGGTGGGGGATCATCAACGCGGCAATACGGAAGATTTATGCCATCCCGATACCAATGGTGACCAGGCCTGCAGTCGGCAACCGTCATCGGTGGCGCCGGAAAGGAGTAGAGCTGTGCGTTAGCCGCAGCAGCCTCGACTATGAGAAGGCTGGCGAGAATGAAGTGCTTCATGGATTGATCCCAGATTTTAGAACATGCAACCAGTGGTGACCGTGCCAACGAGTTGCCCGCCGAGCGCAGCCGTATCATTGCCGCTGTACCACGCTGCGGGCGAAATGGCGTTTGCCCGCGCGTACCAGTAGGTGCCATAGTCGTCCATCGAAAAATACGTTCCTTGGATAGGCGGCATAACGTGCCCAGTGATGTTGACCATTTCTTGTTTTGGTGTGTAAAGCGCCCAAGCGCTTCCGCCAGGACAGGTATCCTTGGAGAACGTCATTCCGTCCGTTACGTTCTCGAATTTCCGCGTGATCGACAAATTGCCCAGCGCGTTGTTTATCGCGATGTATCGATTGCCCTTGCAGATGAAGCCAACATTGGTCGCGCTCGTTGCAATCTGGCTATTGTTGCCACACCACATACCTTCGTAGATGTTTGCCACCGCCGTACCGATCGACTGCCAAACGCCCCCGGAGCAGATGACATGCCCTGTCCCGCTCATGCTTCTGCGAGTCGAGGTCTCGACGTTGCATGCAGTGCCGGGGACGCCGGTACTGGTCAAATAGGTGTCTCCACCGCTGGTCAATGCGGTGGTCGCCGTCACCCGCCGCGCGTTGTTGACATCGTTGCCGCCCATGTCAATCGAGGTCTGCATCCGATTGAGTTCGGGATGGCCCGGAACCTGCACCCGATACAAATAGCCGTTGTTGGCCTGCGTACCCGTAAAGGCGAGCAACGACGCGAGCCGGCCGCTCCCGGGGTTCGTAAAGTTGGTAAGGGGCACCTGCCACGCGCCGTACGCGCCGTAGGCCCGCGTTGCGACCATCGTCGGATCGCCGTTCTGTCCCGGGTAGGGCACGAAACCACCCTGCGCACCGGCCTGCGCAGCGCTCTGCACGAGCTGGCGCGTGTCAGTGATGGGCCGACCGCCTTGCGACGTGACCAGCGCCTGCAGATTGTTCGGCGTTGGCTGCAGGACCTGAAGCAACCAGGTCTGTCCGAATACGTTGGTCGCCGAGAATCCGGCAGGCAGATAGCCGCCGTTGATCAGCATGGCCGGCGTAACGTTGACGTGCACGGTTGGGGTGGTCTGCGCGACCAATGTCGCCGCCTCATCCTGCACGAATTGCAGCGCCGCCTTGTCGAACACAAGCATCTGGCTCGCCGCCGCTGCGGTCTGCACGTTCGTCACACCTGCCTTCGCCCACGTCATAAAGCCCGCAACGCTCAGTGTCGAGAGCATCAATGCGATGAGATATCCGAGTATGGCTTCCATGCGATTCTTAGGTGTTCAACTGGACCCAATGAACCAGCGCCCCAACGGGGATGGTCGATGGCACGCTGTATGCGATGCCGGTGGAGAGGTTGATGGCCGTTCCCTGACTACGGACACGGAACCACGCCAGACCGCCTTGCGTGCTCCCAAGCAGCGCGGCGCCCGCGCCAGACGAAACGCGCACATAGCCGTACACGTCGCGCCCGCCGCCCGAGTTGGCGACGGCCATGCACCCCGCGCCGTTGGGCGCCACCATCCCGGACGGCAGCGCCGGGAGCAGGCTCGCGCCAACCAGGCCTGGCGCCGCGTCCGCCGTCGACACGCATGCCGCCCCATAGGCCTGCGCCTGCTGCGCGGTGACCGTTGCGACGGATTCCATGCGCCCGGGCACGCCCGCCCCCGGCGCTGCTTGGGACAGTTGCCAGCCTTGCGCCACGATGCCAAGGCTGAACAGGACCGTCGCGATCGGCAAGATGAGATAGCCCATGGCTCCCCCTCAGAAGGTGACGACAGCGCCGGAGCTCACTGGAACGTGAGCGTGAAGCTGGCAGTCGCGCTACACGCGGTGCCAGCGGTCGCCTGGTCAGGCAGATTCGCCTGCGTAAACGTGGTGGTGCCCACAACGAGCGAGACGTAGTCCTTGAGGCCCATGGCCGTGCTGACACACTGCTTCGCAGTCTGGGCATTTCCGCCGCCGAATCGGATCACGCCTTGCGACCCGGCGCTTGCAGCAGACAGCGTGACGGCGTTGCCCCACGGGTCCAGGAGCGTGGTGCCGCGCACCATATCGGAAGGGAACATCCCGCCGGTGATCATTGCCGGGATGTTTGCGGTAGTGAAGTTGGTGTATCCGTTGCTTCCCTGAGAGAAGCCTGCACGGGCGTTCGTGATCAACTGCGACATGTTGGTCGCCACCACGCTCGCCTTGTGGTTCTGAAAGCCGTTATAGCCGGCATAGGCAATACCAGAGAGCGCCAGCAGACCCAGCACAATGGCGACGATTCGCCCAAGAATCCCATCCATGTCATTTCCCCAATCAATGCACGCCCTGATCTGCGACGCCTCGCCATCGTGGACGCGATACCGATGGCGAGGCGTGGTTGCCGATGCTTGGCTTACTGGAACGTCAGGGTGAAGGTGGCCGTGGCGCTGCAGGCCGCACCCGCGGTGGCCTGGTCGGGCAGGTTGGTCTGGTTGAAGGTCGTCGATCCGACCACCAGCGTCACATAGTCCTTGAGACCAAGCGCCGTGCTGACGCACTGCTTCGCCGTCTGCGCGTTGCCGCCGCCGAAGGTGATGACCCCTTGCGATCCGCTATTCGCCGACGCGAGCGTGACGGCATTGCCCCAGGGATCGATCAGCGTCGTGCCGCGCACCATGTCGGACGGGAACATGCCGCTCGTGATCAGCGAAGCCACGTTTGCCGTAGTGAAGTTCGTATAGCCGTTGTTGCCCTGCGAGAAGCCGGCGCGAGCATTCGTGATCAGCTGCGCGATGTTGGTCACCGCCACACTGGCCTTGTGGTTCTGAAAGCCGTTGTAGCCCGCGTAGGCAATCCCAGCCAGTGCGAGAAGGCCCAAGACAATAGCGACGATGCGCCCGAGAATGCCATCCATGAAATGCTCCTAATGTGTATGAATACGGCGGTTGTTAGAACTGGCCCATCGAAGAAGTGAGAATCGACGAGAGTGAGTTAGAGCCTAGCTGCAGCACCACGAAAGCAAGGAACATCAGGCCCGTGAAGACCGCCGACATTGCCATCCCTTTGGCGAGCAACTGGCGTTCGATCACCTGAGCGTTCTGCCGCACGGCCACCGTGATCTTTTCGGTGAAGTCGTCAAAGCCCGCATACGCGCCGATCTCGTCGATCAGGTCGAGCGACGGAAAGCCGTTGCCTGTCTGTCGCATGGCTTCGGCCAGGTCCAGACCGTCGGCCAGTCCGAGGCGAATCGGCCTCAGGCGCGAGGCCAGCCATGGCGACGCAGAGCCGATCTGAGCCTCCAGCGCGGCGATGTCCGGGACCTTTGCCCGCAACAGCGCCACAAACGACATCGCCCAGGTAAAGCCGGTGATTTCGCGGTACGCCGTGAACGGGAACACGTGCTGGTCGCAAAACCGCCTGCCCGGCCCGCTCCACCGCGGCAGCGCCCACCAGCTCCAGACGGCATAAGCGCCGAGACTCCCGAAGATCACCGGTGCCGGCCATCCCACGGCCAACTGGCCCATCCAGTACATGGCGTAGGCCCAGTCGGTCCACTTCTCGATCGGCAGGATGTCGAGGAATTGCGGCACGATGTAGCCGCCGATCAACAGCAGGACGACGTACAGTGTGATGAGATACACCGTGGGCGCAAAGAAGCTCGCCTGCAGCTTCTGGCGCATCCGCGTGGTCAGCTCGCGCACGTCCAGTACCAGCCGCATGGCGTCCGGCAACTGCCCAGCCTTCTCCCCTGCGTCCAGTACGCTGCGTTCCAGATCGCTGAGGCTCGCGCCCATCGCCGCCATCAGCGTCTTGCCATCGCGCACCTGGCGCCCGACCTCGTGCGCGGCCTCGGCTGCGCGCTTGCGGCCTCGCCTGTCTTGCCGCTCCCGGAAGTCCTCAATGACTTGCGCGAGGGTCAGCCCGTTTTCCAGTTGGCTCGATGCCTGTTGATACAGGCGCCGGCGCATTGCCCAAGACAATCCGCTCATAGGTGCTCCCTCATCGGAATGGCGTCAACGCTCCCCTCAGCGTCAACCGGGCTCAAACGGCCGGCCAGCACGAGATCCATGGCGTGCGCGATCATGGGCTTGTCCGAACCCTGCCGGCGCCGATGATTGCGCCGCGCGGCCAAGACACCGTCGTTGATGAAGTCCTGCATCAGCTGCTCGCTGGTCACGACCACCTCAGCAGCCGCCTGTTGACCCATGATGGCTTGGCCGTGGCAGTGATCGCAGCCGGCCCCGCGAACGCGCACGTCGGACAAATCCCCCCACGAGCGCATCGCCTTGAGCATGTACTCTGGCAGCGGCTCGGGTGCCTTGTCGAGCGTGACCGAGCATTTCGGGCACAGCAGCGGCACGATCCGCTGCGCAATCAGGCCGATGATCTGGGTGTGATTGGCGATCACCTCCATTGCCAGGCGAACGTGGTCGAGCATCACCAGTCGGGAGAACGTCTCGAAGGGATCGGTCACGTGCAGCGTCGTGAGCACCTGGTGCCCGGTCGCCGCGGCCTGCAGCGTCGCGATTGCCTCCTCGACGCCCCGGATCTCGCCCAGCAGCACCGCATCCGGGTCCATCCGCAGGGTCATGCGCAGCATCTCCGGGAACCGCTCACTTTCCGTCGTGAGCTGGATCGCCCAATCCATCGGATACTCGGTCGGATTCTCGATCGTGATAAGCCGCTTTTGAGGGAAGAGGCGCGCCTGGTGCCGCGTGCACTCAAATAGAGTCGTGGTCTTGCCGCTCCCGGTAGGGCCGGTGACGACGATCACGCCCATGGGGCGGCGCAGCAGCTGCGAGATGAGTTCCACCTGCAGCGGCGTGTAGCCCATCTGCCCCAGCTTGAAGTCGCCGCCCGGCGCCTTCGGCGTGCGCAGATCCAGCCGTTTGGCCGCATCGACGGCGTCCGCCTTCAGTGCGCCTTCGTGGTGCTCCCGGTATTGCAGCCGCGCAACGAGGAAGCCCCCGCCGCCCTCCACCGGGTAAGCCGGTCCGCGCACGATCCGCACACTGGACAGCCCCGTGCCCGGCAGCGCGTCGCCCGCGATCTGGGCGTCCTGCACGTCCAGCGGGTTGTAGGTGGCTGCCTTCACCGTGGCGAGGCCGGTGTACATGGCACGGATCAGGCGTTCGCCCTCCTCGCGGCGCATTGACTGGGCGGAAACCGTTCGTAGATCACCCTTGATTCGTACCTGGATCTCGGTATGGTCCTCGCGAACCAGGATGTGAATGTCCGAAGCAACCAGCATGGCGCAATCCGCGATCAGCCGGCGCGCGAGGGTCAGGGTCTGCAGGTCGGTGTCCTGCTGCTGGCCGGCGCCGCGCTGCTGACGCAGCACGGCAAGCTCCTGCGCAGAGACCTTGCGCATTTGGGGCGCTGCGCCGCAGCGGCGCAACTTGGCTTCCCAGGTCAGAAGCCGCGGCGTGCCAAAATGTCGGGCATCCACATAGACGTCGCAGCCGTGCACCGCCAGGACTTGCTGCACGTTGTCATCGGTCAGACCCAGCTCCTTGGCGACGTCCTCCACGTGCAGCCCGCTCTCCGCGACGCGCTGACGCAGCGCCGCCGCCTGGTCGGCCGTCAGATGATCCAGGTTGCAGGCAACACGCTCGAAGGTGGCCAGCAGGTTGCGCGGATAGAGGATATGCGGCTCAAGCACCTCCGGAGGCTTCGGCAACGCCAGCGCTTCGGACTTCACCGACGGCTCGGCCCGGGTTGCAAATGCGGTGCCTCGTGCCGACTCACTGCGTGGATTGCGCCACAGACGGGAGATCGTCGCGATCATTGTTGATGACTCCTAGCAGGCGGCACTGCGCCGTCCCGCATTGCGTATAGCTTTCCGGTTCCCTTCCAAGCCTGGGCGGCGGCTTCATAGCTGACTTCCGTCAGTCGCAGACCCGCCACGGCGTCCATCCCCGCGCCCACGCCCAACCACGGCGGTGCGCCGAAGCCGATGTCCGCCGTCATGGCAAGCCATGGATCAACCGGCGTGTTGCCATCGGCCGGCAGTAGCGGCGGCGGCGACGTGAGTTGCAAGACCACGCCGTTACCCTGTGCATACGTCCACATCGAACGCTGCGCTTCGGTTGGCGTATTGACCGCCCGCGACGAAGGCAGGAATGCCGCCGGCGCATTCGCGGTCGCCGTCGCCTGATTGCCGTCGGTGAAAAGCACACCCGGCGCGTTGGCGGCCAAGCCGCCCTCCCGCCGCCAGGTGGTTTCGATCGTCAGGGTCGTCGACGTGGCTGGCTTGCAGCGCCAGCTGGAGAGCGTCCAGCCCGCGTCCGCGAGGGCCTGGCGGTCCCACGCGCGGCGGCACGCCTGCAGAAAGGCGGTCGGCGCAGCTTCCTCGACCCAGGGTACCGCCAGCTGCCGAGCCGCCTCATTGGCACGCTGCGCGGCAGCGATCGCGCGCTGGCGCATCAATTGCGCCTCGCGCTCAGCCTCCTGCTGCTGGTCGTACCAGTACCAGCCTCCCGCAAGAAGGGTCGCCACGCCTGCCGTCGCAGCTACCGCGTAGGAGGTAGATTTCCAAGGCCCGCTCAGGACGTCTCGCATGGGCGACACGCCCTTCGAGGCCCGCGCCATATTGGCGAGGTCCCGAACCGTTCCCTCAACCTCCGTCCATTCACCCAGGGCACGATGGCGCTCGCGGACCGGTGTCAGCTCCTCAAGCGTGCCCACCCGGTCGCCACCGGCAATGACGGCGTGCCCCTGACGGACGGCGATGTACCAGTAGATGCTCCCCTGCAGATGGAAGAGTCCCATCCACGGCTGGCGGTGCTGGCCGGCCACAATCGCGGCGAGCGGCTTCAGCCCGGCTGGCTTGGCGCCAGCAAGCGCCTCGCAGAAGCCAGTCTGGATGGCGCCTTCCGCGCTTTCATGCACGACGCCCCAGCGGACATTGCGGCCGAGTTCCAACGCTCTCGCGCGCAGAACCCCCTTGCTCGGCTGCTTTTCCTCGTGTTGCCAGGTCAGCCCGATGGCAAAGCCGCCCTTCAGTCCGGGGAATGACAGGATCTCAGCCATCGCTCACGGCCTCAGGGTGCGCACGCGCTTGCCGTTGGCAAGCTTTACCCCGCCGCCGTCGATGCTCACGACCTTCCAGCCACCGTCCAGCGTGTCGCCAGCCTGAACCGGCATCGTGCGGCCGCTGACATCCACTACGGCGTTGTAGTGGCCATCGAACGCGCGCAACGACACCAGCCGGGGCGCTTCCGCCGCGAGCCGCGGGGCGCGCTCGGCGGCGCCGCCCGCCGGCATTGGGCCAGCCAGCGAGATCGACGCCACGCCGGCGCCCGGCGTCGCCCCGGCAGGAGCGGCAACCAGCGAGTCATCGGCGCGCTTGACTTCCGCCTTGTACTTGGCGATTTCGGCCTTTGCCTTCCACAGTGCCAACTGGGACTGCAACACCGCCAGTTCCGACGACTCAGTGGCGCGCGACGGTTGCGCCGTCTCCACCGGGGGCGTGGTGGCCGCTGTGGGCGTCCCGCCCGCAGCCGCTGGGGTGGCAGCGCCAGTCCCCGCTTGCGCCGTCACTGCGCCGCCCCCGGCCGATGCGATCGCCGCCGCAGCAGGGTTCGAAATCGACGCCGCATGGGAAGGGTCGGTCGCCGAAAGGCCAACGATAGCGGCAATGGCCAGCGCGGCCGAGGTCCAACGAAGATGGAATGCGCGATTCTGCATGGAATGGGTCTCTGTGTTACAGCAAACGGGCCGAGATCATAATGGCGATGACCGTGTCTCCCTTGAGCGCACCGACCCCGCCGCCGAGCGCAGCCATCCACGGCTCACCGACACCGTTGTTGGTCGTGGACGCCTTCTGGTTACGCAGGCCGGTGAGCACCAGTGATTCGCCGGGCTTGAGGGTGATCGACTGCGTGAACCGGTTGGTCGGCATGGTGCGCAGCTGCACGCTGGTCTGGTTCGCATCGCCGCCCGAGTTGAATCGCTGCAGCGGCAGCAGGTCGGACAGCGTCATGTCGAAATTCATCAGAATTCGCCCATCGACAACCTTCGGCAGGAAGTTGCTGGTGAAGCCATAGGTCACCGTCCCGGTTTGGATGGAACTGGTGGAACCCACGTTGGCGGCCAGCGTCGTTTGCGACTGCGCGACGTAGTCCTGCAGCGTGGCGGTCTGCAAGGCAAGCACCTTGCCGTTTTGCGTCACGCCCGAGCGCGACACCACCTGCGACACATTGCCAAGCGTCGACAGCGCTTGCACCACGGCCTTACTGCCGGCAAACGGGCCGCTCATGATCGACGCGCCCAGGTTCATAGGGGTGGCGCCGCCGGAGATCGTTGGCGTGCTGACGGAACTGAACGAGACGTCCGGCTTACCGCTGGAGCTTTGGTAGGCAAGCGACAGGTTCAGGCCATAGTTGTCCTCGCGCGTGACGCGCACCTCGTAGACCTGGACGTCGATGGCGACCTGCTTGCCATACATGGCAACAAGGCTCTTGACGAACTGCTCAATGCGGTCGCACTGCACGGGGTCGCCGGTGACCGTCAGGGTGCCCAGGTTCTTGTCAACCACGACCTCGGCGCTCGCGCCCGCGACTGCCTTCGCGGTCGCCTGCAGCGTCTCCCATGGCTTCATCTCGGTCGACATCGTCATGGACTGGCCGCTTCGTCCCGCCCCGCTTCCACCAGACCCGCTGCCATTGCTGCCGACGCCGGCCGTGCCGCCGGAACTGCTGTCCGACGTGGTGATCGAGCCGTTCATTGACGACGAATCCGCGAGGCTCGGCAGCATGAAGGTCCGGGTTTCCGTCCTGAAGAACGACACCGTGCCGTCGTTGTAGCGGGACCAAACGCCGAAATGGGCCTCGACCGCATCCAGGAAGCCCTTGAAGCTGCCTTCGTACCTAAGGGTCAGCGGCATAGTCATCGCTATGCCAGCACCCTGGCCCGACGCAGACGCGCCAGCCAGCGAGGTGGCCAGGTCCACGCGCGGCGTGCCACCCATCGGGATCGGGCCGGTCGGACGCGTTGCGGCGGCCGGCTGGGTCGGCGCCGCACCCGACACAGCAGGTGCAACGGCCGAGGCGTCCACGGTCGCACGCACGCCGACACTCTGTGCGATCCAACTCGCCGCTTCGGTCAGCGAGCCAAGCGTGCCCTTGAACACCACGTGCTTGTTGTAGATGTCCGGCTGCGGCTTGCTGGCGCGGATCTTCTCCCCCATCAGCCAGGCGCCTTCATGCACCCGAAAAACCGGGCGGCTCCGCGGCGCGTCGGCGTAGGCCGCATGGGCTTCGCTGCCGATGGCGTTCTGTACGTTGCGCGTTTCCATGACGCCGCAGCCCGACAGCAACGTGGCGACCGCCACGGCGGCCGCGGTGTAGCGCGCCGCATTCCTCTTCTTTCGCATCATCACTGCACCATCCCGTTTTGGCTGATAATCACCGTACGATTGCCGCGCCAGCTATCGCCCACCACGTCCGCACCGTTGTTGGCCAGCTCCTCGACCACGCGCTTCACGGCGCTTTCGAAGTCACTGCCGTAGTCCTTGTCGCCGGGCACAATCCAGCCGTCCGGGACATTCCATGCGACGGTCCAACCGGCCCGATTCGCCCAGTTCTGAAGCTGCTGTTGCAGCGCCTCCCCTTTGACAAGCCGGAACACGGCACCGACTGCCGGCGCGACGCTCGACACTGCCGGCGTGTTCGCCTTGCTCGGCGCCGCAGCCACGGAGGGCGTATTTGCGGCCAGCAACGTCTGGCCGACAGCCTCTTTGGCGGCACGGGGCGGCTGCAGGGTCTGCCAGCCGTCATTCGACAGCTGCGAGGCGTGCACCTCTGGCATAAGGATCAGGCCGCTCAGCAGTGACGCTGCGGCGACGGCAACGCGGGTGGTTCGGTTGGATTGGCACATAGCTATGCGTTCGGTTGAGGTGAAGGAACTACCGCAAGGCGGCGCGCTGCAGCGCCTGCCACCGCGCATGAATCTGGTTGGCGTAGCGCAACTGCTTGTCGGGTGAGGAAGCGTTGTAAGCTCCGACTGCTTTCCACGTCGGCCCGAAGCGCTGGATGTTCTCGCGCAGAATCCACGCGCCGACGTAGGCATTGATGCATCCATCAAACAGGTGGGCACGCGTGATGCCATACCGACCCAGACGCGGCAGGTGGATCGAGTTGATCTGCATAAGACCGATATCCTCCGAGCCGTTGGCATTGCGATTCGTGACCCCTGGCCGCATCCCAGACTCCTGCATGGCGATGCTGCGCAGCAGAGACGGGCTCACACCATGAAATACCGCGGCATCATCCAGGCAGTCGGCATGGGCAGCGCCGGTGAGCAAGATGCACAGGAACCCGATTGCTCCGATCCTCACAGCGCCACCTTTCCGGGCTGCTCTTTGAACCGCACCCGAGGCACACGATCCACATAGACCACGCTGCCGTCGGCGATCACCGTCAGGCGCGCGGCAATGCCGTCGAACCTGTAATAGCGGTCCTTCTGCTCGCCGTTGCGCTGGTGGTCGTCGCCAAACACGGACACGCTCACCATCGACTTGGCAAAGCTCAGGTAGGTGGCGCCATCCTTCTCGAAGACCATCTCCAGGCCGGCGCTGTTCTCTCGGGGAAACGCATAGTCGATTTCCGGGGTGCGCTTCACCTCCACCGCTTTGCCCTCCGCGGTCGCGGTGAACCGGTCAACCGTGGCAAACGACAGCACGCGCTGCGTCTCATCCCACTTCGTCCAGATCTTGCTATCGGCGTCGTCGCGCAGGACCAACTCCGTAGGCTCCTGCTCGAACCGGATCTCAATCCGGCCTTGCTTGTTATCGCGGATCGCCAGCGCGCCAAACGCCGAGGCTAACGTCGCACCCTCAGGCAGCGGCGTGCCGGCGACCGACATCGGCGCCGGTGCGCTGTCGGCCGGTACGATCGGTGCGGCCGATGCTGCAGCTGCTGTCCCGACGGAGGCCTGGAGCGCGCCGCCCGGCGCGGCGCCGCTCGCCTGCTGGCCTACCACCGAGAAGCCCTTCGGCGGCGCGGCGCGCAGCGCGATGTTGTTACGGGTGAAGTCCACTTCGGCGTAAAGGTCGCGACGATCGAGCACGCGTACCAGCGCCTGCAGCCAGTTCTCGCCGCCGCTCAGCTCGACCGTGACATCCTCGGTCAACGGAATGTCCTTCTGCGCTGTTCCAGTCCAGCCCGCCGGGGCGATGGATTTGACCAACTGAGCCAGCGGCAGCGACGACCGCCCTGCGCGCACCACCGGCAGCGTGGTGTATCCGCCGATTAGCGCCAGCCGACCCGAGATGCCGGCCTGGCGCGGGAGATCGCCGGTCGGGTTCGCCGGCTCGGACGTGAAGGCGTTGGCGCGCTTCCAGCGAGCGACCACGTTCTGACCATTCACGCTGTAGCGCACCACGTCCGGTACGCCATCAATCACCCAGTAGGGGCCGTTCTGCTGCGCGCCATCGGCCGACACGACCTGGCCGCCACGCGGCTGGATATAGGTAGACAGGCCATCATTGAAGATCAGGGCCGGACGGTCGCTCGCGCGTGCCACCACCTGATAGTCAAAGTCCAGCGGATCGGTGTCCGCCGCGACGGCAGCGCCGCTCGCCGCCAGGGCCAGCACGGAGATCAGAAGCGGCTTCATCATGGTTGGGGAGCCTTCAGTTGCTGGAAGTGATTCAGGAATCGGGCGTAATACGGGCCGCCGCGCGCCGGGTTGGCACTGTGGTACCAGGCCACGGCCTTCATCGCGGAGCCAGTGCGCTGCAGGTTGTCGATCAGGATCGCTTCGGCCGCGCCGATATTGGATGCGGGACTGAGCGCATCCCACGCCGACGCGAAGCGCTTGCCGTGGTAGCACCAGTTGATCTGCATGATCCCGACATCGAAATCGCAGCGCCGGGCGGCCAGCAGGCGCTCGATCGCGGCGTGTGCGTCCTCGCGCGTGGCGAAATACATACCCCGTCCGGCGACATTGAGCGTCCACGGCCACGGGCGCCCCCGATAGGCCGACTCGTTCATGGCGATGCCAGCGAGGATGCGCGGATCGACCTTGGTGCTCATCTGTGCGAAGGCTGCGATCTTGGGCGCGCACGCCCAGCCGCCGCGCCGCTCGACCAGCGCAATCTGCGCGTCGTCGTCGAGCCGCTCGGGGCGCAGCCAGCCGTCGCGGGCAAGCAAGGTGGTCAGCGCCAGCCGCTGGCCGTGCGCCTCGACTTCCGCGTCCTTGCCCTGCTCAAGGTGAAGCGCCGCGCCAATCAACCGCGCCGACCAGCCGAGAAACGGGTCCAGCCCGCAGTAGAGGACGGGCTTGCCCGGCAGCGACACCACGCGTGCCGCACCGCCCTCGCGCACCAGCACTGCAGTAGGGCTCACCATCGCCGCAACGGTCTGCGCACCGGCACAGGTCATGGCCAGCGCGAGCAGCGTGGCCAGGGCAAGTTTGCTCACCGGGCTAGTCACGGTAGGGCTCCAGCACGATGTCGTGCTTGACCTGCACCAGCATCTTCTGCCCAGGCTTGGTGGTAATAGTCGGGCGGATGTTCTGATTGCGGTTCAGCATCGTCTGCGCCGTTTGCGCAGCGACCTGCCCGGCAGTATTGCCATACGTGGTGATGCCTGCAGGGCCCGCCGTCGTGGCCGTGGCCGTATCGTTAAAGCGCTGCTCCAGCACGCCGATAATCAGGGCACCGGTGAAAATCTTGAAGAAATGATTGTTGACGTCGCCGCTGATGCCGGCGTAGCCGTTCGGGTCAGCTCCGCCCATGCCGAGCAACGGCACCCACTTGCCGTTGGGCAGTTGCATACGCACGAAGGCTGCCAGGATGCGCTCCTGCCCGATGGCGATGTCGCTGCTGTACGTGCCGACCAGCGTCGATCCTGCCGGAATCGCTTTGCAGGTGCCGTTGACCGTGTCATACACATCATTGCTGACGGTCGCGCGGAATTCGCCCGGCTTGTCCGAGTTCAGGCCACCCACGAAAGTAGCTGGAATGACGAAACCCTGGCTCACCGTGCACGGCGCGAGCTTGCCGGCGAAGCCGGTGCGGGTAAAGGTCGTCGCCGCCGCGCCGCGCAGGAATTGCTTGTCGCTCGACTGAGGGCCGGGATCGGCGCCGCCCGTGGCACCCGCGGCGCCCGTGCCAGCCACACCAGCCACGCCAGCCGCATAGGCCCCGCCACCGCCCATGCCCGCAACGGCGGCCTGCTGCTGAGCCCGCATCTGCGCCGGGTCGATCACGCCGCTCATATCCGGCTGCCGCCTGCCCGAATCGCGACGCATGGCCTTGCCATCCGACTTGAAGATGGGCGAATTCATGATGGTATTCATGTCGTTCGCCTTCGCCAGCTCGCCAGAAGGCGCGGTCGTGGACTGCTGCACGAAGTCCTTCGCCGTCATGACCGGCACCTTGCCGGTCGGCTCAGGCGTGCCGCCGTCGGCCACTTGCTGTGCCGCGAGCCTCCGCGCGTCCTCCTGCTGCTGTCGGATCAGCTGATCCAGCCCGCCGTTGTCCGGGTTGCTGGTGCGCTCCTGCAGCTTCTTGGCCTTCTTCTCTTCGGCTTCCTTGGCCAGGTCCGACTCCATGCCGCTCTGGTAGAAGTAGCCGAGCGTGCCCACCACGACCGCGGCCACCACGCCGAGGGTCACGACGATGTTGCGCGGCACTTTGCCACTGGTGAGGCGCTCTTGCGCGTCGGAGACGTCAGTCACGGGCTGTTGCTTCACGGGATGCGCCTCGCTCAGAACACGCCCAGGAAGCGCCGCCGGCCGCGCTGTACGGTCACTTCGGTATCGCCTGAGCGCAGTGCCACCTCCTCGGCCAGACGCTGCAGCACGAGGAAGTCACCGCGCCGAATGAAGTTCGCCACCACGTAGTCGCTGCCGTCCTTGACCAGCGCCACCGGCCAGTCAGCCGTCTTCGGCATCCGCATCCAGATCGCCTTGCCGTCATCGAACACGGTCTCTGGCTTGAAGTTCGCGCTACCCGACACGCCATAGTCGAAGTTCAGCTTGTCCGGAGACACGGCCACCGCATCGGGCATGGGAGCACCGGCTTCACGCTCGTCCTGCGCCTGATCGGCGCGAGCCTTCGCCTTGGCGCCAAACGGCTGTTGCACCCGGAAGCGCACCTTCTGATAGAAGATGCCGCCCAAGGGCGAGGACACCAGCGTGAATTCGTAGCTGCGCTTGTTGGTGTTGACTGACAGCGTGTTGACCAGCCCGGACCCACTCGGCTTCACGTAAATGTGATTGGCGCCGTCGGTCTCGAAGCTCCAGCGAATGTTCTCGCCCCAGGCAGGCTCGCCAACAATCTGCTCGTCGGCACCAAACTCGATCGTGGTGACCTTGAGCGGCGCGGTCAGCACGCGGAAGATCTGGTCTGCGCTGTAGGGGAAGACCACCAGGCGCGAATCGCCGGGCAACGCCACCGGCTCGACCCCACCATTAAACGGGTTCATCGGGTTCATTGCATCGGCCATGTCGCCAATGCCGAGCATCGGCAACGGCGGCGGGGCCTTGCGCGAGGGCTTGTCGGCCGAAAAGCCCGGGCCTGCCGACAGCATGAGGCAAAGGGCGGCAGTGAGGCCAACGACAGTAAGTTTGGGACGCAGGGATTGGGACATGGCTTCGGTGGCGAACGCAGACGGCGACTCAGCCGGCTGACTTCTGGATGCTGAAGAACACGGGATAGATGCCAAACGGATTCGAGCTCAGTGCGGCGTCACTCTTCGGCGGGTCAATCTGATAACGGAAGGTCATCGCGTAGCGCTGCTTGCGCGGCTTCGAGCCTTCGTCGCGGGTAGAGGTGACGAACTCCACCGCCACGGTGTTATCCGGCAGCAAGGCGATGTTGGTGACCTGGACCTCGCGCACCAGCGATGGGCTTTGGGCGATGGCTCGAAACGGCGCGTCTTCGGCCAGCCAGTCCTCGAACTGCTTGCGCGCCGCACCCACCATCTGCTTCTTCACGCCATTGATGTTCTGGAAGATGCGGGAGTTCTCGATCTCCGGCGTGAGTACCGGCTCGATGGTGAACATGCGCGTGACCACGTCGCGGAAGGCGACCTGGATCTCCAGCGCCTTGGGCTGGTAGGCATCCAGTTCACGCGCCAGCGGCTTGCCGTTCACATCCGCCGAGACGCCCACCACACGCACCACCGGCTCCGGCGGCTGGCGCGTCATCACCGCCGCCACCGCCACCAGCGCGGCCACAAGGGTCGCCAGCTTCCAGTGATTGCGCTCGACCACCACCCGGGCGGTGCGGTCGAACAGGAATTGCGTGACGTCCTCACCGGCATACATGCCCGGCGCGGGCGATAGGGCTTTCTTCGATTCGTTGCGGCGTGAGAACAGTGGCATGCGGCACCTGTTTGGATGCCGCCTATTGAACCAGCGAATCGGTACTCACTGCGCCGCGAAAGGTACGCGATTTTTGACAGCTTTTAATTTTTCTAACATCACTGGTGCTGTGGCTCCACGCCTGCCATCACCTGCTCCGATTTCGCTTGACCGTGGCATGCACTTCGGGCTGCGTTCACTGACCACCCCGAGCACATGAGTCCACCCTACTTGCAGTAACGCGTGCGAATTCGCTCTGTTATCGCTAGTAGGGTGGACTCATGTGCTCGCCCCCTATCTGTCAGGGGCGGCCTCTGCAGTGCGATCCTGGAATTCTTTGAAAGCTCACGAAAATCGCATATTTCTTGGCCGCACACGCGCGCGCCGAACGAGAACAATAGCGGCATGTCTGCACCTGCCGCCCCCTCCCCCCTGCAATTCGACCAGCTCGAAGCGAGCGCGGTCGCGATGTTCTTCGAGGCGCTTGGTCCCATCAAGAACTATGTCGAAGCGCCGGACATTGCCGAGGTCATGATCAACCACGCCGAAAGCGTCTGGATTGAGCGCCACGGCGAACTGCTCCAGCTCGATATCCGGCTCGATCCGGCCATGCTCGAAGGCGCGGTGCGGGCGCTGGCCGCCTCGGTGCAGAAGTCAGCGGTGCGCGGCACCGACCAGGGCATCATCAACGCCGGCTACAAGGGCATGCGGATTGCTGCCGTCATGCAGCCCACCGCCATGGACGGCAACGCGCTCAGTATCCGTCGCCATCGCGAGAAGAACCTGTCGCTGGCGGATTATGTGGCGATGGGCGCGTTCTCCGCGCGCGTGGCACGCAACACCGCCGACGACAAACCGATCTTTGACGGTCCGGTGGAGGACGAATCGCTCAAGGCCGCGCTCACCCAACTCGTCGTGCAGCGCAAGAACATCCTGGTCGCCGGCGGCACATCGTCGGGTAAGACGACGCTCCTGAATGCGCTGGTGGCCGAGATCCCCCACAGCGAGCGCGTGCTGTCCATCGAGGACACGATGGAACTGAAGCTGGCGGTGCCCAACAAAGTGCGCCTGCTGTCTAACGCCGACACCCGCGTGACCACCCAGCAGCTGGTCGCCCTGTCGCTGCGCTTTCGCCCCGATCGCATCCTCGTTGGCGAGGTGCGCGGCGGCGAGGCCTTCGACCTGCTGCAAGCGCTCAACACCGGCCATGACGGCGGCATGGCCTCGCTGCACGCCAACAACGCCCGCTCGGCCCTGTCGCGGCTGGAGAGCCTGGCGATGCTCGGCATCCCGGCCGGCTCCCGCTGGGAGCTGGACGATATGCGCAAGCTCATCGCCGAATGCTTCCACTACGTCCTGCACCTGCGCCGCACCGGCGAGATGCGGCACGTCTCGGAAATCCTGGAAATCCAGGGCTTCAAGAACAACGACTACGTCGTCAATCGCGTTTTCTAACCGGAGTTCAACCACCCATGTTCCGCCCCAATCCGCAACCGCGCCTGCCACTCGACGCCGCACGTACCCATAGCCAGCGCACTGCCCTGCTGTTGGGCGCGGCGATGCTGCTGTGCGCGCAGAGCGCCTTCGCTGCCGATCTCGGCATGTTCAGCGGCCTGACCAACATGATCTGCTCGATAATGGCACTGGTCAGCGGTCCCGTCATCTTCGTGATTGGCGTGGTGGTCATCATCCTGGGCGCGATCGGCATTGCCAACTCCGAATCGACCATCGTGAAAGTCGTCATGACGGCCATCGTTGGCATCGGGATCGCAGCGGCCGCCATCCCGATCGCCAAGAACATGGGCCTCGCCGCGTACTGCTGATCGACCATGCGCCAGCACGCCGTCAGCCGCTCGCTCTCCCTGCCCCGCATGCTCGGCGGTGCCGTGCGCGGGCTCGCCATTGCCAACGGAACCATCACCGCCCTGCTGTGCTACGCCACCTACTCGGGCGGCATCTGGACGGTGGGCGGCTTCTTCCTGTTCGGCCTGTGCGTCCATCTCTTCCTGCGCTGGCTCACCACCAGCGACCCGTGGTGGAACCTCGTGCTGAACGTCTACAACCACTACGGCGATGTGTACGAGTCGACGCCGTGGCATGGCAAATTCAGCCCGCGCTTTCGGCGCCCCTACGGTTTCGATAGCGACCTGCCATGCTGACACGCCGCCCCATGCAAGAAATCGCACCGTGGATGACGCTCGTCACCCCCGATCTGGTGCTCAACAAGGACGGCTCGCTGCTGGCCACCTACGTGTTCGACGGCATCGATGCGGACAGCCCCAACAAGCACGACGTGTCCTCGGCCCGCGACCAGCTCGACCAGGCCTGTCGCAGCTTTGACAGCCGCGTGACCGCATGGTGGCGCCTGCGCCATCGCCGCACCCGCGAGTACATCGGGGGCAGCTTCCCCGCGGCTTCCGACGCCCGGCTCGACGCGCTCAACCGGGCGAACATGGCCAGCGGCAAGTACTTCCAGAACTCGCATTCGCTCGCCCTGGCCTACACGCCGGAGAACGGCATCGACAAGGTGTTCGAGCGCATGGCCTATCACATGACGGTCGGAGCCAAGAACTTCGCCGTGGCCGCCTTCGAGACCGCCAAGGACGTGCTGTTGGCCCGCAACGCCTTCGCCTTCGACCTGCAGCGCACCGAAGCCGACGCCAAGCGCTTTGAGTCGATGCTCGATGCCTTCGCGGGCGGTGCGACCCGACTCGGCCTGTCGCGACTGTCGATGCAGGACAGCCTCGCAGCCCTGCACCAGACCGCCAATCCGACCGTGCCGCCGCGCCGCGTGCGCTTCCCGGTGACGCTGCTGGACTCGCATCTGACCGAATCGGAGGTGACCGGCGGCTCCGACAAACTGCTGTTCGAATCAGCCCACGGCAAACGCTATGCCGCCATCGTGGCCGTCAAGGAATGGATGGGCTTTCAGGAAGCGGCGCTCGACGTGCTCACGCAACTCGACGTCGAACTGGACATTTGCATTCTCTATCGCTTCCTCGACACCCATAAGGCCACCAACTACATCGAGAAGATCCGCCGCTTCTACAAGATGGCGAGCTTCAACCTCTGGTCGATCGTCAAGCAGATGGCCGCGAAGGAGGAAGCGGAGAACGACGAGGGCCGCCAGCAGTTGGCTGCGGAAGCGGGCGACGCGCTGCGCCGCCTCACCGCCGAAGGCCAGCAACACGGCTTCGTCAACATCTCCGTGATCGTCTACGGCGACACCGAAGCCGAGTGCGAGGATGCCGTCAGCGAGGTGGTGGGCGCCATCACCAACGCGGGGTTCGGCCCGATCCGCGAGAAGGCCAACCTGCTGCCGGCCTGGAACAGCACCCTGCCCGGCCGTTGGGACAAGCAGCGCCGCCTGCAGTTCGTGGAAACACCGGCCGTCTCCGACATTGCCCCGCTGCGCTCGGTGCGCCCTGGTCCGACCCGCAACAACTGGCTCACCAACCTGTCGGGGGTGGAGACGCCGCCGCTGACCTGCCTGCCGACCCGCCATCGCACCGCGCAACGGGTAGACCTGCACCAGCCCGGTGGCAACGGCCACCTGCTCGTGCTGGGGCCCATTGGTGCTGGCAAGTCAGTCATGCTCAACTTCCTCGTCACCCAGGCGGGCCGCCAGGGCGCGCGGCGCATCCGCTTCGACAAGGACCGCTCGACCCGGATACCGACGCTGCTGGCGGGCGGCAAGTTCGTTGACGTGACCGGCCGCTTCCAGGGCGCCACGCAGACCAATCCGCTGTCGCTGCTGGGCAACCCGGACAACCACGCCTACGTTACCGACTGGCTGGTGCTCGCCATCGAGGACGACGATTTCCGGGTCACGCCGCAGCAGCGCACCGACCTCCATCAGGCCGTGCAGATCCTGTCGCGCTTCCCGCGGGAGCGCTGGACGCTGTCGAATCTGTGCACGCAGTTGCACGCTTCGCTGCGAGAGCGGCTGCAAATCTGGGTACAGGGCGGACAGTACGGACACTTCTTCGATCACGTCGAGGATGCCTTCGAAGTCAGTGATGACCTGTCGATCGAAATGGGCGACCTGTTCAGCAACTTCCCGCGCGCGGCGGCCCTCTTCATGGACTATGCGTTCTACCGCATCAGCCAGTCGATGGGGGGCACGCGCTACACCATCATCGAGGTGGAGGAAGCCGGCTTCTTCTTCACCAATCCGCGCTTCTACGCCCGGCTGGAAACCTGGATCGTGACGATCCGAAAGCTTAACGGCGCGATCTGGATGGCGACGCAGTCCCTGCAGCAAGTTGCCCGCGTGGCCGACTTCGAGATCCTCAAGGACAACATCGCCAACATCCTCTACCTGCCCAACAGCCAGGCCGTCACCAGCAAGGATCTGTACTGCGACGTGTTCGGCCTCACCGTCGACCAGGTGAAGCTGATTGCCGAGGCCGTGCCGAACCGGGACTACTACTGGACCACCAAGACCCAGAGCCGGATGCTGCAAACCGCGTTCAACAAGGAAATGGTCGCCATGCTGCGCTCGGACGGCTACGCGCAGGAAGTGCTCGATCGCCACTACGCCTCCGGGCATCCCGAGTGGCAAGACCGGTACGTGCGCGAAGTGCTGGCGCGTGCCTAACGAATCCCCTCCCCCACTATTAGGAACCGTCTTATGAAGAAAGCTCTCGCCGGCGCACTGGCTTCGGCAACGTTCATGGCATCGTCGCTCGCCCACGCCAGCGGCTGGCCGGTGTTCGACGCGGCCAACTTCGTCAAGAATACGATGACCGCCGCGCAGGCTCTCAAAACAGAGATCTACGAGAACACGAACATCGTCTACCAGAACAAGATGATGCTCAACCAGCTCCAGCAAGCGGTTGGCCTCGACGTTGTGGCGATGGCCAAGCAGGCAGAGGGCATCCAGGAAGACATCGCAAAGTATCAGCGCTACGGCAAGACACTGAAGGACCTGTATGGAAGCGTTGCCGACACGGCCGACTTCCTATCCAACGTGCAGGGTCTGATGGCAACTTCCGGCAAGTCGCCCGACCAGTGGTTCCGCGACCAGCGCACGCTGCTCGAAACCGGCGACAAGACGGCCAAGCGCCTGTTTGGGCTCGGCCAGGCCGTGGCCAGTAACAACCAGAAGCTCGCCAAGCGCCGGCGCGACCTGCAGTCCGACCTGGAACTGAACCAGACTGCGCAGGCCACGGCGCAACTCACTAACCAGATGCTCGATGTCATGGCCGGGCAGAACGCCGACCTGTTGCAGCTCATCGGCGCGAAGACGGAAGCCGATGCGGTCAAGGATCAGAGAGCCAATACGCAGGAAACCGAGCGCAACGACTCCGGCGAGAAACTCCAGCGCGACCGCGAGGTCCAGCTGCGTGAACTGGAAAACCGTGTCTTCGGCAAGCGCTGAGGCCGGCACCATGTCGATGAAGCATGTTCTGCGCACACTGCTGGCCTGCCTGTTTGCCTGGTGGCTGGTATCGCACGGCGCGTTCGCCGAAACCGGCACCTCTGGGTCAGACGCGACTCGAGGGCTAAAGAACGCGATCGATCAAACCACCAACATCACCAGCGGACTGATTGGTTCCGCTATTGGTCTTAGCCACAAGGTGACCCCCGAGGCCAACAAGCTGGCCTTCGCCCTCGCCGTCATTACGCTGACCCTGGCCAGCATCCGTTTCATGGGCGCGATGCACCCGATCGGCGCGTGGGTCAATCTGATTGAGACGTTGTCTATCGTCGGCATATTTGCAGCCATCTATCTCGGCTACGACAGCTTTGCCACGGGCCTGTATGAGTGGTTCAGAGCCCTGGCCGCCAGCCTTAGCGGCGATGACAAACTGAGCATCGCCAGCACGCTGGCGACGACCGCCGGCAAGCTGTGGGCTGCCGTCGGGCGTGTGGTCCTGGCCGGTGAGCTTCTGCAGGGCATCGTGACCGCCCTAGTTCTCTTCTTCGCCTTCGTGGTCGTGGCACTGACGGCCTTCGTGTACGCCTTCTTCATGATGCTCGGTGAAATCCAGGTCGCCATCGGCATCGTCCTGGGCCCGATCGCCGTCGCGCTGGCGCTCTCCGACTACACGCGCCGCTACTTCATGTCCTGGCTCGACTTCATGATCGGCAGCTGCATGTATGTCGTGATCGCCGCGGTCCTCGCCAACCTTATCGGCGGCACCATGGAGCCGAGTCTGAGCAAGATGAACAATATCGGTACCGATACCGTCGCAGCGGCTGCCTACGCGCTTGGGATCGCAATCATGCTCTTCATGGTATCGCTGGAGATTCCGAAGCTGGCCGGGGCCGTGTTCGGCAGTGGCGCCGGCGCATCCGGCAGCGGGCCGCTGACCGCTGCGGGGAAGGGCGCATGGAAACTCGGCGCAAAACTGGCGGGCAAATAATGAACCAGCACCTCCCCCAGGATGCCGAAACACTGCTCGCCTCCCACAGCCAGCGCATCGCCCTGATCCGCCAATACGCCAACGAGGCCAACCCAGCCGACTTCGAGGCAAAGTGGCTCGCGGTGCTGCGCGCATGCGCAAACTGGTTCTCGACCATGCCGCTGCAGCCCGAGCAGCACGCGGAGCCGGGCGGTGCGTTCCGCGCCACGGTTGAAGTGGCCTACTTCGCCATGCGCCTGTCGGGCGGGCAGAAATTCGCCGCCGACCAGCCCTCGGAGCGTCGCCGCCGGCTTGAGCCGCAGTACCTGTACGCGCTGTTTCTGGCCGCCTGCTGTTCGTGGCTCGATGAACCATGCCGGCACTTCCATTTCGTGCGCGATGATACCGGCGAGCAGTGGATGCCCGCCGCGCACGGCGCGTTTCAGCCGTGGCTCGATGGAAATCCCTACCGCGTGATCCGGCTGGTATCCGCGCTGCCGGTGGAGCGCATGCGCAGCGCCCTGCTGGCCCGCTCGATCCTTGGCGCCGAGTCGCTGTCGTGGCTGGAAGGCCCGGTGCTGTCGGAACTCTTCGGCGCCATCAACCCGGCCCCGATGCCGAGCGGATTCGAGGCGCAGCTGCACAAGATCGTGCGCCAGGCCGTTGCCGCCGCCCGCGACTACGAGCAGAAGGCACGCCGGGCCGTCTTCGCCCCCGACCCCACCACCCCGCCGTCGGCCGAGCAGCTCGCCGCCGCACCCATGCCTGGGGCGCAGACGGCAAGCGCCAAGGCCGTCGCCACCGCGCAGGCCCCGGAGTCCGTCGCGCCGACCCTGAGCGCAGCGGCGGGCGCAGCCGCCCTGTTCCAGCCCGCCGCCCCGGCCGTGCCGGCTGCCGAACCTGCAGTCGCGAGCCCGCCGGCAGCCGCTGCACACGCCGCACCGCCGGCTGCGCCAGTTCCAGCACCGAGCACGTCCGCACCGCCCGCCATCGACGCCGCCGCGCTTGGCCGATCCCGCCGCGATACACCCGATCCGTTCACCGTGTTGCTGGGCGGCTCGCGCATGATGAGCGAGTTCTTTCGCGCGCTCGCCCAGGACGTGACGGCGGGCAAGGTCAAGGTCGCTTGGGGCCAAAAGGGCCTCGTGCTGCCCAAGAAGATGATCGGCAACTACGGCATCGCCAGCGACACCTTGATCGACAACCTGCGCAAGCTGTCGCTGCTGTACGGCGTCGAAGGGCCCGACCTGGTCCTCACCGAGCGTATCGGTGCGCTGATCCTGCCCCGCCCCAACACCCCGGCCTGATCCCATGGTTCGCTATATCAATCACTTCCGCCCGATGTTCGAGGCACGCGCCGCTGCCGGCTGGGCGCTGGGCCTGGTGCTGATCGCTGCTTCGGGCATGCCGCACGCGGGCTACTTCGCCGCGCTATGCGCTGTCATGCTGCTGCTGCGTGGCACCCAGGTATGGCGGGCGCTGGCTTTCCGCATGGCGATATCCACGAAGTGGCTCGCCAAGATCCGCATAGACCAGTTACTCGGAGAGAGCGCCAAGCTGCGCAAGAGCGACGACGCCATGTACCTCGGAACAGGCTTCGAATGGACACAGAAGCATTGCCAGATCGCACACGACATTCTGCGCATGCCCTCCACCGAGATTCCGGGCCTGCCGCGCTGGCTGCCCACGCCAGTTGCCAGGGCCATCGAAGCCAGGTTCGGCCCCGCCCATAGCATTCGCGACCTGACGCCGCAGGGTCAGTCCTGGATTCACGGCATGGAACCGACGAAGGTTCGCGTGCCGTTGCACTACAAGGCGCTCGGCGGCCACACGGCCGTTGGCGGCACCACCGGCGCGGGCAAGACCCGTACCTATGAGGTCATCGCGACGCAGGTGATCCATAACGCCGAAGACGTTTTGATCATCATCGACCCGAAGAACGACCGCGACCTAAAGGACCGCGTCAAGAGGGAGTGCGAACGCACTGGACGCAAGTTCCTGTACTGGAAGCAGGCCGCCCCGTCCGAGTCGATCCGCTTGAATCCGCTGGAAAACTGGTCGCAGCCATCCGAAATCCCCAGCCGCATCGCGCAGCTGATGGAAGAAGGCCCATTCCGCGACTTCGCCTTCCTCTTCATCGACCGTGCGGTCAAGGGCGAGCTGTATGTGGGCGACAAGCCCAACCTGCGCTCGATCCTCAACTACGCCCAATCCGGCATCAACAGCCTGCTGGAGCGCTGCCTGAAGCGGTTCTTCCCCGAAGCCGGCATGGCCGACTGGGAAGACGAGGTCAACGGCTTTATGCAGAAGCTTGGCCAGACGAAAGGCGCGACGCTGCTCGACGGTATGGTGCAGCTCTACCTGCAGCGCTTTGCCAACGTCGGGCGCGGCCACGAATCGCTCGATGGCCTGGTCTCGACCTTCACGCACGACCGCGAGCACTACATGCGCATCATCGCGTCGGCGCTGCCGCTGCTGCAGATGCTGGCGACCGGCGAGACCGGCCTGATGCTCGCACCGAAGGCCGACGACTTCGAGGACGACCGGGAGATCTGGAACATCGACAAGATCATCAAGCAGAAGGCGGTGCTGTGCGTCGGGCTCGATTCCATGTCCAACAGCATCGTCGCCAAGGCCATCGCCTCGATGATCCTGTCCGATATCGCATCGGTGGCCGGCACCATCTACAACTTCTATGACAAGCCTCCCGGCGTCGTGCTCATCATCGACGAGGTCGCCGAGGCCATCAACGAGCAGGTGATCCAGATTCTCAACAAGGGGCGCGGTGCGGGCTTCAAGGCGTTCGTCGCATTCCAGAGCCGGTCGGATTTGGAGGCCAAACTCGGTAACGCAGCAAAAATGCTGCAGGTTTTGGCGAACTTAAACAACCAGATCATCTTACGATTGGAGGACACCGACACGGCGCAGTGGTTCTCCGACAAGGTGGGCGAAACCGGCATCACCAACATCGTCCAATCCAGCACCACCAGCACCGGCAGCGAGGCCCATGTGGGCGAGTTCAGCGGGTCGGTGTCCCGTTCACGGCAACTGGAGAAGGTGCCCCTGATTCCCGTCCGGCTGATTACCCAGTTGCCCAACCTCCAATATTTCCTGCGCGTCTCCGGTGGCGCCGTCTACCAGGGTCGCATTCCCATCATCGAAGGATAAGTTTCACATGACCAGCCTGTTTCGCCAGATCGTCAAGGAGCACAAGCTCTCGGCCAAGCTGTCGCCCGTCTTCATCTGCTTTCCCGAGCTCGACGACGTCTGCACGCGGCTTGTGGACTTCATCGGCCTGAACTTCATCGTGCGCGACGAGCCGCTGGTGAAGGAGATGCTGGTGGACGCCCTGGCCGGCTTCAAGGCCGATCGCAAGGAAGGCCAGGCCAACGTCGCCTTCATGCGCGGCCTGTTCGGGCGTGCGCATGAACTGTATGCCAAGCGTTACGCCGCCTTCAAGGGCGAGAAGTACGTCGTCTGGGCGCCGTTCCTGGAACCGATCCCGCTATTCGAAGCACGGCAGGCACCCGGCTATGTGTGCCGCATGGTCGATGAGCCCTGCCCCGAGCCCATCACGCCGCGCAGCGCCGCATTCCAGCTCGCCGCCCGTGTCCTCAGGGGACCGACCTTCCGCCGCTACTTCGAGGAGTACGATGCCACTAGCCAGCTCGGTCATTGCTAAGCTCGCCCGCGTCGCGCCGGACCAGGTTGCCGACATGCGCGCATGGGTGCGTGCCAACGAACCCGACGCGGAGGCGCCGGCGCAGTTTGCCCAGGGCCGTCAGGCATTCGCGATGGCACTGGTGAAGCTCGAACAGACCCGTCCCGCCCAGTTCTGGGGCGGCCTGCTCGCCTTCATCGCCATCCCGTGCCTCGCCCTCCATTCGCTGCTGCGCTGATATGTCGAACAGTCGATTCGTTTCCCACCTGCGCCTGTGGCTGATTGTCACGCCCGTGCTGCTGGCCACGCTCGCGCCGATGCTGCCCGATGACGGGCACTTCGAGGTCGACGCGGCCGAACTGGCCTCGGTCGAAGCGTTGTTCGGAGAGGACGGGGCCGACCACCTTGCCAGCCGCGCCAACGAGCGGTTCCGGGAATGGTTTGTCGACTCCGGGGCGATCCGCCGCTCCTACGCCGGCTCGGCCAATCAGTCCCTCATCACCGATGGTGGCACTGCCGGCATTGCCTCGGCGTGGCTGCGACATCTCTGGATGGAGCTGTACCGCGCCATCTACCGAGCCACGGTCGCCGGCAACTGGACATGGGGGGCGCTTTTCTTCGTGGCCGCCATGCTCAACGACGGCGCGGTGCAGCGGCGTATCCGGGCCGCCGCGGCCGGGGTTGCAAGCCCCTTGGGATTCCACCTTGCCGCGCACGGTTTGCTGCTTTCGTTTGGCGTCTGCGCTTCGGCCCTGCTGCTGCCGGTGTCGCTGCCGGCCGGCGTCTGGACAATGGCCGCCGCCTGCGTCGGTGCCCTGGCCTGGCGCCTGGCCGCCTCGTTCCATGTGAACCGGTAGCTGGATTCACCCTCACCACAACCTCAAGCATTCAACGCGGATCACCCCACGTACGGGAGTCCATTCAGGAGAAAACCGCATGACCACCACCACCGACACCAACGCCGTTGCCACCATCCAGGACGACGTACTGCTTGCTGCCGAGCCTGCCACCCTGGCCGTCGCCGCCCCCGGCGTTACCGACGGTGCTGACGATGGCTCGCTCGAGCGCGAACTGCTGGAGATGGATGCGGCGGCGGAGACGCTGCGCAAGGAGGGCCTGATCTCGCCGGCGGAGGCCGAAGAGAAGAAAGCGGAGGTCGCCAATACCCGCAAGCGCTTCCGCGAGCTGAAGCCGGAGGATCGCGCAGCGATCATTCGCCGCCGCCGCGAGATCGGTGTCCAGATCCTGACGCGCCAACTCGCCGGCGCCGCGGTGGTGCCGGTCGCCATCAAGCTGAACCACACCCGCCTGCGCCCGTTGTTCGAACAATGGTGGCCGTTCATGAACCGCATGAGCATCAACCTGCAACGCTTTGGCGGCGCCACGTACAGCAAGGCCGAGCTGGCTACCGTCGAAGCGTATTTCGAGAGCGCCCTCTCGCGGCTGGAGGACTACGTCGACGAGCAGCTGCGCGTGGCCGAGGCGCTGCGCACCCAGCGCGAATCCGAGATGCGCGCGAAGAACGACATTGTGTTCGAGCCGTCGGTCACCCTGCCGTCGTTGAACCTGACGGTCGAAGCCTACTCCCGCTTCTCGATGCGCGTGCTGGGCGTGCTGGCAAAGTTCGACCGCACGATGGATCAGTTCGACTTCATGGTGTGGAATGGCATCCGTGACCAGACCGATATCAACGACGAGGTGGCGCGCTTCCTGCGCACCTTCCACCCGCTCGGCCTGCGCAGCTACATGACCCACCTGAAGCTGATGACGACCGTTCGAGGCGTCTGAACTGGCTGGCCGGTCATCCTATGGTCGGTCACTCCTCTGCAACATCTACCGATTTACTGGATAGGAACATGAAAGATGCTTGGGTCAAGTTTGAAATCGATCTGAACTCCTTCGGCGAAGGCCTCGTGATCGCACATGACGAGGCCACTGGGGACCTGGTCATCCGCGACGCCAACGGCATCCATTGGTGGGGCGTCGAGGACCATATCGAGCTCATCGAACAACCGACTGCACGCGCCGTCAATGCTTGAGGAACTGAATCCGGCCCAGCGTGAAGTGGTGCAACTGCGGCGGCACTGCGTCGCTATAGCGTGCCCGGGCGCTGGCAAAACGAAAACCATTGCCACCAAGGCCGCGATGTTGCTGGCTGAACCCAATGCCACGGTGGGCGCGGTGACCTTCAGCAAGGATGCGGCAGTTGAATTACGAGACCGTATTGCTACGCTGGCCGGCGCTGGCGCCAAGAGGCGCCTCTTGGCCGGGACGTTCCATTCACTCGCTTATAAGCAACTCAGCGGCGGTGTTGATAGTCGGCGCGACATTGCCACGGACGGCGATCGCATTGGATTGCTAACGCAGGCGCTTTCGGACGCCGGGTTGGACTGGAAGGTTGAGGACGCTATTACCGCGATCGAAGCCATCAAGACGAACTTTGGCCATGTACAGGCGGGCACGGCCGAGGAAGCCCTGTATCGCGCTTACCAGGACTCGCTGGAGCGCAATGGGAAAATTGACTTCCAGGACATGCTCAGGCTCGCTGTTGAGGGGATGCAACAGGGCACGATCGCACCATACCCCGTTACATATCTGCTCGTTGATGAGTTCCAGGACACCGACCCATTGCAATACCAATGGATTGCGCTGCATGCTCAGGCCGGCACGATCGTGACTGTCGTTGGCGACGACGATCAAAGCATCTATGGATTCCGCTCGGCGCTTGGATTTCGGGGAATGGAGTCGTTCATCCGGCAATTTGACGCGCAGCCGGTTGTGCTCGGCAACAACTATCGCTGCCACGCTGAAATCCTTGACGCGGCCGACAAGATCATCCGAAACAACCGAGATCGGATTCCGAAGTCGCTCGTGGCACACAAGGGCCCCGGCGGCGAGGTGAAGTTCCAGCGATTCCCGGACGAATACGTGGAGGCCGTCGCCGCCATCGAACACCTCGCGCCAGCCGTCCGCAATGGCCAGTCCGCGGCAATTCTGGCACGCACAAACCGCATCCTCGATCCGGTCGAGGCGGTTTGTCGCTCCCACGGCATTAAGTACTACCGGGCATCTGGCAAGTCGATCCTGAGCCGACCGGAAGGCGCCCTCATGTGCAATCTCCTCGAACTGATCCAGAAAACGAAGGCAACCGGGATCGACGCCCTGCTTTCGTTTGTTGGAATCGGCACGCAGGAGCTTCGGCTACTTCACAGTAAAAGTCGGGCTACCACCGAGCAGCGCCAGAAGAAGGACCTGGTCGCCCTGGGTCTGTCAGAACCATCAGCTGACAAGTACCGCGAGTTGATGAAGCGGTTGGCGGAATGGCGTGCCTTGGGCGACCGGCAGTTCTTCTCGCTGGTTCTGGAAGGCGTGCGCGAGTGGATGATGCTGCATGCTGAGGCTGACCAGGCACGACGTGCCATCACAACGACCTACGACGTGCTATCCCGCTTGAATGGCCCCTTCTCCGAGCGGCTCGAGTTCCTGCGACGGGACAACAACGAGCCGGCGCCTGACGCCGTGGTGCTAACGACGATGCACAGTTCGAAGGGCCTCGAGTGGGATCGGGTCTGGATCATCAGAGCGGAGGAAACAGTCGTTCCCGACGAGAAAAGCACTGAGTCGGAGGAGCGGCGCCTTTTCTATGTAGCGATGACGAGGGCGCGGGACGACTTGCGTTTGTCCACGGCGAAAAAGAACCCCACTTCCCGATTCGTGCTTGAAGCTGGATTTGGCTGACGTGGTTGGTCGCTAGCCTTCCGACAGTAGCGGAGGTCGCTTGCGAATCCGTTGTTGAGGCAGTTCCGACGACGACGGCTTAATGCCTTTTCGTCCACAGCGCCCGCAAGCCAGGCAGGAATTGCTGCCTTCTCAGGCTGGAGAGGATGACTGTTGGGATTTCATGCGCCCGAACACGAATTGGCCCAAATACCAGGCCAAATCCGGATTTGCCAAGATGACCTCTTCCGGCACAGCCGACGGCTCCAGTTTCATCCGCCTCAGCACGAGTTTGCCTTCCCTCGAGGCAATCCATGTGCGAACAAGCTCTCGGCGTACTTTGGCATCCGATGCCGCGAAGTATGCCCGCCCTTGCTGCGATTCGTCGTTCATGCGAGCGCGAGCCTCGTCGTCCCGCGAGGCAACGCTGCGCTCCACAGTTGTCTTGACTGCTATCTTCGCGGCCTCCTTCTCCGATTCCTCGGTGAGCAGCTTCGTCTGGACCTGGACCATCGTGCGTTCGGCATCCGACATCCGCCAGTTGTCGCGCAGTGCCTTCATCAGATACCCGGCAGGACTCTTCTTTACTTGACCGCGATTAATTTTGAAGCGAGTGTATTCGATCGCCTGCAGAATGCGGTCGTCGCTCCACGTGTCGCGGTTCTCTGAGATCTCAGTGAACTGCCGTGTGGAGAGATTGAACTCTTCCTTCAAAGTCTTGTAGATCTGACTGGCATCAGAGAGGCTGGCCATTACGGCGTCAGCAGTGTCCTTCCGTTTGAGTAGGAACCGAATCCGGTCGACTTTCTTCGATGAGGTGGATTCGGTCCTGGTTTCATACGACAAGTCGATGTCCGATATCTCATTTATTTCACGAACCGCCGGCTCAAGCCAGTCGCGCTTGAAGTACTTATAGATGGTGGCATTCGCCCCCATCTTTCCCGGCCAGGTTCGCATCTCTTCGAGCTTGATCCACTCTGTACGCCCGTCAGGCACACTTGGTAGAACCTTGTCATAGATTGCGCGCGCGAGGCTGCGGGTAAATGCTGTGGAAATTCGAAGGCTGAGCCAGTGAGACTTTCGCGGGTCTCGGATGTGTGGAATCAAGCTGTGATGCACATCGAAACGTACGCGACCGCGGTGCATTGCCACCATACCTATCAGCTGAACCTGAACCCAGATATCGTCTTCATTCGGATCACGGTCTGCTGGTGTATTAGTGACACGGACTTTCGCGTTCTGTGCCTCGTCCGCGATGCTACGCAGATGCTTCAGGTTGCGGCTGTCATAGCGCATCAACCATTTGAAGTAATTCAGCTCAACATCGTATTGGTCACGAGCTTCCGGCTCTTGCGCGACAATGAAATACGCGGCATCGAGGAACCGTCGTGCCGCCAACCCCATGTTAACGATTTCCGTGAAGAAGTTGTTGCGCTGATAGCCGATTTCTCGGTTGGCCTCGTTGATTGGCATACCGAGGTCAAACATGTCCTCGAACAACGCGAGCGCCATTTGGCGGGGCGTTGTCCTCGCTTTGGCCTCCACCGGATTGTCCGTCTCCATACTCGTCTTCCCGCTCTTTTTGTGCTCGGGCACTCTAGCATGTGATGGTGAGGTTCTGTCAACACAATGAACCTCACCTTTGACGAACCACCTAGGTCCACCCAAGGGGTGCGCACAACGAACCTCACCTAGCGCACAACGAACCTCACCTTCAGCGGCAACCATTTCATTCAGAGCGTTGTCTAGCTTGGGCAACCGGGATTTTTGCAGACGTCACGCACAATGCACCTCACCTTCTTGGTATGAGCACAATGACCCTCACCTTGTTGCGAGGCAGATCTCACCTTGTCTACACAGTAAACCGCACCCTTGCAGCACAGCAAACCTCACCTCTGACACAATGAACTTCACCTTTTGACGCTTAAGTCCTTGAAAAACAAGGAATTCTGTTTTCTCTGTTTGTAGGTTAGGTGGTTTACTTCAAAAAAAAACTAACCAACACTGGCGCGATCAGAGCAGCCACGAGTAAGAGCTGCCGCTGATCGTTCAGCAACAGGCTGGCCATTGTGAACCCGCTTCCTGGGATGTAGTTGCTCAGCTCGGTTCAGGCGCAGAAGCGAGACCAAGCGCTCTACAGGGGGAACCAGACGAAGCGCTCTCGCAGAGAGGACGAGAACGTGGCAAGGACAGGACCTAGCATTTTCCTGGCTCACTAGGATGGTAAGGTGGATTGTGCAGGATTTAGGGTGAGGGTCCTTTTTCCCGCCTCGACTTGCGCGCTTCTGTTCGCACAATAGACCTCACCAGCGCCCGCCGCGGGATCGAGCCCCCAAGGGGGTGTTGAAACTGTTGTCCCGGGGTCCGTCGTCGCACTTCTCCCCGCCCCTCTTGGCGAAGCGCGGCCCGCATTGTAGGTGAGGTCCATTGTGCAGATGGAAATGGGGCCGAACGCGAGCACAACGAACCTCACCTTGACCAAGCCCCCCTTGCTGAACATGGTCTAAGCGCCAAGCGAAGGTGAGGTCAATTGTGTAGGAACGAGGGAGCGCTTCCTTCTGCACTACCCAAGAGCCTCTCATGACAAGGCGAAGGTGAGGTTGATTGTGTCGATATCGGAATGTGGAACGTCCGAGATCTGCTGAATGACACAAGCGACCTCACCTTGTGGGTAGGCCATGTGATGCACAGTGTCGAAGGTGAGGTCATTTGTGCCGCTTTTTGGGGACCGGGTCCAGCGAGCGGAAGGAATGCCGCGCGCAGATGTACGCGCTATGACCCCAAAGGCCCACGACAGTAGCCTAAAATTTAGGCAAAACTGTTGTTTTCGATGAGTCTTTGCTTAAAAAACAGCGGTTTATGAGCCGAGGTTCAAGTATTTCCTGTATTCTGAACTTTCTCGAATTTTCCGGAAAAACCTCAGAATGGTGAGAACGAGCCAACTTCCTGCAGTCGATCGAACTGTACCGCTTGAGCAGATATCCCAGTTCGCAGAAAAGGTCACCATTTTTACGGATGAGCTTCGCGAGACGATTCTCGCACCGCGACCGAGAAAGACTGCTCCCATATTCAAGACAGGGGAGATTGCGGAGATGTGCAACATCTCCCACTCCCAGGTTCAATACCTCGCGACGAAGGGTGATGGGGAATTGCCCCCCGGTACTGCTGCCGGTACCGGGCGTACTAGGACCTTCACGCTGGAAGAAGCTCGCATCTGGGTTCAGAAGGTCTCGGACATTTACCAGACGCCCCTGGTCACTGGAACGCGACAGCCGGAAGGGAAAATAGTCATTACCGCACAGCTCAAAGGTGGCTCGGCGAAGACCACCACGACGATGTGTCTTGCCCAGGGGCTGACATTGCGCGGCCGAAAAGTTCTTGTGGTCGATCTTGACCCTCAAGCTTCCCTCTCGGAACTCTGTGGCTTGTATGCCGAAAAAGACGTCACGCCGGAAGACACTATCCTGCCGTATATCTATGACCAACAGATCGAGGGTGGACTGGAGGCACGCGTGCAGTCAACTTACTGGGATGGCCTTGACATTATTCCAGCGCACACTGAATTGATTGGGGCAGAGTTCCATCTGCCCGCCATGCAGAAGATGACGCCGGGCTTTCGTTTCTGGACCGTACTGCGGCAGGGGCTGGAGCCGCTGCGAAAACGTTACGACTACATCCTTATGGATACGTCGCCGTCCCTTTCGTATCTCAACCTGAATGCCCTGCTGGCTGCGGACGCGATGGTCATGCCGATGGTCCCCGAGAACCTGGACTTCATCAGCTCGCTGTCATTCTGGCGTCTGTTTTCAGACGTCTCGAAGAGCTTCATCAAGTATGAAGCGGACAAGAAATACGACTTCGTTTCGTTGTTGCTCTCGAAGGTCGACTATGGGCGCACCTCGTCAGCTCCCATCGTTCGTGCCTGGGCGCAGAGCGCTTACGAGAGCTGGCTGCATTCGATTGAAGTGCCAGCGAGTTCGGTGATGAGCACCGGGGCTCTGGCGTTCTCGACGGTCTTTGACGTGAGTAGCACCCATAGCGCAGCCAAGTCGCTGCAACGAGTGCGTCAGCCGATTGTCGATTACTGCCGATGGTTGGATGAAATCTATGCTGAAAAGTGGAGGAACGCGCAATGAGCAACATGCGGGAACAGCTCTTGGCCAAAACGGCCAGCATCCGGAAGACCTCGGCTATTCAGCAGGACGAGGTCAAGCGTAACGACCGGACGCAGACCGCGCCGGGGCTCGCTGGAGCATTGGCCGTGGCGCAGATCCGTGTCCAGGAGTTGGAGGCGGCCGGCGTTCCTTCGCAACTCGGTGTTGGGGATATCGTGCCGAATCCTTGGCAACCGCGACGGGTTTTCAACGAATCCAAACTGTCGGAACTTGCGGAATCGATTCGTGAAGTGGGGCTGATGCAGCCCATCGTGGTGCGTCGCGCGGAAGTTGGCTACCAAATCGTGGCGGGTGAACGCCGGTGGCGTGCTCACAAAATGGTGGGGCTCGACGCCATCAAAGCGGTGGTCGTGGAGTGTTCAGATGCCGATATGGCGGTGCTCGCGATGGTGGAAAATATCAGCCGCGATGACCTGTCCGACTATGAAATTGCCCTGTCCATCCGGCAGACTGAGAAGGAGTTTCCCTCGCGTGTACGGCTCGCTGAGGCGCTTGGTCTGTCCAAGAGTGGGCTCTATCGTTTCCTGAGCTTCGGGCAATTGCCGGACTTCGTGTTGCAGGACCTCGACCTTCAGCCGCGTCTGCTCGGCGGGAGTGCCGCGGAAGCTATCGTGACAACGATCCGGAAATATGGCGAGGCCGGGAACGATGCCGCGAAGGAGATCTGGCCACTTGTTGCATCAGGCAAGCTGGAGCAAGGGAAAGCCGCTGGCGCTATTAAGGCACTTGCGACCCGACGCGCTTCGGTTTCAAACGCAGCGAGTGAGCGAAGCATTGACAAATTTTTCTCGGGCAAGGAACAAGCAGGCTCGATTACGAAGGATGTCAACGGCTTCACGGTAAAGATTAAGGTTGGAGTGCTAACCGCTGCCCTAGAGACGCAGATTCGAGAGCTGATTAGCGAGACGTTCCATCACCAGCCCAAGTAGGGTTTCCTAGCCGTACATGGCCCGCCTCGAGCGGGCTTTTTTTTGTTCTAGTTGACGTCAACTATTGCGGTAGCTAGCGGGCTCAAGGAAAGGCGCTGGAGCCGCCTTGCACCGTCCTACGCACCAGCCTGCTTGCAACTGACCTAAGTTGCGACGGATCCGGCGCGGCTCGCCAGTGTTTCCAAGGACGGGCCTTATTCAGGACGCCTTTCCCAAGCTGGGACGCACCAGTGCCAATCGCGGACCTTCTCGCAGTAGGACGGTCCCACATGCGGCACCAAGGCCTTCACAGGTTGCGGCAGTGGTAGACGAGGGTCGTCAAGTTTCTCAAGTTCGGACGGTCGAGGTGAGGGCCGCCGATGTTCCCCAAGGACGGGGCGCCACATGCATCGCGACCTTCCCAAGTTGGGACGCCGCAGTGGCAATCGCCGATCGTTCCACGGTAGGCCGGTGCCTGGTGTGGCTCGAAGACCTTCCCAAGTTGGGACGGTCCGGGGCGGCAAGCCGACGTTTCCCAAGGACGGCGGCACCGGCATCCCGACCGTCCCAAGTTGGGACGCCTCGGTGCCAATCGCCAACCGTTCCACGGTAGGCCGGTGCCAGGTGCGGATCGAAGACCTTCCCAAGTTGGGACGCTCCGGGGCGGGAAGCCGACCTTTCCCAATGACGGCGGCACCGGCAGGCCAACCGTCCCAAGTTGGGACGCCTCGGTGCCAATCGCCAACCGTTCCACGGTAGGCCGG
>NZ_JBXAGS010000028.1:62271-66265 GCF_058794355.1 Cupriavidus sp. GW823-FHT07B10
CGCCTCGGTGCCAATCGCCAACCGTTCCACGGTAGGCCGGTGCCAGGTGCGGATCGAAGACCTTCCCAAGTTGGGACGGTCCGGGGCGGCAAGCCGACCTTTCCCAATGACGGCGGCACCGGCAGGCCAACCGTCCCAAGTTGGGACGCCTCGGCGCCAATCGCCGATCGTTCCACGAGAGGCCGGTGCCTGGTGCGGCTCGAAGATCTTCCCAAGTTGGGACGGTCCGGGGCGGCAAGCCGACCTTTCCCAAGGACGGTGGGCGCCTGCTTCCCGACCGTCCCAAGTTGGGACGCCTCAGTGCCAATCGCCGATCGTTCCACGAGAGGCCGGTGCCTGGTGCGGCTCGAAGATCTTCCCAAGTTGGGACGCTCCGGGGCGGGAAGCCGACCTTTCCCAAGGACGGCGGCACCGGCAGGCCAACCGTCCAAGTTGGGACGCCTCGGTGCCAATCGCCAACCGTTCCACGGGAGGCCGGTGCCTGGTGCGGCTCGAAGATCTTCCCAAGTTGGGACGCTCCGGGGCGGCAAGCCGACGTTTCCCAAGGACGGCGGCACCGGCAGGCCAACCGTCCCAAGTTGGGACGCCTCAGTGCCAATCGCCGATCGTTCCACGGGAGGCCGGTGCGAGGTGCGGCTCGAAGACCTTCCCAAATTGGGACGGGCCGGCGCGTAAAGCCCACCTGCCAGGACGGCACCATCTGTAGGCCGACCGTCCCAAGTTGGGACGCTTCAGCGCCATTCGCAGACCTCGTTTCCGTAGGACGGTCCAGGCACGGCTCGCCGACACTCCTAAGGCCGGCTGGTACGCCGCACATCAAGGAGTTGCTGCTCTGGCGCCGCATCCCGCTGCGTATCGCCGACGGCGAGCCGCCTCTGTTCTCAGAGGGAGGCCTGTCCTGCGGACGAAGGACAGGTCAAGGGTATGTTTGAGCGCGTGCGGGCAGCAGGCCACACTGATGCCGGGTGCGGCCAAGACGGGGAAGAGAGAAGAATTTCGGTGCAGCACCGCAAGCTGCAACAATTCTTGCTCCAATGAGCAGGCGAAGGAGTCGCCAATGCTTGGAGGCAACGGCGCTTGTCTACGTCGTCAAGACAGGGCCTATTCGACTGACGGCACCGAAGAATCCTGCAAGCGCGTGCGAATGCGCAACTCAGATGGCCTGGCCCTACTGTGCGAGTGCTTGGACATCGGGCCTGATACGGGTATGTCATTCGAAAAAGCCCGCTACACGGTGCCCGGAGTCTTCCCGGCCAACGCGCGCGCCACGTCTTCCAGCGCCTCGTGGGTGTACCGCCGCGTAGTGTTGATGTCGCGATGTCGCAGGGCGCGCTGCACGTCGGTCACCGGCACTCCAGCGCGGAGCAAGTGCGTAGCATGCGTATGCCGCAGCCAATGCGTCGACGCGGCACGCAGTCTAGCCGCCTGTTCGCCCTGGTGTGCTAGCTCCAGCCGGTCAGCCGCTTCGGCAAAGGCCGCGCGCACGACCGCGTAGATCCCTTGGCGCGTACGGAGTGGCCGCCCCAGCTTTGCTAGTAGCTCAACCGGTTCCGCTATCGGCGCGGCACGCAGACGCCCGCCCCCCATTGCCGGGATGACTGCGATGCTGTCGGTCGCGCGCGGCTCGGGGGGCAGTCCCACTAGCCGGCGGAAGCGCGCCAGTTCGTCCATAGCGTTGTCACACGGCACTAACTGGTCGTCGCCCCCCTTCGCCTGCCGGATACGCACAGTCCAAAACGTGCGTGTCCGGCCCCACTGGAGTTCAAAGTCTGCCCAAGTCAGCGCGGCGACCTCCGAGGCGCGGAGCCCGGTCTGGACCAGCAGCGCAAGCAATAAGCGGTCGCGTGCCTTGTGCAGCTCCGCCCACAACGTCGGCCCCGGGCGATTCTCAATCGCATCGAATACCGCGGCGACCTGCTCCAGTTCGAGGAAGCGCCGCTGCGAGCCCGGGCCGGTAACAGCACGAGCGCGCGGAACCATGACAAACGGATTAACTCGTAACGCTCCGACCCGTACCAGCCAGTCAAACAAGATGCCCACGATAACTGCGCTCTGGCGCCGCGACGCCTCGGAGAGCGGGCCGCGCAGCGGCCGCCAGCCCGGGCTAGCCCGGCGCGCTCGACCGTCACCGACGGTGTGTGCCGGCGGGTCACGTAGGAAGGCAAGGTAGCCGCTGGCATGCGCGACCTGCCAGGTAGCCAGTCGCCGGTCGATCGCGTGCGCGTACCAAAGCAATCGGTGCGCCTCGAGCTCGTACTGACTTCGCGTGTTGGCGCGCAGACCGAGACCCGCGGCAGACTTCGCCTCAAGCCAGGCGTGCACTAGTTGGGCGTCGGAGAGCCCTGCTGGCAGCACCGGGCTAGCCAGCGCGTTCGACGGAAGCGCCGGGGTATCCACCGGCAGCATGGGCAGGGCAGGCGGGGCTGTCGTCATAGCGGGCCAAGGCGGCAGTGGGGCGGCTGGCACGGTCACTCGAGAGGGCGTGCCAGCGCAATGCGAAGCATTATACCCAGCACAGCTATTCAATTACCATTATTCGGATAATGGTAAGTAACGCCGCAGATGGACCGGAGCGAGCCACCGAAGGCGGCTGGACCATCGGCGGGGGCAGAGCATCCCCTGGTTGGACGCGGCCGCTGCGGCCAACGCCGCGCTGCGGAACGCATTCGTCGCAAATGGCATCGTGACTCGGGCAGGGATTGACGGCCGTTCTCGCAACCGGATTCTGCGCGGGCCGCCGCAGAGGCTATTAGGCGGCTGGCGCCCAGTTGAGGGTAGGGGGCAGCCGGTGCTCCGTCGCGACTTTCCGCCGGCTCAGCAGGCCACTTGGCCACGGTAAGTTACTGATTCTTAACAAATTTTGTGGGCCCCGCGGCATTACCGGCTGAAAATGTGTAGCAAAATGCAATGCCGATAATTAATACGGCGGCGAGGTCGCTCGCGCATAGTTTCCCAGACATGGCGGGGTAGGCGGGCCCTTCATTCATCGCGCTGACTTGTATGGTCGACAGCGGTGAATCGCCATTTAGTACTGGCACGTTGTGCCGTGATCGGATGACGGACCGATGAAAAACATCGACGTCGGCCGCCAGTGGCAACCGCGGCCACTGCACTTGCGCCGCCAGCCGGGCGTCGACCGGCTCCGGTGCCATGTACAGGTTGTGCTGCGCTCGCGGCTTGTTTCGACACGTGGCCTGGGGCGAAACCGAGCGATGGCAAGCAACGTCGAGGGCGCGAGGTAGATACGCGTTGAAACATGAATCGCTCATGTTTATACTTGTATCAACATTGTTTGGAGGTCTCATGCCAAAAAGCGCAACTCTGACGATTCAAAAGTGGGGCAACAGCTTGGCTGTTCGTATCCCCACTGCGGTGGCTCGCTCTGCACATTTCGCCGAGGGTCAGGAAGTGGAGGTATCTGTCGATGAGATTGGCGTAACTGTTCGACCAGTTGGTCGTCGTGCCCTCACGCTGGCGGAAAAACTTGCTCTGTTTGACCCCATCAAGCACAGCGGCGAAGCCATGGCCGCGCGGAGTGTCGGCGTGGAGGCCATGTAATGGCGGGCAAGCTATGGGCGCCTGAACGACGCGACATTATTTGGATCGACTGCAACCCGCAAGCCGGCCGCGAGATGAAGGATATGCATCCGATGCTTGTTCTTTCACCGCGGCCGTTTAACGAACGGACTAGTATCGTAATTGGCTTGCCGATGACTACGGCAGCCTACAACGAGACCAATCCGTTTGCGATCAAGTTTCAGGGACCGAAGGGAAAGGACAGCTACGTCCTGGCCCATCAACCTAAGTCGTTTGACTGGCGAGCCAGAAACGCAAGGGCTCACCCTTGGAAGCAAGCGTCCTTGGAAGTTTTTGCTGCCGCTTGCGAGCAGCTAAACCAGATTATCGTTATCGCAGAGTGGAGGTGACCCGATTTTTTGGACAGCGCCTATCTTGAACCGAAGGAGGTGCCCACCATGTCCAAACATCACATGCC
>NZ_JBXAGS010000029.1:0-65009 GCF_058794355.1 Cupriavidus sp. GW823-FHT07B10
ATCGAGTTGTGGGCCGATGGCGCCGCCCTGCCCTACACCACCTATGACCGGCTGGGCGAGATCGACCAGGGCGCGATTGTCGACAACAAGCGGCTCGGGCACGTGCTTGACCTCGCCGCCAAAGTGCAGGCGCTGCGCGACAGCCGGCAAACCGTAGGGCCGTCGCGCACGCTGGCCGGCGAGCCGCCGCGCCCGCACCAGCCGGCGCCGAACACCAAGCCCCAGCGGCTGATCAACCGGCTCGATCTGGAGCGCGCGCTCGCTGCGGCCCCGCTCAATCAGAAGGCAGACATTTTAACGTTGCCCACCGCGCTGCCACCGCCCCACCCTCGGCCAGACTCGGTCGTCTCAGGCCAGCACCACCGCCCCACCAAAAACCCGCAAAAGACTCCAACCCCGCACAAAAAGCACGCCCGCACCGACATTTGAATTTGGCTGACATCCCGACAAGTCAAAACCGGCTGGACAGCAGCAGATGTTGGCCGTTTTTCTAATGTCGTACTTGGGATGAATTCAGTCCTCTAACGTAAAGTTGTCCGGTAACTCGACGTAAAGGTGTCATGCATTGATCTATGAGACGCTTTTTATCTTTTCCGTACTGCTTTACGTCGCGGTTTAGCTGCCCGACTTGGGTTCGGGCGCGGCTTATCTTCCCGCTCGGGAAGAAATCCTCGGCTTTGAGTCCCTGGGCGGCTTGGTTTTGGCCATCTCACGTTGGATGGCAGCGCTCTGGCGACTACGTGTAGTTCCCACTGAGGTCACTTCGGCCAACATTCTGACTCGCCCACTGGAATCCGCTTTACCATCACAGATGGGAACGGAACGGCGTCTTAGCCAGATCTGCTATGTCACTGCAACAGAAAATGCGGCTTTTGTCGGCCTGCCTGCCGGCCGGGCTTCCTTACGTCGAGACTGAAGTCGGCTCCTACCTTTACCTGCACGACGTCCCGTACGAATTGGAGAGCATCCTTGCTCGTTGGCTACTGCTCCGGCCTGAGCTTACAGACAGAGATCTCTCAACCTGCGTTCTGGTCGAGGGTGGCAAGGGTTTAGCCATTACTCGGGAAGGATGGGAAAGTTTCCTCTGCTGGCTCGTCGAAACACTTCGAGCCAAGCTTGACGACATGGAGCAAGCCCAGTAGCAACGCCTTCGCGCCCCCTTTTTTGGCCGCCTTCAGTGTCACGACGGAAGGCACGGCGCATAAAGGTGTCCATCCGGTGAACCAATCAAGCAAGGAACCACTATGTTGCGGGTACGCATTGAACTGCGGTGATGCGATGCTCCGCAAACAGGCGGTCGAGCAGCGCGCGGTCGCGCACATCACCTTTGACAAAATGCGGGGTTTTTCCCGAAATTGCGGCAATTCGCTCGACCACTATCTGATTGCTGTTGCACAGATTATCTAGGCCGATGACATCGGCCCCGCCGTCAAGCAGCGCCATCCACATATGCGATGCGATATATCCGGTGGCGCCAGTCAGCAGCAGTGACTCAGACATGAGGATTTTTCAGGTTGAAGAAGATGGGTTAAGGAAGCCTCATACAGCCCTTGCTATCGGCGCAGGTGCGCAAGCCTGCCATGTTCAATGGGCAAGCACATACTCAGAAGGGCAGCCGCGCATCCGGCTTCTCGGCCAGGATCATACGTTTGAATTCAGCCTGGATCCGCGCCAGCGCGGCGTCGTTGTCCGCCTCGAACCGCATCACCACCACCGGGGTGGTATTGGACGGACGGGCCAGACCGAAGCCATCGGCGTACTCGACACGCACGCCGTCGATGGTGATGACCTCACGAGCGCCCTCAAACTTCGCGTTGGCCCTGATCTTGTCCAGCAGCGTGAACGGCTCGCCCTCGGCGCACTTGAGCTGGAGCTCTGGCGTATTGTTGGCGTTCGGCAGCGCATTCAGCATGGCGCTGGGGTCAGCATGACGCGACAGGATTTCCAGCAGGCGCGCGCCCGTGTACAAGCCGTCATCAAAACCGTACCAGCGATCCTTGAAGAACACGTGCCCGCTCATCTCGCCGGCGATCGGTGCGCCGGTTTCCTTGAGCTTGGCCTTCACCAGCGAATGGCCGGTCTTCCACATTAGCGGCTCGCCGCCATGCTGGCGAATCCACGGGGCCAGCTTGCCCGTGCACTTGACGTCGTAGATCACCTGCGCGCCGGGGTTGCGCGACAGGATCTCCTCGGCAAACAGCATCAGCTGGCGATCCGGGAAGATAACCTGGCCGTCCTTGGTCACCACGCCGAGGCGGTCGCCGTCGCCATCAAAGGCCAGGCCCAGCTCGCAATCGGTCTCGCGCAGGCACTTCATCAGGTCCTGCAGATTCTCGACGTGGGCCGGGTCCGGATGGTGGTTGGGGAAATGGCCGTCGACCTCACAGAACAGCTCGGTCACCTCGCAGCCCAGGCCACGAAACAGGTCGCCCACGAAGGCGCCGGCGACACCGTTGCCGGCGTCCCTCGTCAGCGCGGTGCGGCCTTGTGATAGCGGCTTGGCCGTATCGTGGCATGATCCCTCCATCGCAAGATTTGCGGCCCCCGCTATCGCCCAACAATCCGCTTGGCCAACGCTTTCGCATAAGGCGGCGTAATGCCATGCAGGATGTCCCGTGCGGTTAAGCCGTACCGCTCGCCCGGCCGCGTCTGGAAGCGTGTGGAATGCTCATCGGCAGCATCCGGCTCGGGCCGGCCGTTGGAGTAGTAGTAGAGCGCGATCGACCGTCGCGTGACGCCTCGCGGGCACGCAAGGGGTTCGGGATGCCCGTGCCATGAGCACTCATTGGTATTGAAGACGACCAGCCGGTTTCCGATCGGCGCGATCTTCCGCACGCAGCGCTGGACCTCGTTGTCCCACAGTTGCAGATGGCCGGCCCAACTGTCCTCCCACTTGTCATTGAGATACAGCAGCACATTGAGCCGCCGGTCAAGCTTCCATTCGAGATGGTAGTTGTAGTCGATATGCAGGCCCAGGTGGCCTCCAGGCAGCGTCTGGTGCAAGCCGCCGCCATGGAGGTGAGGGTCCGGCACCAGCCCCTGGATGCCGGACAGCGTCTCCAGGAAGCGGGTGAATCCGGGCGCATTGAACTCCATGATCAGCGCCCGCAGCGCAGGCGGGATGGCGTAAAAGTCCTGGCTTTGCAGCTTCAGGTTCTCGGTGGCCGAGTGAAACTTGAACCAGACGCGCTCCGTGGCGCCTGGAAACGCATCGCTGGCTTTCCGATAAACGTCTTCGTCAAGAAAGTTGTCGATGCAGATATGGGGAAACGGGTCGGCGCAACGGTAGGTTTCCGACAATTCACGCGACATCCACTCAAGTTTCGCGACATCCAGCAGGTCGTGGCGCATGCTCAGATCTCCCCCAGTAGCTAGGTTGTCTCGCACTGCTTTGTCTTGCCCTGATTGCGGTACGCCGTGGGCGACAGCGAGAAGCGCTTGCGGAAAATCTTGGCGAGCCGGTCTCCGTTTCCCATCCCGCAGCGCCGCGCTATTTTGTCGACCGGCAGGTCCGTTTCCATCAGCAGCCGACAAATCATGTCTAGCCGCGCGCGAAGCAAGTACTCCGACGGCGTCACGCCCAAGGCCCACTTGAAGCGCCGCAGGTAGTTGCGCTCGCTCATGGCGGCAACGCGCGCCGCGTCGGCCACCGAGATCGCCTCCGTGTAATGCTCCGCGATCCACCGTGCCGACGCGCGAATCTTTTCGTTGGTTTCGGACGATGCGATGTCGGGCGCGTCGCCAGCTTCCTCGGCATCCGGGCGCACCATCGGCATGTCCCGTTGCGGCGCGAGCTGCCTTGCAACTTCCCGGGCCATGACGAAGCCAAGGTCCGACTCGATCTGTGCCAGAGCCATATCGACGGCCGAGGGCATGACGTCCGGAGCGGAGTCCACGCCTCCCCGGCACCAGAATACGGAAGGCGCGGCATGGCTGGTGCCGACGACGTTGTCCCTCTCGGCGATACGCAGCGGATGTGCCCGGGAGACGCGGGGCAGGATCGGCTCCCGTCCCGCGCGGGAGCGCTCCAGCACCATTGCGCTGATCTCGAGCATGGCGGTCATGAGCCGCGCATCGCGCTCAACGACCGGCTCGCGCTCGCTGCAGGCAATAAAGATCGCATTGAAGCCTCGCTGACCCAGCGCGTCCAGGCTCTGCGTCCAGATCCGGATGGAAGAGGAGCACGCGACATTGCCGCCGCGGTAAGACAAGAGGGAGAGCTGGTAGACAGGTCGCCTGCGACGCAGGAGTTCGAGTTCGTTGGCCACGCGGAAGGCTTCCGCGATGATGCCGGCAGTCAGCAGCGAGCAGCCTTCAAACAACAGCAACCCGATGCGCTGAATTTCCCGTTGGCCGGCTACCGGTAGCGGACCGAGGGACCGGACCGGCGGCGGCATATCGACAAGGTGCTCCATGGCATCACTACCCCCTTGCGTCCAATCCAAAAATCAAATCTGTTGCATTGCATCATAACGGCAATTGGACGCCGCGCAGGGTCGACTGGCTGAAAGTTCCGCTATGTTGGCGGATCATTACTTGGCACTAGTTGGTTTTCTGCAAAAATGCGGCGTGCCAATCATGTGATGTATCTGATTTGAGCCACTTTCCCTAATTCTGGGATTTTAAATTCGGCAAAGATAATGACTGAATGTCCAATAGAGTGGCCCCTGCACTGGGATTGGGCAAGTCGTTACAGAAAGTAACGGATCGCCAGAATTATGGGCATTGCGACCGAATTCCAAGTGGCGCCGTTGCCATTCCATATATTTCAGCATTTTCTCCCGTAGCTATAGGTGGCTCACGCATTACTTTTGATAATGGATTTTCAGGTTAATCGGCCAATCATTCTGCATTTTCCGCCAGTCCGCTTCTGAGGCTTTTCGGCGCGTCTATGCTTCGCTGCAACAAAGACGGCTTCCCCGTTTCCTTGCTGCAGCCCACGCCGGACAGGAGCAGATCATGCGCACAACGGACCCGCTGGATCTAGTGGATGACACCGCCACCGATGCGCTCGCCGGGCAGGACCGGGCATCGCCGCCCGCCCTGGGCATGCGGCTTGCGGCGGTGGTGCTTGCCGGGGGCTCCGGCACCCGGTTGTGGCCCCTGTCGCGCAAGCACTTTCCCAAGCAGCTGATCGACATCATTGGCCGCGATTCCCTGCTGCAGACCACCGTACGCCGTCTGGCCGGCCTCCATGGCAGTGCCAGCGCTGACGCCGCGCCGATCATCGTCTGCGGCGAAGCACACCGTTTCATGGCTGCGCAGCAACTGGCCGAGGCAGGGGTGGACGCGCGTATCGTCGTTGAGCCAGTCGGGCGCAATACGGCGCCGGCACTGACGCTCGCCGCGCTGCTGGCCTGCGAGCAGGGCAACGACAGCATCCTCGTCGCCATGCCCGCGGACCACGTGATTGCCGATGGCAAGGCGTTCCGCCTCGCCGTACTGCGCGCGGCACGCTTTGCAGAACAAGGGGCCATCGCCACACTCGGGGTGCCGCCTACGCGCGCCGACACGGGCTACGGCTATATCCGGCTCGGTGCGCAGCTCGAAGGCATGGCACGCCGGATCGACGCGTTCGTGGAGAAGCCCGCCGCCGAACTTGCGGCGCAGTACCTCGCGTCCGGCGAATACTGGTGGAACAGCGGCATCTTCGTGGTGCGCGCCAGCACCTGGCTGACCGCGCTGCAACAGCTTCAGCCGGCGATGCACGTAGCCTGCGTGAGCGCCTGCACGGCCGGCCGCAGCGACGGCGCGTTCTTTTATCCGCACGCGGCGTCGTTCACCGAGGTGCCATCGGACTCGATCGACTATGCCGTGATGGAGCACCTGGCGCGCGCCGACGCGCTCAAAGGCGTTGTGGTCCCGCTGGAGGCGGGCTGGTCTGACCTCGGTTCTTGGGATGCCGTATGGGATGCCATCGACAAGGACGACGACGGCAATGCCGCGCGCGGCCGCGTGATGTTCGAGGGCGCCTCCTCGTGCTACGCCCATTCGGAGGGACGGCTGGTGGCCTGCGTGGGTACGGTCAATCTGATCGTGGTCGAAACCGCCGATGCCGTGCTGGTGGTGGACCGCTCGCGGGTCCAGGCGGTCAAGGGCCTGGTCGAGCGCATCGCGCGCCAGCATGGGCCGGAGGCCGAGACCCATCGAAAGGTTCAGCGGCCATGGGGCAGCTATGACTCGCTCGACCATGGCGAGCGCTTCCAGGTCAAGCGCATCGTGGTGCATCCCGGCGCCGCTCTCTCCTTGCAGTTGCACCACCACCGCGCGGAGCACTGGACGGTGGTCCGCGGCACCGCGCGGGTCACGCGTGGGAACGAGCAGTTTCTGCTCAGCGAGAACGAATCCACTTACATCCCCATCGGCGTGACGCACCGGCTCGAGAACCCCGGAAAGCTGCCGCTCGAGATCATCGAGGTGCAGTCCGGCGCGTATCTCGGCGAGGACGACATTGTCCGCATCGCCGACACCTACGGGCGCTGCGGCTGACGGCCGTCCGACAGCCGCAGCCAGCGCCAAGGGAGATCGACTGCAGTCCAACCTCTACCATGGAGCGTCGTCATGTTTACAGTGAAATCACTCTTTGCAAGATCCGGTATCGTCCCCAGCCGCCTGACCGCTGCCTCTGCTGCCGCGCCGGGCATGGAGACTGGCTTGTCCGGCGCAATGGCGGCATTCGGGGCGCCCTCGCAGCCGTTGCCAGCAGGCGTGGACCTGCGATTTCCGTCACCGCTGGGACTGGGCGCCAAGCGGGCGTTCGATGTCGCTGCAGCGCTTGCGCTGTTGCTGCTGCTGTCGCCACTGCTGGCCATGGTGGCAATGCTGGTGATGCGTGACGGCGGACCCTGCGTGTTCGGACACACCCGCGTTGGCGTGGATGGCAGGAAGTTCAAGTGCCTGAAGTTTCGTTCGATGGTGCTCAACGCAGACGCCGTGCTGAAGGAATTGCTGGCGACCGACCCGGCGGCGCGCGCCGAATGGGAAAAGGATTTCAAGCTCAGGAACGATGTCCGGGTCACCCCGCTCGGGCGCTTCATCCGGCGTACCAGCATCGATGAATTGCCACAACTGTGGAATGTTGTGCGCGGCGACATGAGCCTTGTCGGTCCGCGCCCCGTCGTCGAGGAGGAGCTCGAGCGGTACGGCGACGCTGCGGCGTATTACCTCCGCGTCCTTCCCGGCATTACCGGCCCCTGGCAGGTCAGTGGCCGCAATGAAACGGATTACGGGACGCGCGTCTCGCTCGACGTCGCCTACGTCAGGAACTGGTCGTTCCTGGGTGACATCGGAATCCTGTTCAAGACGATCGGGGTGGTCCTGCATGGCCGCGGCGCGTACTGACCAACTGCGTGGCCGGATCCTGGCGGCGACGCTGCTGCCAGGCCTGGCGGCCCTCCTCGGCGCCTGCACGATGGCGCCGGGGATGTCGTTCCAGTCCCAGTCCGGTCCTCTGCCCGATGCCGCTCGCGCGACGCAGCCGTCGTCCGTGGGGACCGTACCCGAGCTGCCATCGATAAAAGGCGTGCAGTCGGTCACTCCCGACAACCTGGTCGAGATTACCGGCACCCTGATCGATGCACAGCAAGCCGCCCGGCCCCAGGGTGTGCCGCAGGAGGTTCGCGCGCTGTTCGACAAGCCACGCGCCTATGTATTGGGGCCCGGCGACGTGCTGAGCATCGTGGTGTGGGGCCATCCGGAACTGAACATGCCGGCGCTGCAGGTCACTAGCGGCGTGGATACTGCCGGCTCCAACGCGGTGGTAACCGGCTATACCGTGGACGCTCGCGGCATGGTGCAGTTCGCTTTCGTCGGCATGGTCCCCGTAGCGGGCCTCACCGAGGCTGATGCGCGCGAGCTCCTCGCCAGGCGCCTGTCCGAGTACGTGCGCAATCCGCAGATCACCCTGCGCATCCAGGCATATCGCAGCAAGCGCGTCTATCTGGACGGCGCCGTGCAGAGCCCCGGCCTGCAGATCATCAATGATGTGCCAATGACCCTACCCGAGGCGATCAATCGCGCCGGTGGCTTCACCGCGACAGCGGACCGCTCCTGGGTGGCCCTGACACGTGGCGACAAGACCGTACGCATCAACCTGCCAGACCTCATCGCCAAGGGCGGGAATCCATCCGACATCCTGCTGCGCGACGGCGACCTGGTACGTTTCTACGCCGCCACCGACAGCAAGGTTTTCGTACTTGGCGAAGTGGCACGGGCGTCCACACTGACGCTTAATAACGGCAAGCTGAGCCTGAACCAGGCGCTTGGCGATGCCGGTGGCGTCAGCCAGTACTCTGGCGACGCGCGACACGTGTATGTCGTGCGTGGGGACAATGGCAACAAGCCAGTGGTGTACCACCTCGACGCGAGTACGCCATCGGCGATGGCGTTGGCAGACGGCTTTTCGCTGCAGGCCAACGATGTGGTGTTCGTCGATGCGTCGGCGCTGGTTCGCTGGAGCCGCGTTGTCAACCTGCTGTTGCCCACCGCCCAGACTGCGACCGTCGGCCGGGCGCTTGTCCCGTGAAATCAGCGCCTATGCACGATCGATACCCACGCAGGAGTGCGGCATGAAGAGCCCTTACATCGCGAACCCGGTCTATGAACTGCCCGGTCGCGCACCGGCCCGAGCCCTGAACAATCTGACGACACTGTACGCCGGCAGGTGGCTGATCGTGGTCGCCACTTCCGTGTGCCTGCTCGCCGGAATCGCGTATGCATTGTTCACGCGCCCCCTCTATCGCTCCGACATCCTGATCCAGGTCGAACCCAGTTCCATCGGGACCCGGTCCACGTCCGATGACCCCAAGCTGACCTCCGAGATCAAGCCGGACACGACTTCTGAAATCCAGGTGCTGAACTCGCGCATGGTGGTATCACGCGCGGTCGAGAAGCTCAAGCTGTATATCGAGGCCGGTCCCCGCTATGTGCCGGTGATTGGGTGGTGGCTCGCCGCGCGCACGGATGGCTTGTCGCATCCGCTCGGTGGCTACGTGTACGGCGCGGAACGCATCGACGTGGCGATGTTCGACGTGCCGGCTTCCCAGCAGGGCAAGGCCTTCGTGCTGACGCTCGGTCATGAGGGTGCTTATGTCCTCTCCCTGCCCGGCTCGTGGGACGCGCCGCTGCTAATGCTTCACGGCAAGGTCGGTATGCCGCTACATGCCGAAACCCCGCATGGACCGATCGACCTGCTGGTCCGCGCCGCCGACGGCGAGCCGGGCGCGAGCTTTTCGATCAGGCGCTACTCCGAGATCGCCACCACCGAATGGCTGCAACGGACCATGGCCATCGGGGAACGCGGCAAGCAATCGAGCATCATCGGCGTGGCGCTGGACAGCGTCGACCCGGTCCGCGCCAGCCAGATCCTGAATGAGGTGGGCAAGGAGTACGTCGAGCAAAACGTGCGACGCCGCTCGGAAGAGGCCGACAAATCCATTCGCTTCCTGGATGAGCAATTGCCGCAGCTCAAGCGGCAACTGGAGGAATCGGAAAGCCGCTACAACGCGTTTCGTGCGCAACAGGGCACCGTGGACACCAGCCAGGAGGCGCGCGCCCTGCTCCAGCAATCCGTGGAAGCCGAAACGCGCGTCGTCGACCTGCGGCAGAAGCGCCAGGAACTGTCCATCCGTTACACGGACAAGCATCCCGCACTGCTGGCACTCGACGGCCAGTTGCAGGGAGCCATGGCAGAGCTCTCTGTCATCGAGGCGCGTACGCGCAGACTGCCCCTGATCGAGCAGAAGGTCCTCCAATTGCAGCGCAACATGCAGGTGGACACCGAGCTCTACACGAGCCGCCTTAACGCCCGCCAGCAGCTTACCCTGGTGCGCGCCGGCAAGGTCGCCAATGTGCGACTGATCGACCCCGCGACGCCACCCGAGACGCCGATCATGCCGCGGCGCGGCGTCGCAGTGGGCGGTTCGCTGCTAACCGGTTTGCTGGCAGGCGTGGTCCTGGCCGTCCTCCGCCGCCGCGTGGCGGGTACCGTCCAGGACCGCGAGGAGATCGAGGCAGGCACGGGGCTGCCGGTTTATGCCACGGTGCCGCGCAGCCGACTGACTTCCGATTTCCGCCCTGCCTGGCCCCGCATGCTCGCGGGCAGCACAGACCGCACGTTGTTGCCCGATGCAGCGATCGAAAGCCTGCGCGCCGTCCGCACCACGCTGCACTTCGCCTTGAACGATGCACCCAACCGTGTGGTGCTGATCACCGGCCCTACGGGCGGGGTTGGCAAGTCCTTCGTAGCCGCCAATCTCGCCACGCTGGCGGGTGCCTCGAAGCGGCGGGTGCTGCTGATTGACGCCGACCTGCGCAATGGCGTGCTGCACAAGCGATTCCATGTGGACCGCGGTCCGGGACTGGCCGAGGTGATCGCTGGTACGAGCCGGTACGAGGACGTGCTTCGCCACGATGTATCGCACGGTCTCGATTTCCTGGCCACCGGATGGCACATGTCCGGGCCAAGCGAGCTGTTGCTGCAGCCAGAACTGGCCACACTTGTTCAACGCGTTGCCGGCCAGTACGACATGGTGGTGCTTGACGGACCGCCATTGCTGCCGGTGGCAGATGCGCTTGTGCTGGGACGCATGGCGGGCACTGTCTTCATCGTGGCACGGCACCGGGTCACCACGGTGGAACAGATCGACGAAAGCACGCGCCGGCTGGCGCAGGCCGACGTCGCCGTACGGGGCGTGATCTTCAACGACTTCACCGGCCACCTGCACCGCTACAGCTATGCCTACGGTGCCGACGCGTCCCGCCCGGGCGCGCCTGCATGATCAGCGGAAATGAGCGGTAATCAGCAGAAAAAAGGCAGTTATGAAATACACCCATCACAAGCGCATCACGTTGGTCACCGTAACCTACGGCGCGCGCCTGCACTTTTGCGCCGAACTCTTGCAGCGGGCGTTCGAGCACGAGGGCGTGGCGCACGCTGTGGTCGTCAGCAACAATTCCTCGTCCGACCTTAGCCGGCTCGAGGACGACTGGGGCGCGCGGGTTACCGTGATCCGGTTGCCGACCAACACCGGGTCGGCCAATGGCTATGCCGTAGGCATCGACGCAGCGCTCAGCCGCGACACGGACTACCTGTGGCTGATGGACGATGACAATGCCCCGTGCCCCGGCGCACTCGACGTCCTCTGCCATCAGCTGGATCGGCTGACGCGCGGATTTGGCCGCAACCGTGCGGCGGTGCTTGGCTTCCGCCCGGATCACCAGGCCGATATCGCGATGGGTGTGCCTGTGGCGCTGGCGATGCCGCCGCGCTCCAGCTACTTCGGCTTTCATGTGGCCCGCATTCCCTACAAGCTATGGCGCCGCACGCCGTGGGGCCGCCCGAAGCCGGCGGACATGCCGGAAGTCCTGCCGTTGCCTTTTGCGCCGTATGGCGGCTTCCTCGGGCACCGCGATCTCTACCTCGATCTCGGCTTGCCGGAACGGCAGCTCGTGCTGTATGCGGACGACATCGAATACACATGGCGCCTGACCGCGCGCGGCGGCCGCATTGCGCTGGTAACCGGCGCCCGCCTGGAAGACCTGGAGGGATCGTGGAACGTCAAGCGAGACTGGAAGAATCATTTCGAGTGCCTGCTGTTGAGCCGGTCGGACTTCCGCGCCTACTACAGCAGCCGCAACCAGGCATGGTTCGACAAGCACTACTGGTCGACCTCCAGCCTGACATACCGCCTGAACCGCCTCGTCTTCCTCGCCCTGCTGCGGATCTACGGCAGGCGTCATGGTGCTGCTGCCAGGCTCGCTCTGCTGGAGCGCGCGATCGCCGACGGCGAGGCATGCCGCCTCGGCTTGCACGCCGACTATTCCCTGTAGCCAACATCCACCGCAGAGGCCGTCATGCCGACCAACTCCTCCCCCGCCCTTCTGACGATCGTCATCTGCAACTACAACTACGCGCCGTACCTGGGGGGAGCCATTGACTCCGCGCTACGCCAGACGGCGCCAGGGGTCAGGGTAATGGTGATCGACGACGGCTCCAGCGATGGTTCGCGTGACATCATCCTGGGCTACGGCGACAGGATAGAAGCCGTGTTCCAGCCAAACGGCGGGCAGGTCTCGGCCTACAATCACGCGCTGCGTCGGCTCGATACGCCCTGCGTGATCTTCCTTGACGCCGACGACCAGTTGCAGCCGGACGCCGCCGAGGCGGTGCTGGCCGCCTTCGCAGCCGGCGACTATGTCAAGGTTCAGTTCCGACTGGAGGTAGTGACCGAGGACGGGACCCTCACCGGGGTGCAGGTTCCGCAATCCAGCGACGTGACAGACTGCGGCATGCGGCTGCGGGACGGATGGCTGTACCCGTCACCGCCCGGGTCGGGAAACGCCTATCGCGTGGATGCACTCCGGCGCATCTTTCCTGTCCCGGTCACCGCAGACAACATACACGGTGCCGACTTCTACGCCATCTATGGCATTGCGCTGGTCGGCAGCGTTGGCTCGCTCGATCGTGCGCTCGGCCGCTATCGCGTGCACCGGCATACCACGGCGCAAGCAGGCGATGCGGGCAGCGCCAACCTGTCGCTCGCCAATGCCGAAGATGCACTGGCGGGAGCCAGGCAGTCTGCCCGGCGCTGGGCCATCCTGCGCGGGCTGGCCTGGGAACGGCTTGGCGTCGTCCTGCCTGCCGAATTTCTGGATTTCTCCGCGGAGAAGGCCCACTTTGCCACCCTTCTCCATGGCGCGCCGTTGACTCGGCGATGGCGCTGGTTCCGTCATGAGTCCAGCCGCTACTTTCATACGGTTGCCGCCAATCCCTTCTGGAGCGCGCGCAAGAAGCTCGCCGTATGGTGCCTGACCGCACTTTGCCTGGTGCCGGTGGCATCCATCAGCAATCGGGCGGTTCGCTACATCGCCAATCCCCTCGCCCGTGCGGGGTACTGAACCGTATCGGAAATGGCCACCGTGTCCGCCTCCGCAACCGTCTCCATCAACGGCCGCTTCCTGGGCAGGCGCGCGACCGGCGTCGACCGCTTTGCCTACGAAGTCGTACGCGGCATCGACCAACTCGTTGCGGACCACGACCCTATTACTGCCGGGCTGTCGTTCGAGATTCTGGTGCCGGCATCCGTCAAGGTGGATCCACAGCAGTTCCCGCACTTGCGGATCCGGACGGTCCATGGCGGCACGGGCCAATACTGGGAGCAGGTCAGCCTGGCGCTCGCTGCCCGCGGCACGCTGCTGCTGAACCTTTGCAACGCGGCGCCGTTGCTGTTTCCGAACCAGGTCACAGTCATGCATGACGCCGCGCCAGTACGGATTCCGCAAGCCTACACACGCGCGTTCCGCGCCTGGTACCGCATCATGGCACCGTGGGTCGGACGCATCGCGCGGCGTGTGCTCACTGTGTCGGAGTTCTCACGCCGCGAACTCTCCCAGGCCTATCGCATTCCCGACCGCAAGATCGGCGTGCTGCCAATGAGCGGTGATCACATGCAGCGCCTGCCGCAAGCCCCGGACGTCCGCAGAAAGTTCCAGCTATCGGGCCGGCCCTACGTCCTGGCTGTCAGTAGTGCCAGCCACCACAAGAACTTCAGGCTCGTGGTAGAGGCCATCGGGCTGCTCAAGACGACGGAATACGAAGTGGTCATCGTGGGGGCCACGTTGCCCGTGTTCCAGTCGGTGCAGCAGGTAGCGCCAGATTTCGTCAAACGCGTGGGCTATGTTGATGACGACGACCTCAAGGCATTGTTCCGCCATGCTGCCTGCTTTGTTTTCCCGTCGCTCTATGAAGGCTATGGCTTGCCCCCCGTGGAAGCCATGACGCTTGGCTGTCCGGTCCTTGCGTCCAATCTGCCTTCGGTGCGCGAGGCCTGCGGCAACGCCGCGCTCTATTTCCGCCCGACCAGCGCTCGCGAACTTGGCGAGCTGCTGACTTACGTCATGCGTGACAGCACCTTGCGAGACAGATTGCGCGCGCAAGGTTATGCCCACGTGGAACGGAATTCATGGCGCACCACTGCCGCCAAGCTACTTAGCGAGATCACTCCATGGCTCCCACGGCGATGAATCCTCCCCCATTGCGCACCGCAGACGAGTTCGGCAGGGTCGCGGTGGTACACGAGTGGCTGACTACCTACGCCGGCTCCGAACGCGTCCTCGAACAGATTCTGAAGATCTGGCCTGATGCCGACCTGTTCAGCGTGGTTGACTTTTTCCCGGACGCAGAGCGGGCCGTCCTGCAAGGCAAGCATGCCAGGACGTCCTTCATCCAGCACCTGCCGCGCGCCCGGCAGTCGTTTCGCGCCTATCTGCCCTTGATGCCGCTGGCGGTGGAGCAGTTCGACCTGTCCGGATACGACCTGGTGATCTCGTCCAGCCATGCCGTGGCCAAGGGCGTGATCACCGGCCCCGGCCAGCTGCATGTCAGCTATGTGCATTCACCGATCCGCTACGCGTGGGACCTGCAACATCAATACCTGGAAGAATCCCGCCTGACCCGTGGCCTCAAGAGCTGGCTGGCCCGCGCCATCCTGCATTACATGCGGATCTGGGACCACCGGACCGCACACGGTGTCGACCTGTTCGTGGCCAACTCCGCCTACGTCGCGCGTCGCATCCGCAAGGTCTACGGCTGCGATGCCTCGGTGATCTACCCCCCAGTCGATATTGAACGGTTCAGCCTGGGCGATCGCCGCGAGGATTTCTTCCTCACCGCATCGCGTCTGGTGCCGTACAAGAAGGTCGGGCTGATCGTCGAAGCCTTTGCTGCCATGCCGGACAAACGTCTGGTTGTCATCGGCGCCGGTCCTGATCTCGCACGCATCCGGGACATGGCGCCCTCCAACGTCCAGCTGCTCGGCTATCAGTCGACGGACGTGCTGATCGACCATATGCAACGCGCCCGTGCCTTTGTCTTTGCAGCCGAAGAAGATTTCGGCATTGTGGCCCTGGAAGCGCAGGCGTGCGGGACACCGCTGATCGCCCTGGGACGGGGCGGTTCTCGCGAGACGGTCATTGACAGCCTGGACCGCAATATCCGCACCGGCGTCTTCTTTCCGCGCCAGACCGTAGAAGACATCGTGCGCGCCGTGTGCCGATTCGAGGAGAGCGGACCATTCAACCCTGCCGCATGCCGGCGCAATGCGCTCCAGTTCTCACCCGAGCGTTTCCGGCGGGAGTTTCTCGCCATGGTGCGCAGCGCGATGGCGCGGGCATCGACCACGCCGCTCGCAGGGATTGGCCATTCGGCTGACATCCAGCGCGACGTGGCAGCGTTGCCGGTGCCGGTGATCGCCGACACGCTCGAATCGCTGCCGCGCTGACGGAGCCGCTACGATGCCCAACACGCCCGATCACCATGAAGGCTATTGGTGGGAAGACCCCGCCAGGCTACTGCTGTACTTCATCCTGCCGCTATACATGCTGATTGCACTGGACCTGCTTGGCGAACAGAAGGCCATCGAGCGAGTCTACTTCACCAGCTTCCATGCTCTTGCCGGGGCCCTCTTTCTCGGTGTACTCACCGTCGCGGCATACGCCGAACGTATCCTCGTGCCGCCCGCCCGCGCCGAGCCCCCCGAAATTCCGGTACGAGTCCTTGATGCCATGTTCGGCCTCGCACTGGCCGGTTACCTGGTCATGATGGGCGGCGTGATCGCCCAACCTGCCATCCTCCTGTCCTTCCTGAACGGCGGAGCAAATACCTACGACGTCCTTGAACTGAAGGGCCGCATTGCCGGCATCAGCACGCTCACGCAAGCCACCGTGGCTTACGTGCCGCTGTACTTCTATGTCTTCCGCACGCCTGTGCGCGGCTTCAATCGTTACAAGGCCTACATGGTCGTGCTGGGCGTGCTGACGTTGTTGCGCAGCTTCATTTTTGCCGAGCGGCTCGCGCTGGTAGAGGTACTCCTTCCCTGGGCTCTGATGGCTGCCCGCTTCAGCAACCTCCCGAGGCACTCGGTGCTGCTCGCGCTAGGACCCTTCGCCGCGATCGTGCCGATGATCGGCTTCTTCATCGCGAACGAATACAGCCGCTCCTGGCAAACCTACTACGTCAACATCTACGACAACATCCTCGACTTCGCCCTTGAGCGGCTGGCGATGTATTACTCGACCGCGCTGAACAACGGCGCTGGCCTGCTGACGATCATGGGCTGGGGAACCGGCGAGCCAACCTTTACGTTCGACTGGCTCATCAGATTTCCCGTACTCGGGGAGTTTTTCCGGCCGCTAGTGGGTGGCGGCAACGGCTACGGGCTGTTTCTGAATAACTTTGGCGATCCCGAGTTCAACAATCCGTCCGGTATCTTCGTGCACTTCTACGAGTGGGGATGGTTCGCACTGCTGCTGGCAGCGCTCATGGGCTGGATGCTGGCACGCAGCTACGCCGGCTGGAGGGCGGGCGATGGCTTCTGGTGTTGCGCCCATGCCGTGCTGCTGGTGTCGCTGATGGAGATACTGCGCGTGCCGAACCTGTTCAGCGGGCGGAACTTCGTGCCGCTCGCGCTGCTTTGGCTGGTCTTCCAATGCTTCGGCCAGCCGGCCCGACACCGGATCTCGCACAAGGTGCCCCCGCACCATGCCAGGCGCAGCGCCCCGCTACCGGGCCCACCATGACGTCTCCATATATCAACAAGCCCATGCCCCCATCGATCCGTGCGACCGCTGCCTACCTTCTCCTCATCCAGGCAGGCAACTACCTGTTCCCGCTACTGCTCTTACCGTTTCTGGGCCGAGTGCTTGGCGTCAAGGAGTTTGGCGTCCTGGCCTACTGCCAGGCGCTGGCGCAATACCTGATTCTGCTGACCGACTATGGCCACAATCTCACGGCGACCCGCCTGGTGTCCCTGCAACGCGACGATCCGCAAGCGGTAGCCGAGGTGTACTCAGCCACCATGGGCGCCAAACTGCTGTTGACCCTTGTGTCGGCGCTGCTCATGCTGGGCGCGGTGGGCATGGTGCCAAGCTTGCGGGAGCACTGGGAGATCCTGGCCGCGGCGTTCGTAGGCGTCGTCGCCAACGCGATCACTCCGTTCTGGCTGTACCAGGGGCAGGAGCGCATGAAGTCGCTCGTGCTGCCAAATTTCATCTCCAAGGCGGTCAGTCTTTCATGCGTCATCGCGTGGGTTCGGGGGCCCGGCGATGCAGCGCTGGCGGCGCTGGGGATCAGCATCGGCACTGCCATCCTGGCCGCCGCAGCGCTATGGGAGGTGCACCGGCAGCGCATTGCCACGCTGGTCGCCGTGCCAATGCGCGCGATCGTGGCGTCCTTGCGCGAGGGGTATCCAGTGTTCCTTTCCCTTGTGCTGGTCAGCTTCTACGTGAACTTCAACGCGATCCTGCTCAATTATTTCCACGGCCCGGTCGCGGTCGGGCAATTCTCCATGGCGGACAAGATCCGCATTGCGGGCCAGACTGTCTTTACCGTCATCGGCACCGCGTTCTTCCCGCGTATCAGCCAGTACAACGCCACGGATGCTGCCGCAGCGCAGGCGCTGATGCGCAAGGCCATGCTGGCGGTGTTCGGCAGCTCGGTGGCGATGTTCATCGCGATCGAGCTGTTCGCGGATCTTGGCATCCGGATGTGGCTGGGCGAACCGTTCCACGCCGCGATCTTCTTGCTGCGGCTGGAGGGCGTGCTGCTGCCGGTTACCAGCATTGCCTTTGTTTTCGGCAACCTTGGCCTGCTCGCGTTGGGGCGCCACCGCCTCGTGCAGAACATCTACGCGGCGGCGACGTTGCTCCATCTCGTTTATGTGGTCCCACTTGTGTGGTACCTGGGCGCCGAAGGGACGGTGATTTCCGTCATCCTGACTGAAGCGTTCGGAGCCGCGGCCTTCGCGGTCTGCTATCGCCGCGAAACAGCTTCCAGCGCATCGATCCTGAAGATACAGGAAAGACCATCCACGACGGAGATTCAGGCATGACCCGAAAAGGCATCATTCTGGCCGGTGGATCCGGCACCCGACTGTATCCGGTCACGCAGAGCGTTTCCAAGCAACTGCTGCCGGTCTACGACAAGCCGATGATCTACTACCCGCTGTCAACGTTGATGACTGCCGGCATTCGCGACGTGCTGGTCATTTCCACCCCGCAGGACACCCCTCGCTTTGCCGGCATGCTCGGTGATGGCAGCCAGTGGGGTCTCGACATCCGGTACGCGGAACAGCCTTCGCCCGATGGGCTGGCGCAGGCATTTATCATCGGACGTGAGTTTGTCGGCCGGGATCCATCGGCGCTGATCCTCGGCGACAACATTTTCTATGGGCACGATCTCGCCAGACAACTGACCCGGACGAGCCGACGCGAGGAAGGCGCCACGGTATTTGCCTATCACGTCCACGATCCCGAGCGGTATGGCGTGGTCGAATTCGATGAAGACTTCCGCGCATTGTCGATCGAGGAAAAGCCCGCTTCGCCACGGTCCAGCTATGCGGTGACCGGTCTGTACTTTTACGACCATGAGGTGTGCGACATTGCGGCAGATATCCGGCCATCTGCCCGCGGCGAACTGGAGATTACCGACATCAATTCGCGCTACCTCGCAGCGGGCAAGCTAAGCGTCGACATCATGGGCCGCGGCTATGCCTGGCTCGACACCGGCACGCATGATTCGCTCATCGAGGCGGCGCTGCTGGTCTCCACGTTGCAGAAGCGCCAGGGGCTGATGGTGGCATGCCCGGAAGAAATCGCGTACCGTCATCGCTGGATCGATGCAGAGCAGTTGAGTCGGCTCGCCTCCCCGCTCGTAAACAGCCACTACGGCAGATACTTGCTGCAACTGTTGGCGGAAACGCCGCGGGTCAGGTGACCATCCTGCGCAGATCGCGCCAACCGGGGGCGAAGCGCTGTGCGTGGGCTTCCCTCAACCCGAGCGTGCCGGGCACGCTGGCATCGAGGCCTGCAGGCCTTGGCGCAGGGAGGTACGCACCGGCGGCAGGCGGCCCGCGTCCGCGCCGGAAACCGGGATGGTGCCCGCGCTGGAACATCCTGGTGGGGCTGCGAGGCTCACACCATCGAGCGTATTGGCGTCGCAGATAAACTGCGTCGCCGTACAGTTTCGGTACTGCAGCGACAGGGCGAGGCCACCGATCGCAGCAAAGCGGTTGCCTGAGACGCGGACGCCGCAAACATTGTTCATGGCCCGGAATCCGTCGAACCTCGCGCGCGTTACCTGGTTTCCCGTCACCAGTACCTGCGTCACTGCTCCGCTGCCCGTGTTGATGTCGATAGCTGCATGGCCTGCGGCGGGACGGTCGTTCCCAGGTTGTGTCGCGTTCTGGTCGTCGGAGATGATATTGTTCGCGACCAGGACATTGGTCACGCTGGCCGTACGGTAGCCATCCTCCTGCGCCACCAGCACCGCCGCAGCCTTCTGCACACCTTCGATCCGGTTGCCGGCGACCGTCACGTCGGCACCGCCGACGATAGCAACGCCCCTGCCCCACGCGTTGCCTGCCAGATAATTTCCCGATACGTAGATGTTCTGGCTGAGCACACCGTCCCGCTGGTAGCTGACGATCCCCACCATGTCGTCGCCGGTGGCGGTGACCGCGTTGTCCTGCACGAGCACGTCGCGTGAACCGCCTGTGATGTGGATGCCGTCGGCCAGCGTGCCATGGACCTTGTTGCCGACCAGCGCAATGCTGCTGCCGCGCGAGACAAAGATGCCGACACTCGCACCGCCATTGATGTTGACATCGAGCACCTGGATGCCCTGTCCGTCCACGGCGACCTTGGTCGACGTGGCCGACTCGAGCCGCTGCGTGCCGATGCCCGTCAGCGTCACGCCAACCAGCGTCGAGTTCGCGCCAGTCATCATGATGGCCTGCTCGTCAGGGTTCGTGGCGACCAGCGTCGCGCCATAGCCCGATACCACAACCTGCTCGCCGCGCACTGCAAGCACGTGGCCCACCACATAGGTGCCCGGCGCCAGCACCAGGCGCTGTCCCGCCTGCAGGTTGTCGAGCGCCGCCTGCAGGCTATCTGCCTGGTCTGCGCCGCCGGGTGCAGGCTGCACCGATACATCGGCCGTCGCGCCTACCGCGGCGAACGCGCGGACCGAAGCTCGCGGACTACCGGTCAATACGGCGACAGTACCCGCGGCCAGACCTGCCAGCATGGTGCCTGCGACGCAGGCTCTGCGTAGGGATGACTTCACGATGGCCTGCCTGGCTCAGCATCGATCACGGCCTTCAACGGGTTGCCGGGATGTTTCATCGCTGCCGCCTCCATCCAGTGCTGGTCGATTTTCCGCTTGCATCATAGCTTCTAAGGCTGACAGGAACGGCCGCCTGTCCGGAAGTGCCGAGAACTTGGCGGATATTGACGGACGTCGCGCGCATGCGCGGGGTAAGAAAGTCGGCCGAGAGTCGCATCGGCAGCAACGGTTGCCGTGTCGGCGCGATACGACACCGCCGTTCGCCTCACTGGCTATTCCGCCAATCCCTCGGCGCTATCGGACATGCGCCTGATTCTGCCCAGACTGCGGTCTATGCTTGCCGGAAGCTAGCGGAAGCTGTCGGCGTCGTTCCGTCAACCGAGGCCGGCTTAATGAAAAAGGGGGGCATATGAGGCTCGCGCACGTCGCCGGGGGAAGAAAGGACGAAAACAATTTCAACCTGATGCGGATCACAGCCGCGCTCGCTGTGCTTGTCACCCACAGTTACTCACTGGTCTCCGGCGACGTCAATGACGAGCCCTTGCGCAGGCTGATCGGGGTGACCCCCGGAACGATTGCCGTCGACGTGTTTTTCGTCACCAGCGGCTTCCTCGTGACCAAAAGCCTGCTGACGCGCGGAAGCGTGCTCGAGTTCCTGTGGGCGCGCTTCCTGCGGATCTATCCGGCGCTGCTTGTCATGGTCACGCTGGTGGTGTTCGGCCTGGGCATGGTGTTCACGGCGCTGCCGGCCTCTGCATACCTCATCGATCCGGCAACGCGCCAGTTCTTGCTGAAGACGACCACGCTGGTCGCCGGCGCAGTCTATCCCTTGCCCGGTGTATTCGCGATCAATCCGTATCCGGATACGGTGAATGGCTCGCTGTGGACCATGATGTACGAGATCCGAATGTACTTCGCACTGGCCGCGATATGGGTCATCTCCATGGTCGCATGGCACGCTCACCAGCGCGCGTTCCGTGCGGCGGTACTGGTGGTCACGGCGGCCTCGTTCCTGTATTGCGTCTTCGCAATCCTCGGCGGCTCTGCAATGCAGAAGACAGCATTGCCGCTGATGTTCTTCGCGGGCGCCAGCCTGTTCATCCTAAGCGCGCACGTGGAACTGTCCGCTCCCGTCGCGGGGCTGCTGCTCGCCGCCGTCGTCGGCAGCGCCTTCGTGCCGAATCACCATGTGTTCGCGCTGATGTACCTGTTGGCAATGCCATACCTGGTGCTTTTTGCAGCGTTTGTTCAGTTACCTGCCCTGTTCCGCTACAACCGCCTGGGCGACTTTTCGTATGGCATCTATATCTACGCCTTCCCGATCCAGCAGTCGATCGTCGCCTTGTTTCCAGGCATCTCAGTCATGATGTTGCTCCTGTCTTCCGGTGTCGTGACGCTGGCGCTTGCGGTGCTGTCGTGGCATCTGGTAGAGAATCGTGCGCTCAAGCTCAAGGCCCCTCTGGTCGGGGCGACCATGCGCGCGCTGGGGCAGGCGTCATGATGGGCCGCGGCTGAGCATCTCCGAAAGTCAAGTTGAGGCCCAGCCGAGCCAGAGATCTCCTGCACTGCCCCGGGTAGGGGTATCAGCGCGCCCGTCATGGGGCAATCTATATGAACGCGTCTCACCCGTTTCTTTGCTTTCGTATCGCACGGCTTTCTGGCCGGTATTCTGGCCAGCTTCTGGCGCCCAGGCCGTGTTGACAAGGGCGTGGGCTGGTGGATCTTCGATGGCCTGCGGCTTGCGCTGCTTGGCGAGCCAGCGAAGGTAGAGCTCCATCTGTCCCTCGTCGGCGGCCTTGAACTCGCCCAGCTTCATCTCGATCGCCACCAGGCGTTTGAGCCGGCGATTGTAGAACAGCAGGTCGATATAGAAGTCGTCGTTGTCAATCTGCAGCCGCTTCTGGCAAGCAACAAAGGTGAAGCCTGCTCCGAGTTCCAGCAGAAAATGCTCCAGCTCGCGCAGGATGGCGTCCTCCAGGTCGCGCTCTAGCAGGCTGTTGAAAAGCACTCCGTCACGAAGGGCGCAGCGCAGCTAAACACGACTCAACATGCAAATGGCCGCTGAATTCCTACCATGCCATGCAATTGGGTGCCCCAATTCCGAGGCGCGCCAGCATGGCGCCGTGCGGCAGCCCCGCTTTGGCCGCTCATTGCACCGCTCCTCGCGGCACCGCAGCCAGTATTCGTGCAATTCGGGTCAAATTGCTGGCGATCATCGTCAGCTTGAAGTGTTGGTCCACGCGTTCGAGGCCACGATATACAGTTTGTCGAAGCCGTCCGACGTCGCGCAGCATTACGTCGATGCTGCGCTTGAGCGATTGCTCGAGGGCAAGCCTGAGCGGGCGGGCATCATCCTTGAAGCAGCCGTTGTCACCGGTGAAGGGCTTTGCCTCGGCGCTAGCGGAGATATACCGGGTGCTCCATACCTGAGCGCCCGATGCATCCTTCAGCGTGGTCTTTACCACCACGTAGGGCCGCACGTCGGTGGGCGTGTGAGCTTAGCATTGCTGCTTATGCCGGAAACCTCAGCGGAAAGTGGGGTTGTCGTGGACGCACAACGCCGCTGATCCGCCCCTCGGAGTTCTAAAGGCGAACGCCCGCCCCCCCCTGCGCTTGCTTTGTCCCGCCCGTGACACCGGGGACGTGCTGTTATATGCTCCAAGCCACACTTGCCTTTCAGGCCGGCCACACAAGAACAAGGCACCAGTCAAACCTGCATGTTCAAATTCATCGGGCATTTTCGACAACGGCTGCGCTACCTGGACCTGAGCCTGAAGGCCAGCCGGTCCGTCCGGATCCGGGTCGTCGAGCGGCCCGGCTTGTGGATGAATGCCCGGCAGCTCGAAGCCATGCTGGCCGAGATGCGCGGCATCGTGCAGCGGGGAATCGGCAAGGATCTCGATTACGGGGTGCTTTCCGGCGACCCTGAAAGGCTGCGGCGGGCCGTGATCACGCTGCTTTATCAGCGGGACAGCGGCCAGCCGATTGCGTTCAATGCGCTGTCAGTCATGCCGATCGAGGTCAAGGGCCGCCCGGTCGAGGCGATTCACCTTGGGCTGGTGATGGTCGATCCGGGCTATCGCACGCAAGGACTGTCCTGGGTGCTGTACGGGCTGACCTGCATCCTGCTTTTCTTCCGCCGCGGCCTGCGCCCGATCTGGATCAGCAATGTGACCCAGGTGCCGGCCATTATCGGCAAGGTCGCCGAGGTCTTTGTCACGGCCTATCCCAATCCCTTTGAGCCGTCGCGGCGCAGCTTTGAACACCTGAGCGTGGCCCGCGAGATCATGAAATCGCATCGGCATGTCTTTGGCGTTGACGGGGCGGCGGGATTTGACGAGGCGCGGTTCGTGATTACCGATGCCTATACCGGCGGCTCGGACAATCTCAAGAAAACGTTCGAGCAGGCGCCGAAGCATCGGGACGAGCGCGCCAACGAACTCTGCCGGCGGGAACTCGATTACCAGCGCGGCGACGATTTCCTGCAGGTCGCCTGCCTGGACCTGGCCAGCGCGCGGAAATACCTGTTGCGGGAAGTGCCTCGGGACTCGTTGCCCGCCATCCTTTATCAGATTGCGTTCCTGGCTGTCGGTCGGATCGTCCTGCCATTGTTCCACTGGCTGAATCCGCGCGAGCCGCTGGGAGACCTGCGCGCTAGGAAGAGTCAATGATTCCACCGTTCTCCTACGAGGAATTCACGACCCGCAACATCGGTTTCGTGACCGACGCGGAACAGCAGCAATTGCGCAATGCACGGGTGCTGATCTGTGGCGTCGGCGGCATGGGCGGCGCCTGCCTGCAGGCGCTGGCACGGGTGGGCATTGGAGGCTTTGCGCTGGCGGACTTCGATGCGTTCGACGTGTCGAACCTGAACCGCCAGGTGTTTGCCAGCCTGGATACCGTTGGCGTGAACAAGGTCGAGGCCACCGTGGCGCAGATCCGGCGCATCAACCCGGAACTTGCCATCGAGACCTTCGGCGCCGAGTGGACCGACAGGCTCGACGACCTGCTGGGCCGTTACAAGATCGTGGTCAACGGCATGGATGACATGGCCGCGAGCATCGCGCTCTATCGCAAGGCGCGCGAGCATGGTGCGACCGTCATCGACGCCTATACCGCTCCCCTGCCCTCCGTCACGGTCGTCCGTCCGCAAGATCCCCGGCCCGAGGAGCGTCTTTCTTATCCCACGGCCGGCATGAACTGGAAGTCCCTGACGCCGGAAATCCGGCAGGAATGCCTGGGCAAGGAACTGGAATATGTGATGGTCAACTCGAGTTCCGTCCGGCATGTTGAGCTTGGCATCGCCAAGGACCTGCTGACCGGCAAGCGCAAGCGCATGTCGTTTGCGCCGATGGTGATCACCACGGGCAACCTGATGGCGTTCGAAGCGATCAAGCTGGTGCTCGGCCGGCCGCGGCTAGCCGGTGTGCGCGGCTATTTCTTCAATCCCTGGACCATGCGTGTCGAGACGCCGCGCAATGCGCTGACGGCATGGGCCGTGCGCGCGCTGGTACGGCGCTTCATGGCGAGGTTGATGCGAGATGAGGATTGACGCGTGATTGACGCCCTGGCAAGCGATGTCGCCGTTACCTGGCTCGGCGCGGTGGGCTGCGGGCTCTGCCTGCATTTCCTTTGGTCCCGGCGCGAGGCCGGGGCCGGCACGGGCCTGTTCCTGTTCGGGGTGCTGACGGCACTGCTGGCAGTCCGGGGCTTTTCCTGGCTGTTTGGCGGCACGCTGCTGGCGCAACTGGTGTTTGCAGCGGCAACCCTGTTGCCCATTGCCATGACCCTGTTTGCCGAGCACCTGGTGCGGCGCCACCACCCGTTGTGGCTGAAGCTGCTGGCGCTGGGCGTGTCGGTGGTGTTCTTCGTCATCAATCTCTTTACCGATCTTTCGGGCAATACGCCGCTGCTGCTGATGTTCCTTGGCTGCTTCGCCGTGGTGACCGCAAGCAATGGCTGGCTCCTGCTGTGGCTGCGCGATGCCGAGCTGTCCGACAACGAGGCACGCCTGGCCCGGGCGGTAGTGGTGGTCGTGGCCCTGGCCGTCCCGCTCGCGGCCACCGACTTCCGCGAGGAGCTCGGCCATGTGCCGGTTCGCCTGGGGGCGCTCGGGGCGCTGGCATTCGTCTATGTGTTCCTGAACCTGTCGGAATCGCGGCGGGTCGTGCGCGGGCTGCTGGTGCATATCGCAGCCGCCCTGCTCTTCGCCGTCGTGCTGGCCAGCGTGATGGCGCTGGCTTCGCGCGGGCCCGGCCCGGGCTTTGCCGAGGCGGGCCTGCGCAGCTTGCCGGTTGCCATTGCATGGGTGCTGCTGACGGCCATTTTTGTCCGCATTCGCGCCGTTTCGCTGGCCGGTGATGGCAACGCGTTCCTGCGCTGGCTGCTCCATGCCCGGCTGGATACGCCAGAGGGTTTCCTGCATTCGCTCAGGCGCCTGCCGCAGACCGCCGACCATGTGGTGCTCGGCAACGCGGAGCTTGCTGGCTACGCGCTGGACGCGCTGTTCGACCTGGCAGGAAGGCGGCGCGAGCCTGTGTCGATCGGCGACGCCAGGGCGTGGACCAGGATCCGGGAAGGCGATCGGGTCGAGGCCGCGGAACAGCTGGTAGACCTGCTCGAGCGCCATGAAATGACCCATGCCCTGCTGATCGCGCGCCAGCCCGCGCAGGTGGTGCTGCTGAACCTGCCGCAAGGCGCCAACGCGGCGATCGGCGAGCTGCGCGCGGCGGTGATCCTGCGGCTGGCGCGCCATCTCGGGCAGCGGGAGGCGGCATGACAACCGTGCTGCGTGAAGGCGATTTCGACGCGTTCTTCGAGGCGCCGTTTGCCTGCTATGGCCGCGATACGCATTTTGTCTCGCCGATGAAGGGGGATCTTGCGCGCGCGCTGGACCCGGCGAAGAACCCGCTGTTCCGGCAGTTTGCGCGCCGCACCTGGTTCACCGCCCATCGGGACGGGCGGATCGTGGGCCGTATCCTGGCCCATATCCACGATGCGTCCAACCAGCAATACGCTCAGAAGCGCGGCTGCTTCGGCATGTTCGACTGCGTCGATGACGTGGAGGTCGCGCAAGCGCTGCTCGACGCGGCGGCGGCCTGGGTGAAGCGCAACGGCTGTGACGAACTGGCTGGCAGCTTCAACCTGACGATCACGCAGATGATCGGCATCGTCACCGAGGGCTTCGAGCATCCGCCATACACCTACCAGGAATACACGCCGCCGCATATTGCCAGGCTGCTCCGGGCATGCGGCTTCGAGCCGTTCTTTCCGATGCGCACGTTCGAGCTCGACGTGCGCAGCTACGATCCGCAGCAGTTGATCGGCAACAAGCAACGCGCGCTGCTGGATGATCCCGCCTGGCAATTCAAGCCGATCCGGCGACGCGGCTTTGACCGGCGCCTGCTGGAGGCATGCGCTGTCCTGAACGATGGTTTCTCCGGCAACCCGATGTTCGTGCCGCTGACGGAGGAGGAATTCCTGTTTCCCTGCGCCGGCATGATGTGGATCATCGACGAGCGGCTGTCCTATACCGCTTATTTCAACGGGGAGCCGGTCGGGGTGCTGCTGTGCGTGCCGGATCTCAACCCGTTTCTGCGCGCCACCGGCTTCCGCCTGAAGCTGTCCACGCTCTGGCATCTGATCAGGTTCCGCGCCAGCCGCAAGCGTGCGGCGATCATCTTCTTTTCCGTGCGCAGGGACTACCACAGCCGCGGCGTCAACGGCGTCATGCTGCACCATCTGCTCACGGCGATGCGCGGTGCCGGGTACTCGCACCTGGGCATCAGCTGGGTGTCGGATTCGAATGGCGCCAGCCAGAAGCAAATGGAGAAGATGGGCGCCAGGCCACTGCATCGGCTGCATCTCTTCAAAAAGGCCATCTAGCGACATGCTCACGCGCGATCAGCATCTCACCCTGCTTGCACAGGCTGGCCGCGCACCCAGCGCGCACAATATCCAGCCCGCGCGCTGGCGCTTTGCCGGCGACAAGGTTGAACTGCTTGAAGACCCTGCGCGATGGCTGTCCGTGGGCGACCCCACCGGGCGGGACAACCAGATCGCCCTGGGCATGGCCTGGGAAGGCATGGCCATGGCGTTGTCGACGCTCGGGTTGGGGCTCACGCAGCCCGTGGTCTCCGGCCTGCCCTACCCTCCCGCTGCCCAGGGTCTGCGCCCGGCCGCATCCGGCCTGATCACATCTGGCGCAAGCCCGGATCCCCTTGCCGCCTTCGTGGACGCGCGCCGCGCCTATCGAGGCAAGTTTCTCCGTGCGACCCCGGCGCAGATCAAGTCGTTGGGCGAATGCGCTGCGGCCCACGCGGAGTTCGTCACGCTGGCCAGCGAGAACAGCACGGCGCAAATCGCCAGATGGTATGACGACGCCGCGGCTGCGGGATTGAATGACCCGCGGTTTGCCGAGGAGCTTTACCAGTGGCTGCGCTTGTCACCGCACGATCCAGGCTGGCCGCGCGACGGGCTTTCGGCCGAATGCATGGCACTGTCGCGGTGGGAAGCCTGGGGCGCGTCAATTGCGCTGAGACCTCGTGTGCTCCGGCTGCTCTCGGCGCTTTCGCTGACCCGCCTGCTGATATCGGAAAGCGCAAAAGTGAAAAGCGCGGCGCGGATCGTCCTGATCCATGCCGCACCCGAGGTCACGAGCTTTGATATCGGGCGCCGCTGGTACCGGTTCTGGCTGGCCATGACTGCCAGGGGCTTTGCCGGCGTGCCGATGTCGGCGCTGGCCGATTCACCTGGCCATGCCGCCATGCTTGCCGAAAGCCAGCGCTTGCCGCGGGGGAATCGGCTCGTCAATGTGATGCGCTTCGGGCCGGTGCCGGACCGTGGCATTGCGCAAAGCGCCCGGCTCCCAGTCGCGGAACTGCTGCAGGATTCCTGACGGCAGCTAGAGCAATTTCAGGAATTCCAGCAGCGCATCCTTGTCGCTTTCGGCAAGGGTCGAGAATTCCTTCTCGTGGCCGCGGTTGTCGCGCCCCGCCGTCGCCGTGTCGTAGAGCACGGGTTTCGACCACGGCCGGTAGCTGGCCGGATAGGTCCAGGTACCGGCCGCATCGAGCCTGCCGGCGATGCCCAGCTTGCCGTAGTCCAGGGCATGGCCTCCGACCCAGAAGCGCCTGGGCCGCGCCTGCGGATGCATGAGATGCCAGAGCGTGGGCACGGAGCCGTTATGAAGGTATGGTGCCGTCGCCCACACGCCGGAGAGGATGGGCGCGACATAGCCACTGGTGTTTGCCGCGTCGATATGCCTGCCCAGCTCGGAGCGCGAGATGGCTTGCAGCAGGCCGGGATCGATTGCTTGCCAGCGCGTCGGGTCAGTCCCGATATCCGCCTGTGCCACCAGCCGGTTGGGGAAGCTGACAAGGCGCGGGCGCTCTGGGTCCTGGCTGTAGCTGCCATGGCACTGGGCGCAGTTGGCATCAAAGACGGCGCGGCCGCGCGCGGCGCGGGAGCGGTCAACCGGCCCCGGAAACGGCGGCGGGGTGTAGCCCGCCATGAACCGCATGACGTCTTCCACCTGCGGAATCGCACGGACGGCGCGATCCGGTGGCATGCCCATGGTCGGCACGGTGAAGAAGGCCACGATATGCGCCAGCCGCCCGGCATCGTTGGCGGCACCGGGTGCCACTGGCGCAAAGCGCGGCGCGCCCTTGCTGGTATAGACGCCGTCATAGAGCAGCGATGAGCGCAGGCTGCGGTAGCCCAGTTCCGGAATCGAGGTGGAACCACTGGCGGCCGTGCCCGCCGAGAGCAGATGAAACTGGAACTTGAGTGCCGCGACCCCATTGGTGCTGCCGGCCGCGCCGTTGCTGAACGGCAGCGGCTCGTCACCGCTGGCTTCGAGTTCCGCCACCCGTTTTACCAGCCGCGGCCAGACGAATTTCCGGATGGTATCCAGTTCCTCGTTGCTGGTTTCGGGGTAAAGCTGGTGGATGGCGGAGAGGAGCTTTTCCGGATCGGATTTCACCTGCTTCACCGCCTGATAGACCGCGGTGACGAAGGCATCGAGGTTGAGGGAGGTATTCGGCAGGCCCAGCCAGACATCGTTGGTGGGACGCCCGTCCATGTCGTAGGTGATGCCCGCATGGCACGATGCGCATCCCAGGTTGGACACTTCCAGGCGGATCTTCGGGAGATCCCGGCCGATCACTCCGCTGACCACGCCCAGGGGCTTGTCGAACCTGGGCTGTTGCTGGCGCGGCCAGTTGCGGATCGCATCGGGATAGATGAAGCCAAACTCGCGCAGGGCCCGGCGCAAGGCGTCCTGAGTGACCGGAACGTTGGGGCCGCCGGCCAGCAGCAGTGCGGTCGTTGCCAGCTTCCACGGTAGCGCATTGGTCTCAAGGGTATCGGTGCTCAGGCCGCCGAAGTCATCGAAGACAAAGCGCGCCGCCCCGAGGTCATCGGCACGATCCCCGGCCCGGAAGTCCCGCATGACCTCGGATTCGCCCTCAGCGTAGCCGCGCAGGAAATCGCATCCCGCCAGCAAACCTATCAGCAGACCGATCGCGAGCACGCGTACAAGGGGCATCGTAGTCATCGTCCGACAATGCGCGCCAGGGGAATCCGGACCGCGCCGCGCTGATGGTAGCCGACCATGCATGCTGCCTCAATCCAAGCGCTGCAGCCAGGCCACTGCCCAGGTGGCGCTGGTCGACAGCACCAATCCGATCGCGACCGGCACGGTGAAGCGCAGGCCGCCCGCCGCGGATGCCGCGATCTTTCCCGGCGGCGGCCTGGCTGCGCTCGCGCTCCAGCCCGATCGCCAGGCCGATGCCCAGTGCCACCGATGCGGAAATGATCATAGAGTCCATGGCCACCGCCCAAGGGTCCTGTAGTCGTCATGAGCCTGGCTACAGTATCGGCGCAAGCGGCGATTTGCGCACGCCCAGCGATGACCTGCGACAAACTGGCGGGCAGCTTTATCCGGCGGGCGCCGTTACCATCACCACGTGCGCCTGCATCGGACCGGCCAATGGCCCGTCGCCATAAGCCTCCAGGAGCGCCTGTTCGCAATGGTCGGTTGCCCGGCCGAGCGCATCCGGCCCGCGCCGCTCCAGGTCGGCGCGCAGCGGCGTGCCCTGGCAGAATGCCACCGCCGGGATGCGGGCGGCGCTGGCGCGGCTGGTTGCCGCGACGGTTTCAAAGACCGGGGAGGACTGGAATCCGCCAAGGCGCAGGTCCTGCTCGATCGCGGCCTGGCTGTGGTAGCCATGCGGTACGCGGGCCATGAACTCGGGCGGTGCGTCGGGAAACAGCGTGGCGAGTGCCCCGGTGACATCGCGGGCAAAGGCGTTGAATTCCAGCTGGTCCCAGACATTGAAGATCAGGGTGCCGCCCGGCACCAGCACGCGGCGGGCTTCGGCGAAGGCGCGGCCCTTTTCGGGGAAGAACATCACGCCAAACTGGCAGGCGACCATATCGAAGCTGGCATCGGCGAACGGCAGCGCCATGGCGTCGGCCTCGCGCCAGTGCACCGGGCGGCTCGTGCCGGCCTGCTCCGCCCGCGCCAGCATCGGCGCGTTGAGGTCGGTGGCAACGATCAGGGTATCGGCCGGCAGCCGCCCGGCGATTTCCCGGGTCAGCACGCCGGTGCCGGCGGCCAGTTCCAGCACCCGGCGCGGCTGCAGCGCGGCGATGCGGGCAGCCATGTCGGCAGCGTATGGCGCAAAGATCATCGGCACCATCAGGGCCTCATAGACTTCCGGAATCGCGCCCGCGAAGACTTTGTCCGAGTGTTGCAAGTCCATGAAACCCCCTGCCCTGGCGTGGAAGATGCCGGCATCGCCTGACTGGGTGTAGGACACATTGCGGCGAAAGTAAACCGTCGCGGCCATACCTAGTCGCGGATGCGCGGCATCCAGCCGCTGCCGCGCGTGCGCGGATCCACCGGCAGCTGGCGCTGCAGCGCGGCCTTGGCCAGCATGTGGGCACTGATCGGCGCGGTCAGGAACAGGAAGGCGGTCACCAGCAGTTCATGCAGGCTGGCATCGCCCCGGAAGCTGAAGTACGCCACCGAGGCCAGCACTACCCCGCCCACGCCCAGCGTGGTCGACTTGGTCGGCCCATGCAGCCGCATGAAGAAGTCCGGCAGCCGGAACAGCCCGACCGCCCCGACCAGCATGAACACGCTGCCCACCAGCAGCAGCGCGCACACGATGAATTCCGCAACAGGATGCAGCATCTGGCGTTCCCTAGTATTCGATGATGTCGCCGCGCTGCAGGTACTTGGACAGCGCCACGGTGCCGACGAAGCCCATCACCCCGATCAGCAGCGCGGCCTCGAAGAACAGCGCCGAATCCAGGCTGATGCCTAGCACCACGATCAGCGCGATGGCGTTGATATTCAGCGTGTCCAGCGCCACGATGCGGTCCGGCAGGCTGGGTCCGCGCAGCAGCCGCGCCAGGGTCAGCAGGAAGGCCAGGCCCAGGATCACCAGGCAGACCGGTATCACGATGGCAAGCATTGGAAGATCTCCTTGAGCGGGGTTTCATAGCGCGACTTGATGAGCTCGACCAGCGCGGCCTCTTCCTCCAGGTCCAGCACGTGCACGAGCAAGGCGCGGCGGTCGTCGCTCAGTTCTGCGCACAGCGTGCCGGGGCTGAGCGAGACGATGCTGATCAGCGCGGTGGTGGCAAGCTCGTGCTCGACATCGAGCGGCACCACGATAAAGGCGGGGCGCAGGCGCGCGGTGGGGCCCAGCACCATGATGGCCACTTCCACGTTGGCTTTCACGATATCGAACAGCACATGGATGCTGAGCCGCAGGATCAGGTCGGGCCGCGACAGGCGGAACGCGCCCAGCACCAGCCAGCGGTCGGCCAGCCGGCCGATGGCCCAGCCCAGCAGCGCCCCCAGCAACCAGTGCCCGGGGGCCAGGCTGTTGGTCAGCAACAGCCACATGATCATCAGGATCAGGCTCAGCCACGGATGGGGAAGCAGACGCTGCAGCATGGCTTACCCCGGCTGCCCGGGCAGCACTGCCCGGAGATAGGCGGCGCGGTCCAGCAACTGCGCCGCCGCGTCGGCCACATAGTCGCTGACCGGCCGCGCGCATGCCGTCAGCGCGATATTGCCCGCCAGCAGCAGTGCGCAGCAGGCCAGCTTGCGCGCATCGGGCCGCACGCGCACGCGTGCCGCGCCGGGATGGTCTTCGTCTAAGTACTCATTCCCTTCCGGCACGTGCTCGGCCTCATGCGGCAGCCGCCACAGCAGCCGCGTGCCGGTGCGGGACACGGCAACCAGCAGCAGCAGGCCCGACACCAGCACCGCGGACCACAGCGCCGGCACCCACGGCGGCGGGGTCGCGCGCAGCACCATGGCCTTGCCGAGGAAGCCCGACAGCGGCGGCAGCCCCACCGCTGCCACTACGCCCACCAGGTACAGCAGCCCGGCCAGCCGCGAGGCACTGACCGGAGCCCCGTCCTCGCGCCCAGGCTCCGGCTCCAGCGCGTCGGCCAGCAGGAACAGCGCGGCAGTGCACAGCGTGGTGCTGAGCAGGTAGAACATCGCCGCGGCCCAGCCGGCTTGCGTCTGCATCGATACGCAGGCGGCCAGCAACCCGACCGATGCCACCACCAGGTAGCTGGTCATCGCGCGCAGCGTGCCGGCGGCGACGGCGCCCAGCGCGCCGACCGCGAGCGTGATCAGCGCCAGCAAGAACACCCAGTCATGCAGGAACGGTCCCAGCAGCCCTTGCGGGCCGCCGAAGATCAGCGCATCGCAACGCAGCATCGCGTAGATGCCGACCTTGGTCATGATGGCAAACAGCGCCGCGACCGGGCCGGTGGCGCTGGCGTAGGCGCGCGGCAGCCAGAAATACAGCGGGAACAGCGCCGCCTTCAGCGCAAAGACCAGCATCAGCATGGCGCCGGCGGCCACCGCAAGCGGCAGGTCCTGGGCCGGCAAGCCGGCCAGGCGCAGGCCCAGGTGCGCCATGTTCAGCGTGCCCGACAGCCCGTACAGCACGCCAACCGCCACCAGGAAGAATGACGACGCCACCAGGTTCAGGATCACATAGTGCAGCCCGGCGCCGATGCGCGCCCGCCCTGCCCCATGCACCAGCAGGGCATAGGACGCGATCAGCAGGATCTCGAAGAAGACGAACAGGTTGAACAGGTCGCCCGCCAGGAAGGCGCCGTTCAGGCCCATCAGCTGGAACTGGAACAGCGCATGGAAATGCCGGCCCTGCCGGGCCGTGCCCTCTCCCGCCGCCGCCAGCGCGGCGACGGCCAGCACCACGGTCAGGGCCAGCATCATCGCACCGGTGCGGTCCAGCTGCAGCACGATGCCGAACGGGGCCGACCAGTTGCCCATCGCGTAGACCACGATCTCGCCGGTAGCGGCCTGGCGCAGCAGGTGCACTGCCACTGGCGCCAGCAACAGCGTGGCCACGGCGCAGACGATGCGCTGCGCGCGCAGCTGCTGGGCCGGCATCGCGGTCAGCAGCGCACCGGCAAACATGGGGATCAGGATGGGCAGCAGCACGGCGTGGTTCATGGCCGCGGATCCTGCTTGCCGCCATCGGCGGCGCGCTCGTCGGGCTGGCCGGCGGCGTCGACATGGTCGCTGCCGGTAAGCCCCAGCGAGCGCAGCGCCAGCACTACCGCGAACGCCGTCATGCCGAACGCGATCACGATGGCGGTCAGCACCAGCGCCTGGGGCAGCGGATCGGCATAGCTGGCGCCCGCCACGATCACCGGCGGCCGCCCGATCGACAGGCGCCCCATGCCCAGCAGGAACAGGCTGACCGCATACGACAGCAGCGTCAGCCCCAGCACCACGGTGAAGACGCGCTCGCGCAGCAGCAGGTAGATGCCGCCCGCGGCAAGGATGCCGATGGTGATGGCGTAGAGCGCGGCCATCAGGCGTCCTCCGCGGCCTGTGCCGGCGGCAGGTTGCGCACGCCCAGGTGCGATACGATCACCAGCGTGGTTCCCGTCACGGTGCAGAAGACTCCCAGGTCGAAGATCATCGCCGTGGCCAGTTCCACCTCGCCGATGCCCGGTATGTGGAAATGCCCGAAGGCGGTGGTCAGGAACGGATAGCCGAAGGCCAGGCTGCCCAGTCCGGTCAGACCCGCCAGCAGAATGCCGCCGCCGGCAATGGCGCGATAGTCCGGCGCAATGCGCGCTTCGGTCCAGCGCACGCCGCTGGCAACGTACTGCAGCAGCAGCGCCACCGATGTGATCAGCGCCGCGACAAAGCCGCCGCCCGGCAGGTTGTGCCCGCGCAGCAGGATAAAGACCGCCACCAGCAGCGTCAGCGGCAGCATCAGCCGCGCCAGCATGGCCAGCAGCAGCGGATGCGCCTGGCTGCTCCACGGCAGGCCATCGGGCGCTGCCGACGGCGTGTCCAGCCGCATGCCCTTGAGCAGCGCCTGCACCGCCAGCCCTGCAATCAGCAGCACGCAGATCTCGCCCATGGTGTCGAAGCCCCGGAAATCCACCAGCAGCACGTTGACCACGTTGTGCCCGCCGCCGCCGGGCACGGACTGGTCGATGTAGAAGGCAGACACCGGGTCATACGGCCGCGTCATCACGGCGTAAGCCGCCACTGCCAGCAAGGTGCCACCGCCGAACGCCAGCACCGCATCCCGCCCGCGGCGCGCAGCCCCGGCGCGCTCCGGCGTCTCGCGCGGCAGGTAGAACAGCGCCAGCACCAGCAGCAGGATCGTCACCACCTCAACCGAGATCTGCGTCAGCGCCAGGTCCGGCGCGGAGAACCGCAGGAACGCCATCGACACCATCAACCCGCAGCCGCCCAGCAGCACCAGCGCGAGCAGCCGCTGGCGGTGCGTCACCACCACGCCCACCGCGCACAGCCCGAGCAGCGCCAGCGTGGCAGCCCCGATCAGGTCGATGGCGCCCGCCGGCACGCTGCCGCCGAGCCATTCCAGGTCGGCCAGGAAGTATGCCGGCACGGCCAGCAGCGCCAGCAGCATCCAGGCGACATAGGTCTGCAGCGAGCCGTTCTCGAGCCAGCGCGTGACGGCAGCGGCAAAGCGTTCCAGCGCATGCATGCCACGCTCGAACGACTGGCGCGCGCTCAGGTGGTCGATTGCCTGCTGCAGGCGCCGCAGCGCGTCGCGGCGCAGGAAGAACAGCGCCGCGCCGCCGGCCATCGACACCAGGCTCATCAGCAGCGGCAAATTGACCCCGTGCCACAGGTTCAGGCTGTACTCTGGCAGGGGCGCGCGCAGCGTGGCAAGCGAAGCCGCCGCCAGCAGGTCGCCCACGGTATAGGCCGGCACCAGCCCGACCACCAGGCAGATCACCACCAGGAACTCCACCGGCACCTTCATGAAGCGCGGCGGCTCGTGCGGCGGGTAGTTGGGCACGTCGGGCTGCCGGGCGCCGAAGAACACGCCGTAGATAAAGCGCAGCGAATAGGCCATCGTCAGCGCCCCCGCCAGCGTCGCCGCGGTCGGGATCACCCAGTTGAAGTCGCCCAGCAGGCCCTGCGCCAGGGTCTCGCCGAAGAACATTTCCTTGCTGAGGAAGCCGTTGAACAACGGCACCCCCGCCATCGACAGCGATGCCACGATGGCCAGCACTGCGGTGTGCGGCATGTAGCGCGCCAGCCCGTGCAGGCGGTCGAGGTCGCGCGTGCCGGTCTCATGGTCGATGATGCCGGCCGCCATGAACAGCGACGCCTTGAACACGGCGTGGTTGATGATATGGAAGATGGCCGCCACCGTGCTGAGCTGGGTATCGAGCCCGAACAGCAGCGTGATCAGGCCCAGGTGGCTGATGGTGGAATAAGCCAGCAGCCCTTTCAGGTCCCGCTGCAGCAGCGCCAGGCCGGCGCCCACGATGAGCGTGGCCAGCCCGGTCATGCTGACCAGGTAGAACCAGCTGTTGGTGCCGTCCAGCACCGGATAGAGCCGCGCCAGCAGGAACACGCCGGCCTTGACCATGGTGGCCGAGTGCAGGTAGGCCGAGACCGGCGTGGGCGCGGCCATGGCATGCGGCAGCCAGAAGCTGAACGGGAACTGCGCTGACTTGGTGAAGACTGCCAGCAGGACCAGCACCAGCATCGGCAGGTAGAGCGGGTGGTGCTGCACCTTGCCGGCCTGCGCCAGCACCACGGACAGCTCGAAGCTGCCGCAGATATGGCCCAGCAGCAGCACCCCGGCCAGCAGCGCCAGCCCGCCGCCGCCCGTGACCGCCAGCGCCATGCGCGCGCCCTGGCGCGCATCGGTGCGCCATGACCAGAAGCCGATCAGGAGGAACGACAGGATGCTGGTCAGCTCCCAGAACACCACCAGCAGCAGCAGGTTGCCTGCCAGCACCACGCCCAGCATGGCCGCCATGAACAGCAGCAGCAGGCAGAAGAAGCGCACCGCGGATTCATTGCGCGCGAGGTAGTAGCGCGCGTACAGGATCACCAGCAGGCCCACGCCGAGCACCAGCAGCGCAAACAGGTACGACAGGCCGTCCAGCCGCAGCGACAGGTCCAGCCCGAGCTGCGGCAGCCACGCCACGCGCCAGCCCAGCGCATGCCCCGGCTGCTCGAAGACCGCGCCGCGCAGGCTCAGCAGCAGCACCAGCGCGGCCAGCGGCAAGCCGATGATGACAGGCGCCAGCATGCGCGCGGCACGCATGCCGATCAACCACGTCAGCGCCGCGGCCAGCAGAGGCAGCGCGATCAGCAGCACCAGCGCCATGCGCCCCCCTAGCCGTTGCCCGGGATCACGGCCGGCGTGTGCCGGGCGGCAAGCCGGGCCGATGGTGTGGGTCTTGCAAATGGGGCGGTGGTCATGGGCCAGGTCCTCTGTGCGGGCAGTCGTTCCCCCTACTTTCCGGATTCTGCCGGCATTGCGCAAGTCATGCGTGCCTTATTGCGCGGCGCACGAAAAAATTCATCGCCTTGCAAAAGGAATCTGAATACGCGCGGCGACGGCGCGTGCTGCGCAGCAGCGCCGCCGCGTAGTACCATCGGCCGCGAGGCGGCTTCCAGCTCGGTGGCGCCGCACATCATCGCCATGGCGGAGGCGCTGGGATTCGAGGTCGTGGCCGAGGGCATCGAGCATGAAGAGCAGGCGCGGGCTTCCTGCGAGAGCGCGGCGCGCAGTTCGGCCAGGGGTGGCTGTTTTCACGCGCCTTGCCGGCAGACGGCCTGCAGGCCTACCTGTCATCGCCGGCGCGCCCCTGAACGGCAACGCGTAGCTGGCCGAACGCTTCCTCGCCGACGGCACTTGGCGGCGATAGTCCCCGCGTGCGCGGGCCGGTTGTAAGATGCCAGCGTATCGCCATCACGCCTGCGCGCGCCGATACCGGCACGCGCGGCCATCTTCAGGAGACGCCCGTCCAATGAGCGAAGCGCTTTGTCTTGCCAGCGCCGCCGAACTGCAGCAGCGCATCCGGCGCAAGGAAATCTCGCCGGTGGAACTGACCGCTGCGGTGCTGGCGCGCGCCGAGCGGCTGCAGCCGGTGCTGAACTGCTTTATCACGCTGTGCGCGGACGAGGCCATGGCCGCGGCGCGCGCGGCGGAAGCGGAAGTGATGTCCGGCCGGCCGCTGCCTCCGCTGCACGGCATTCCGTTTACCGCCAAGGACATCGTCAACACGCGCGGCGTGCGCACGACCTTTGGCGCCGTGCCGATGCGCGACAACGTGCCGGCCGAAGACGCCGTGGCGGTGGCGCGGTTGCGCGCGCAGGGCGCGATCCTGGTCGGCAAGACCACCACGCCGGAATTCGGCTCCAAAAGCCTGACCGATTCGCCGCTGTTCGGGCGCACCCGCAATGCCTGGCACGCCGAGCGCACCAGTGGCGGCTCCAGCGGCGGCGCCGCGGTGGCAGTGGCCAGCGGCATGGCGCCGCTGGCGGTGGCGACCGATGGCGGCGGCTCCACGCGCATTCCTGCCGCCTGCAATGGCGTGGTGGGCATCAAGCAGAGCCAGGGGGTGATTCCGCACAGCCAGGCGCAGGACCTGTTCGGCAACCAGACCTACGTGACGCCGACCACGCGCACGGTGGCCGACACCGGCCTGATGCTGCAGGCCATGGCCGGCGAACACCCGTGCGACCCGTGGTCGATCGGAGTGCCCGCCGCCGACTACGTGGCCGCAGCGCAGCCGCAGGGCGACCTGCGTGGCCGGTGCATCCTGTATTGCCTGGCGCCGCCGGGCCGTCCGGTGTCGGCGGACGTGGCGCGCGCGTTCGAGGCCAGCCTGGACAAGCTGCGCGCACTGGGCGCCGAACTGGAGCCGTTCGGCGGCGAGGGGTTCGACGTCGAGCCCGTCTGGCGTGCCATCAACCACACCGTATGGCGCACGCGCTTTGCGCCGATCGTGGCCCAGCACCGCGAGGCGCTGAGCCCGACCTTCGTGCGCCAGGTGGAATCCGCCGCCGCATTCACCGCAGTGGAATACCAGCAGGCGATGTTCGAGCGCTCGCAACTGTTCCTGCGCGTGCAGGCGCTGCTGGGACGCGCCGACCTGCTCGCCATGCCCACCATCACACGCACCGCGCTGCCGCTGGAGCAAGACCTGTTCGGCCAGATCGAAATCGACGGCCAGGACTATCCCGATGTGCGCGCGAACTGGTTCCCGTGGACCATGCCGTTCAATATGACTGGGCATCCGGCCATCAGCCTGCCCTGCGGCTTTGGTGGCGACGGGCTGCCGATCGGGCTGCAGCTGGTCGGGCAGTTCCGCGGCGACGCGCAGCTGCTGCGTGTGGCGGCCTTGTACGAATCGGTCCATGACCTCACGGGCCAGTGGCCCACCCTGCCCTGACACTCTCTCAACATCGTTCCCTGACTGCCATGACTGATCAAGTCCGATTGACGCGCCGGCTGCTGGCCATGACCGCCGTCGCTGCCGCCACCTTCGCCATGACCGCTCCGGCTAGCGCGGCCGATGCCGAGCCGATGCATATCATCGTCGGCTACGCCCCCGGCGGCGCCGCCGACAGCCTTGCCCGCCTGTATGCCGAGCAGCTGCGCCAGGACGGCCACGGCACGGTGGTGGTCGAAAACCGCCCCGGCGCGTCGGCGCGCCTGGCGCTCGACTACGTGAAGCGCGCCAGGCCCGATGGCAAGACCGTGTTCATCGGCCCCTCGCCCCTGTTCACGATCTTTCCGCTGACCTACAAGAAGCTGTCTTACGACGCCGACAAGGACCTGGTGCCCGCAGCGGTACTGACCGATGTGCCGACCGCGGTCGCGACCGGCGTGCAGCAGCCTTACCAGAACATGAAGGAATACGTGAGCTGGGCCAGGCGCAACCCGGGCGGCGCCAGCCTGGGCCTGGCCACCATCGGCAGCGCCGGCCACCTCGGCACGGTGGCGCTGGGCAAGGCCGAAGGCATCGCCATCACGCCCGCGGCGTATCGCGGCGCATCGCCGATGCTGGTGGATGTGGTCAGCGGCAATGTGTCGATCGGCTGGGATGCCGTGGCCAGCATGATGCCGCTGTACAAGGGCGGCAAGCTGCGCTTCCTTGGCGTGAGCGGCACGCGCCGCGCCAAGGCGCTGCCCGAAGTGCCCACCATGAAGGAACAGGGCTTCAGCCAGTACGACCACGCCACCAGCTGGTACGGCGTGTTCGTCCCGGCAGGCACCCAGCCTGACGTGGTGGCGCAAGTGGAAAAGATGTTCCTCGCGGCCTCGGCCAACGCCGCCACCGCGGCCAAGCTGGAAGCGCTGGGCCTGGAAGTGGTGGCGCGCCCCGGCCACGAAGGCCGCCGCCGCATCCAGCTGGAACGCGCCGCCTGGAAGCCGATCGTGGAGGCGACCGGCTTCCAGGCCGAGGACTGAGGCCCGGCCCTGCCCTCAGGGCTTGGGCCGCACCGCGTCAGCGGTCCCCTGGATGAAGGCCTTGATCTTCTCGACATCGTCCGGCGTCAGCTTGCCGGTGAAGTCAGGCATGCCGCGCGCCATCGCCGGCCCCTTGAAGACCACCTTGTCCAGGTTCTCGATATAGGCGGCATCGATATAGCCCAGGTTGGGGATATTGCCGCCGCGGTCCACGCCGGGAACGCCGTGGCACAGGACGCAGTTGCTGACGTACAGGCCGGTGCCCGCCTTGACCTGCGCCGGGTCATATTTCACGCCCTGCAGCAGCTTGGCGGTGCGGTACTCGGCAAAGGCCGGCAGCGGTGCCTTGCCACCGAGGGCGAAGGTGTAGACCGTGCCCGGCCCCTGCCGGTTGGTGGCGCGCTGGGCCTGCCCGTAGACCCCGCCCCAACCCACTGCCACCGACACATACTGCTTGCCGTTCAACTCGAAGCTGACCGGCGCCGCCACCACGCCGGTGCCGGTGGGCGACTCCCACAGCTTGTCGCCGCTGCGCGCGTCATAGGCGACAAAGCGGCCGTCGGCGGTGCCCTGGAACACCAGGTTGCCGGCCGTGGTCAGCGTGCCGCCGTTCCACGGCGACACATGTTCCTGCGTCCACGCGGCCTTCTGCTGCACCGGGTCCCACGCAATCAGCCGGCCGAAGGGCTTGCCCTTGGGCGGCTCGGCGTTCAGGAATTTGGCGGTGTTCCAGCCCACGTTGCCATGCGGCGTGCCGGGTTTGCCTTCATTGAAGTTCCAGGCCTTGTCGTCCATCAGGTTGATCGGCACGTTCTGCGCCGGCAGGTAGACCAGCCCGGTCTGCGGGTTGAACGACATCGGATGCCAGTTGTGCGCGCCGTACGGACCGGGGACCGAGTCATAAGGCTTGTCGGTGGCGCGCGCCTCGGGCCGCTCGATGGGGCGGCCATTGGCGTCATAGCCGGTGGCCCAGTTCACGTCGACAAAGTTCTTTGCCGAGATGAACTTGCCGTTGGTGCGGTCGATGACGAAGAAGAAGCCGTTCTTGGGCGCGTGCAGGATGACCTTGCGCATCTGGCCATCGAGCTTCAGGTCGGCCAGGATCATCGGCTGGGTCGAGGTGTAGTCCCAGTTGTCGCCCGGGGTCTCCTGGTAGTGCCAGACGTATTTGCCGGTGTCGGGATCGAGCGCGACGATCGATGCCAGGTAGAGGTTGTCGCCGCCGGCCGGGCTGCGCTTGCTGCGCGACCATGGCGCGCCGTTGCCGGTGCCCACGTACATCAGGTTCAGCTCGGGGTCGAAGGCCAGCGTGTCCCAGGCCGTGCCGCCGCCGCCCGCCTCCCAGTATTTGCCGCTGGGGTCCCAGGTCTTGGCCGCCGCAGCCATCGACTCATCCTCGAACGGCTTGGAGGGGTCGCCCGGCACCGTGAACCAGCGCCACTTCTGCTCGCCGGTGCCGGCGTCATAGGCGGTGATGTAGCCGCGCACGCCATATTCGGCGCCGCCGTTGCCGATGATGACCTTGCCCTTGAACACGCGCGGCGCGCCGGTGATGGTGTACGAGTACTTGCGGTCGATGATGGTGTCTTTCTCCCACAGCTTGCGGCCGCTGGCGGCATCCAGCGCGATCAGCCGGCCATCGTAGGCGGCCACGAACACCTTGCCCTGGTACAGCGCCACGCCGCGGTTGACCACGTCGCAGCAGCCGCGATAGCCGAGCGAGCGGTCCACCTTGGGATCGAAGGTCCAGAGCCGCTTGCCGGTGCGCGCATCGACCGCATGCACCACGCTCCATGACGCGGTGACGTACATCACGCCGTCCACCACCAGCGGGGTTGCCTCCACGCCGCGGGTCGACTCCAGGTTGTAGGTCCACACCAGCCCCAGGTCGCGCACGTTGGCGGCATCGATCTGCCTGAGCCGGCTGAAGCGGGTCTCGGCATAGTCCAGGCCGTGGCTGGGCCAGTCGCGGGCGGTGCTGGCGTTGGCACTGATAAAGGCGCCGTCAACCTTGGCGGCCGCATTGCGCGGCGCCGCGGCGCCGGCGGGCAAGACCTGCATCACCAGCGCCAGGGCCGCTGCCAGGAAGCCTGTGGCGCGCCTCATGGTGCGGTGGGGGTGCATTGCAACATCGGGGGCAACGGGGTCCGTCGCCTGCGTCAACGCATGGCTCATATCGTCTCCTGTAGGGCATTCTTGTTGGAATTCGGGACTGCAGGATTACGGAACTGCGCGATGCCGGGCGGTGGCCGGGGCCTATAGATAATCGGTGAGCGATTCGATTATGGGTACAGGGATTACCCGCAGAAAGTCGCGCCGCCGGCGCAAGATGGCTGGCGTCCCGGGCCTGCCCAGCGATATGTGCAGGATATTGCTGATGAAGAAATGAATATTGGACGGTGCGGGCGCCGGTGGCTTAGCCTTGGCGCCAAGGCAGGCAACCAGCCTGCATCGCGCATCCGGAGACACCACCATGAGCAACTTCCTTCTCTACGAGCAGCAGGACCATATCGTCACCCTGACGATGAACGAGCCCGAGCGCCGCAACCCGCTGACCGGCAATACCGCCGTGGCGGAGTTCCTGGCCGCGATCGACCGCATCCACGGCGACCGCAGCGTGCGCGCGGTGGTCATTACCGGCGCGGGCACGGCGTTCTCGTCTGGCGGCAATATCAAGGACATGGAACGCCAGGCCTCCGGCGCAGTGCCGGGCATGGAAATCCGTCAGGACTACCGCTGCGGCATCCAGCGGCTGCCGCTGGCGCTGTTCAACCTGGAAGTGCCGGTCATCGCCGCGGTCAATGGCGCGGCCATGGGCGCGGGGCTGGACCTGGCGTGCATGTGCGACATCCGCATTGCCTCGGAGCGGGCGCAGTTTGCCGAGTCCTTTGTCAAGCTCGGCATCATCCCCGGCGACGGCGGCGCATGGCTGCTGCCGCGCGTGATCGGCCTGTCGCGGGCGGCGGAGATGACCTTCACCGGCCAGCCGATCGATGCCAGGCTGGCGCTGGAATGGAACCTGGTGTCGCGCGTGGTCGCGCCCGAGGCGCTGCTGCCCACGGCCTATGAGCTGGCCGGCCGCATCGCCGCCAACCCGCCGCACGCGGTGCGCCTGGCCAAGCGCCTGATGCGCGAGGCCATGCATACCCGCCTGGATACGCTGCTGGAACTGTCCGCCGGCTTCCAGGCGCTGTCGCACCAGACCGCCGACCACCGTGAGGCAGTGCAGGCGTTCCTGGACAAGCGCACGCCAGTGTTCACAGGCAACTGACCAGCTGAGCGTCAGGCGGACTGCTGTGCCGCTCAGCCTGCCACGCCCAGCGCTCCCTCTACATTGCGCACCAGGCTCACCAGGCGCGGGCCGATGTCTTCCTCCATCTGCTTGCTCTGCTGGCTGAATACCGGCACCGAGGCGGCAAAGATCCACGCCTCGCCGTCGCGGCGGGTGCGCATCGGCACGGCAACCGACTCCACCTCGCGGTGCAGGTCGCGGTGGCCGCGGCAGAAGCCGTGGTCTTGCAGGTCGCGGGCGGCATCGGCCAGGCGCTCCTGCAGCCAGTCGGCGCGCTGCGGATCGGCAGCGCGGAGCTGGGCGAGGTACGCCTCGCGCTCGGCCTCGGTCAACAGCATCAGGTAGCCGCGTCCGGAACCCGTGCGCGAGACCGACACGCGCGTGCCGACCTCGGGCCGGAACACATGACTGCCCACGCCCTGGGCGATTTCGACGTAGGTCAGCGCATTGCCGCTGCCGACGATCAGCTCCACCTGCCCGGCGATGTGGTCCGCCAGCTCCTGCATGGCCGGCCGCGCCAGCTGGCGGATCGTCATGCGTGCCAGCGCGGGTGCGGCCAGGTTGATCAGCCCGACCCCGGGCACGTAGCGCGACAAGCGCTCCGAATAGTGCAGCAGGCCCAGTTCGCACAGGGTGTCGAGCAGCCGGAACAGGGTCGGCTTGGCCAGGCCGGTGCGCTCCATCAGTTCGCGGCTGCTGAGCTCCTGCACCGTCGGGGAAAAGCAGTTGAGGATCGAAATGCCCCGCGCCAGCGCGCTGACAAGGCGCGCCTCGCCGTCGGCATCGGCGGGCGGCGGGGTCAGGGAGGCGTGTGGTGCATTCGTCATGTTATTGCCTTGATTCAAGGTTTTTTGATACGTGCGTCTCAAAACCCGGATGTTGCCCTTCGTTTTTTCCAAAGTCAAACCGGGTTATTTGGGTTTACACGACGCTTTTCCGAAGCCAGAATCCCAATTCATCGTATTGGACGATCACATTTCGGTACAGACGTCTCAATATCCCAGCCACGACTCGCAACGTTCAGCCTTTTCAGGAGACACCGCATGCAACAAGCCGTCATCGTCGACGCCATCCGCAGCCCGATGGGCCGCTCCAAGCCAGGCTCGGCCTTTACCGAACTCCATGCCACCGAGTTGCTGGCCCAGGTCATCAAGGGCCTGGTCGAGCGCAACAAGCTGGACCCGGGTTTGGTCGACGACGTCATCACCGGCTGTGTGACCCAGGCGGGCGAGCAGTCCGCCGGCCCGGGCCGGGTGGCGTGGCTGGCGGCAGGCTTTCCTGATCACGTGCCGGCCACCACCATCGACCGCAAGTGCGGCTCCAGCCAGCAGGCGGTGCATTTCGCCGCGCAGGGCATCATGGCCGGCGCCTATGACATCGTCATCGCCTGCGGCATCGAGTCGATGAGCCGTGTGCCGATGGGCTCGGCCCGCATTGGCCAGAACCCGTACGGCCCGTCGATGGAAGCGCGCTATGCGCCGGGTTTGGTGTCACAGGGTGTTGCGGCCGAGCTGGTGGCCGCCAAGTACGAACTGTCGCGCCACGACATGGACAGCTATTCGGCCCGCTCGCACGAGCTGGCCGCCACCGCGCGCGAAAGCGGTGCCTTCCGCCGCGAGATCCTGGGCATCAGCACGCCCAACGGGCTGGTCGAGCAGGATGAAACCATCCGCCCGGGCACCTCGGTGGAGAAGCTGGGCACGCTGCAGGCCTCGTTCCGCAATGACGAACTCAGCGCCCGCTTCCCGCAGATCGGCTGGAACGTGACCGCGGGCAATGCCTCGCAGATCAGTGACGGCGCCTCCGCCATGCTGCTGATGAGCGAATCCATGGCGCAGCGCCTGGGCCTGAAGCCGCGCGCTCGCTTCGTGGCGTTCGACGTGTGCGGCGACGATCCGGTCATGATGCTGACCGCCCCGATCCCCGCCAGCCAGCGCGCGATCAAGAAGAGCGGCCTGAAGCTGGACCAGATCGACCACTACGAGATCAACGAAGCCTTTGCCTGCGTGCCGCTGGCCTGGCAGCGCGCGCTCGGCGCCGACCCGGCACGCCTGAACCCGCGCGGCGGCGCCATTGCGCTGGGCCATCCGCTGGGCGCCTCCGGCGTGCGGCTGATGACCACCATGCTGCATGCACTGGAAGACAGCGGCCAGCGCTATGGCCTGCAGTCGATGTGCGAGGCCGGCGGCATGGCCAACGCCACCATCATCGAGCGCCTGTAAGCGGCGCCTGAACCAGACATCCAGTCAAGGAGACACAGCATGAAACTGACCAATATGTCCGCCGTCGTGACCGGCGGCGCTTCCGGCCTGGGCCTGGCCTGCGTGCGGCGCCTGGTGGAACGCGGCGTCGACGTCGTGATCGCCGACCTGTCGGAAGAGCGCGGCAATGCCGCGGTCGACGAGTTCAGCGGCAAGGTCCGCTTCCTCAAGGCCGACGTGACCGACACCGACCAGATGAACGCCGTCTACGACGCCGCCGAAGCCATTGCCCCGCTGCGCGCGCTGATCCATTGCGCCGGCCTGGGCGGCCCGGTGCGCGTGGTCGAGAAGGACGGCTCGCCGGGTTCGCTGGAAAAGTACGAGTCGATCGTGCGCATCAACCTGATCGGCACCTTCAACGCGCTGCGCCTGGGGGCCGCGCGCATGGCCAAGAACGAACTGATCGACGGCGAGCGCGGCGCGTGCGTGCTGACCGCGTCGGTGGCCGCCTACGAAGGCCAGATCGGCCAGATTCCCTATGCCTCGGCCAAGGCCGGCATCGTCGGCATGACCCTGGTGGCCGCGCGCGACCTGGCACAGCGCGCGATCCGCGTCTGCACCATCGCCCCGGGACTGTTCGACACCCCGCTGCTGGCCAAGCTGCCGGAGAACGTGCGCGCCTCGCTCGGCGCCATGGTGCCGCACCCGCCCCGCCTGGGCGCACCGGATGAATACGCGTCCACCGCGCTGCACATCCTGGAGAACCCCATGCTCAACGGCGAAACCATCCGCCTGGACGGCGCCATCCGCATGGCACCGCGCTGAGCCGCGCGCTGCACCGATACCGACTTCTGACAAGGAATCCCGCATGAGCGACACGCTGCAACTGGAAACCCGCGGCAATACGCTGCTGATCACCATGAACCGGCCCCAGGCGAAAAACGCCATGGACTTCGAGACCGCGACCGCGCTGGCCGCCGCCATCGACCAGCTGGAAAGCCGCGACGACCTGAGCGTGGCCATCCTGACCGGCGCGGGCGGCACCTTCTGCTCGGGCATGGACCTGAAGGGCTTCCTGGAAGGCAAGCGTCCCAGCCTGCCTGGCCGCGGCTTTGGCGGGCTGACCGAGAAGCCGCCGCGCAAGGTGCTGATCGCCGCCGTCGAAGGCTATGCGCTGGCCGGCGGCTTCGAGCTGGCGCTGGCGTGCGACCTGATCGTGTCGTCGAACGCGGCCAGGTTCGGCCTGCCTGAAGTCAAGCGCGGGCTGGTGGCCGGCGCCGGCGGCCTGATGCGCCTGCCGCGCCGCGTGCCGTACCACATCGCCATGGAATACGCGCTGACCGGCAATATGCTGGGCGCCGAACAGGCCCACGCCTATGGCCTGATCAACCGCCTGACCGAACCAGGCCAGGCGCTGGCAGGCGCGCTGGCGCTGGCCGAAGAGATCGGCGCCAACGGCCCGCTGGCGGTTGCGGTCAGCAAGCAGATCGTGGCCGAGTCCGCCGACTGGAGCGCCGAGGAGATGTTCGAGCGCCAGCGCCCGCTGCTGGCGCCGGTGTTCACCTCGGCCGATGCCCGCGAGGGTGCCGCCGCATTCGCCGAGAAGCGCAGGCCGGTGTGGACGGGCAAGTGATGGCCCACGCCAGACCGAGGGCATCGATGTCATCCGCCCTGGGCTAGAGAACGGCCGGCCGCAAGCCGGCCGTTCGCACATGCCAAGCAGCACACAGACCAGAACATGGAGGAGACCCATGAAACACAAGCTGCCAGAATCGCTGTTCAACACGTCCGCGGCCCTGCTGCTGGCGACCGCCGCCGCCACGCTGCCGCTGCCCGCCAGCGCCGCGTCCTGGCCTGAGCGCCCCATCACCATCATCGTGCCCGGCGCGCCGGGCGGCACCACCGACATCCCGACGCGCCTGGTGGCGCAGAAGCTGTCGGCCATCCTGGGCCAGCCGGTGGTGGTCGACAACAAGCCCGGCAGCGGCGGCATCATCGGCACGCAGGCCTTCATGCGCGCGGCGCCGGACGGCTACACGCTGCTGGTCGGCAATACCGGCTCGCACGCAATCAACTACAGCGCCTACAAGCAGTTGTCCTACCAGCCACAGGACTTCATGCCGCTGACGGACCTGATCTCGTTCGCCAACGTGCTGGTGGTCGGCGCGCAGGCGCCGGTGCGCAGCGTGTCCGAGCTGGTGGCGCAGCTCAAGCAGTCCCCGGGGAAGTATTCCTACGCCTCGGCCGGCATCGGGCAGACCACGCACCTGACGGCGGAACTGTTCCGGCTGCGCACTGGCACCGAAGTAATTCACGTGCCATACAAGGGGTCGACACCCGCCACCACCTCGGTGCTGGCGGGCGAAACCACCTTCATGTTCGACAACCTGACGCAGGCGCTGCCGCAGATCCGCGCCGGCAAGCTGCGCGCGCTTGCGGTGACCAGCGCCGAACGCCTGCCGGCACTGCCGGACGTGCCGACGATGGCGCAGGCCGGCGTGAAGGATTTCGTGGTGATGGGCTGGCTGGGCTTCTTTGCGCCGGCCAGGACCCCGCCGGCCATTGCCGCCACGCTGCAGGAAGCGCTGGGCAAGGCCATGCGCGACCCCGAGGTGGTGGCCAGGTTCCGCGACATGGGCGGTATCCCTGGCGGCGAACCGCAGCCGAAGTTCGCCGCGCTGGTCAGCGGCGACATCAAGCGCTGGGGCGAGACCATCCGGGCATCCAAGGTCAGTCTGGACTAGCGAGGTGTGGGGCCGCCTTTGGCAAAGCGGAAGGCGGACCCGCCCAAAGCCAAATTGACACGGTTGGGCCTGGCGCATACGCTCGCCCTACCCTGCGGTATATTCAGCGCACGCTTAAATGTAAAGACATGGAAAGCGCCCCGGGGCTCACAACGATAACGACAAGCGACGAGACCACACCGTGCCTACCCCCACCGCGCCTTCCCGCTACGAAGCCCTGCGCCCGGCCTTGCCGATCCTGATCGGCGCCTCCGTGATGCTCAGCCTGGCCATGGGCCTGCGCCAGAGCCTTGGCATCTTCATGCCGCCGCTGACGCGGGACATCGGCATCTCGGTATCGGATTTCACCATCGCCATCGCGGTACAGAACCTGGCGTGGGGCCTGCTGCAGCCGCTGGCCGGGGCCTGGGCCACGCGGATCGGCTTCCGGCCGCTGATGCTGGCCGGCTCGCTGCTCTATGTGACCGGACTGGTGCTGCTGGCGACCGCGCACAGCATGGTCGGCGTCACGCTGGGCGCGGGCGTGGCCATCGGCGCGTCGATGGCCTGCACCGGCAGCGCCCTGGCGATGGCGGTGGCGGCGCGGCCGGTGTCGGCGGCGCTGCGCAGCACGGTGCTGGGGCTGGTGTCTGGCGCGGGCTCGCTGGGCGCGCTGCTGGCGGCGCCGATCGGGCAGATGGTGACGCAGGCCTACGGCTGGCGCGCCGGGCTGGCAGCGTTCGTGCTGCTGGCGCTGGTGATGCTGCCCGCGGCGTGGTTTGCCGGGCGCGTGGACCGGCTGCCGCTGGTGTCGCCCGCAGGGCGCGGCCAGGACAGCGCGCGTGAAGCGCTGGGCACCGCGCTGCGGCACGCGCCGTTCGTGGTGATGGCGCTGGCGTATTTCGTCTGCGGCATGCAGCTGGTCTTCCTGACCACGCACCTGCCGTCGTATCTGGACGTGTGCGGCATGGACCCGATGCTGAGCGCGCAGGCGCTGGGCGTGATCGGCGGCTTCAACGTGCTGGGCAGCATCTTCTTCGGCTGGGCCGGCGGCCGCTTCAACAAGCTGATGCTGCTGGGCGGCATCTATACGATTCGCTCGCTGGCGCTGACCTGGTACTTCACGTCCGCGCCCACGCCGCAGAGCACGCTGGTGTTCGCCGCGGTAATGGGCTTCCTGTGGCTGGGCGTGGCGCCGCTGGTATCGGGCTGGATCGCCGAGACCTTCGGCCTGCGCTGGCAGGCCATGCTGGGCGGCGTGGCGTTCTTCAGCCACCAGATCGGCAGCTTTTTCGGCGCCTTTGGCGGTGGGCTGGTCTACGACGCGCTGGGTTCCTACACCGTGGCGTGGCAGGTCGGCGTGACGCTGGGGCTGGCCGCGGGTCTGGCGCAAATTGCATTTGCCGTGGCCACGCGGCGGCGCCCGCCGCTGATGGCCACGTCCTGAAACACTGTGCCGGGCCGCCCCGAACGGGGGATGCGGAGCGCGCGCTTAGCACCTAGCATGAACACTGAGCGGTCCGGTCTTGGATCCTCAGGCCTTTTCAAGCCCGCCCCCGCGCGGGTTTTTTTATGGTTCGTCGCTGAATTGGGTGGCACGCGCGCCAGGCGCCCTTCCCTGGCCCATACCAATATGCGCGCTCGCCGGCGCCAAAGACAGTCCCCTAACACGTACAATCTCGGCTTTCCTTCCCGCCCCATCCGCTGCCATGACCACACTCGGAACGCCTCTCTCCCCCTCTGCCACCAAAGTGATGCTGCTCGGCTCCGGCGAGCTGGGCAAGGAAGTGCTGATTGCATTGCAGCGCCTGGGCGTGGAAACCATCGCCGTCGACCGCTATGACAATGCCCCCGGCCAGCAGGTAGCCCACCACGCGCGCACCATCGCCATGAGCGACCCGGACCAGCTCAAGGCGCTGATCGAGGCGGAAAAGCCGCACCTGGTCGTGCCCGAGATCGAGGCCATCGCCACGCCCATGCTGGAAACCCTGGAAGCCGCCGGCACCGTGCGTGTGATCCCCACCGCCCGCGCCGCGCGCCTGACCATGGACCGCGAAGGCATCCGCCGCCTGGCCGCCGAATCGCTCGGCCTGCCCACCAGCCCGTACAAGTTCTGCGATTCGCTGGATGAACTGCAGGCTGCCATCGACGGCGGCATCGGCTACCCGTGCGTGGTCAAGCCGGTGATGAGCAGCTCCGGCAAGGGCCAGAGCAAGATCGACGGCCCCGAGGGCGTCAAGGCGGCCTGGGACTACGCCATGGCCGGCGGCCGCGTCAGCCACGGCCGCGTGATCGTGGAAGGCTTTATCGATTTCGACTACGAGATCACGCTGCTGACCGTGCGCGCCATGGGCGCCAGCGGCCAGGTGGAAACGCAGTTCTGCGCTCCGATCGGCCACGTCCAGGTCAGCGGCGACTACGTCGAAAGCTGGCAGCCGCAGCCAATGCACCCCGCCGCGCTGGAAACCGCCCAGCGCATCGCGCAGGCGGTCACGGCAGACCTGGGCGGCATGGGCCTGTTCGGCGTGGAGCTGTTCGTCAAGGGCGAGCAGGTCTGGTTCAGCGAAGTCAGCCCGCGCCCGCACGACACCGGCATGGTCACCATGGCCACGCAATGGCAGAACGAGTTCGAGCTGCATGCCCGCGCCATCCTGGGCCTGCCGGTCGACACCACGCTGCGCAGCCCCGGCGCCAGCGCCGTGATCTACGGCGGCGTGGATGCCCAGGGGGTGGTCTTCGATGGCGTGGACCAGGCACTGAGCGTGCCGCAGACCGAGGTGCGCCTGTTCGGCAAGCCCGAGAGCTTCGTCAAGCGCCGCATGGGCGTGGCGCTGGCGTACGCCGACGATGTCGACACCGCCCGCACCCGCGCCAAGGAAGCCGCCAGCCGCGTGCGTCCGCGCGCGGTCGGCTGAGCGTCAGGCGCAGCTCAGATCGGATGGCTGCTCGCGGCGGCGCCGTGGGCAGGCGCATGATGGACGGCGGCCTGTGCCGCCGCCACCTGCGCCGCGGCCAGCACCGGCGAGATGCGCACGCCGGTCAGGTCCGCGCCTGAAGGCGCCTGGTACAGGCGCAGGCCCAGCTCGGGCAGGATCGCCAGCAGGTGGTCGAAGACATCGCCCTGGATGCGCTCATAGTCCATCCACGCGGTCAGCGCGGTAAAGCAATAGATCTCCACGGGGATGCCCTGCGAATCGGGCTCCATCATGCGCACGTTCAGCAGCAGATCGTGGTGGATCTCCGGGTGCGCCTTCAGGTAGGCAATGCCATAGGCGCGGAAGGTGCCGACATTGGTCAGCCGGCGCCGGTTGACCGGGTCATTGCCGGCGGCAATCAGCAGGCGGTTGGCCTCGTCGACCTCGGCCTGCTTCTCCTCCAGGTAGTCGTGCAGCAGCCGGAAGCGCATCAGCGCCTGCACTTCCCGGTCCTCCAGGAAGCGCACGCTGCCCGCATCCAGCCGCAACGTGCGCTTGATGCGCCGCGCGCCGGATTCGAACATCTGCCGGTAGTTGCGGTAGCTCTCGGAGAACAGCTTGTAGGTCGGCACCGTGGTCACGGTGTTGTCCCAGTTCTGCACCTTGACGGTATGCAGCGCGATGTCCTTGACGTAGCCGTCGGCATTGCACTGGGGCATCTCGATCCAGTCGCCGATGCGCAGCATGTCGTTGGAGGTCAGCTGAGTACTGGCCACCAGCGACAGCAGCGTGTCCTTGAACACCAGCAGCAGCACCGCCGACAGCGCGCCCAGGCCAGACAGCATCCACAGCGGCGAGCGGTTGATCAGGATCGACAGCACCAGCACCGAGCACACCAGCCCCAGCCCGAGGCGCCCCACCTGGATATAGCCCTTGATCGAGCGCGTCTGCGCCTGGCGGCTGCTGGCGTATACGTCCTGCCAGGCACTCAGCACGCCGCCAAGCATCAGGAAGAAGCAGATCCACAGGCCGGCATGGGCCAGGCGCTCGATGGCCAGCGCATAGCGGCCCATGTGCGGCACTTCGCCGATGCCGACGGTGATCACCCCGAACCCGACCGCATAGCCGAAGCGCCGATAGGCACGATATCGCGTCAGCGCCTTGCTCCAGGGCGCCTTGCCCCAGACCGTCAGCAAGCGATGGGCGATGCGCGACATCACGTGGCCGAACAGCCACTGCGCGACCACGGCGATCAGCACCAGCACCAGCAGGTACGAGGCAATCTGGGCCCACGGATGGGCTGGAATACGTTGCTGGAACAACTCCAGCAGGGCATCGAAACTCATAGGGGGGCGTCTGCAGCCGGGTGAATCGACCTGATAGTGTACAAAACGCGCCTGACACCCTGCTCGTTCCGCCTCTACCGGCACCGCGAATCGCCCCGCACACGGCGTGTCTCGCGGCCCCCCGTCAGCTTGCTCGGCTCGACGCAGTAGGCATGCATGCGCTGCTGCACGGCCGCAAGGCAGAGGCGTTCGCGCGCATGCCCTTGAAGCTGGCGATGGGCGAGCCGGGCCCGACCACTACCATCGGCGCAATGACGAAGATGCCGACTGGCACGAAGTCCTTGATCGGATCGAACGGCAAGGAATGGAACATGCCGGGATACATCGCCGTCGTCGACTATCAAACCGGGCATAGTACCAATACACATATGGTGCGGAACTTGCGTTAATGCCGGATGCCTGTTGAGCGATGGATCCAGCAAGATCTCCACAGCGGGATCCATTGACGCCCAAAGTCTGGTGGATGGCGGGCTCCGACCGGGAAAGCGCTGAAGCCACGTCGGTTCGAAATGGCGGAACGGTTGAACGTCATAACTAGCCGAAGAGGGACACCCCCAAAATTATGAAGGCTTTAGATGCTCAGATAAGGCTATTCCTGGCGATAGCGCAGGCCCGCTCCATTTCAGGCGCTGCAATGACGCTTGGTCTAACCCAATCCGGCTTAAGCCGTCAGCTGGCCCACCTCGAGGCAGCAGTAGGTCAAAAATTGTGCGAACGCCACGGGCGCGGGGTCGCCCTTACTGACGCAGGCCACAAACTGCAGGCTGCCGCCCAGACCGCATATGACGTTATCGACAATACGATTCTCCAGTTGTGCGAGGAGCAGGGAGTCAGCCAAGGCAACCTCCGAGTGGCTGTTATTCATACCCTCAGCTACTACTTCATGCCAGATGTTGTCTCCCGATTCATGAGCCAGCGCCCAAATGCCAACGTCTCGCTCATGGGGCGGAGTTCACCGGAAGTTGTAGAGCTGGTGGAGACGGGCAAAGCGGATATAGGCTTTGTTTACGACGTAGCGGTAGCCTCGGATGCCGTGGAAATCGTGCCGCTATTCGACGATGTCATGACGTTGATCGTCAGCCAAAATTCGCCCTTGGCCGCACTCGAAGGGGTCGACCTAGAGGCGCAAAGAGTACCGCTTGTCGCTTTTCCTGAGCACTATGCGCTAAGACGAATGCTGCACAGGAAGAGATTGGACACAAATGTCGTGGCGGAAGTGGACACGGTCGATGCGATGCTCAGGCTCGTCGCATCAACCGGCGGTCAGTGCGTTTTGCCAGACCGAGTACCGACGCAACTGCTCGAGAACTATGGGCTGTCACGAGTGCGCATAATAAACCCTCGTCTCAGTCGGCGCGTTGTCGCCATTACCAAGCGAGAAAGAGCTCAAACAGCGCTGATAAAACACATGCTGAAGATCGCTCAAACAGTCTGAGGTAGTACGCCCAGTCATAGGAAGTATGAGCGCTCCGCGCTATCTCAGCCCCTTCTGACTTCCCATAATCCAGTCGTACCGACATCCCACCGGCCAAGTCGGGATGGCGCCAAAGTGTGCTCCCCACGGGGGGCAGCAGAGGCGTTCTGGAGTCGCCGGGCCCAGTCTACGCCCGGCAACCAATACGACTGGAAACAAAATGGAACTTCGCTCTAAGGAATACTTCGACGAACGCGCAACGCAGGAGATGCGTGCCCATCTCAAGCCTCGCAAGCGCACGCTGCAGCAAACGCTGGCCTATGCTTGCCGCATCCTGGCCATGACCGGGCAGGAAGCTGGCTTGGCTGGCCAGATCAGTGCACGCTCGGAGCGCCCAGGCGCCTACTGGACCCTGCGCTTCGGTCTGGGTTTTGACGAAGCCACCGAAGCCGACTTTATAGAAGTCGACCAAGACCTGAATACCCTCAGCGGCACTGGGATGGCTAATCCGGCAACGCGGTTCCATCTGTGGGTTTATGCCGATCGCCCCAACACCCATAGCATCATTCATACGCATTCTCCGTATGTGTCGGCACTTGCCGCGGCCAAGCAACCGCTAATCGTCTCGCAAATGGACATGACGCCGTTTCACAACGATTGCGCGTTCCTTGCGGAATGGCCTGGCGTTCCCATCGCTGACCAGGAGGGCGTGATCATATCCGGCGCTCTGGGCAGCAACCGCTCGATCCTGCTGGCCAGCCACGGTCAGTTGAGCACCGGCTGTAGCGTGCAAGAAGCGACCTATCTTTCTGTCTACATGGAGCGCGCTGCCCGCATGCAGGTGCGCGCCCGCACCTTCGGGCCGCTTACCTCGCTACCCGACGATCTCGCCCGTGAAGCTCACGACTACCTGCTCAAGCCTTCGATCGTCAACGGTACTTTTGATTACTGGTGCCGTCAGACGGAGCGTTGAGTCGCACCACCTTCAGCCTTCGGTCCCAAAAGACGAGCCGACGACCTCCAGCATGATTTTGCCCCGTTAGCAAAGGTGGCAAGTGTTCCCATGGCCATCTTGGCCCGACTGGCACTACCAGCCAACCCGATTTTTTTCGGTAGCGAGCGGCTGGTCCTTCGGAAGCGGGACAGGGTCATACCGAGATTGGCACGCACAGATGCCGCTAGTCACCACCGGAGACGCAATGAATAACCCCGTAAGGCAAACATCGACCACCACCGGCGCAGTACATATCCCCCCAGCAAAGAAGCGTGCATTTGAGTGACCACGCTCGAGCACATCGCCCCCATCAAGCAAGTCACAGAGGCATTCTATGTATCCCGCCAATTCACAAGCAGGCATCGCCAGCGCAAATGCCGGGACGGCCAAGCAGCACACCGTCGCAGGCATTGCCAGCATGCTCGGCACGACTATCGAGTGGTACGACTTCTTCATTTACGGAACTGCCGCCGCGTTAATTTTCAACAAGATCTTCTTTCCCAGCTTCGATCCGATCAGCGGGACCCTCGCCGCGTTCGCGACCTACTCCGTCGGCTTCTTCGCCCGGCCCCTTGGAGGCATTGTCTTCGGCCACTTTGGTGACAAGGTTGGGCGAAAATCCATGCTGCTGATCACGTTGATGATGATGGGTATCCCGACCATCATCATCGGCCTCATTCCGACCTATGAGCAAATTGGTTACTGGGCCGCCGTGATCCTCGTATTGATGCGCCTTCTCCAGGGGCTCGCCGTCGGTGGCGAATGGGGCGGCGCCGTTCTCATGGCCGTGGAACATGCCCCCGAAGGTAAGAAAGGCTTCTTCGGTAGCCTTCCTCAAACCGGCGTCGCTCCTGGCCTTATCCTCTCATCGTTGGCAATGGCAAGCGTTGCGAGACTGCCTGAGGCGGATATGTTGAGTTGGGGCTGGCGCCTTCCGTTCCTGGCCAGTGTGTTGCTTCTGGCTGTCGGATGGTTCATCCGCATCCGCGTCGCCGAGTCCCCTGACTTTGAAAAGGTCAAGCAAAGAGGCCATGAGGTCGAGGTGCCGGTGGTCCATGTCGTCAAACACCACTGGTTGTCGTTGCTCAAGGTATCAGGCGCGCGGATGGCGGAAGTCACGTGGTTCTACACGGTCGCTACCTTTGCCCTGACCTACGGTACGGTAACACTTGGCTTACCCAAGACGATGATGCTGAATGCCGTGATCGCGGGTGCTGCCGTCGCACTGTTCACAATGCCTCTCACTGGCTTGCTCGGGGATAAGATCGGGCATAGGAAGATCTTTGTGGTCGGATCGGTCGGAATTTGCCTCTTCGGGTTCGCGTTTTTTAAGCTTCTTGGCTCGGGAAGCGTCGGCGCGGTATATCTCGCCATGGTGATCGCCATCGGCCTTATCTACGCCATGCTGTACGGCCCCGAAGGTAGCCTATTTTCTGTGCAATTTCCCCCGGAAGTTCGCTACAGTGGTATTTCCCTTGCCGTGCAAGTCTCGGGTGCTATCGGTGGCGGACTGGCCCCGCTGGTGGCGACCTGGCTGCTTAAGCTCGGCCAAGGTAGTCCGCTGTATCTCGCCGGCTACCTCACTGCCCTGGGGTGCTTGTCGATCTTCTGTGTATCTCGCATGAAGGCAACTGAGCAATGACCAAGGCAATTGACTATTACTTTTGGATCAATTCGGACTGGGCCTATCTCGGACACGGCCGTCTTGTGGAACTTGCCAAACGCCAAGGCGCCGCGATCAACTATATGCCTGTGGACCTGCCGTACGTTTACTCGCAGACGGGGGGCATTTTGCTTGGGCAGCGCTCTCAGGAAAGGCAGGCTTACCGGATCACCGAACTCGCCCGTTGGTGCAAGCGGCTAGGGATTCCGGTCAATCCGCAGCCTAGATACATGTGCCCAAACGGTGATCTCGCTTCGTGCATGGTCATTTCTGCGAAGCACGCGGGACTTTGCGAAGGCACCTTGGCCCAAGCGATTCTTCATGCCGAATGGTTGGAGGACCAGGACATCTCCTCACCAGAGACGCTGCAAACCATCGCCCGCTCGCTGGACTTGGATGGCGAGGCGCTTCTCTGCCAAGCCGCATCTCCAGTAATCAAAGCGGAGTACAGACAATACACCGACAACGCTATCTCAGCCGGTGTCTTCGGCTCGCCTGCATACGTCTACCGTGGAGAAGTGTTCTGGGGCCAGGATCGCCTCGATTTCCTTGAGGACACCCTGGCCTGCACCTAAGAATGGGGCGGCTTAAGTGCAAGGCAGACGATTGGCTCCAGGCTGGGTGATCTGCCGCACGAACAGCTTTTCTTAGCGGTCGCGCAACTGGATCATGTCGTTAGGCGGGCCCGCTGCTCTTCGTTGACGCGCCCCATCAGCTGGGGCTTCCAGGCTGGAAAGCCTCTATCGTGAGATCCGCGCCTTGCGCATCTGCGAAGGCGCCACCGAAGTGCAGCAGCTGATCATCGCCCGCGAGGTGCTCAGGCCGGGCGCCAGCCTTGGGGCACAACACGCCTGAGCGCGGCACGGCCAGGGCCGGGGCTCAGGCCGGCAGCAGCTTCAAGCCGCCAATCCCGACGAAGATCAGCCCGATCAACACCAGCCGCATCGGCGCCGCGCTTTCGCCCAGGAACAGGATGCCAACCACCGTCACCCCGATCGCCCCGATCCCGGTCCAGATTGCGTACGCAGTCCCGACCGGCAGGTGCCGCAGCGCCGCGCTGAGCAGGAAGATGCTGGCCAGCGCCGCCCCGATGCCCAGTGCCGTCGGCCCGGGCCGCGTCCAGCCGTCGGTATGTTTGAGCGCCAGCGCCATCACGATCTCGATCAGGCCCGCCAGCACCAGCAGCATCCACGCCATTGCCATGTCTTTCGTCCAGGTCTGCGGCCCGACACCCATTGCCGGGCACGCCACGCCACTGTAGGCTGTGCAGATCAGCACGAGAACTGGCGAATTCCGCAAAGGGGCTATGCAAACATGCAGGAAGCAGACTGGGACGACCTGAAGTATTTCCTTGCCGTGGGCCAGTCCGGCTCGCTCGCCGGCGCCGCGCGCGCCCTGCATGTCAACCATTCCACGGTGCTGCGCCGGCTGGCGCGGCTGGAAGAGACCCTGGGCACCCTGCTCTTCGAACGCCATGCCACCGGCTACGCCATGACCGCCGCCGGCGAGGCCCTGGCGCACCGCCTGGCCGGCGTCGGCGAGCAGATCGATGCGGCCCAGCGCCAGCTGTCCGGCCTCGACAGCCAGCTGAGCGGCCCGTTGCGCGTGACCACGACCGACACGCTGCTGGGTGGACTGCTGATGCCCCTGTTTGCGGAATTCAGGTCGATGCACCCGCGCATCCAGCTGCAGATCGTCGTCAACAACAGCTTCCTGAGCCTGAGCCGGCGCGAGGCCGATGTGGCGATCCGGCCGGCGAATGCGCCGCCGGAGTACCTGGTGGGCCGCCGTATCGGGCGGCTGCAGACGGCACCATACGCGGCGCGGCGCTACCTGCAGCAGCTCGGCCTGCCAACGGAAGCCGACCATCCGCGGCTGGCGGACTGGTCGGCCTATGACTGGGTCGTGCCGGACGAAGCGCTGTCACACCTTGCCCAGGCGCGCTGGATACGCGACCACGTGCCCGAACCCCGCCGCGCCGTCAGCGCCGACAGCCTGGTGGCGATGGCGGATGCCGTGCGGCACGGCATGGGCGCCGGCATGCTGCTGTGCCTGCTGGCCGGGGCCGACCCAGAGCTGGTGCGGCTGGCGCCAGTCGATGTAGCCATGGATACCGATTTATGGGTGCTGACGCATCCGGATCTCAGGCACAGCGCGCGCGTGCGGGTGCTGGGCGATTTCCTGTATGAGCGGCTCAGGCAAGGGGAATGGGTGGCGGGCTGAAGACTTGCCCCCCGGTTCATGCCGCCGCCGCATACATCTCCATCAGCTGCTCATCCGCATACCCCCAGTCAGCGGCATTCTCGAACGCCACCACCGTTTCGTCGCTGTGGCGCAGGTCGATCAGTTCGGTGGGAGTCGGCCTTGACTGCGACACGGAATAGAACGCCATCACCTTCGGCCGCAGCGGATCGGCCTCGTTCTGCGCGCAGACCACCGCCAGCCGGTTCGAACGCAGCCGCAGCACGGTGCCGAGCGGGTAGATGCCGACGGTGCGGGTGAAGGCCTTGAACACGCGCCGGTCGAACAGCGTGTCGACACGCACGGCCATGTATTCCATGGCGCGGGCCGGCGACCACGGCTGGTGGCCCGGGCGGCTGGAAGTGAGCGAGTCATAGGCATCGCAGATTGCGCCGATCTTGGCGTGCACGCTCAGTTCGCTCCCCGCCAGGCCGTAGGGGAAGCCGCGCCCGTCCACGCGTTCGTGATGGTGGACGCAGACATCGAGCGGGATGTTCGAATAGAGCCGGGCCTCGTTCAGGATGCGGTAGCCAGCCGAAGGGTGCCGGCGGTAGATCTCCTCTTCCTCGGGCGTGCGTTCGCTGGCCTTGTGCACCGGAGTATCGGGCAGCGTCAGCTTGCCGATGTCGTGGACCAGGCCGGCCAGGCCGAGCTCGCGCACCTCGTCGTCGGGCAGGCCCAGCGTGCGGCCGACGGCGATCATCAGCGCGCAGACGGCGAAGGCGTGCAGGTAGTTTTCGTCGCCACGCGCCTTGAGCCGCGCCAGCGCCAGCAACGCCTGCCCATGGCGCGACAGCGAGCGTGAGGCGGAATCGACCAGCAGCAGCGCGCCGTTGACCTCCAGCGCCCGGCCCATGCGGATGTCGGCGAACATCGAGCCGATCACGGCCTTGCCGGATTGCAGCAGCTCGCGCGCGCGGACAATCTCGGCATCAAGGGTGGCGGCGGGTGGCGGTGCGGTGGCCGGGTCCATGGGGTCGGGCGCGGACTGCGGGACCGGTCCGGGCATTTCCGGCGTGTCCGGCGCTGCTACGTTGCGGCCCTTCAGGATGTCGATCCAGACCTCCTGCACCCCTGCCGACTGTATCTGCCGAACCTGCTCCTCATTGGCGACCAGGAACCTGGCGCGCCAGAACGGATGGCTGATCCACGGGCCGCCAAGCCTGGCGACAAACATCCCGACCTGCAGTTGTTCCGACCGTATGCGTCTCAACATGCGCTACCCCCTCGGATGATGGTTTTCTTGTTTTCGATCCGGATATCGGCAGCCGCCGGCAGGACTTTAGCCCCCGTTGCGGGGAGAACCGTGCTGCCCGCCCTTGTCAAGCGCTGCCCGAATGCCCGGACGGCGTCCTCGGGCATTGCCGGGGGCGGTACCGCCGGCGCTACAATGGCCTGCCCAGTGCTCACAGACGCCAGCCAGTCGCCCCCGTTCACCCATGTCCGGAACGTACACGCTAGTCGGCATCGCCCGTGCCAAGACCCACCGCCGCGAGGCGCTGGTATCCCAGCTCACCACGCTGCGCTCGCGCGGGCTGACCGAGCCCGGCTGCCTGGACTACCACGTCGGGCAAGACGCCGAAGATGCGCGGGTATTCGTGATCTACATGGTCTGGGACTCCAAGCGCGCGCTCGAATCGCACCTGAACCGGCCCTATATGCGCGATTTCCACGCATCGCGCGCGGATTTCGTCGAAGGCGATTTCAGTTTCCGCTGGCTCAACGCCGCCTGATCCGCCCGGCCACGGGCAATCCCGATCACTTTCGGCCATCCCCCTGCTTGTCATTCCCGCCGCACCGATCTATCACTCAATGTGACGCCCGCAGCGGGCACGGCAGGAGTGCACCATGGAAGTCAGGGATGGATTTGCCGGCACCATCGGCCACACCCCGCTGATCCGGCTGGCCGGCCTGAGCGCCGAGACCGGCTGCGATATCTACGGCAAGGCGGAATTCCTCAATCCTGGCGGCTCGGTCAAGGACCGCGCGGCACTCTACATCATCCGTGATGCCGAACGGCGCGGCCTGCTGACGCCCGGCGGCACGGTCATCGAAGGCACCGCGGGCAATACCGGCATCGGCCTGGCCCACCTGTGCGCGGCGCGCGGCTACCGCTGCATCGTCGTGATACCCGATACGCAGTCGCCCGAGAAAATGGAGCGGCTGCGCATGCTCGGCGCCGAGGTCCGCGCGGTGCCCGCCAAGCCTTACGCCGATCCGGACAACTACCAGAAGATTGCCGGCCGGCTGGCCGACGAGACCGACAACGCGATCTGGGCCAACCAGTTCGACAACCTGGCCAACCGCCAGGCCCACTACGAGACCACCGGCCCCGAGATCTGGCACGCCACCGGCGGGCATATCGATGCCTTCACCTGCTCGACCGGCACCGGCGGCTCGCTGGCCGGCATCGCGCGCTGCCTGAAAGAGCACAAGCCCGGCGTGCGCATCGTGCTGGCCGACCCGCACGGCAGCGCTCTCTATAACTTCGTCAAACACCGCGAGCTCAAGGCCGAGGGCAGTTCGATCACCGAGGGCATCGGCACCAGCCGCGTCACCGCCAACCTGCAGGACACGCCCATCGACGATGCGGTGCGGATCGACGACCAGACCTGCGTGGACATGGTCTACCGCCTGCTGCGCGAGGAGGGCTTGTTCCTGGGCGGGTCGTCGGGAATCAACGTCGGCGCCGCGGTGGCGCTGGCGCGCGAGATGGGGCCGGGCCATACCATCGTCACGCTGCTCTGCGACCGCGGCGACCTGTACATGGCACGGCTGTTCAATGAAACCTGGCTGGAGGGCAAGGGGTTGCAGCCGATTCCGTTCCGGCGCGCCGGCCCAGCCGGGTAAATGCCAGCGCGGTTCACGCTGCCTTGAGCCGCCGCCACAGTGTGGTCGGGCTGATGCCAAGGATATGGCAGGCCGCGGCGCGGTCGCCGCCGCACTCGGCCAGCACGCGCCGGATATGCTCGACTTCGCTGGACTGCTTCACGCCGGCCAGTGAACGGCGCGGGCGTGTTGCCGGCGCGGCGGGCTCAGCGTCGGCCTCGGCCTCGGCCGGCGCCAGCATGCCATCGCCGAACAGCTCCGGCACGGCCGCCTGCAGCTCGCGCTGCAGCGCCTCGCTGTCCAGCCGGCGCCCGGCCACCAGCACGGCGATCCGTTCGGTCACGTTTTCCAGCTCGCGGATATTGCCCGGCCAGCGGTAGCGCGCCAGCCGCGCGCGGGCCGCGGCGGGCAGGCGCTGCGGCCGGTCCATGCCCAGGCGCTCCTGGGCGCGCCGGTACAGCAGCTCGGCCAGCTCCTGCAGGTCTTCGGAGCGGTCGCGCAGCGGCGGCATCTCGATGCGCAGGATATTGAGGCGGTAGTACAGGTCCTGCCGGAAGGAACCATCGCGCACCATCGCGGCCAGGTCGCGGTGGGTGGCGCCGATCACGCGCACGTTGACCGGCACCGCGTCGAGCCCGCCGATCGGCAGCACCTGCTTTTCCTGCAGCACGCGCAGCAGGCGCGTCTGCAGCGCGGACGGCATGTCGCCCACCTCGTCGAGGAACAGCGTGCCGTTGTGGGCCGACTCGAACAGGCCGGCCTTGCCGCCGCGGCGCGCGCCGGTGAAGGCGCCCTCTTCATAGCCGAACAGCTCGCTCTCCAGCAGCGCCTCGGGGAAGGCCGCGCAATTGACCGCCACGAACGGGAAGGCGCGGCGCGGGCTGGCGTCGTGCATGCCCTGCGCCAGCACCTCCTTGCCGGTGCCGCTCTCGCCGCCGATCAGCACGGTGGAATCCACCGCCGCATAGCGCCGCGCCAGCTCGCGCAGCTCGGTCATGGCCGCGGAGGTGCCGGCCAGGTCGTCCAGGCTGTAGCGCACCCCGGCTGGCCGCGTGCGCGCGCGCGAGCGCAGGTTGCGGTCCACGCGCTGGATCGCGCTGGCGTCCTGGATGGTCAGCACCGCGCCGGTGGTCCCGGCCTCGCCGATGATGGGGATGCGGTTGACCACCACCATCTTGTCGCCGAGCTTGTGGATCGCTTCCAGCTCCTTGTCGCCGCTCTGCATCACGCCTTCGAGCGCCAGGTTTGGCGCCAGCGTCTGCAGCTTGCGCCCGACCGCGGCAGCAACGGAAGTGCCGAGAAAACGCTCCATCGCCGGGTTGAACGACTGGATGCGCCCTTCGGCATCCACGGCCGCCACGCCCTCGTTCAGGTGCGCCAGGATGGTGTTGACGTAGTCGCGCCGGGTGGCCTCGATGCGGCGCAGGCGCGCAGCCTCGATCGCGTCTTCGAGCGCCATGCGCACCGAGTTGCCGGAGTACAGGAACACGCCGGTCAGGCCATAGCGGTCGGCCAGGTCGGTCACCAGGCCGGGGCCGACCACGACCTGGATGCCCTCCTGCTTGAGCGCCTTCACGCGCGCCACGGCATCGTCCTCGGTCAGGTAGGTATAGGCCGGGACCGACAGCGAGAACGCACGCACGAATTCATCCACCTCGGCATACGTCGACGCGTGCGTGACCAGCGCCACCCGCGGCGAGATGCGCCGCGCGGTGGCCAGCGCGCTCATCACGTCAAAGCCCGTGACCTTGACCAGCACCACCGGCACGTCCACGTGCTGGCGCAGGTAGGCGCCGTTGGAGCCGCCCGCCACCACCACGTCGAGCCGGCCCTCGCGCGCCTCGCGCGCCACGGCGCTGGCGGCGGCCTCGAAACCCTTGCCGACGATGCGGAATTCGGCCCGGTCGGCGTAGGCCGGAATCAGGTCGGCAAAGGCGCGTGCCAGGCGGCTGATGCCGATGGCCCAGATGCGCGGACGGGCTTGCGTGGAAACGGGAGGAGCCATGGTGCAATGCAGAAGGAATGCGTGATGAAACCCGGGACGAACAGGCGTACAGTGCTGGCACATTGTCCGCCACGCAGCCCGGGATTTCAACTTTGAATTCCAAACTTGGGATTTTGAAATTCAATTGTGCTGAAAAGATGACATGAAATCGGCGGCGAGGTCAGCCACCCTGCCCGCCAGCCCAGCGCTGACAAGGGCTGGCGGATTTTCCGAGATCCCGTCCAAGGGCTTGGCACACCCCTTGCAGTATTGGGCCCGTCCTGTTCACCAACGCATACGCCATGACCTACTCCGCTTCCGACCTCGCGCGCTCCGCTGGCGCCCGCTTCCGCCAGGCGCTTGCCGACGAGCATCCGCTGCAGGTAGTCGGCACCATCAATGCCAACCATGCCCTGCTGGCCAAGCGCGCCGGCTACCGGGCCATCTACCTGTCGGGCGGCGGCGTTGCGGCCGGCTCGCTGGGCCTGCCGGACCTGGGCATCTCGAACCTGGACGACGTGCTGACCGATATCCGCCGCATCACCGACGTGTGCGACACGCCGCTGCTGGTGGACGTCGACACCGGCTTCGGCGCCTCGGCCTTCAACGTGGCCCGCACCACCAAGTCGCTGATCAAGTTCGGCGCGGCGGCCATGCACATCGAAGACCAGGTCGGCGCCAAGCGCTGCGGCCACCGTCCCAACAAGGAAATCGTCACGCAGGGTGAAATGGTCGACCGCATCCGGGCCGCCGTCGACGCCCGCACCGACGAGAACTTCGTCATCATGGCCCGCACCGACGCGCTCGCCGTCGAAGGCCTGGACAAGGCCATCGAGCGCGCCGTCGCGTGCGCGGAAGCCGGCGCCGACGCCATCTTCCCGGAAGCCATGACCGACCTGGCCATGTACCGCAAGTTTGTCGATGCGGTGAAGGTGCCGGTGCTGGCCAATATCACCGAATTCGGCGCCACGCCGCTGTTCACCACCGAGGAACTCGGCGGCGCCGGCGTGTCGATGGTGCTGTACCCGCTGTCGGCCTTCCGCGCCATGAACAAGGCGGCGGAAAACGTCTACGCGGCCATCCGCCGCGACGGCACGCAGAAGAACGTGGTCGATACCATGCAGACCCGCGCCGAGCTCTACGAGAGCATCGGCTACCATGACTTCGAGCAGAAGCTTGACGCGCTCTTCGCACAAGGCAAGGGCAAGTAAGCAAGACTCACGCGCGGCCGGGCTTTGTCCCGGCCGCTTGCACGACAACAGACAGGCAATACCAGGCATCACATAAAGGAGACCCAGATGTCCGAAGCGCAACCGCTCGTCACTCCCAAGCCCAAGAAATCCGTCGCCCTGTCGGGCGTGACCGCCGGCAATACCGCGCTGTGCACCGTCGGCCGCACTGGCAACGACCTGCACTACCGCGGCTACGACATCCTCGACATCGCCGAGACCTGCGAGTTCGAGGAAATCGCCCACCTGCTGGTGCACGGCAAGCTGCCGACCAAATC
>NZ_JBXAGS010000030.1:0-46936 GCF_058794355.1 Cupriavidus sp. GW823-FHT07B10
GACAAGGGAGTACGACATGTCTAATTGGCCCAGGTACGACAATTCTATTTGGCCCTGACACTCGATACGCGCATAATGTATATTATGTTAAATATAAGTCACATTTAGACATTGTACGCAGAATTGTCTACGCCCTGCGTAGACAATTGGAGAGAATCCACCGTGCGCCCTAAATTGCCTTCATGTTGCGGAACTGTGCGGGCCACATCCGCGACTGGCCCATCGCAAAGCGCAAGGCGGCGCTCCACAAGCTGCTGCACCGCGTTCGGTTTTTGCAGAATTTGTTCCTGGCCCCATGGGCTAGAACAAGGAGGCCGCGGCGAGGCGGGCGGGCGCGTGGCAGCAGCCCCTCCAGCTTCGCCCGTGATCGCGCGGAGGCGCACGCGGCGCGCCTGACGGCGACAGTCCTCGGCGTTCAAAGCCGCAGCGAGCCGAGCCGCGGACTGACCAGATCAGCCACTATTGCAGGGGTCAAGATGACGTGGCGAGTTACGCGCGCGGAGCCAGCGCTTAGGTTGCGATTAAAGCGGATATCCACGTTGTTGGCCCCAGCACTTCCTCCAACCGATTGTTTCCCAGCGCAGGAGACTACGCAACGCCGACACGCCAGGATCCAAGATCTGTCTCATCGTCTCCGCAAAAGGATTCGCGAAACGCCGCAAGAGAAATAATTGCCGAGAACGAAACTCTTCAACCAGCCGCGTCTTCCCGGGCATAGCGGGCTTTGCATCCATGGCCCACACGTGGATGCCCGGTCGCAGCGGCGACATGTCATCTAACGTCCATCGCCGGTTGCGGTTCTCCATCTTTCAACGTCAGCACCATCCTTCCGTTTTTCCGTGCTGTTCCAGTTCATTACGCCAGGTCGACACCAATCAGCTTGCGCAGATCGGCCTGGCTGCTGAATGCCTTTTTCCTGGCCGGCGTCGATGGCTGCCTTGATGATCGCCTCGTCCTCGCGGCAATCAGGGGACGAACCAGTTCGCCAGCCGCAAACCAGTCAATTCCGAAAAATCCTTCGTATTGCGTGTCACCAAGGTTAGCCCATGCGCTATCGCAACCGATGCAATCTGCCCATCCACGAATGGCAATGTGAATCCAGCCCGCTCGCGTGACTGGCGCAGCTCCGCGTGGATCCGCGCTGCGGCAGCGTCGTAAGGCAAGACTGGCAAAGTGCCCACGACATCTTGCACAAAACGGCCAACTGCGTCCTTCCGTTGGCCATCCGGCATGCGCAACCAGCCATAACGGAGTTCGTGCCAGACCGGGGCCGGAATTGCTAGCTCCCCCTCGTAGCGGGCCAAATTGTCCGTTACCGCGACCTCAGGTCTCGGCCGCATGGCCTCTGAAACAATGTTGGTGTCGAGCAACCAACTCACGGCGCTCACCATGAGAATTCTCTTCCCCCATCGGGTTGGCGTACTTGCGCAAAGGGATCGCTCTCATTCTCTTCTGTCAAATGCTGTTGGCGCCACTCTGCCAGACGCGCAGAAAAGCCAGAGGAAGACCCAACCAGCTGTCGATATTGAGACCACGACATCAAGACGCCGGCAGCCTGCCCGCGCCGGGAGATCAGTAGGGGCTCTTGTGCCACTTCTACACCTCGCAGCGCATCAGCGAGGTGCGCTCTTGCCTCAGAAAACGGGATAGTTTGCATGGAAAGGTGCTCCCTTGCTTGATATGTACGTTTCAATTGTACATCAATGGGACTCCAGCGTCAGTTCGACACCTTGCCACAGGGAATACTGATCGTCCCGGAAGGTCCCGGAATTGTTCGACCGGGCGGCCGACCCCGTTGCGCCATTCTGGTCGAGGTACCCACTAGACATTAGAGTTGGGCATTGACCTGCTGACGAAGGCACACGCCGGCCCTCCCCGCAGAATGAAGCGGCGTCGACACCCGCCGGAAATCTCCGCCCGCGTCGATCACGACGACTCGAATTCCCCGCCGAGGACGATCGCCGGCCCAGCCTACCGAGACGAGCCAGCTCGCCTTCGATTTGGGATCTGCTGCCTTACCGGTCGCGAGTCCAGCCGCGTAAAATGCTCCCGACGTTGTCCACCGGCCTCCTTCAGTCAATGTCTGTCCCCTACCAATCCAGGCAAATCGCGCAATGGCTGGATCCGTTCACGGTGTCCAAGGCGCGTCCCTATGCGAGTGCCGTCTCGGAGTTGCGCTGGATCGACGAGGACACCCTGGCGGGCCTGGTGCAAGGCACCCGCACGCGTCCGTATGACGTGCGTGTGTATTTCCACGACGTCGACGACGACATGTGGGTGGAAGGCGAATGCACGTGTCCAGTTGGGGTCGACTGCAAGCATGTGGCAGCGCTGCTGATCGCCGGCCTGGCGCACCAGCCGAAGCCACCGTCCACCGGCGTGCGCGCGGAACTGGTGAGCTGGCTTGAAGGCTTTCGTGCCAGGCGCACGGCCGCCAATCCCGCGGCCAAGAAAAAGCCGTCCAAGCCCACGCATGCCCTAGCCTACGTGATCGGCCAATCGTACCGCGGCGGCGAGGTAACGATTTACAAGGCACGCGTTGGCGCCGACGGCACGATTCGCTCGCTTGACGATCCGTGGCAAAACATCGAGAAGGCGCTGGTCGAACCCCCCAAATTTGTTACCGAAGCGGATCTGCCGATCCTGCGCGGGCTATGGCTGGGCCGCTCACATGCCTCCTATATGGGTGGTTTTGGCCTGCGGGGCGCAACCGGTGCCGTCATCTTGGAGCAACTGATGGCAACCGGACGGGCTTTTGTTTCCTTTTCGCCCGCGGGCTCACACTATCCCGGCACGCACTGTGCGCTGCAAGTCGGAGCCGCGCGCGGCGCGCAACTGACTTGGCAGGCGCAGCCCGACACGCGCGTGCGGCCGCTTCTGCAAGCCGAACCACCCGCTTCCCTGTTGCTGACGAGCACCCAGCCGTGCTGGTACGTCGACGCGGATGCTGGTGAAGCCGGCATCCTGGCGATGCCTTGGCCCTCCGAACAGCTCGCCGATTTCCTGTCCATGCCGGCCATTACGCTGGACGAGGCCGCACTGGTTGGGAATGTGCTGCGTGACGTGGCGCCCGAACTCCCGATGCCGCCTGCGCATGAAACGGCGTCGGTGCGAAGCATCCACTGCGCGCCGGTGCCCGTCCTGGCCCTGGACACGTTGTCGACATGGGCCTCGGCGCAGGATTTTGCGACGGTCAGCTTTGATTACGCAGGACACAGCCTCCCGGCGCACAGCAGCACCACTCTCCTTCAAACCACCGGTGGCGAGGTCGTCCAGATCAAACGGGACGCCGATCTCGAGCGCAAGCGTCTGACAGAACTGCAACAGGCCGGGTTCCGGAAGATTCGGGCCGACCATGTCTTTGGGCCAGCCCCGTTTCCGGCCGACATGCTCGGCCCCGAGGACCATGCCAGCTGGCCAAGCCTCGTGAAGGTGCTGCTTCCGATCCTTCGCGCAAGTGGCTGGCGCGTCGTCATGACGGACGCGTTTCGGCACAATGTGATTGAGATCGAGGCCATTGACGGCCGCCTGCGTCAGACCGGTGATGGCTGGTTCGACGTCGAGATGGGCATCACTGTCAACGGCCGTACGGTGCGTCTGGAGCCGCTGCTGGCTGACCTCTTTCGCCGGGATTCGCGCTGGTTGTCAGGCAGGCTGGATGGCATCCCCGACGACGAAGCGATTGATCTGAAGACCGAGCGCAACGAGCGGCTGCGCCTGGGTGCCGACCGGCTGAAACCCGTCGTGCGCGTGCTGATCGACCTGTTCGACGCGCTCAACACCGGCATGCGCATTTCCGAGTGGGATGCAGCCCGGCTCCATGCCCTGGATCAGACCGGGCGCTGGCAGTTTGACGGCGCGGCATCGATCCGGCAGCTCGCGCAGCGGCTGATGGCGGGTCCCGGGATGGCAGACGTGCCCGTGCCGCGCGGCCTGACGGCCGAACTGCGTGCTTACCAGCGCCAGGGGCTCGCCTGGATGCAGTTCCTGCGCGAGCACGGGTTGTCCGGGGTACTGGCCGACGACATGGGACTGGGCAAGACGATCCAGGCCCTTGCGCACGTCCTCACGGAAAAGGAACGGGGCCGGCTGGACCGGCCTGCGCTGATCGTCGTGCCGACGACCCTCGTGCACAACTGGCGCGAGGAAGCCCAGCGCTTCACGCCGACGCTGCGCGTGCTGGATCTGCACGGCCCCCAGCGTCACGATCGCTTTGACCAGATCGGCGAGCACGACCTGATCCTGACCACATACGCCTTGCTGTGGCGTGACGAGGCAATCCTTGCCGGCCACGACTATCACCTGCTGCTTCTGGATGAGGCCCAATACGTCAAGAATGCCGCCACCAAGTCCGCCGCAACCATCCGAACACTGCGTGCGCGACACCGCCTCTGCCTGACAGGCACGCCGCTCGAAAACCATCTCGGTGAATTGTGGGCGCAGTTTGACTTCCTGCTGCCCGGCTTTCTCGGTACCCGCCAGGACTTCACGCGACGCTGGCGCACTCCCATCGAAAAGGGCGGCGATGCCGTTCGACGCGACCTGCTCGCGCGGCGCATCCGGCCATTCATGCTGCGCCGGCGCAAGGATGAGGTGGCCACCGAGCTGCCCCCGAAGACGACGATCGTGCGCACGGTGGAACTCGAAGGCGCACAACGCGATCTGTACGAAACAGTGCGCGCTGCCATGCAGGAAAAGGTGCGGGCGGCCGTCGCTGCCAAGGGCCTCGCGCGCAGCCACATCATCGTGCTGGAGGCGTTGCTCAAACTGCGCCAGGTCTGCTGCGATCCGCGGCTCGTCAAGATCAAAGAGGCGGCCCGGATCAAGGAGTCGGCAAAGCTTGACCTGTTGCTGCACATGCTGCCCGAACTTATCGAGGAAGGCCGTCGGATCCTGCTGTTCTCGCAGTTCACTAGCATGCTGGATCTCATTGCGGCAGCCCTGCGAAACGCCGGCATTCCCTACGTCATGCTGACCGGGGATACCACGGACCGCATCACCCCGGTCGAACGCTTCCAGCAAGGCGAGGTACCGCTTTTCCTGATCAGCTTGAAGGCCGGTGGCGTTGGCCTGAACCTGACAGCGGCCGACACTGTCATTCACTACGATCCCTGGTGGAATCCTGCTGTGGAAAATCAGGCTACTGACCGCGCACACCGCCTTGGCCAGGATAAGCCCGTGTTCGTCTACAAGCTGATCACCGGTGGCAGTGTCGAGGAGAAAATCGTCGCGATGCAAGCGCAGAAAGCCGCGCTGGCCGAGGCGATCCTGTCGGAGGATGCCGCCGGCGCCGTCAAATTCTCCGCCGAAGACATCGAGGCCCTTTTTGAGCCGATCCCGGCGGCACCGGCCGTCGCCGCGACGACAAAATCCCGGTCCCGCATTCGGACAGGAACCTGACGATGCCGTGTGCTCGGGCAAATCGCGACGGCACTGCACGACGCCCGGGCAGGCAAAGCGACCGCACCACTCAAGTCGTTTGGGATGCTCGACGCGGCAGACGCACCTCAAACGCCGTCTCTGCCTGGTCGGAGCGGGCGTCGATTGACCCGTGATGGGCCCTGGCAATTTCGCTCGCGATATACAGCCCGAGCCCGAGCCCGAGCCCGAGCCCGAGCCCGAGCCCGAGCCCGTGCGCGTGCTTGTCTTCCGGATCCGGACCTCTGCTTAGCGGGTCAAACATTCGCGCCAGCGTCAGTTGGTCAATAGCGGGGCCGCTGTTCCTCACCGCGAGATGAACTTCGGTGTCGTCACCAGTGAGTACAACACGGACCGGGGCGTCTGGTGCGCCATACCTGATCGCGTTGAGCACCAGATTGGAAACCACTTGCTGCAGCCGCAAACCATCCCAAACGCCCAGCGCGTTACCGTTCATCTCAAGGTCGATGCGGCGGTCCGGATGCGCTGCCCGCAACTGATCCACGGTATCGCCAACGACGTGAGCTAGGCCGACCTCAATGGGAGCGATGTTGATACCCAAGCTGAGTTTCGTTCGGTTGAAATCGCACAGATCATCCAGCAGGGAATTCATGCTGGCCCCGCTGCGAATGAGCCGTGCTGCCGCCTCCGACACCTTCTCCCCGGCGTTCAGCGCCGCCAGATAGGAGGCGGTCATCTGGATGGTCTGCAGAGGACTGCGCAGATCGTGCCCAAGCATTCCCAACAACAGATTGTGAGACTGCTCGACTTCCGCGTTGAAAAAATCCACCGATTCCGCGACGGCCTGATCGATCGCCTCGTTGAATCGCATCACGTCATCCAGATCCCCGGCGACCAACTCAAACTCGTCCATCCACAAACGCAGCACGCTCGCGCGTAGCGCCCGGTACTCGGCGACCAACTGGTTGATGTTGAAGCCACCGCGCGCCCGGATGACGGCGTGAATTTGGGCTGCAGTGTCCGGCGCACCGGGCACCTTCGGGGCTCGTCCCAAGGATTTTTCGCGCTGCGCCTCGCTCGTTTGCGGGGGTCCTAAGATCTTTGGCAATGGCTTGGAAGATCTGCGGTGCGTGGGTCGCGCAGGGCGAGAGAATCCAGATTCCGTGCGGCAGGCAGCTGGGTGGCCACAAACGCCTCTTATTCCCCCAAAATGTGCTTCATATCGCGCAAGATAAAGTCAGCTAGCCGCATGTCTGCCCCTTGAGCTTTGGGAGCCCCAACGCACTTCTGAAGAATAGGATGTTATGTCAGCGATGATGGGTAAAGTATTGCATAAGGCGCTTTGAGCGCTCGGAAGTCTCGTGCTGTCGATTGTTACGTGACAACTGACGGCTGACTTCTTCGAGGCGGTTGCCGCATGCGTTCCGTACAGATGACCGCAACGACTCACTGAACGTAGCGTGGCGCTTGCGGACAAGGTAATGCGCTTACCTTGGTTATATCGCAATTGAGATACATAATGTCGGTCAATGCATAGGAGATTTTCATGGCGCATACTTCAATGCTGCACATCCGGGTGGACGACGACCTGAAAGCCCGCGCCACGCAAAACCTCGCCAGGGTCGGCCTAACCGTTTCCGACGCAGTGCGCATTCTGTTGACACGGATCGCCAAGGAAGGCGGGCTGCCGCCCGGTCTGACGACGAGTCCCGAGACCTATGATGCTTGGTTCCGCGCAAAGGTCCAGCAAGCGCTGACCGACCCGGCCCCGCCGCCCCCACATGACCAGATCATGGACGACGCTCAGGCGCTGATCGACCGGAAACGCCGTGCGCGCGGTTGAATGGATGTTGCGCCGCGCAAATATGTGACTGCCGAACTCAGGGGATAAGCACGAGGCCATCGCCAAGCTTGGTCGCCAGCGTCGTCCAGCCCCGCCCGCGTGCGACCGGCGGACCGCCCGGATCGTGCTGGGCTCACGCGGCGCGATCTGACGTATCGCACGCCGAGTCTTGCCTTCGGGATCCCAAGAACTCGTCCCCCGCATAGGCGGAAAGCCAACCATCCATCTTGTCGTCTATACTTGACACATGTTTGGAGATTATCGCCATGAATCCCGCTCTCTTGGGCAACGCGATCCAGCGCAAGCGGGTTGCCTTGGGGCTGACCCAACAGCAGCTGGCCGACATGGCAGGGCTGTCGCGCCAGTCGCTGAACGGCATTGAACACGGCAGCGTCAACGCTACGCTCCAGTCGCTCGGGCGACTGATGGATGTGCTCGGCTTAGCACTTGATATAAACGATCCCGATGAGCGCCGCCTGGCTAGCGGGTCGCCAATGCGGGCGCTGTGGATGGCCGCGAAGGGCGCCAACGTGAGCTACACCGGCGAGCTCACGCCAGACGAGCTCGAGCGCGCCCTCGCCACCGGCGAGGTGCCGTCGGAGTATCGTCCACAGGTGGCCCATGTCTTGGACGAGGCGCCTCTGCAACTCGTCACCAAGGTGGTCGCGGAGGTAGCGGCGAAGCAACATCGGAATCCAGCCGACATCTGGAAGAACCTCAGGCGGCTTGCGCAGACCTTGATGGTCACGCGCGGAGGCCTGTGGGCATGAAAGTTGAACTAAAGGGCGACATCTGGGAAAGCCTGTTCCCTCATGCCTTTACGCTGATGGAGGAGGTCAGAAAGCACGGGGGCATTGAGCCGTTCTGGACCTTCGGCGGCGGGACGGTCCTGATGCTTCGGTACCGCCATCGTTTTTCCCGCGATATCGACCTCTTTGTCCCGGATCCGCAATGCCTGGGATTCGTGTCGCCGCGTTTGAGCGAGGCCGCGGAAAGCATCACGAGCGACTACGTTGAGCAAGGGGATTTCGTGAAGCTGGTGCTCGACGCTGGGGAAATCGACGTCGTGGCCTCGCCCAACCTGACCGACAAGCCATTCGAAATCTGGGAGATCATGGGGCAATCCGTCAAGGTGGAGACCGCGGCCGAGATCGTTGCCAAAAAGCTTTACCATCGTGGCGACCGTGCCACTGCGCGGGATCTCTTTGACCTGGCCGTCGTGGTCGAGCATGAACCGACGGCACACACACACGCTGCGCCGTTTCTGCTTCGACACGCCTCCGCCTTCCGGGGCCAGGTCGAGGCCGGCCCGCCGATCATGCGTGAGCAGTTCGACAGGATCCAGCGGATTAATTTCAACAGATGCTTTGACGAGTGTGTCGCACTGGTGGGAGATTTTCTTCATTCCCTGCAGGAAACCGACGACACTGCGCAGAAGTCGCGGGAAAGGCAGCGTCCATAGGATTCAACGCCGGCACCCTCCCTCGCTTTTTACGTCCGCGCGCGTGTGAGTTCTCCGGCGAGCAGTGCATCCGACTCAATGCGTCACGCCGAGCGCTCCAACAGCATCGAGGCGGCCCTGCAAGGTCGGAGGCTCCACCCATCGTTCCATTGTCTGCCCGCTACATGACAATTTTTTCGCTGGCAAAAGAACTGCCGGGAAAAAAGCCTCCTAATCCTGTGTTGCGCGATGTTTATATCGCCGTATCCTGCTCCGGTAGGTCCTGCTACCACCCGCGCCCGTCCCCTGATGAGCGCGGGTTCTTTTTTCGCGAACCGGTGAACTGCGCGGCGCCAGGCTGGATTGCCGTCCACGGCAACCTGGTGGGTACTGAATGTGGGTGGCGCCGCAAGGTGTTTCCCGATTTCTTCTTGGACGTTTCTGCGGCTCTCCTCCATCGGATCGAGGGCTGTTTTTTTGGTCGCACTCACCATCTGGCAACCGGCGCGTCCAACTTGCCGACGGCCGCCGCCGCTGCGCGATCGATCACCGGATCTGCCGGTGTCATGTTGACCTGCGGGCGGTCTGACCATCGTGCACAATTCGCAAACGCGCCAGTCGTTTGCCCGGCCCGCTGGCGCCCCACAGCGTTGCCCGTGAACCTCAACCGTTGGTCTAGCCTCCTTCGACTTGATCCGGACAAGTCAGGACGCTGGGCAAGAACTCGCCCTCGATCGTGGCCACCGCGCACGCACCGAGACCGAAGATGCGGCACGGTCCTGCGGTCGGATAAGCCGTGGATTCGTGGTGATGGCCGTGGAAAGCTCGTTTCACTCGCATTGCTTCGATGAGCATGTCAATCGCCTCGAACCCGTGTGGGTGACAAGCCGGAGCCTCATGGCTGACCAGGACATCCGCATGCTGACTCAATAACGCGTTGTAGGTCTGCGGGAAGATCGTGCTGCGATGGCGCCGCGGCAGACCACCCCGCCAGTAATTCCCCTTCCCACATTTGGCCAGATAGTCAGACTCGCTCTCCATGCGCGCTGGTTCGGGCGGCATCCAGACTTGGCCGCGAAAAATCCCCCCTAGCCCGGCAATCCGAAGGCCTGCGATCGTGACCACCCTCCCATCCAGGTTCCGGTCGGCCAGGGCCGAGCCGAAAAGATTGTCGTAGTCGGCATCGCTGTCGGTGTCGTGATTGCCAGGAATCCACCACACCTGCGTCAGAGGAAGGATGCTGGCGAGCTCTTCATCCAGTGGGCGCCTGGCCTGGATGTCGCCTGCGAGCACCACTGCTTCGGGGCGGTGACGGTGGACGCTTTCAATCAGCGGGCCGAACTCGCCATGGGGGTCGCCGCAAATGAATACGTGGCCTTCAGACATCGGTCTTTGGGATAGGTGACGTGGTTTGATGGAATCGACGGCGGTGAATCTGAACGGCCGGCAGGTGTAGGCCCGCCATGCGTCTCGGCCACGGTCTGGGTAAAAGCGCCCTGCATGACCTCGTGCAACTGTGCATGACCTATCGAGCGCGCTCCGTTTGCAAAGTGGCAGTCCGCTGTCACCCGATTATCTCTGAATGATCACCAATCTACCTGATCACAAATCTGTCGAAGGCGTAATCGCGACTTGCGCCCGCAAGGTTACTGCCTCGACCGGTACAGGTGCTTAAGTCAAAGTGGTACGCGAGACGACAAGACCTGACGAAATAGACCGTTCCCCGCTTACAATGTTGCTATGCAATATGAATCTGGGCCGTCGAAGCGCGCGAATCGCCACAGGTCCTACGAGCAGGGGAGGCGGCAATGGCGACAGATCTGGCTGCGACCAAAGGCGAAGCACTAAAGCTCCTGGAAACAGTGGGCGTCACGGTCGTGGAATTGGACTACGAATCAGGATGGCAGGATGCGATTGAGCTGGGCAGGCTGGGCGAAAAGCTTGGCATACGTGTCCAGTATCGCGGCCATGAGAGCATTGCCGTCAGCTCGCCCGCCGCACTCGTTGCGGGACTGAGTCGTCCAAAGTTGACGTTCCGTCAGCGCAATCTTTACTGCCAATTTGAGCTCAGCATGCTACCAGCGGCTGACTTGGAGCGCCTGGAGGGAAAAGCGGAGAAGCTCGGAGACTACATCCTCGCTGGACATCTATCGAGAGATGTCGATGCTGTATGGGCGGAGTCCTGAAGTCCAAGGCAGAATCAGCGCCACGCGTCGCGCCTTGATTTGCCTGGCCGCCCTCGGGTAGCGCTTGTCTCGTCGAGATCTGGTTGGCCGGTTGCGGATTGCCCGTAGTCGCGGCAGCAGCTACCATCCCTGAAGACTTGTTGTGCCCGGCGATGTCGGGCCGGTCCTGCAGGGGCGCAATCTGACTACCAACGGGAACGCCGTGACGAATCAGCTCGATCTTTTTGAAGATGGCCGCGATGTCATGCTTCGCAACGACGTGCTCACAGCGCTTGAGCAACGCAATGCCGCCGCCGGGCGTGAAGCACTGCAGCGCCTGGTCGCGGAATATCCGGACGACACGCTTGTGCCGACCCTGGAGACACTTGTCTGTGTGCTGGAGGCTCCCGTCCACGAACACTTCGCGACTCAGACGGCACTGCGCGACACCTGCGAAGGGTGGTGTTTGCCGTGCATGCCGGCAGCGCGCCGAGCATTCGGCGACGCAGCGGGCATGGCTTGGTGCCTACCGCTGTGGCGTGCTGTTGCCCGAGCCGCCTCTCAATTGCCGTTTCACCGGGAGATGCCCGAATGGCATGCGGCACCCCTATGGATGCGCGCTGCGGAGTGGACTGCAGCATCTGACAGCATCAAGCGAATTGGGTCATGGCGACGAATTCCAACTCCCCTCGCCTGGATGGCCGAGACGGTCTACCGGCTACAGGGGCTTGACCCGGCATGGCCGCTCTTGGCCGAGCTTGCTTGGCTATCCCCGAAGAAGCTCGGCGCGCTCATACAAACGCTCGGTGATTCGTCATTGCTGGCGCTGCGCCGGCGGTTCGATGCGAAATTCGATGGTGACGGTACGCTAGATGATCTCGCGTGGCTCCCAGCCTGGTCCTTGACCGAAAAACCCGGACTTGCTGCCCTCTTACGCGCGTCCGAGCCCTCGACGGGCACATTACCCGAAAAGGGATTGCGGATCATGCTGGAGTTGTTGAACCTTGAGCGCCAGGGCCGCCAGCATGATTTGCTGGAACGGCGAAAGGACTTACGCGGCCTGCACGCGGGTCTCTTCGAGGCCTACATCCGTACGCGGTAACGTTTCGGGTTTTTTCGCGTTTGCACGCACTCACAGGGTACAAAAAAATGCTCTCTACCTCTCGGACGAGAGCGCGCGCCGCGTCGACATCCATGTCCTGGGAACGGCAGTAATCGGCAAGTTCAAGCTCCCGCGCAGCCACCACGTGTTGTCACATGATCACGCTGAAGTTGCTCCCGACACCAGTAACGTACAGAGCAGCGCCGGCGGCGCCTGCCGGTGCGAGCCGCGTAGTAGGGGCTATGTGATCGTGACGGGCAAGCCCTTCCCAATTTTGACTCGGCGGCTTGGTTGGTGTGCCAAGACACAGTTGGTTCTTGTGGCAGCGCCTCGTCATGCTTCGCCGTAACAAAACCAAACTGCCGTACGCTGAAACAGGTACGCTCGGTCGCTGGCGAGTGTCGTTGGCGCAACGATAGTGGTGTGGAATTGGGCGCCCCGTGAGTCGAGCACCGACCAATGGATTATGAGGCTCTCGCGCTGCATTTGCTTTCCCCTTGGCGGGGGCGACGGCCAAGGTGCAATGAATTGGGCCGCAATGGGCGACCTGCATCTACGATCCCAGCAATCGATCGGTCGAAGCCCAGCCTCGTAGGCTCTTCTGCTGTAGTCACAAGGTCTTTGGGGGCCAAAATTCCGTCTTGCGGCCCAATCTGTTACACCCTCAGGCCCTTCACTTCGACCCGAGAGCGTCCTCGCTGGTCGACATGGCGCCAATTCTACGAAACTGAAGCGGCACGGCGGCCGCGTGGATCGGAACGTACCGCCCTGCTTCTCGTGGGCGGCCTGGTCTTGGCCAGCAAACCTATGAACCAGGCTTCGATACCAAGCGCTCATCCTTGCAAAGGATGTCGATCTCTTCGTCAATAATGGCTATCAGCTCGGCTATGGACCCGGAAAACCGTTGACGTATTTTCTGACGCGTTCTGCGCTCGCTGGCCGCACGCACCAACTCATAGCTGTCGCCAGACTGGTGCGAAAGGCGGATCACTCTGAGTACCTTGCTGGGCGGAAGCCGGAGCCAGTAGGAATAGCCGTTCCGTATCCCCCGCTCGGTACGTTCACGAGGAACCAAGTTTGGCCGGGCGAGCATGATATCGGCATGAATCACTTCAAATGACATGGCGATTGCTCTCAAAAAGAAAACCCCTGCATGCAGGGGTTGGACACTATTCTGGCGGGACGTGCTGCGCCTATTTACGCCTCTTCTGCAATCAGGAACTTGTTAGGGTTCTTGCCAAGCCAGGACGGCGCACGACCGCGGCCAGACCAGGTCTTGCCCGTCTTCGGATCCTGGTATTTCGGGGGCAATCCCGCTTTCGCCTTACCAGCGCCGCTGCCGGCAGGACGACCACGACGGCGTTTGGTAACGTCTTCGACAGTCAGCCCGTATTCCGCCATCAGGTTCTGAATCTGCTCGATGACAGAGGCGACTTCATTCGCACGTGCCTCTTCCAAGTGCGCCTCCAGAGCTGCCTTCTGCGCCATCAGTTCTTTGTAAGTTGCCATCTTCTGGTTTCCTTTCCGATCGAGAGATCCAGATAGGTAGTTTAGAGCCAATTTGATCTTCAGGGCATAAAAACTTTAACCTTCTGGGTAATGAGCAGTCCAATGATTCGCTTGGCGGCTCCGAATCATGACCAAAAAAGCTGAGCGAGAAAGTATGACAGCGACTGAGTACCACCGCCGCGCCACAGTGAGGCTCCATGCGGTAAGGGCAGCGAGAACTGCATTAAAGGGAGCGCCGTAAAACAATGCGCGTGATTCGGGTGCAAAGTCCCCTCGGTTTGAACTGATAAGAACCAGCCTCAGGCTTGTGGCCCTGACCGTGACACTCACGGCAATCGGCCGGTCCAAAAAATTTCGACCGAGTACTCGAGGCTGCATTTGTCTAACAATCCTTGGTTAGAACGTTCGCAGAAACGGGTACGCCGCAGCCTTGACGTGGGGAAAACTTCCGAGCTCGGCAGTTTTCGCATAGTGTCCCGGCACGCGCCACGATGGCGGGACTGAAGCTTTTGTAATGCCGTTGTGCGACGTTGAGCAGTGAACTTCGCGCGAACTGCACTCAGGCAAGGAGGCCAGTGATCGCTTGAAGCGTGCCGAGAGGCGTTGGTCCGTAATTGGCCCGTTTTGGAAAAGCGCGGGTCTTGAAAGGTTCACGACGACCTTCGGGCCACACTGACGCAGCCGCCTGCCGGGCCGCTATCCCAATCGGGGATTGGACTTCTCCGCTGCCCCGCAGCATATTCCTCACTTGCTTTCCACGACTGAAGGATTTACCGTAAACGTTCGGTGTAGCGCTCCCGGCGCGTTCCTTGCACCGACATCATCCAATTGCGGTTCCTAACTCCCCCGTGGAGCACGGTACACAGATCAGCCGTCGCAGTTCCCTTTTGACTCGATCAAGGAGACCGACATGCTAAGTCCGCATGAAATCGCAGCACTGCTGCTGCTTGGCGATGCACCGGACGTTCACGACGTCGATCCCGATCGGTTGGACGCATTGTTGGAACAGAAACTGGTCACGATGGAGCATGGTCATGACAGCGGCGCCCATCCGCGTCTGACCAGCCGGGGGCATTCTCTGCTCGACGCCGTACGCCGCATTCGCTAGGCGTTAAACTTGGGCGCAAACGGAGCCGCCGGCTCCACGGCAGAAAACGGTCATCTCCGCTTGAAGTTGGCGACCTCAACGTGGCTTCAGGGCAGCGTCTTTAGCGTTCTGCTGACCGCCGTGAGTGCCACGCACCTTGACAATGCGCTTTGCGGTAGCGCGTCAACGTCCGCAATTTCGGAGTGATGGCGCTCTTTCTCCTGACGCATTCGTTGGTTTGGGGTCCGCATGCTCTATCAGATTTTTGAATATCAGCGGACCCTGATGAAGGCGTGGGCGGATGAATCTGCCCGAGCCTTGGTCAGCCCTCTAGTCCACTTGCATATCTTCCGGGGGCCGGGAACTTGGCCGCCTGCTGGGAAAACCTGTATCGCTTGAGCACGGCCAGCGAGGAACCGACGTTTGGCGTTACCGCTATCCTTCGTGACGGCCGTGTTGTTCCCGTGGTCGAGCAACTCGTATCGGAAAGCCCTTTTTGCCGCCTGCTGCGCTTTGAAGCTGCCCCAGCGGTTGGGCATGATAACGGGCAGCAAGGGATTCCCGCGGTACTCGTCTGTGCGCCGCTTGCCGGGCATCACGCCGTCATGCTTCGCGACGTGGTGCAATCGCTACTGCAAGAGCACATTGTCTATGTCACTGACTGGAGCAATGGCGCCATCGCGCTGTTGGCAAGCCGCGATGAGGCGACGCCAACCAGCCTGACTCTCATCGGCGGTCCGATTGACGCGCGTCGCAGCCCCACTGCAATTGGGCGCCTCGCCTCGAGCCGCTCTATCCAGTGGTTCCGACGCAATCTGGTTTACCCAGTGCCGCATCCCTATGCAGGTGCTGGACGTCAGGTCTGTCCGAGTTTTGTGCAACTTTCCGGTCTCGCCGCTGCGCAGTCATCACCGCTATGGGGCCTATGTGAAGGGTACTGGGCAAACCTTGCTCGTGGCGATGCCGAGCGAGCCAATGTTCACTGGCAAGCATTGCTGGACTACAGCGCGGTGCTCGACATGGCCGCCGAGTTTTATCTCGACACGGTTCGGACCGTGTTTCAGGAGTTTCAGATCGCCTTTGGCACCTGGCGAGTGCGAGGTCAGTTGGTGCGTCCCCAGGACATCCGTTCCACCGCCTTGCTTACCATCGAAGGCGAGCTCGACGACATATCCGGCCGCGGGCAGACCCACGCCGCGCATGACCTGTGCCGAGGCCTATCCGCGCACGACAGGCGACTGGTCACGATTGCCGGTTGTACTCACTATGACTTGTTCCGTGGACCTGTCTGGCATACTGAAGTCTTCCCTTGGATTTGCGATATGACACGAGACGACATGTAAGACGCTGGCGTCTCGCCCAATCAGCGCATTTCAGGTAGGCGAGGCGTAGGCGCCCTTCCACTCCAGCCTACCTTCGACCGGCGAACTTCAGTCGATCGATGTCGTCGATGACCTACGCCAGCCCACGTTGGCGTAGAGACCAGCCATACCGATGCCGATAGCACGGTAGCCGTGCGCGATCATGGAATTCGCCAGATCGGTTGTCAGCGAGACGCCCTGAGCAATCCAGAATTGGAGCCTCAAGTTGTGCGATTGCCGCTTGTACCTCCGGGCTCGACCAGCGGAGCTGTCATAGCACACCAGTCGGGTGCGATCGTCAAAGATCGCGATGCTAGGCTCACCTGCCAGGCGCGACTCGGGCGCGGCCATCCAAGGCGAGCCGGCAAATGCATCGGCTACGCAGTTCATCCTCATCGAGCAGTAATGGCAGACGCAAACCTGGTGGGCCGGGTGGGATTCGAACCCACGGTGGGATGTCTCCGGCGGATTATGAGTCCGCTGCCTGCAACCAACACGGCGTCCGGCCCTATAACGTCGCGCGAAATTCTACCCTGATGTTCGCACAACTTGCCTCTAATTTGCTGAGCTAATGGCTCGATACACGACTCAGTCGAGCAGGCTTGGCGCAAGCTGTGCGCCCATCTTCGGTCATCGACCGGTCGGCGAAGTGCCATACCGGCCGAGGCCAAAATCACGCCGAAACTTCGGGTGTCGCCACGGTCGGCACCACTGCCTTTGCGGGAGTCCGCTTCTTCGTCACGGCTTTCACTGCGGCCTTCTTCGGCGCAGCTTTCACGGAGGCTTTGGTACCGGTCACTGCCTTTTTCGGGGCTGCCTTCGTGGCGGCCACTTTGCCCGCGGCCTTCTTGGCGTCCGCAGCCTTTGCCTTCTTCGCCGCCAGCTTGTCCTTTGCGGCTTGCTTCTCGAAGCGAAGCGCGGACCTGGCGGCTTCCACTGCCTGCGCAACTTCGCGCTTTGCTGCCTCAATGGCCTTCTTCATGTCGGCGCGCAGCTTCAGCAAGCGCTTTTTCGCCGCCTGAGCCTCACGCGCGAGCACGCTGGCCTTTTTCGTTGGCACGGCCACCTTCTTGGCGGCAGACTTGTTCTTCGAGACTGCACTGACCTTCGTTGCTTTCGTTGCAGCGACCATTATGGATTACCCGTTAGTTGTGAAGCGCGGAGTATAACCGTACGTGTGCCTGCCTAACAGAGGTCTATCTCTTCGTTGTATTGCAACGGACTCGGCCGGCGCGGCCAAGGGCAGCCGAGATGCCAGACTCCGCCGCGCGTAGCCGGCCATCTCCAGACACTCGAACGGTCGGCTCTGCCGAGGCAACTGCCATTCGCCCCGTCACTCGCCTTCGAAGCGATTCAGGCCATTCGGGACACTCCGCCATTTTGTCGTTTGTAACAAGCGCGCCAGCTGATTTTCGCCGTGCGGGGGACGCCGGCGGCATCCCATCTCGTGTGACTGAGGTTTTGGTACCCTTTCATGGAAAGTCGTGCTTGCCTTTGGCAAAATTCGGTAGCGGAGCCGGGAGCGAATTTGCGTGAGTGATTACTAGCAAACAGGTTGTCCTACAGCAGATGAATAGACAGTTCACAAGACATGTGCAGCGCAGCAGGCAGGCATACCCTGGAGGGTTGCTTGAGCCGATCATTCGGTCGGTCCAGAGGCAATCGAAGATTTACCCAGTCCAACCTAGGCCGGAGGGCCTGCTGGTGGATTTCGCAGCCGCTTCCCTTGAAAACATGCAGCTTCAGCGCTTGCTGAAACAGTGCGATTGGAACGGGCACCTGTGACTGCGCCCGACATTCTTGTGCCACACCTGACGCCCGGCGGGCACCTGCTTGCAGTGCCGGAGGACGCCGCGCCAATCTTGGCAGATGAAACGCGACAGCGGCTTGAGAGTTCTTTTGCGCTTGGCGCGGGACATGGCCTGCTGCACCTGGGAACGGCCGAAATCGGCCGCATTTTGCCCCCTGCATGGGCCTGGTGGCGTGATTTTGCGGCGCGCTATGTCACTGCCTTGTGCGCCACGCCCGAAGGCGGCGAGATCGCGGTCGCAACGCCTGCTGCCAAGGATTTCGATGCCATGATTGACGATGCACCGCCGATGACGGGCGGCGAGTATCTGACGCCAGCCGTGCTGGGCACGTTGTGGGGCGAGATCGATACTGCCTTGCACCAGGAACTGGCGACCGCAAACGTCTCGCTTCAGGATTTCCTCAAGCTGCGTCACCCGGCCTGGAATCTCGTCGGCCGCGTGCATTTCAACCTTGCTGAGAACCGCAAGGACCCGGAGTCACCGTTCGCCTTCCTTGCGACTTACACGTCGCGTCTGTCGGCCCATGGTAAAGCGCAACATCAGCCACTGTCGCAGGCCCTGGCGGAATTCTCGGGAGTCAGGAGCAAGGCGCAGCTCCTGTCATTACTGCTGCCGGTGCAGCGCGCCGCGGAACACTGCGACTGGCTTCGCGAAATGGTGGATACCGGCGAGATATACCATCCGCTGCGCTGGACGCCGCTCGATGCCCATCGCCTTCTCTCGGACCTGTCCAAACTCGAAGCTGCCGGGATTGTCGTACGCATGCCAGGCGTCTGGCAGGCGGGCCGCCCTGCTCGTCCCGTTGTGAAAGCCAGTGTCGGAGCACGGCCACCCTCGCTCTTGGGCAAAGACGCGTTGCTGGACTTTAGCATGGAGGTTTCGCTCGATGGCGAGTGTCTCAGCGCCACCGAGGTCAGGAATCTGCTCAAAGGCGCCGACGGCTTGCAGCTCATCCGTGGCCGCTGGGTCGAGGTGGACAAGAAAAAGCTCAGTCGTCTCATGAAGCGATTCGAGGCCATGGAAAAGGCGGCGCGAAGCGGTCTGCCGCTTAATGAGGCTCTACGCCTTCTGGCGGGGGTTTCGCTCGACGATAGTGCCGACCCCGCTGACCGCGACTGGTCGCAGCTTGTTGCAGGGCCCTGGCTGGCTGACACCCTGCAGGAGTTGCGTCAGCCAGAGGGGTTGGCGCAGATCAGCCCGGGACCGGAACTGAAGGCCACCCTGCGGCCCTACCAACAGGCCGGCGTGCGGTGGTTGTACCTGCTCACCCGGCTCGGTTTGGGCGCTTGCCTGGCGGATGATATGGGCCTGGGCAAGACCATGCAGGTACTCTCGCTTCTGCTCGTGCTGAAGCGAGAAAGTGCCGAGGCGCGGCCCAGTCTGCTGGTCGCCCCTGCATCGCTGCTGGCCAACTGGGCGGCAGAGGCTGAGCGCTTTGCCCCCGGCTTGCGCCTACTGATCGCCCATCCGTCGGCCATGCCGACGGCCGAATTGCGTGCGCTGGACCCGGCGCGACTTGCGGACATCGATCTCGTCATCACCAGCTTTGGCGCGCTTCTTCGCCAGCCGGTACTGGGAGCCTTCCAATGGCGCGTTGCCATTGTCGACGAAGCACAGGCGATAAAAAATCCGGGCGCCAAGCAAACGCGACAGGTCAAGCAGCTCCAGGCACAATCGCGCATCGCGCTGACCGGCACTCCCGTGGAAAACCGCCTGTCCGATCTGTGGTCCATCTTCGATTTCACCCACCCCGGATTGCTGGGCTCAGACAAAGTCTTTGCCGACTTTACCAGGCGGCTGGCGAAGGCCGAGCACTTCGGTCCGCTGCGAACGCTCGTACGGCCCTACATCCTGCGCCGCCTGAAGACCGACAAGCGGATAATCGACGACCTTCCGGACAAGACCGAGCTCAAGGCCTGGTGCCACCTGAGCCCGAGCCAGGCGGCACTGTATCAGCGTGCGGTGAAGGATCTGGCTGCCGCGCTTGAAGATGCCGACGGCATCGGTCGCAAGGGTGTCGTGCTGAGCTACCTGATGCGCTTCAAACAGATATGCAATCATCCGTCGCAGTGGTTGGGCGACGCCGCCTGGAAGGCGGAAGACAGTGGCAAGTTCGCCCGCCTGCGCCAACTGGCCGAAGTCATTGCCGCCAAACAGGAAAAGGTGCTGGTATTCACCCAGTTCCGCGAGACCACTGAGCCGCTGGCGGCTTTTCTAGGTTCGATCTTTGGCCGCGAAGGTCTGGTGCTTCATGGCGGCACCCCGGTCGCCAAGCGCCGCGAACTGGTCAAGCGATTCCAGGAAGATGAGCTGACCCCCTTCTTCGTGCTCTCGCTCAAGGCCGGTGGGGCAGGTCTGAATCTCACCGCCGCGTCGCATGTGATCCACTACGACCGCTGGTGGAACCCGGCGGTGGAAAACCAGGCGACTGATCGTGCATTTCGTATCGGCCAGCGGAGGAACGTCCTGGTGCATAAGTTTATCTGCCGTGGCACGGTCGAGGACCGTATCGACCAGTTGATCGAAGCGAAGCAGCAATTGGTGAAGGATGTGTTGGAAGGCGGCGCAGAACTCCTGCTTACCGAGATGAGCAATCGTGAATTGCTCGATCTCGTGAAGCTCGACGTTCATGCCGCGCAAGAAAACTGATCGTCAAGAGGAACCGGAATGGGTTACGGTTACGGGGGATGGAAGCCCTATGTCTCAGTCGCCGAGCGCAGAAAGAAGGCTGAACGAGCCGCCGAGAAGGCGAAGAAGGCTGGTTCGGTGCTGTCGCCAATCGCCTCATACCGCGGTGCCATCGCCAAGACCTTCTGGGGCAAGGCCTGGTGCGACAATCTGGAAAGCTACAGCGACTATGCCAACCGCCTGCCGCGCGGCCGTACCTATGTGCGCAACGGTTCCGTGATCGACCTTCAGATTACGGCAGGCGAAGTCCGCGCGCAGGTAATGGGTTCGAGTCTGTACACGGTCGCTGTGACCGTGACGGCATGTCCCGCAAAGCAATGGCGAGCGATCGGCGCCGATTGCGCGGAATCGATCGATTCGATCGTGGAACTCTTGCAGGGCAAGCTCTCGACAGCCGTGATGGAGCGCATCTGCAAACCTCGCAGCGGTCTTTTCCCGATGCCGGAAGACATCAGGTTCAGTTGCAGTTGTCCGGACTGGGCGTCAATGTGCAAGCACGTTGCTGCCGTACTTTACGGCATCGGCGCGCGGCTCGACCAACAGCCGGAATTGCTCTTCGCCCTGCGCCGCGTCGATGCCAATGATCTCGTCAGGCAGGCCGGCGCTGGCCTGCCCAAATCGACAAAACGACCCGCCACCAGCAAGGTGCTCGACGACGCCCTGGTGGCCGACGTGTTTGGCATCGAGATGGCCGACGCTAACCCACCGCCGAAGCCTGCTGTCAGACTTAACAAGCCACCGGCAGGTAAGGTGACAGCGAAGAAGGCGACCAAGTCGGCCGTCTCGACAACCCGTAAGCCACCTGCGAATGCGAAGACTGCGGAGGATAATAAGTCGGTAACCAAGAAGTCATCAGTCAAGGCATCCGCAGGGCCACGCAAATCAGCATCTGGCAACGTTGTTGCCGGTAAAGCAAACGTGGCGACCCCGCCTGCAACGCAGAACGAGGCTGCAACAAGGAAGCGCGTCAGTACTCGACCGGTGAAGGGGACGTCCCGCTAAACTTCGATTCCATCTCGCATGGAAGCCGTCGTGATATTCCGAGAAATTGTCCTGGCAAGAGTACGTGCGGGGCGATGCGCTTTCAGCGGTCGGTGGATGACCATGGAGCTCGGCCTTCGGGCCGCGATGAGCGCTGCGGTACCATCATCATGCATCGGCCCTTGACGAAGACAGATGTCCGGCTGTCACCGAATATTGCTGGGCCGTTCACCTCGCAACCCATGGGAGTACAGACATGGTCGCAGTCAAACACGACGATCTATCCATGGCATTCGACTTCGTTAGCTGCGCGGCGCCGATGGAGCACAACGCGTATGTCTCACTCGATACGGGCAAAGTCTATTGGACTTCTGATTACAACGACACCTTCGACGAGGAGGTTCCTGACGACCTTGAAACCTCGGACCGCTACCTTGCGATACCGCATAAGAACGAACTCGGTCTTGGACGAAGTCTCGCCCTCCAATTTGTTGCACAGGAGTTGCCTGAGTGTCGCGACCAGGTGGAAGAATTCTTCCGGCGACAAGGCGCTTACGCGCGCCTCAAGGACTTGCTGGAGCGCAAAGGCATTCTCGAGCTCTGGTATTCGTTTGAAGCCGACTCGGCCGAAAGAGCGCTGAGGCAATGGTGTGCCGAAAGTGGGCTGGAGATTCTGGAGTCGTAGCGCCGGATAGACATGCCGCAATGTCTGGCGGTAAAGGGTGGTCCTCTGGGAATTCAGGCACCGCCGTGACAGACAGATTGCCTGGCAGATCGGCCATATACTGACGTTGGCCCACGGCTTTATGCGGAACGTTCGAGTGGCGGCTCCCCCGAACGTGGCCGATTTTCTTGCGCTTGAACCACGATCCGCTGTGGGTCGGCTAGCGATGACGAGCATAGCCGTCCGCGGGGCCCATCGTCACAATCAATACTTTCATGATCATGAAAGTATTGATTGTGCGCGGCTCATTCGCCGCTGTCGCCTACCAGGCGTGCGGCCTAGCTCCTGGTCGACTAATCGGAAGTTCTCCGAAGTCAGGACTCCCTGCAACGAGCGCGTGGCCGCTCGTCAGCCTTCGCAGCCGAGCTGTGCCGGTTCTGCAGACGTTCGTGCATCGTCTCGCAGCGTATCAACATCATTGTCGCAGGCTCCTCGTCTGCGCCGGCGTCGGCAGCCTCCGCAGACTCCTCGTCTGCGCCGGCGTCAGCAGCCTCCGCAGCGCTGCGCAAATATACTTGCCGGGAGACGATGGCGACGATCATGATCAGGGCGCCTACGCCGAGGGCGCGGGCCACAAACAAGAGGTATCGTGCCATCGACATCGCAACGGGTAGCAACAGGTGATTGGATGGTGAAGCCTACACGAAGGACGGTCTTCGCTGTTGCAGGGTGACACCATCCCCCGTTTCGCCTTCACTGGGCGATGGTGTCTTGTGTAACACCTCACTGGGCCTGATGAGCATGCCAAAGACGATCGAGCCCCTACCGAAGGGCCGCTACTGGGCCACACCCCACGCGTCCTTTCCGCTGGACGGACCGAATGGCCATGACGAAGTGTTTCCTGGCGCCCACTGCGTCAGCGACGGCAAATGGGTCATCTTCTACAAGGATGGCGAAGAAGTCTGGGCTTGCAATGCCATCTATGCCGCCGCGCATTTCGACTTTGCTGCCGTTTCGAGCGCCTGCGCTTCGACGGCCGACTGAGGTGCCGGTGGCGCCGACCGACGTCTCACCCTCCCCATTCCACATAACCCCCCTGCTACTGGCAAAATTACTCAGTACGGGCGTCATGTTCAAATTTGGCTGCGTTCACGCGGGGCGCTTCGTGATCGAGGCAGAATCGATCATGGCGCACCGCCCTCCACTTTGATACCTAAGTCGTCGGGCTGCCGAAGCGACGCGGCCCCGAATGTCTACCGCCGTACTCTGGCCGGGAGGCCTCAGTTGAACAGCAGCGCGGCATAGTTGCGGGCGCTGTGAAGCACGTGCAGCACGTCGATTCGCGCAGGCGGATCGCCCACCACGCGGTAGAAGATCTGGTAGTTGCCGTGTACACGGTGCCGGACGCCTCGGTCCTCACAGCGAGGTACCAGCGGGAAGGCAAGCGGCATGTCTGCGAGCGACAGGCACCGGTCGCGCAACTCCCGCACGAAGGAAAGCGCGCGGCGCGGGTTGTCGCGGGCAATGTAGTCGGCGATGGCTTCGAGTTCGGCCTCGGCCAGCGGCGTCAGGCGAACGACGATCATGCGCCGTGCCCGGGTGTTCTGCCTGCCGCGGCGCGATACTTGGCCTCGAGGCGGTCGAACACGGTGGCTGCGTCGGTGCCGCGGCCCGCGTCCGCCTCGGCCAGGCTTTGCGCGAGCGCCGCGTCCAGCGCCATCAGTTGCGCTTCACGGTCCTGAATCAGACGTACGCCTTCGCGCAGTACTTCGCTCTTAGAGCCATAGCGGCCCGAGGCGACAAGTTCAGTCACGTAGCGCTCAAGTTGCTGTCCAAGGTCGGCACTGATCATATTTGCTCCTCTTCAGACGGGGCCGGCGCAGGGCGTACGCCGGTGTCATGAAGTGTACCGCCCTTGATAATAGTTATCAAATTCTTGGTGTAAAGTGCAGTAAGCAGCATCTACGACAGCTGTTCCTTCCCCCGGTTCTGTATTCCTCGTGGCGCCTACTCGCCGATAAGGCAACGTTATCGAACCTTATTGCCGCGCCCTGGTAACACCGGCGTCACGAGCATCCTGACCACGCGGGCAGCTGCTCCTCTTGTTTGCGAGTCTGGAGGTAGCGCAACGGCGGTAGCCGGCCGCGGATTCAACCGGTCGTTGGACTGGCACGTCCAGATTAGCGACAATCTGTCCATTGCCCGTTTTCCACGATTGCAGCGATTTCCGCGATGACCGCTGCGCCCCTCCCATCGAGACAGAGCAATGCCGGAGAGCAGACCAAGAATTCTCATCTACAAAAGAACCCATACGGGTGACCCCAACGAAAGCGGCCTCTTTGGATGCAATGACTGCATGGGATCGGTACGGGACTGGAGCTTCAACCACGTAATCGGTATTGGAGGAGTAAGCCCGTGGCCTGGCGACGAAGGAATAGCGAAGAAAGTGAATTGGGTTGGGATAAGCAGGAAAGCGTGCGGCGTCAGTCCCAAAGGGCACGCGATATGGGCCTTTGAGCGTTTCATTCTGCTCAACGAGCACGGGCCATTGCTTCAGTCGGACTACCCGCTGCTTTATGGGCATATGCTGAAAACAAATCGACGCGTCATCATATCTGACAGTGTGTTCGAAGATATGTATGCGGAACTGAAGGCTATCCTGCATCTTGCGCATGACGCGCCCCCCTCGCCAGCGCTGGGTAAAGGAAAAATCGATACGAAACAGTCTCATTGCGCTACACAGGTTTTCTCAGCAAAATGTCAGAAACCAAAATTCTCTTCCTGCGCGTAGGAATCGACCGTGGATGCGGCGGTCGGCTATCTCCTATTGAAGCCGATCGCAGCTTTGAATACGTGCCTATTCCTGAAGGAGCGCCAGTACACAATGCCCTTAGATACGGCGACATTCCGTCGCGACGGGGCAGCACCCTCGCGCAAGTCATTGGCCTGGATGCGCCGGCTCACTACGACCCGGAGTTCGTCACCTACAGCTATGGGGAGCCTAGTCATCCAAAGCGCTCCCAGCTATTAACCCTGAATCGTGGCGACTATCTTGTTTTCTATGCGGGCTTCCAGGGGGATGGCATCACAACCGGTACTTGCTGTGTAATCGGCTACTTCGTAGTCCATGCCGTTCATGCAATGAGCCCGGAGCTTCCGTGGCCACCAGCCATCTCATCGCACCTGAACAATGCCCACTTTCGTCGCGTGCAACGTGAGGACAAGCTAGTGGTGGTCGAGGGCGATAAAGAAAGCTCAAAATTACTCGAACGTGCTATTCCAATATCAGATGGGATCCAGCAGATAGTGCCTTCGGTCGCAGATACGGTCGGATTCTCCGGTTCTGTCAAGCGTGCGATAGGCAGATGGGTTCCGGCGACGCATGTTGGCGCTACAGTTTCCTGGCTTCATGCTATGGAGTGAATGCGCCCGCAGCTGGCTTAAGCCGCGCGCCGAGGTCGGGGCATCTGAGACTCCAGCCTGCCGACGCGCCGATCACGGCGAGCGACTTGCGACTCGAATCGGTCATCGCCTCATAAAACGCCGCCGTGCAACGGCCGCCGCCTGACCGGCTGCTTTGTAGAGCGACGACGGTCGCTTGAGGGGCGGGAAGAGCCGACCGGATTGAGACGGAAGTCCTTGCCGGCGTGCCGGGCTGCGCCTCTCCAGTGATGAAGACCTGGCTCTGGCGATGCCGCAGACCGTTCATGAGACATATTTCGCAACCTAAAAGCACCCGTGTCAGTAGCAAGGCAGAAAATAGGCGCTCGAGCCTGCCGGAAAGCCAGCCTTCCCCGGGAGTGACCTTGTTGACTGAGAGCGCGGCGGCGATGATTGATCGAGCCGGTTCCTAGACTAGACGTTGCGGGACAGTCTGACCTTGCAACCGGGATAGTTTTGGCAACCCCAGAATGCGCCGGCTGACCCTTGCCGCTCAACCATCTTGATTCCGCAGGCCGCGCATGTAGGCGTCCGGTAGTCGCCGCGAAACGCCTGCTTCAGCAACGTCGCTTGCTTGTACTGATCGAGCGCGCAGATCCGTTCCAGGATGCCCGCACCATCAAGTAATTGAATGCCCGCTCGCTCTGCCGACTCCTTTACCGGTCGCCCTACATAGCCAGACAACGACCAGAAAACGCCCCTACGCACCTTGTGTTCGTGCATGACACCGGCAAGTGCGCGGACCTGCTCCACCTTCACCGGCTTACTCCATGCTTTGCATTGGACCACGGCCACGGGAACATCCAGGCCTGCCTTGTACAAGGTTGCATCGATGCCGCCATCGGGACCATGGGGCACAGTCTTGACCACGAACCCCATCGCCTCGTAGTACCCAACACAAAGCAGCTCAAATCGCTTCCACTCTAACAACTTGAGGGCATCCAGCGTCCAGCTATTGATCTCTGGCTTCTCAGGTACGGATGCTGTCCTCGCCAGCGGGCTAACGGCCTCCTTCGACTCGGCGGATTCATCGGAATACCGGGGTGACACGGGGGCCGACGACGGCCGGCTCGTGCGGGAGCGCCGAGCCCTCATCGGGATTTCTTGCTGCCTGGCCCCCGCCCTACCCCGCGCACGGATGTATGACAGCACACCCAGGAAGCCGAACATGGCGGCGGGAACCCAGGCTAATGACTGGCTTAGCACGGCAATGCCCGTCAACAATGGGCTCGACGCGAATATCCCTGGCACGACCCCGCGAAACACAATGAAAGCACCCAGGGCCAGTGCTGCGGATACCCACCATGGCGCATCCATCAATATTTCGCTAAGCGACGGCTCCTTCCTTCGGCGACCCATTTCTCTACCTGTTGTTGTTCTTCATCTCATTGGCGCGGAATCCCGCCGTCGGCAAATCTACCCGATCTGATATGCAAGACGGGTTGCAGCAAGCCAACACCCCACCGACTACGGGTGGCAGAGCCGAGAGACAGCCGGCATATACCTTGGTGACCTCACGGATTCGGCCATAGTTTCGCTTGACGGCATCCCTTAAACTGGATCCTTCGCGCAACACCAGACGAAAACCATGAAAAAAGCAGGTCAGGTCAAGACGTGGCATGCAGACAAGGGCTTTGGCTTTATCGACGTCTACGCGGACATGAAGGATGTCTTCTTTCACGTCACAGCGCTACAAACACGCGCCGTGACGCCGACACCTGGTGACCGCGTGAGCTTCGAGCTTGGCAAAGGGAAGGACGGCCGGATTCAAGCCCTGAACGTTGCAATCGTCGGTGCACCGAAGTCGCGGTCAGACGCGAGCCCTTTGCCGGTGCTCGCAGGTCTGGCGGCCTTGGGGTTCATCGTCGGCGGCGCCCTGGTTGGTTATTTCCCTCGACAGGCCGGCATTGTCAGCCTCCTGGCCAGCATCATTACGTTCTCCGCTTACGCAGACGACAAGACGCGGGCCAGCCGAAACACGTGGCGCACGCCTGAGACCACCCTGCACCTACTGGCGCTCTGCGGCGGTTGGCCGGGCGCGCTTGCGGCCCAGCACCTGCTTCGACACAAGAACCGGAAACGGGAGTTCCAAGTTTCGTTCTGGGGCACTGTCGCCGTGAACGTTGGCGCAATGGCGCTTTGGCAATACGTCATTGCGGCCTGAGGGAAAGCTGAAGGCCGCGGCCGTCCGTTTGCAGAATCTTGTTCCCGAATGTTGCAGAATTTTGTTCCTGGCCCTCTGGGCCAGACGGGAGCGCCGCGGAAGGTGGCTTGGCGCGCGGCGGCCGTCTTGCAGCCTCCGCCTGCGTGCCCTGGCTGCAGCGGGCTGGGCAGCGACTGACCGATCTCCCGGGAAACGAACAAAATTACGCAAAACGTCGGCCGGAGGAACAATGTTCTGCAAAATTTCTTTGCATAAAATTGTTCCTGGCACCTCGGAAACGGCGAGCTGGCGGGCGACGGGCGGGAACAAAATTATGCAAACCGACGACTCTGCTCCCGATGTGCTTGGCTGAGTTCCCCTTAGTCTTCAGTTTACGATGTGTTCCATGCCTTCAATCCGTGGTCTGGGCTCATGCTATAGCACGACACCCGGACGCAGTGCTCTTCCTCACAGGTCAGGATATAGCTAAGCCCACGAGCATCTCACGGACATAGCGATCTCACCGTAGACGAAGAGCAGACTATCGATGTGGCCGGACAACGCGCACATCGTCAGGCCTCACGGGCAAACATCCGCCGCCCAGGTTCGAGCGCGAGCCGAGATCCCGTTGCGCGTCAGCTGTTATAGAGACAGCAGGATCGACAGCGTCGTACGGCGACCGACACAGCAACTTTACGCCACCAAAGTTGAACTGAAGATAGGCGCCAACAAATACGGCCTCCTTCCCATCGGGAAAGAACTCTTTTGTGGATGATGTAGGAATCCCAACTGCTCTTATAGATGGCAGGATCGACTCATTCTGCAGTAGATAAACGTGTGGCTGCGTATCGCTGACGCCGGCAAGTTCAAAGGATTGCCTGGAAATTGGCGCAAAGAACATGGCTGTTGCGATCGCTGCATACAGAACACCGCCGCCAGCCAATGCAGTCAGCAACCAAAGCTTACGGGGAGGATGTCTCTCAACCTTGGCGCCGAGGTAGGCCAAGCCAGGAACCACGCTAATGGCTCCTGCCCCGCAGCATAGAACCACAAAGGCCGCAGGAGAGGTGATATTCAGATCTTTTGTCAACCACCACAGCGATAGCAGCGAAGCAGCCGAAGCAACAGAGATTACGATGGGAAAGGCAATACCGACGCCCATGAGCAGAGCACAGTAGCCCAAATAGTACGCCGTGTTCCCTCCCTGTCGCATTACGGTAATACGCTGCTTCGTCGACGCGGGTAGAAGGTCCTCACGGAATTTGGCGGCCATTGCCGCTGCGGTTACCGCCGAAACGGCAGTGGCGAGCTGTAACGGGGACGTGATCGCGTCCGGAAAATATGCTACGGAGACACTGAAACAAAGTTGCCACATCAGCACGGGCACGAAATGAAGCTGTTGCGCCCGGGCCGACGCAAGACGAGGATTTGGTCTCTCATCGTCCAGCACCTCCGCCGCTGCCCCGAAAAAGATTGAGGGCAGGACAACCTGGAGGAGGAATACAATCAAGATTAATATCGACCCGACGAGCAGTGCCAGCAGGCCCGGCAGTGACCCAACTGACTCACCGAAGAGTTCCGACCAACCAAGCTTTCGAAGATAGAGCCAAACAGTCATCGCAGGCGCTACTAATGCGAGCGGCGAGACCTTCAGTATGATCTCTAGCAAATCCTTGATGAAGCTCATCCCTCGCAGGATCCTTTCGAAGTGAGATGTCTGGCTTTCCGTCGGCTTGGGATTAAGTGTCATTGAATTGCTGGCAAACAAGGGTATCGTGACAAGCCCGCGTAATTTCGCTAGAAAAGCACCAGAAATGCTTGCTAACGGGGCGGCTCTGGCGACGACTGTCGAATGCTCCTCGTCACCGGTAGGGACGGGAATGGCGTCGGAGTGGGGCTCAGCGAGCAACTGAGAAGGCGCCTTCACGCAACCGCTTGAGCTAGATACACTGGGGGTCCCTATAGGCACTGTCGAGTAAAAGAATGGAGGCTCAGGCGCGTATAACTGCACCGAGGATTTGGTTCTGAATCGGCATCTGCCCGGCAAGCCTTAATCCCTACGAAAGAGGGGGCTTGCTAGCTACCCGCAAGCCTCTCAGCACCGCCACGACTTGATGCCATAACAAAAAAATGCACCAATATACAGCGTGAATTTGCCACAATACGTATCTGATAAATTGCAAACAGCCAGGAAGAGCACCGTTTCATGCATATTGAAAGCGTCACGATAGCCGGTTTCCGCTGCTTCGGCCCTAACCCGACAGCCATCCCCTTCAGCCAGGGACTCACCGCGATCGTGGGGCCGAATGCATCAGGTAAGACAGCGGTGCTGCAGGCTCTGATGCGACTTTTCGGGGTGACGCGCGCTCAGCGCACGATCGTCCCCTCCGATTTTCATGTCACACCGACCGAGACCGAACGCCTCAAATCGCGGACGCTGACAATCGATGTACGCCTGAGCCTGCCGGAACTGGTGGACGGCAGCGCGACCGCTGCCACGGTCGCACCGGTGTTTCGCCATGTCCGCATCGAGCGCCCCGGCGGCACGCCTCTATGCCGCCTGCGGCTTCGCGCACGCTGGGACGACGATGGCACTGCGGAAGGCGCCGTCAGTCAGGACCTGAACTGGATTAACACAGCTGATGACGTCGTACGTGACGATCAAGCCTCCCCGGTAGCCCCGGGAGATCGCGGTCTGATCCAGCTCTTCTACACACCGGCCAGCCGCGACGCTGGCACTCAGATCCGAGCCACGACGGGGGCGTTGGCAGCTCGCCTGCTCAGGGCCATCGAATGGTCGGCGGGCACTCAGGCGACCGTCCACGCGGCTACAGAGCAGTTGCTGAATGCCTTTGGAAGCGAGAACGCCATTCAGGCCATCAGCGAGTCGCTATCCAAGCGGTGGGAGAAATTGCACGACGGTGACATCGACTGCAACCCCGAACTGAGCCTGATGAGCCGGCGGTTCGAGGAAGTCGTCGCACGCATCGGCGTGATGTTCAAGCGCGGACCGGCCGGAGAAGACCGTGGACTCGACGCGCTGAGCGACGGCCAGCAGTCACTCTTCTACTTCGCGCTGGCAGCCGCGGTCTTCGACGTGGAGCGGGCTGCAGTGGCGGGCCGCATCCAGGGATTCAGGACCGAGGAACTCAACGTACCAGCCCTCACCTTGTTCGCGGTCGAGGAGCCCGAGAACCACCTGGCGCCCTACTACCTCTCGCGTATCCTGCAGCAGATCCGCACGCTCGTCGAGACAGGCGCCGGCCAGGCCATCGTGTCCAGCCATTCCCCCTCGGTGCTGGGGCGCGTCCCGCCCGACGACGTGCGCTACTGCCGGCGCAACCAAGCGACTGGCGTGTCAACGGTGCTGCCCATCCCGATGCCGACCAGCGACGTCGAGGCCATCAAGTTCGTGCGCAACGCCTTCCTTGCATTCCCCGAACTGTACTTTGCGCGTTTTGTGCTGTTGGTTGAGGGCGATTCAGAGCGTATCGTGCTGCCGCGGCTGGCGGAGGCGCTCAACCTGCTCGTCGACCCGTCGTTCGTTGCGATCGTGCCTCTCGGAGGCCGCCACGTTAATCATTTCTGGCGGCTGCTCCATGGCCTGGGCATTCCTTACGCGACCCTGCTCGACCTAGATCTGGGTCGCGACGGTGGTGGCTATGGCCGACTCAAGAATGCCTTGCAGCAAATGCTCGCACTTGGCGTTCCTCGCGAAAAAATTCTGGAACTCTCCGATGGGACGCATCTCAGCGATAAGCGGCTTGCAGAAATGGAGACATTTGACGCAGCCAATCTCGAGGGGTGGTTGAGCTACCTAGAGCGCTCTTCCTCGGTGTTCTTCTCTTGGCCACTTGACCTTGACCTGGCGATGCTGGCCGCCTTCCCCGCTGCATACGCAGCCACGATCGACGGAGCTGGGCCGCGTATGACTAACGAAAGCGCTGCCGAGGTAGTGCTTGGAACGGCAGGTCCCGGGCTGATCAGTTACACCGGCAACGCGCAGATGTTCCGTGACCACATGGCTGCATACCGCTACCACTTCCTCACGCACAGCAAGCCTGCCACACACCTGCGCGCACTCACGCACATTGACTTGCCCGCATTAAAAGCCGGCATGCCTGCGCCTCTCCAGCGTGTGCTGCTGCATATCTCTGCTCAGGTATCAAGGTTGTGACAATGTCGTTGCCGCCAAGACGCGTTCCCCCCGGCGACTGGCAGCCGGTCGGCGTGCACAGCCTGGAGCCGAATGCATTGACCGTCGTTCGGTCGGCCGAGCACCGCTCGGTGCTTGCCGGACCCGGCGCCGGCAAGACTGAACTGCTCGCGCAACGCGCTGCGTTCCTCCTACAAACAGGCGCGTCCCCTGCTCCGCAGCGTATTCTAGCCATCAGCTTCAAGCGCGATGCCGCACGAAACCTCGCGCGCCGTGTGCGTCAGCGTTGCCACCCCGACCATGCGAGCCGCTTCGACTCGCTGACCTTCGATGCGTTCGCCAAGAGCCTCGTGGATCGGTTCGGACAGGCACTGCCAAACCGTTGGCGGCCTACGGCTGACTATGGCATTTTGTTCCCCAAGCGGGCGCATTGGGCCGACTTCCTGCAGCGTGCGTCCCTTGCTCTGGACAACCCCTTCGGGCAAGCGGCCGTGCAAGGACTCTCGGTCAATTACTTCGAGCGCCGTCATGTGCTCGCTGAGCGCTTACCAGAGGCCGGCTGGACGTCGGGAAATGCAGGCCTCTGGGCTGGACAGCGGTTCTGGGACGAACAGCTTCGAGGCGCCACGCGCAGCCACCTCACCTTCCCCATGCTCAGCCGACTGGCGGAACTGCTGGTCCGCGTTAATGCGTCCGTACGTAACGCCTTGGCGCTGACCTACTCTCATGTGTTCATGGATGAGTTCCAGGACACGACTGAGGCCCAGTTCGACCTAGTCCAAACAATCTTCCTGGGCATGCCAACGATCCTGACAGCTGTGGGTGACAACAAGCAGCAGATCATGCGCTTCGCACTAGCGATGGACGATCCTTTCGGCGCATTCGAACAGACTTTCGGCGCGCAACGCATCCCTCTGCTCAGCAACTACCGCTCCTCGCCCGAGCTCGTGCGCATCCAACACGTACTGGCGCAAGCGCTCGACACGTCTGCCGCGCACCCACAGTCAAAAGCCGCCGCCAGTATTTCCGATGCTTGCTGTGCCATCTGGGACTTCTCCAGCGTGAACACTGAAGCCCAGGCTCTTGCCCGGTACGTCGCGTCGCAGATGCGCGAGCATCAATTACAGCCCAACGACTTCGTGCTGTTGGTACGGCAGAAGGCGGAAGACTATGCCCGGGTCCTAGCCCCCGCCTTTGCGACCGCGGGTATCCCCCTGCGCAACGAAGCCGCCTATGTTGGCGCCCAGATGCTGCAAGAGCTGCTCACCGAACCCCTGTCGGAACTAGTGCTGTTAATCCTTCGCTTGGCCTGCGCCCCTCGAGGCGGATTGACCTGGATCGAAGCCCAGCACGCATTAGCAAACTTGCGGGGCATCGCGCCTACCGACGACCGTGCACGTCGCGTCCTTGCTCAGGATCTAGACGCCTTTGCGCGTCGGTTTATCCAGCAGCATCCCCAACCGCCGGAGACTGAGGCGATGGCCCGCGCTGTCATCCAGGAGGTGGAGGCTTTCCTGGGCCGTGATGCCCTCATCGCGGCCCATACGCCCTATGGACAAGGGGGGTGGCTCGCGGAAGTCGAGAATAGTCTGGCCTTGCATCTGCAGTCGAGCGCCGTCCAGGCAACTGACTGGGCTGCGACACTCGATGCCTACGAAGGAACAAAAGCCCTACCGCTCATGACGCTGCACAAGAGCAAGGGGCTGGAGTACCACACCGTGATCTTCATCGGCCTCGACGACTCGGCATGGTGGAGCTTTGTACAGGACACCGTCGACGCGACGGCAGGTTTCTTCGTGGCGTTCACACGCGCGAAGCAACGGGTGATCTTTACCTATACGCCACAGCGTGGTGCACGAGTCAACATCGCACCGCTGTATGGCCTTCTGGCGACGGCAGGCGTCCAAACCATCACTGTCGCTTAAAACAGGACACCTTCGAGTCGAGTCAAGAAAATCCAGCGAGTCCCGTTAAACTGCTGACGTGACGCAGCATCCCAGGAGAATATTGATGACCGGGTTCCCCTCTTACCTTGCGTGCTCAGTTGAGAATCCGGCAAGTCCCACGAAAGGCATATTATTTTTTTTAGTAGCCCTTGAAATATGTATCGTGATCCCCCCTGACCGATATTCGACTTCACCTGGAGGATGAGAAAAGTGCCGGAAATCAAAAAAAGCGATCTCAACTACGAAGACTACAGCTGGACCACCGTGACTGGGGACGATCCCAAGAAGACCAAAGAGGACGCAGATAGGTTCAGTCGTAAAGAGGGCTACGAAGTCTTGACGTTGCTCAATTCTCTCAAAGGCAAAGATCAGGCCGATTTGAGCATCCGCACGCGTCAAATCTGTGAATGGATGATCCACGAAAAGCTGCCTTCCGACATCCAAGGACGTTCCAAAGTAATAAACTGGATCGCTGCAAACTATTCTGATCTCAAAGAAAAATATCCCTTCTAAGAATCCGAGTTGACCCGCCAAGCGCGGGCCGACTTTTATTTGCCACGGACTGATTTGTCGAACGCAGATTTCGCAAGGTCGCGTACGGTAGGCTTCCAATGCGAAGAAGGCTGGGTTCAGGAGATAGCGAATAGCGTGCATGCTCAGACTGAAAATGTACCCGGCTAGAAACGGCGATGCCTTTCTTGTCGATGCTTCAGGCTCCCACGTCCTCATCGACGCGGGCTTTGCGAGCACCTTCAACGACCACATCGCACCCGATTTGAGGCAGTTGGCACGTGCGGGCGGCCAACTGGATCTGCTCGTCTGCACCCATATTGATGGAGACCACATTGGAGGGCTTCTCGAGTTCATCTCCTCGAACGGCGCTCCAGGAGCGCGAAGCATTGTTGAGGTCAAAGAGGTCTGGCACAACAGCCTTCGATCGCTTCCGTCCCCACCAGGCCCGCCAGACAGCGCGTCCGACTGCCAGGTACTCGAGGCGATCCGGAGGCGAGGATTTCTTCTGCCACCGGCATCTGGGCCGACTGCAAATCCCATCAGCGCAAAGCAGGGAAGCTCCTTGGCGAAGCGCCTCAAGCAATACGGCTACCTATGGAACGCGAGCGATGGCACCACGAACATGACGAGCGGGCGCCCCCCGTACACCTTGCCGAATGGCGTTCAGGTCCGCTTGATAGGCCCAACAGTGGCCCGACTGGAGGAATTGCGCACTTGGTGGATCCTGGAGATGCGCAGGCTCTCCTACAAAGGTGGAGCAGCGGTCGACCCTGTGGTTGAGGACGCCTACGAAATGGTTTGCGCATACACCCGGCAGCCGGCACCGGCGATGGTCAAGACCATTTCAGCTGGGAGCACCAAGAGGCTCAATGAGGTGTACGTGCCCGACATCTCCCCTACCAATGGCAGTTCGATTGCCACCCTCATCGAGAGTGAAGGCAAGAGGCTACTGTTTCTGGGCGATGCTTGGGCCGAGGACGTTGTCGTTGAGCTCAAGAGGCTCCATGGAGATGGCCGTCCGCAGCTGTTCGATGCCATCAAGGTGTCTCATCACGGCAGCATCCACAACACGAGCGTGGATCTTCTGTCGCTCATTGACGCTCCCATTTTCTTGGTTTCAACCAACGGATCAATCCACCATCACCCAGACTATGAAGTGTTGGCCGAGATCGTCGACAGGCCCGCGACCTTCGAGCGAAAGATCTACTTCAACTACGAGACCCCCGCATCCACTCGCCTCAGGGCGCACGTGTCAAGGTCCGGGGCGAAGTTCAACGTGGACGTCGTTCAAGACGGCTGGATCCACGTCTAGGGAGAAGAACAATGACTGAAGAGGAAGTGAAGCTCGCGACGTGCCAGGTTCTAGGTGCTGGCGAAGCCGGTACAGGATGGCTGATATCTGCTGACCATGTCCTGACGGCCTATCACTGTCTCGGCGAGGCAGCCGATCAAGGAGTCAGCCTTGAGGTCAGCTTTGGAGTCGGGCAGTCCGCGTCGAAGCAGCAGGCGGTCTTGGATGCGTTTGATACCGACCTTGACGTTTGCATATTGAGGCTTCAAGAGCCCTCCGCCTTCGCGCCAGTAGCACTCAACGTCGGCGCTCCGCGGCCAGGCGAGCGATGGCTCTCCTTTGGCTATCCGGTCTCCAAGCTGCAGATTGGCCAGGTCCTGCAGGGAGCGGTGCAGCAGGCCCTGAACGAGCTGGCCAACGGTGTAGATCTCGACCTCTCGGTTAGCCCGGAGACGGTGTTGACTGACTACCGCGGGATGTCCGGCGCTGCGCTCATGACTACAGACGGCTGCCAGGGGATGCTGCGCGTCAGCGTCGACAACGCCCTCGGCGCCGTGAGCACGGAGGCGCTTCGGGAGTTCCTGGCCGCAAACGGGCTTCTTCCGGAGGGCGAAGCGTCTCAAGGCGACGCCTCACCGTTCGCATCGCGGCCCGCGTTTGATGAGTTGTTTGAGTCGACAGTGGTCAAGGCCGGCGGAGGATACCTGTTCCTTGATGGTGCTCACGGCATCGGCAAGTCGACATATTGCCGAGGCTTCAAGCCGGAATCGGCCAATGTAGAAGTCCTGGGTGTCTATGCCTTTTCCGAGTGCAGTCGCGGCTCTACTCCGGCTCTCCAGGTGCAACCGGAAGTCTTCGTCGACTGGTTGACCTCGTTGCTATCGACGCGGGCTACCGGCAAGCCAGCTCGGCTGATGCAGCTCACATATGCACAGCTCATTCAGACGACGCATCAGGCCTTTCAGGCCTTGGCGCAACGTTGCTCGAGTGACGGCAAAGTAGGAGTGTTGTTCATCGACGGGATCAACGAGGCTGCTGCCGTCGGCGGTGACGCCTTGCAGCGCTTCGTCGGACTCTTGCCTCCAAGCATTCCGCCAGGAGTACAAGTTGTGGTAGTGGGAGCAGGTCTGGACGCCATCGCCGGCAAGCTCAGCCCTCTCCTCTATGGGGCTGAGCGCTTGACGCTGCCGACCTTGGACGAGGACATTCAGTACCGGCTTTGCGCGTCGTCCCTTGATGCAGAGAAGGTTACTTCTACACTGGTCTCTGCTCTTTGCGAGCGCGCAAAGGGCCATCCGCTGTACCTGCGCTACCTTGTCGACCTCGTTAACGGTGGCGCCAGCGAGGGCGACCTCGAGTCACTGCCGCCGTTTAGTGGATCTATTGAAGACTACTACGAGAGCATCTGGGCACAGCTCCTTGCGGAAACGGATGCGATCAACCTGCTTAGCATCGTCACGCGCCTTCGCTGGGGGATCCCAACGACCGACCTGATGGCCATGCTGACCCCGTCAGAGTCTGCAGCGTTCGTTCCGACCATCACTCGCATCCGCCACTTGCTGTCGGCACCGGACACGACCGAGGTCTATCACTCGTCGTTCTCTGACTTCGTGGTTCACAAGACATCGACGCAGAGCGAATGGGTTCAAGGGCGACTTGCTGAGTTCTGCCTTCAGCCTGGTAGCGGCGACTACGGGACGCTCAACCGTGTGTTCCATGGCCTCCGTGCCGACGCTCAAAAGCAGCTGGCAGCGATAGGTGAGTGCCAGCAGCAATGGGTCGACCAATCCGTACTTCTCGGGGCTGAGCCTGACGTTCTCCTGGGGGACATCGAGGATTCGCTTGAGGCTGCCACTCGTCTAGGCACCGCGACTGACATCTTTCGCCTCCTGCTTCTCTCGCAACGGCTTAAATTCCGTTACGACACGCTCTTTGCTCAGTCTGCTGGCCTTGCCGCTGAGGCCCTGATCGCGCTTGGCAAGACAGAACAGGCTATGCGGCACATCCTTCGCTATGGGCACCTCATCGTAGACCCGAGCGACGCCTTCGCCATAGCAAGAAGCCTCATCGAGGCGGGGCATCAGAACGAAGCCCTCGAGATCCTTCAAAAGGTCGACAGCCTGCTTCTACCGATCCTTACACGCGACGGCGTAAAGGTTGGCGAATATCTCAATGCAGCGGCAGTCAAGCTCCAAGGCTATGGCTTGGCTAGCTATGCAGGAGCCGATCCGTCCACATTCGACTTCCTGAAATACGTCATTCGGCTCGTCAAAGCACCCCAAAACAATATCTCGCAGGAGCACGGGCAGAAGCTGCTGAGCGACGTTATCGGCAACATGCTCGGAAACATCCTCTGCGTGGCTCATTCCTACAAGCCGCTCTCTCAGCTTCCTATCCCTACAGATACGCCCAACAAGGATCAAGCGCTCTCGCTAATCTCGGTGCTTGCCTATGCTCGCATCCACGCTCGCAACTACGGCACCCGCCTTCCGAGGGACAAGGTGGAGATGCTGCTCGCGGACATTGGCAGCAAGATTGACGACTCGCTAACCGTTGACGAGAAGGCATTTGGCGTCGTTGACTTGCTGATCGAAGCAGGAGCCGACGCCGGCCTCGTTGAGGCCTACTCCAACGGAGTGGTGTGGGATGCCGCTACCCTTCCTCTGTTTACAGAGAATCGCTCTCTCGCCGACGAGAAGGCGTTCGTGGAGGCCTACGCGCGTCTTCGAGCCGCCAATTTTCTGGGCCGTAACCAGACCAGACCCATGCCCGAGGCGCTGGAGCACGGCAACTGGGAGGAATGGCTAGAGACCCTGGCTCAAGCCGTTGCATGGGCAGACGCAAAAGTTCGCCATGCGCGCGCAACCAGTGACCCGGCCGCCCTCGCCTCTGCAAAGAAGTACCTCAACGATGAGGTTCTCCCATTCTTCAGGCTCGAACTCGCGTCGCGCATGCTTTGGGCCGGGGCCTACTTCATCCCTGAGAACATTCTGCCGCTCCTATACGGCCACCTTGCAGACCTCTATCTGGACTGTCTTCCCGACGAGGCTGCCGAGCTTCTCGAGGTTATTCAGGAGTCATTTGACGGACAACTCGGCCTGTACAATGAAGGCTTTCGTCGCGCCTTGGCAGCGGTGATCGGAACGCTCGTCAATGCAGGCATTTCAGGCGATACCGCCGATAAAGCGTTCGCGCTCTTGCTGCGTTGGCGGGACTACGTCAGAGACAACGTGCAGAACAGGCACGAGCTCGTACCTGAACTGCTCTCGATGGTCCCACTGTTCGCTCGGATGGAGTCCGCAGAGGAAGCTCTCCGTACCTATCACTCCGTCCTCGCCGCTTCGATGGGCCCGAGTTGGTACAAGGAGGACCAATTCGCCGTAATGTCGAGAGTGCTTGAAGCACTCCCAGCAGACGCTGAGATTGCCCCCGCGGCTTTAGCCCAGATTGCCGCGTACCTGGAACACGCCAGCGGAGAGATGACGTTTCAGCGATACGTCCGCTCAGACAAGGGGACGTTCATCGGGGAACTGAGTCGACGTGGCATGTATGCAGACGCCGTTCGCTACTTTCAGCATCAGGCTCATGGCAGCATCAAGGAGATGTGCGAACAAGCATCGGACGGTGGTCTTGACCGCGTAGCTCCTCTCGTTGGCATGCGTTACCCAGGCGGCGCGCTGGAGGAACAAGCGGCATTGATGCAGCTCCTTGAACACGCTGGAATCCACGCGGACTGGAGAGTGCGCTGGGCGCTCCTAGAGGTCTACCAGCACGGAGACGAGCGGTACCTGAGAGATTGGGGGCCAGCCTACGCGACCATCATCCAGGAAATATCACACAGCGCGGCGGACCTGGCTTGGGCAGTCAAGCGAATTGGCAGAATCGCGCACACGATGAATGCCGAGCGCGCTTGGATGCTCATGCATAGCTTGACGGGGGCGCTGCCGGCCTTCCTTTGCGAGGCGTTCTCGGAGATGCTTCAGCAGTTTCGAGAGTCTTTCAGCCCGAATCAGTTTGACCAGTTAACTGCGAGATTCGGTGTTCGCAGTGAAGTGGTTGCAGGCGGCCCGCCGAATCCCGACGTCCCAAATGCCGCAGAAGCTGCCGAGACTGATGAGGAGGACGGCGGCGAGGACCGGCTGTTCATGCCTGGCACCTTTGGAAGCAGAACTTCCGTCAGGGATGCTGACCTAGCGCTGGAGGAAGCGAGGAAACACATCAAGCGCCGAAACACATCAGCTGCCGTTGAGCGAGCTGTCTTCGCTCTCAGGGCATTACAAGGCGGCGGGTGGTCGATATGGGAGAAGGGCCACTCGGGCAGCAGCCTAGCTGACACGATCATCCGGGAGAACGTGCAGTCGGCTGATGAGCTAGCGCGACTGTACGGCCCACTGGCTCTCAATGAGCAGCACGTGCAGCGCTGGACAGCCGCGTATCACCTCATCAATTTGATTGGCCCCAAGCTAGATGCAAGTCAGCGGACCCAGCTACTGTCGGTCGCGACTGAGCATGTTCGCGAGATGGTGGGGAGCGCTCCGTCCGAAGCCTTCTCATACATCGGAGCAACAAAGCCCGTCAGTGCATCCGATGCCCTCCTTGAGCTCTTGCTTTGGGCACTTGATCACCCGAGCTGGGAGCGGCGCGATACAGCTGCAGCAATGGTGCTCTGGTTGCTGCGCTCTGACGATGCTTTGATGGCGAGGCTGGCCCGGCTGGCGTTTTCGATGGATAGTGGCAGCCGCGCTGACGTTGCTGCAGGGGCGCTGGACATCTTGTCCCGCGAGACTCCAGCAAGCCTTTGGGAACGTGTCGTGCGCTTCGTCGATGTCAACGAAGTGGTGCGGGCATGCACACATGCAGGACGGTTTGCGACGCTCCTGCGAATAGCCGACCGCGCGAGCAATAAGGGCGTTGCTTCAGCGGCAGATGCGGTCAAAGTTCTACGCGCCAAGCCAATCGCGCATCCAAGCCCAGAAGACCCGGCGAAGAGCCGCCTGCATGCAGACCACGTGCCTCCCAGCCTAACTGCATCTTGGAGGGAGCTTACGCGCTTGGGCATCTTGAACGATGCGGCTCTACAGCGAGCTGCGTCGATCCTTCAGGACTCGTGCGGACCATACGCCTTATCCGATGTGCAACAACTCGACAGCCTGGCTGCTAGAAGGCATGGAGAGTGGGCAGGCGTCGTCCCGGACCGATGGGCAGCAAGAGTTCGGTTTGCACTCAATGTTGCACTCTTCGCGCCAGCGTCGATTGAGCAGCTCGCCAAGATTGAAGCTGCTCTGCGCATTTACAACCCGGAGTCGTTGGTCGAGCCACCGGACGGAAGGCGGCTCGTCGCAGGGCTGATCGACGCAATGGAGTCAGGCAACGAAACAAGGTTCCTACCCTCAAGCGACGATCTCGTTTTCTTGGATGTCCAGTGCTATCTGGAGCGAAGGCGGCAGGTGATTAAGGTAGACCTTACATCGCACCTGCTCCCGCCGGGACAGCGGGAGCCTAACTCCGGGCAGTTAGGCACCTTTAAACCGACGGAGCTTCCGCGACCTGGGCCAAGCGACCAGCTTACAGTCTGCGGTCGTGTTAAACCTGGACTGGCACACTTTGGAGCTCTCACACCTGCCATAGCGAACCCGCAATTCGTGGATCTATTGCGTGCTCCACCTTCCGCTATGGTCAGGTACCATTGGAGAGACGGTAGCACTGTCCGAACTCGGGGAGTCAGCCGTCGTCATGAGGTTTCCATACTCGCCATCCGTCGCGACGCGTTAACCCTACCTGCGGGGTGGCGCATGCAATGGATGTTGAGGATCAACGGACAGGTCCGAGCGGTGCTTCATAAGGCGTAATAGATCATGTTGCCCAAACTCACGACAATGCAGCGGCCCACGACGAGGGAAGAGTTCGAGGAACGAATCAATCTCGTCCACGAACATCTTCAATCCGGCAAGATGCATCCCAATGGCATGGAGGGTATGTTGAACGTCCGACTGCTGCCCAATGGTCGAATCGACATGCTTAGCGTCGACGAGTTGGTCCGCCTGAATGCGAATATGACCTATCAGATGATAGCCACCGATATGGGGAAGAAGCTGAGGGAGCTTTCGAAGGATCGCGAAGGCCTCGACGACGAGACGTAATGGTCTTCGTCAAAGAGTGCTCAGCCTTGGCGGCAAACCGGGCGTCCCTTGTCGCCACGTTTACCGCGCAGGATCCTTCACAATCGGGACCCTGCTTCGACATTCGCCACCCGAGTGCGGCCGGCAGGCCGGCCGAAAAACGGTTCCCCGCCTCTTGCCTGGCTGTTAGACTCCGAGCAGGACCGTCCGCGGGGTACCTCGTCACACCGTCGGCAATATCGCATACCCGGTCCTAGCACGTCGCCCGTTCTCTCGCTCACTGAACTAAAAAATCATGCGGGGATCTGCCATTGCCAGCGCTTGTGTAGTTGGTCTCTTCAAATGGTATGTCGCCTCACACAATGCTAATCACCTAACACAATGCCGGGCCAAAAGCCTGTCAAAGAAGTCCGCGACGCATTTTTGAGCGTGTGGACCAACCCTGCGCTGTTCCAGGTCAACGTCCAAGAATTCGTAACCGCCGAAGCGGTAGACCTCGTACCCCATAAGCCGCAGCCGACGATCTTCCGCCACCATCTCGGCATAGCGCTGGGAGTTTGCGATGAACCGATCCGGCGCTAGAGGATCCGGTACTGCGTAGTGGTGGCGGCCATCGATCTCGATCACGATGCGCACGCCGTGATCCAGCATCAGCAGAAAATCCATACGCTGGCGCGCTAAAAACTGTTCGTCGCCGCGTTGGCGACGGGTGTAGGGGTCGTAGTGCAGATAGACCTGCGGGACAAGCGCGGGCAACCGCTCTCCAAGCGGACCACCGTAGCGCTCGTAGTAGCCTTGAAATACCGCAAACTCACCCGCCGAACGGGCACCGAGCACAGCCTGGCGCAGCCGCCGGAAAAGATTCTCTTTCGCACTGGCCACGTCGCTAATACCCTGAAGTTCGGCATACCAGTCGCGCAAGTCCTTCCAGAGCAGCAGTCCGGAATTGGGTAAAGGGCGGTCAAAGACCAGTACTTTGTCGGCATGCTTGATGATCTCGACGTCGTTATTGACTGCGTCGCGAAAGACCAATTCTGGCTTCTCACCGATTGATGCGAAGATCAGGTTCTTCATTGCTCCGACGACACCTGCCTGCATGCGGACCACGCCATAGACGGCGTACCCCGACTCCACGCTGGTCTTCCTAACCGCGAAGCCGTCCCGCCTGAGTGCCGTGTCGATCGCGGTGGCTAGTGTCGCCTGCTCGCCGTCACGGCGTGACATGGGATGCAAAAGCTTGTTCAGCAACGAAAAGAAGCGGGTCTGGCTGCACGTCATCGCGCCGCATTGAATCAGCAGCTCTTCATGGGACCAGTCATCGTTGCGTAAGCAGTGCTGGACAATCTGCCCATGCAGGCTGGTAAGGCCAAGCAGACCAGTCAGCCCTGTCGGATCGTCCTGGATGACCGAGGCACCGAACACCACTCTGAGTCCATCAATCAGCGGTAGGTCGCCGAACAGGGAGGCCAAGGGATTGAGAGCCTTGAGAACGTCACGCCGGACCAATGCACTTACGCGCTGTTCTGCATGGACGGTCATCTCGCTCACGATGTCCGCAAGTTCCTCCGAGGGGTAATCGCGTAGCACCCGCGTTGCCAAGTCTAAAAGGTCCGCCTCGCTCCAGGAGATGATCCTGCGTCGGACGTACAGCCGTTTGCTGCCGAAAGCCTCCTGCGCATCGGCCTCGTCCACCGACTGCTGAATCCTCAGGCCGACACAGACATCGGGAACGTCGTAGGCCTTGGCCGTGGCAACGGCCCGTGCGATCTGTTCCCTCAGGGTGTCGAGAGGAATGAGCGAGGGCGAGACCGGTAAACCCTGCATTGCTGCTCCACGGCGTTTCGTTGTCCGTATTTTGACAGCATTCAAAGCGAATCTGGTTTTGAAGCCGCCAGCCACGCCAGCGCTCACCCAGAGCGGGCCAGGCCAGATAGCACAATCGTGGGGGGGCAAGCAGCTTGTGGAGCGAGTGGGAGTCACCTGAGAGACCGCCATCACAAGTTAAGCCCACATCATTCTCCGAAGATTCAAAGACTTATCAGCAATTCGTTCGCCGGCCCTTGGCGGCACTGACCACATGGCGGCCTCGGCACGCAGCGTGGCCAGCTCGCCGATGGCGGCTTCGGTGGCCGTCTGTCAGATTGCCTTGATGGGCGTGGGCGGCCACCTGTTTCAAAGCGTCCGGGAGGTCCGGATGCTCGATGGTGACGCGCGTGCGCCCGCACAGCTCCTGCGAGTACGCTTGCAGCGGCTCAGCTGGCGTGCCACGCTGCCCTTGCGCACCAGGCTGTAGAGCTTGTTGGCGGTCGGAGAACAGCAGGTCAACAATTCCCATCGACACCTAAAATGTGCTTTGATGACCTTTTTCATGGGAAAGCTAAAACTAGGCGTTCGCTGCAAGTCTTTGATTCAAAAGGATCGTACGTCCCGAGTTTGTCTGCCCGACCTTCCACTGCTCGCTGAACGGGCTACAGTGCGCTAAGATCCCGAACCCACGGATTTGTTGGCTTTGAACTCCTCGGAACAACTGCATGCCTACCCAAGTCACGCTGCTTGATCGCATTGCCGCAGAAGATGTTTTGCAATGGCCAGACGCGGGCGAAGCCTCCCTTAGCCTTGTTATTGGCAAATCCGCGGAGTTCGAAGCTGGCGCAGAGGGGCTTGCCCTGGCGTACCTTAGTGCTGCCATCAAGAGATGCTCTTCGTTACACATCCATTGCGAATTCGCTTTCCCTCGGGACAACAACGATTTCAGTGGAACGCTTCTGTCCACGATGTTCGGCTATGCGCTCTTACGGGCATGTGCTACCGCGGCGTTCCGTGACGGCCCTGAGAGTGGTGCGACGGAGCTTCGACGGTTTGCTGGCCGCTGCTACGATGCAAAGCGTGGCGTAATTGGACTCGGAGACCGCGTTGGCATCCTGGCGTTTGATCCCAAACGCTCGATTCCTCGCGTATTTGACACCCACTCGGATGTCAACGCCACCGAGATACCATTGCCCTCGCAGTTCGCTTCTGGTCTGCACAGAATTTTGTCAGGGATGGGCTTGGGGCGCATTGCTAGCCAAAGCACTCTTCCAACACTGACGGATTTCATCTATGAGACCTTTGCGAACACGCTACAGCACGGACGGCCACACGACGCTCGCGTAGCAAGGCATAGCACACGAGGCATCTCGATTACCAAGATCGTCTTCAACGCCGCCCAGCTAGACAGGCGAGATATTTCTGCGGAGATGCGCGAATTTCTGCTGCGCGTTGCGGAAATGGAAAAGACGGACAAAGACCGACTGCTGGCTTGCATATCCGTTATGGACATGGGAGAAGGCATTCAGAACACCCTCCCTGCTGAGTCCGTTGAGGAACACCCCGAAGATCGGTTGCGCAGGGCGTTTCAGCTGAAGCAGACCCGCAAGAGCGTCAGTTCCGTCGAAAAAGGGATGGGCTTGCTTAAGGTCGTGGACGCGGCATTTCGTCTTCGGACACGCCTGCAAGTTACTTCCGCTGGCCATCGGCTTATCAAAGACTTTTCCCTCGGAGAAGACAAGATGCCGACAATGGATGGCGCGGTTCTCTCCAGGCTTCCTCAGCAGTTCGCGGCAGGAACATGCGTAGACCTGTTTGTGCCTGTGCTCTTCACAGACGTCGATCAGCGCGTACTGGCTCTCTAAGGCGGCAATGACAGATACCCGCTGGGCGTTTATTCGCGGCGACATAGAGTCCATCGCCGATATCGACGCTGCTCTCTCTTCCACTACGCATGATTATGCAAGTGAGGCTGGAGCATACGTCGCTCGTGTTGCCTTGCCCCTATTCCGAAGTTTGTTGACAGCCACTGCGATTTTCAATCAAGCGGTTATTGCCGAGACGGTAGAGACAGCGTCCGGTCGTCTAAGATACGCTTTGGCAGACGTTGCGAAGCGCTTGAAAGGTGGACGCTTGGCGATCCTGCCCCGCTTGCCTCAGCTGAACGAGATCGTCTCGGATGCGTCTCCTGAAGACATGCTCAAGACACCCTTGATGGTGACCGCCGACGGGGACGGTGGTCCCGCCCTAGCTGTGATGATGGCGGAGGAACTTACTGATATCCGCAGCCAGGAACTCTCTGACATCGTAAATGTTCACCGAAATCGTGCGGTACTGGCGGTGGACGGAGGCCATTTTGAGTTGCCATCAGGCGCGCACACATCTCATTTCTTCCGACTTGCCGAGTGCTTAGCAAGTACTGACGATCTGGATAAACTCGTATATTGGGTCGCCCGAGACATCTGTGAACAACACGCCATCGGTGCTGATCCGAATCAGACTTGTGGCTTAGTTGTGCTGGTCGACAATCCCAGTACGCTTACTCTTGCGCTTCGCTTGAGTCATGTCTTCCCCAAATTGGCGATGACATATGATTGCGTACGCGCATATCCTGAGAACCCAGACAGATCGGCAGATCTTCGTCAATGGCTGCAGCCACGCATTGCGGTAAACTCCCGGATTCACTTCATTGTCAGCGTGTCGTCCACTGGCACACTCACTAAGACATTGCGGAGAGTCGCGGGGTCACTTGATGTGCCCGTTGGTACGTCAGTGCTCTACGCAACCACGCCAGACCCAGCGTCGCATGCATTTTGCGCACTACAAATCGATGACTACTGGCACACGACGTCATCTGAACATTGCGTGGCATGTCAGCAAGGCAACAGTCCCGTATTTCGCATTGATCGCGCTCGATACTTCCTCGCGGCGAGAAATGTCGACACCCGGGCATTGCCCCCCCTCCTCTTCAGAGCGCAGCGCACCTTCATCGAAGCTTACGGCCATTTCGATGGCGTTTTGCGCACGCACGTCAATGATACGAGCTGGGGAAGCGGGAAGCATCGTGCATTTAGCATCAACGTGGAGAAACTGCTGGAAATCCCAGCATTTTGCGAACAGCTCCTCGGCAAGATTCGGGGTATGGACCCAGTTCCCGACCTCATCATCACCCCTGTTCATCGAGGCGCGGCTGCAATAGCCCGATTCCTCAAGCGCGAACTACAGATTCGCGTAGAGTCGCATGAATCATTGCGCATCAATCTTGCGGTCGACCTAGATCGCACTCTCGCGGAAGCAATCTCGCAGTCTGAATCGATATTGATAATCGATGACGTCGCCTACGGCTCCGAAAGATTGCAGGCATATGTCAAAGCCATACGGGGATCGAACGACCTCTTCGTGGCGCCCAGGCTGGGGTCGTCTCAGAAAACGGAAAATAAAGCACGCTAAGGCATAGCCGAACCTGCCAAGCTTGCTCCACCCTGTAGTG
>NZ_JBXAGS010000031.1:0-41204 GCF_058794355.1 Cupriavidus sp. GW823-FHT07B10
TCACGGGTGATGTCGATGCCGTTGAAAAGGATGGTGCCGGTGGTCGGCTCCAGGAACTTGGTGAGCAGGTTGAAGCAGGTCGTCTTGCCGGCGCCGTTGGGCCCGATCAAGGCATGGATCGACCCGCGGCGTACCCGCAGGTTGACGTCGCTCACCGCGGTAAAGCCGCGGAAGGCCTTGCCGAGGTTGCGGGTCTCTAGTATCAGGTCTTGGTGCATGGCGGTGACTCCGTGGCGCTGCCGTGTCTGTGGGGATGACGCGGCATGCTCAGCCCGCCACGGGCAGCGCAGCGACCGCATAGGCGTGGCGCAGCGTGCGCCCCAGCACCGGGTCTTCCAGCTCGATCTCGAAGCGCTCGGCCGGGCGGATGCCGCCGATCGCGGGCAGCGTGCCGCACAGCATGGCCGAGCCTTCGCCAAAGTCGCCGCCATGGCCGCTGAAGCGCTGCAGCAGGTCCGCAGGAGAGCGCATGGCGGTCACCGGACCTTCCTGGTACAGCACGCGCTCGCCGTCGATGGTGGCGTAGGAGCGCAGCATCAGCCGGTCCCAGTGGCCTTCCACCTCGGCAAGGCGCCACAAGGCCGGGGCGCAGGGCTTCTCGCACATCTGCTTGGACACGGTGATGCCGTAGGTCTCGGCTTCGCGGTCGGTATGGTCCGAGGCAATGCCCACCAGGATTTCATCGCCGTCCCGGACCAGCAGGAACTCGGCTTCCCCGCTGCTGGCCTCGCCACTGACCTGGATCTCCGGGGCCGGCCCCAGGCGTTGCGCAGCGACGCGATAGAACACCGGCGTATAGGGCGGGCGCTTCACGCCCAACTCCTCCAGTTCGCGGATATGGGCTTCCATGGCTTCGACGTCGCGCCCGGTCCATCCCGCCACGATGAGCTGATGGATGGTGACGGTGCGCTGCGACTTGCCCTGGCAGCTGTCGAGTTCAAAGGTAAGGGTCTGCATGATCGGTTGCTCTCTGCAATGGGGTGGAGTGCCGGCTGGAATGCCGGCCTCGATGAGGGATGTGGGCTTACTTCCTGACCAGCGGGCAAGTGCTTGCGCTGAGCGGGCGGAACGCTTCGCTCGCGGGAATCACGCTCTTGATCTTGTAGTAGTCCCAAGGGCGCTTGGACTCCTGCGGCCGCTTCACTTCGACCAGGTACATGTCGTGCACCATCAGGCCGTCGGCGCGGATCGTGCCGTTCTTCGCAAAGAAGTCATTGACCGGGGTCTCGCGCATGCGGGCCAGCACGGCATCGCTGTCGTCGGTTCGCGCGGCCTGGATCGCCTTCAGGTAATGCGTGGTCGACGAATACACGCCGGCATGCACCAGGGTCGGCATGCGCCCGGTCTTGTCGAAGAAGCGTTGCGACCAGGCGCGCGTGGCGTCGTCGCGATCCCAGTAGAACGATGTGGTCAGCGTCATGCCCTGCGCGGCTTGCAGCCCCAGGCTGTGGATATCGCTGATAAACATGTGAAGCCCCGCCAGCTTCTGCTTGCCCGCGGTGTTGATGCCGAAATCCGCGGCGGTCTTGATCGCATTGACCGTGTCGGCGCCAGCGTTGGCCAAACCGATCACCTTCGCACCCGAGGACTGTCCCTGCAGCAGGTAGGACGACAGGTCGGCGGAGTTGATCGGATGCCTGGCCTTGCCCTTCAGGGTGCCGCCGACACTGGACAGCGCCTCGGTGCCGTCCTTCTCCAGCGACGCGCCCAGGGCGTAGTCGACCGTCAGGAAGTACCAGCTGTGGTCGCCGCGCCGGGCCAGCGCCTTGACCGTGTTGGCGGCAAAGGCGTAGGTGTCGTACGAATACTGGATGGTGTAGGGCGAGCAGTCTTCATTGCTCAGGCGCGTGGTGCCGGCACCGCTGGCGATGACGATCTTGTGCTTGAGCTTGCCCAGGTTGGATACCGCCAGCGCGACCGAGGACGGCAGGGCGTCCTGGATCACGTCGACCTTCTGGTTGTCGAACCAGCCGCGCGCCAGCGTGGCGGCGACGTCGGTCTTGTTCTGGTGGTCGGCGCTGACCACCTGGATGGGGGCGCCCAGCACCTTGCCGCCGAAATCGTCCACGGCCATCTGCGCGGCCACCACCGAGCCCTTGCCTCCGATATCGGAAAAGATCGACGACATGTCGGTCAGCACACCGATCTTGACCACGCCGTCGCTGATGGGGGCCGGGTCGGCTGCGGAAGCAGTCGCCGCGAACAGGGTGGCGCAGGCCAGTACGGCGGCGCCGGTACGGATATCAGGCATTGTTGTCTCCACTGTAGTTATGGGTACTTCTGTACTGCTGCGGGGGCTCAACCCCGCTCGTGCCGCAATGCCCCCTCGATGCCCATGCCGATGGCCAGCAGCCTGCGGTCGGACAGGTGGCGCCCGAACAGCATCAGCCCCACCGGTGCGTCGCCCGGGCGATGGCACGGGACCGACAGCGCGCACAGGTCGAGCATGTTGGCGATGGCCGGGTTGCGCAGCAGCAGCCGGTTGGTGCTGAAGAAGGCTTCGTCGTCGTCCAGGTCCGCGATGCGCGGCGCCACGACCGGCACGGTGGGCAGGACCACGGCATCGAATCCCGCCAGCTCGGCATCGGCCTGCCGGCACAGCTCGCCCCGGCGCTGCAGCATGCGCAGGTAGTCGGCGGCACGCTGCCCGTCAGCCAGCCGGATGCGCGACAGCACGCGCGGGTCATAGCGATCGGCCTGCTCAGCCAGCAGGCTGCCGTGCCAGGCACTGGCTTCCGCTGCGACCAGGCCGCCGTTCGCGCCGATGCCGGCCAGCTGGTCCCAGCTGTCGAAGCTCACGTCCTGCAGCAGCGCGCCCGCCGCGGACAGCCGGCGCAGCGTGCGGCTGAAGACCTCGGCCACCTCGTCCGACATGCCTTCCAGCACCAGGCCGGTGGGCACCGCCAGGCGTAGCCCTGCCAGCGGCGCCGGCCCCGCGGGCGGCACCTCGCCCGCCATCACGGCATCAACTGCGGCGCAGCACGCCACAGTGTTGGCCAGGCAGCCCACCGAGTCATAGCTGGGCGACAACGGCACCGTGCCCTGCAGCGGCACGCGCCGCGCCGTGGGCTTGAAGCCGGCGATGCCGCACAACGCGGCCGGGATCCGGCACGAACCGCCGGTGTCGGAGCCGATCGCGGCCAGGGCCATGCCGTCGGTCACCGACACCGCAGCCCCCGACGACGAGCCACCGGGAATGCGGCCCGCCTGCCGGTCGTAGGGATTGCGTGGCGTGCCGTAGTGCGGATTGATGCCGACGCCCGAGTAGGCGAACTCGGTCATATTGGTACGCCCGACAAACACCGCCCCCGCCGCACGCAAGCGCGCAATGACCGGCGCGTCGGCACTGGCCGCACGCTCCGGCAGCACACGTGCGCCGGCGCGAGTCACGTCGCCCTGCACGTCGAACAGGTCCTTCACGGACACCGGCACGCCCGCCAGCGGGCCGGCCACGCCCTGCTCGCGCAGCATGTCGCTGGCCTGGGCCTGCTTGCGCGCCGCCATGCTCACGCCATGCGGGAATACGCGCGCGCCCTCGCCGCCTGGATTGCAGATACGTTCGACGCATGACGCCAGCAGGGACAGCGCGTTGGCGCTGCCCGCGGCAAGCTGGCGCTGCGCGGTTGCGATAGTCGCTTCCATGATCAGGCCGGGTCGTAGTAGTGGATCTCCAGCAGCATGCAGCCGCCGTCTGACTTGAACGGGCCATGGAAGGCGCCGGGCGGGCGGCAGGCGTAGGTGTTGGGGACGAAGGCCTCGCCGCCCTTGCCATTGGCGTCGTTGCCGACGGTCAGGTCGCCGCTGAGCAGGTAGACCTCTTCCCAGTACTCATGCACGAAGGGCGAGGTGGTGAACACGCCGGGCTGGAAACGCAGCAGGCGCGTACGGCTGCCGCTGCGGCCGTTCTCGTCCAGCGAGCCGGACAGGATCTTCTGCTGGATACCCGACGGATAGCCGTGGGGGACCTCCCAGCCGGACTCCAGGTCCAGGGTGTGGAACTCGTCGTGAAGTTTGGTGATTGCCATGTCGATCTCAGTGTTCGATGCGGGAATTGGGAAAGGTGCGGAAAGTCAGGCGGCCTGCGGCAGCTTGGCCAGTTCGCTTTCAAGGGAATAGCTGCCGAGCATGTTGTCGACCAGGCCGGATGCGTTCTGCCAGTCGTAGGTGCGATAGGCATGCCCCTTGGTGACAAAGGTGGCGCCGGCATAGAACATCTCGTACTGGTTGTGGCGCGACGCAAACTCGGAGCCGACCGCGTCCCAGGCGAGCTTGAAGAACTTGACGCGCTCTTCCGGGCTGCACACCGGCGACTTCTGCGTCTTGGCGATGATCCCGGCGAGCGACGGATTGGCGAAATCCTCGATGCTCGACGGCAGCATGATCATGCCGCCGCCGGCCAGCTCGCGCAGCGTGGCCAGCACCTTGCCGTAGAGCTGCTGGGTCACCACCTGCGAGCCGTACAGCATGCTGCGGTCCGGCACGAAGTAGCCATGCTTGCCGACCTGGCCCTTGGCCTCCATGCCGTAGACCCAGGCCTCGACCATGCCTGCTTCGGCGGCGAGCTGGCCCAGCATTTCCCTGACCTGCGGGAAGCTGTTGGTGCCGTTGATCTCGGTGATGCGGTGCGCCAGGCCCACCAGGAAACGCAGCTTCACCATCAGCCGCACCTGGCACTGGTAGTTCTGGTAGACGTGCGCCGGCGTGGCGTGGAATTGCCTGGCGCACAAGCCCACGTCGCCCGCGACGAAGATGCGCTCCCACGGCACCTTGACGTCGTCGAAATAGAGCACCGCGTCGTTCTCGTCAAAGCGGCTGGCCAGCGGGTTGTCGAACACCGAGGTGGCATTGGCTTCATACGACTTGCGCGACATCACCTTCAGGCCCTTGGTGTTCATCGGCACCGCGAAGGACAGCGCATACATCTCGTCGCCCTCGCGCAGCGGCTGGATGCAGCTGCAGAAGACCTCGTTGGCCATGATGCCGCTGGTCGCCAGCATCTTGGCGCCGCGCACGGTGATGCCCTCCGCGTCCTGGTCGACGATGCCCACCGCCAGGTACTTGTCTTCCTGCTCGTGCGCGGACTTGGACTGGTTGGCCTGCGGGTTGACGATCACATAGGTGAGGAACAGGTCGTTGTCGCGGGCATAGCGGTAGTAGTCGCGCAGCGCGCCGGCACGTGCCGGATCGGCCTGCTCGAAGACATCGATGCCCATGTACATGCCCGAGATGCAGGAAGCCACGTGGTCGGGCGAGCGGCCCATGAAGCCGTAGTGCAGTTCGGTCCAGGCTTCCAGCATCTGGCGGCGTTCGACCAGTTCGTTGTAGCTGGCCGGCAGCTCCCAGATCCGGCTGACGCGCCGGTCGGTGCCCGCCGGCTGGAAGGTCATCTTGTCGATATTGCCCGGCTGCGCCTGAAAGTCGTAGAGGTTGGCGTAGCTGCGGATCGAATTGCGGAAGGCCGGGTGGCTGGTGACATCTGTCACCCGCTTGCCGTCCAGGTACACCTCGCGGCCATCGCGCAGCATGGCGATGTGCTGGTTACCGGTCTTGATCATGTCGTTCTCCTGTGCTGACTGTCTGTTCTTGTGGATTCAGGCGGCGGCCGGGCTGTCTTCCAGTGCCCGGTACTTGCCGCCAAAGAAGATGAGGGGCCGGCCGTCCTGGCGGGCCTGGTGACGGACCACCCGCCCGATAAAGATCACGTGGTCGCCGCCGTCGTGCATGGCATAGGGCTCGCACTCGAAGGTGGCCAGCGCGTCCGGCAGCAGCACGTGGCTGTCCTCGTTGCGCTTGCTGAAACCGATGCCTTCCCACTTGCCGGAATTGGCCCTGGCGAAGCGGTTCGAGATATCCTGCTGCGCCTCGCCCAGCACGTTGACGGCATAGCGCCGCGCGCTGCGCAGGTCGCCCAGGCTCAGGCAGCGGCGGTCCACCGAGAACAGCACCAGCGGCGGGTCCAGCGATACCGAGTTGAACGACGCCACCGTGATGCCGACCGGCAGCCCTTCTTCGCGCGGCGCGGTAATCACGGCGACGCCTGTTGCAAACATCGCCAACGCATTTCTGAAGCGGCGCTGCGCTTCGGCGTCCACATTGACGCCCTGACCGACAGATGACTCAGCCATCACGACTCCTACGCAAGTGTTGTCACCAAACCTGTTATTTTGTTTATTTACCTTTGTAACTTAGGTTTTATTGAATGCTATAAAACAACGGCATTCAAGTTGGTGGAAACCATAGAGTGCGGAGCCGGACAGCTCCCGAGGCGACTCAATGAAATCCGGAAACCGTTGCTGGACAAGTTTTTCCGGCTAGCGGACAGGTGGCGCCACGCGGCCTGAATTGCAACTGTCCGCGCGTCAAGCAACCCTACCGGCAGCATGGCGCTGCCGCGAACGGCCGCTACCCGGTGCTAGACTCGGCCCCACTTTCCTTGACCAGCGGGTACGCTTTGCCCACGGTCGTCCCCACATCCGCCTCCAGGAATGAGCGCCATGCAATCCGAGCCGAAGACCCTTCCGATCTACATGGACTACAGCGCGACGACACCGGTCGACACCCGGGTCGTCGAGAAGATGGTTCCCTACCTGCATCAGCAGTTCGGCAACCCCGCATCGCGCAGCCATTACTACGGCTGGCAGGCGGAAGAGGCAGTCGAGGCCGCGCGCGCGCATGTGGCGGCGCTGCTGAATGCGGACCCGCGCGAGATCATCTGGACCTCCGGCGCGACCGAGGGCAACAACCTGGCGATCAAGGGCGCGGCGCATTTCTATCGCGGCAAGGGCAACCACATCATCACGGTCAAGACCGAGCACAAGGCGGTGCTCGATACCTGCCGCGAACTGGAGCGGCAGGGCTTTGAGGTGACCTATCTCGACGTCGGCACCGACGGCCTGGTCGACCTTGACGCGCTGCGCGCGGCCATGCGGCCGGACACCATCCTGGTTTCGGTGATGATGGTCAACAATGAGATCGGCGTGATCCAGCCAGTTGCGCAGATCGGCGAGCTATGCCGCGCGACGGGGGTGGTGTTCCATTGCGATGCGGTGCAGGCCGCCGGCAAGATCGCCATCGACCTGGATACCCTGAAGATCGACCTGCTCACCGTGACGGCGCACAAGGTCTATGGCCCGAAAGGCATCGGCGCGCTCTACGTGCGGCGCAAGCCGCGCATCCGCATCGAGGCGCAGATCCACGGCGGCGGGCATGAGCGCGGCATGCGCTCAGGCACCCTGCCAACGCACCAGATCGTGGGCATGGGAGAGGCCTTCAGGCTGGCAAAGCTGGAACTTGCGGAGGAAGCGCGCCGCGTGGGCGCGTTGCGCGACCGGCTGCTGGCGGGGCTGTCGCGTCTGGACGAGGTCTACGTCAACGGCAGCCTGGCGCACCGTATCCCGCACAACCTGAACATCAGCTTCAACTATGTCGAAGGCGAATCGCTGATCATGGGCATCAAGGACGTGGCGGTGTCGTCGGGCTCGGCCTGCACCTCGGCTTCACTGGAGCCCTCGTTCGTGCTGCGGGCGCTGGGCCGCAGCGACGAGCTGGCACATAGCTCGATCCGCTTTACGCTTGGGCGCTACACCACCGAGGCAGAGGTGGACGAGGTCATCCGGCAGGTCAGCGAGACCGTTACCCGCCTGCGTGAACTGAGCCCGCTATGGGAGATGCACCAGGAGGGCATCGATGTCGGCACGGTGCAGTGGGCCGCGCACTAGCCTTTCTGCCGGCGCGCCTGCAGGTGTTCGAGATCCAGCGCGGCGCGATCGCCGTTGGCGACCAGCCGGTCGACCACCGAACACAGCACCTTGAATTCGGTGCGGGAAACGCCGTCGAACAATACGTCGTTGATCTGCTGCTGCACCGGCAGCAGTTCATTGAGCAGACGGGTCCCGGCGGCGGTGATGGTCAGACGCATCTTGCGCTTGTCTTCGGGATGGGCCTTCTTGTCGATCAGCCCCAGCTTCTTGAGCTTGCCGGTCTCGATGGTGATGAACGGGCCGCTCAGGTGCAGATGGTCGGCGAGCTGGTTGACCGTCACCTCGCCTTGCTGCGACAGGTGCAGGATCGAGCGGATCAGCGAATACTGGACCCCCGTCAGGCCGATCAGGCTGCCAAAGCCGTCGCGCACGGACAGCAGGCGCGCGGCAAACGGCAGCAGGCCATTCACCAGGTGTCGGAATTCACGGTCCGAGCCGTCGACCAGGCACGCCGGATGCGTTACGGTCAGGTTCTTATTTGCAGGAGTCGTTGCCATCGGCGGTATGTCCACTTAGCTTTTGATACAAGCTTTGTGCCAAATTCTAACAAACTCGCCGCAACACCCTGGCCGCCCCGCCTTTCAACCCATACCCCCGAGTCCAGCATGAACACAATCCCGCTCGCCACCGCCAAAGCCCGGCTGGCCCGATACGTCGAGGCCAAGGACAACAATCGTCCGGCGCTGATCCACGAAGCCTTCGCTCCGGATGCGTCGCTGACCTTCTCGATCGATACCGACTCCATCAGCTTTCCGCCCAAGGCCGAAGGCGCGGATGCCATTGCCTCGACGCTGGTCAGCGAGTTTGCCAAGACGTTCGACCGCTGCCGGACCTACTACATCGGCGACGTTGCCGCGGCGCTGGACGGCAACGCCATGACGATCCCCTGGCTGGTGGTGATGCGGGAAACCGCGGCCAGCGCCTTGCGCGTCGGCAAGGGCCATTACCGCTGGGGCTTTGCCGCCGGCGATGACGGCACGTACCGTATCGCCAACCTGCATATCCATATCGAACGGATGGACACGATCGCCGATCCCGGCGCGGTCACGCTGGCGGCCCTGCAGGCGGCGCTGCCCTATCCCTGGCTGCCGGCGCCGGTGCTGGCTGCCGCCATCGAAGCGCACACCGGCGCGCAGCCCGCGCTGGGCTTCCTGAACGTGTTCGCGCAAGCGGCCCGCAGGTCCTGACGGGCGCGGATCATCTGGCCGGCAATTGCTGCGCGACCAGCGCCACCCAATACGCCGCGCCCAGCGGCAGGATCCTGTCGTTGAAGTCATAGTAGGGATTGTGCAGGGGCGGGTCTTCCGCGCTCTCGCCGGCGCCGATGCCGATATAAGCGCCGGGGCGCTTTTCCAGCATGAAGGCGAAGTCCTCCGATCCCATTGCCGGCTTGATATCGGTCTTCACGTTGTCGGCGCCCACCAGTTGCGCGGCGGCGGCAATGGCGGCGTCGGTCTCGGCGGGGGTGTTGACCACGCCGGGGTAGCCGGGGCGGTAGTCAATCGCGATCCGCGCCTCGTGGGTCGTGCCCACGCCCTCGCAGATCTGCCGCATCGCCGTCTGCGTGCGATCCCGCACGGCGGGGTTCAGCGTGCGGATGGTGCCGCGCAGCACCACCGACTCAGGCAGCACGTTCCAGGTATCGCCGCCGTGGATCTGCGTGATGCTGACCACGACCGAATCGGTGGGATCGGTGCGGCGGCTGGCAATGGTCTGCAGCGCGGTGATCAGGTGCGCGGACACGACCACGGAATCGATGCCGTGGTGCGGCTGGGCGCCATGCGCGCCCTTGCCGGTGATGACGATCTCGAAGTTGTCCAGGAACGCGGTCATGGTGCCGGCGCGGATGGCGAACTTGCCGCGTGGCAACTGGGGGAAGTTGTGCATGCCATAGACGGCATCGGCCGGGAACTGGTCGAACAGGCCATCTTCCACCATCACGCGGCCGCCGCCTTCATTCTCTTCGGCGGGCTGGAACACGAAATGCACCGTGCCGCGGAAGGCATCGCGGTTGCGCGACAGGTGCGCGGCCGCACCCAGCAGCATGGCGGTATGGCCGTCGTGGCCACAGGCGTGCATCTTGCCCGCGCAGGTGGAAGCGTGGGCGGCCTTGCCCAGCTCCTGCATGTTCAGCGCATCCAGGTCCGCGCGCAGCGCGATGCTGGGGCCATCGCCGTTGCGCAGCGTGCCGACCACGCCCGTCGTCGCCAGTCCCCGCTGCACTTCGATGTCCATCAAACCCAGCGCCTGCGCCACGATGCCAGCGGTGCGGTGTTCTTCGAATGCGGTTTCCGGAACAGCGTGGATGTCGCGGCGCCAGGCCAGCATGTCCTGGCGGATGTCGTCGGCAATATCGGGGTCGCGGTACATGGGTAATCTCTGCTACGGGTGGGATTCAGTGGAAGAACTCGGCAATCAGCGTGGCGCCGAGGAAGGTGCCGGCCGTGGCCGTCAGCGACACCACCACGATGCGCCAGCCGAGCAGCCGGAACACCGGCAGGTCCTTGGCCACCGAGAAGCCCGCCAGCGCCAGCACCGGCGTGGTGAAGGTCATGAAGTTGAGTTTTTCCGTCATGGCGATGACGGCGTCGGAGAACGGGAACATCCCCGGCACGCCGATCAGCGTGACCACCACCGACATCGTCAGCAGCAGCGGCACGCGCGGGAACACGCGCTTGAGCAGGTCGCAGGCCACCACGATGGCAATGGCTACCAGGATGCCCTTGAGCGATACCGACACCGGCACGTTGTATGACAGCTTGTTGCCGATCAGCACGCCGGCACCAACCAGGAACCAGCCCAGGGCGGCATCCCGCGCCGAGGTGCCGTGCGCCAGCGCGCCATCGAGCTTGACGTCCCGCACCTCGCGCATGGCGTCACGGCGCGAGAAGCGGCCCAGTACCGGCTCCAGCTTGCCGTACAGCCATGAGCACAGCGGCAGCGACAGGAACAGCGTGAAGTAGAAGCCGGCCACCGAGGTCAGCAGGTTCGACGCCGCGGCAATCGCCATGATCTCGGAAGCCTGCCCGGGGTGCTGCGCGACGATGGCGCCGACGGCCGCCGCCATCAGGCTGCCCGAGCCCACGCCGGCACCCATGGCCAGCGAACGCGGATCGAAGATGCCCAGGCTGCTGACAAACCCCGACAGCACCGCGATGAAGAGCGCGCCCAGCACGGTGCCGGTGATGTACTCGGCCAGCACGCCGCGGCCTTCCGGCGACGCCATGCCGTATTTCTCGCCGATGATGACGATATTGCCCTCGCGCCCCACCGAGAAGGTGGCGCCCACGGCCTCGCGCTTGATGCCGAGCAGCAAGGCCAGCGGCAGGCCCAGCGCCAGTGTCCCGAGCGCGTGCCCGAACTCCTGGAACAGCAGCGCCCAGCCCGCGCCCTTGAGCTGCGGCAGAGCGCCGCCCACGGTCAGCCCAAGCTTCACCACGAACAGCAGCAGCCCGGCATTGAGCAGCCCGGTCGCCAGCGATTGCAGCGGCGCGTCGATGCGCACGGCGCGCGGCACGTTCCTGGCGGCGATGCCCCACGCCGCGGCCATCAGCAGCGCCCACAGCATCGGCATCAGCACGACCTTGCCGGGCCCCAGCTTGAACTGCACCGCGCCAATGGTTTCGGCAATCGCCACCACGACCAGCATGACAACGGCCAGTCGTACCTTGCCACTGCCGGTGACGGCGGCAATCGGGGAAGCGGGCGCAAGCGCCGGCTGGGCAATGGGGTTGGTCATCACGTGTCTCCGCGGGAAGGCTGCTTATGCTGCACAAAAGTGCTTTCTTCGGCATTCCGGTTCGATGTTGACCGCTTACCGAGAGGATCGGGCTAGTATTCCGGCCCCTAAGCGTTTCATCAATGATCGTGATATGGGAAACTCGTTGCATTCAATGCAACGCTCAGCGGAGTGACACGTGCTTTCGATGGACGACAAACTGGACACGCGGCGCGTGCGCTACTTCATGCAGGTGCTCGACAGCGGCTCGGTCCGCGGCGCCGCCGAAGTCCTCGACATGGACCCCTCAGCCGTCAGCCGGGCCATCGCCGTGCTGGAGAAGGACTGCGGCACGCGCCTGCTGGAGCGGCACGGCCGCGGCGTGGTTGCCACCGAGGCGGGCGATCTGCTGGCCGCCTACGTGCGCAACCAGAACAACCAGAAGCAGCAGTTGCTGGCCGAACTCGACAGCATCCAGAAGGTGGCGCGCGGCCATATCGACATCGTGGCGGGCGAAGGTTTCGTCGAATGGCTGATGCGCCATAGCCTGCGCACCTTCATGCTGGCCCACCCGGGCATTACGGTGGACCTGTCGGTGGGCAGCACCGACGAGATCGTGCAGCGCATTGTCGATGGCAGCGCCCATATCGGGCTGGTGTTCCAGCCCCCCAAGGACGCGCGGCTGCGCTGCCACCACGCCCATCCGATGCCGATCCAGACCCAGGTGCTGGCCTCGCACCCGCTGGCGCAGCTGGGCCGGCCGCTGGACCTGCAGGACCTGCTGCCCTACCCTGGCGCCACCCTGCACCGGACCTTCGGCGTGCGCCAGCACATCGAGGCCGCAGAGATCAGCGAGGGCGTGCGCCTGCAGTCGCTGCTGACCACCTCGTCATTCAATGCGCTGGGGCACTTCGCGGCGGCGGGGCTTGGCTACGTCCTGTGTACGCGCCTGGCCTTGTGGAACCAGCTTAACGAGGCGCCCGTGGTGTCGCTGCCAATGAAAAACCCCCTGCTTTACCAGGGGGAAATCCAGACCGTGTCGCGCCAGGGCCGGGTGTTGTCGCCGCCGGCGGCACGGCTGTTGCGGCAGATCGTGGGGGACTTCTCGGCGCTGATGACTGGGGAGTGAGCCTTCGCGCCCGGTGTGTCAGACCACGCCCTCCGCCCGCAGCCGGACCAGCTCCTCATCCCCGATACCAAGCCGCCCATAGACCTCGGCATTGTGTTCGCCCACATCCGGCCCGGTACGCGGTGACGGCGGTGCATAGCCCGAGAAGCGCGGCACCACGCATGGCGCCGGCACCGAGCCCAGGTCCGGATCGGGCAGCCGCACGATGGCCTGGCGCGCCGCCATCTGCGGGTCGTCGACGATATCGGCGATGCTGAATACCTTGCTGAATGGCACCTGGCACTGCTCCAGCCGGGCCGCCACGGCGGCATAGGGCTGCGCGGCAAACCACTCGGCAATGCTGCCGTCCAGCGCTTCGATATTGCGCACGCGCCCGGCGTTGGTGGCGTATTCCGGCGCCTGCGCCAGTTGCGGTGCGCCCATGGCCTCGGCCAGCCGGCGGAAGGTGGCGTCGGAGGAGGCCACTACCGTGACCCAGATCTCGTCCGCGGTGCGATACATGTTGGACGGCGCCGCGTAGGTGGTGCGGTTGCCGGCGCGCTGGCGCACATGCCCCAACTGTTCATATTCGATGGCCAGCGGATCCAGCAGGCGGAACAACGCCTCGGTGGCGGCCAGGTCGATCTCGCGGCCGCGCTGGCCGGGCCTGGCGCGCTGCTCTGCCACCGCAGTGGCAATCGCAAACGCGCCGAACAGCCCGGCGATCATGTCCCCCACCGGGTAGTTCATATGCATCGGTCCGCTCTGCGCGGTGCCCGCCAGGTTGGTGAAGCCGCTCCTGGCTTCAAAGATGCGGGCAAAGCCGGGCCGCGCCGCATCGGGCCCGGTCTGGCCGAAGCCGGTCAGCCGCAGCACGATCAGCTTCGGGTTGGCCGCGTGCAGGGTGTCGAGATCCAGCCCCCAGCGCGCCAGCGTACCGGTGCGGAAGTTCTCGACCAGCACATCGAACTGGGGCAGCAAGCGCAGGAAGATCTCGCGGCCGCGCGGCGTGCGCACGTCGAGCGAGATGCCGCGCTTGCCGCGGTTGGTCACCTTCCAGTACAGGGCGTGGTCCTCGGTAACCGGTTCAAGCCCGCGCAGCGGATCGCTGCCGTCGGGCAGCTCCAGCTTGACCACATCGGCGCCCGTGTCGGCACACAGCGTGGCGGAAAACGGGCCGGCCACCACGGTGGCCATGTCCAGGATGCGCAGTCCGGCCAGCGGGCCTGTGCAGTGTGCGTCTGGCGATACAGCGTGTGTGTCCTGGTCTTGCATGGCGGGCCTCCGGCGGCATTGGCGTCTGCTGCAAGGTGGCAGGCGGCTTGCCCGGATGCAAGCACGGTTTCGCTGTGCGGAACTGTCGTGCTACAACATTGACGCCCCCATCTCCGGATCCCAGCATGGAACCCAAGCAACCACCGCACAGCATGGACCGCAACCCGGAACACCTGCCCCTGCCAGGCCTGGCCAGCGAGGATGCACTGGCCACCGACCGCCAGTTCGCCACCAACCTGGCGCGCGGGCTGGAGGTGCTGCGTGCCTTCACGCCGTCCAGCCCGGTGCTGGGCAACCAGGACATCGTGGCGCGCACGGGGCTGCCCAAGGCGACGGTGTCGCGGCTGACCTACACGCTGGGGCTGCTCGGCTTCCTGAGCCGCGTGCCCGGCAACCAGAAGTACCGGCTGGGCGCCGGCGTGCTGGCGCTGGCCTACCCGATGCTGGCCGGGCTGGCGATCCGCCAGGTGGCGCGGCCTTATATGGAGGCCATTGCACGGGAAACCGGCTGCACGGTGAACCTGGGCATGCGCGAGCGGTTGTCGGTGGTGTACGTGGACAGTTGCCGGCTGGATCCCGGCAACCTCTACCAGCCGGACATCGGCAGCACCCGGCCGCTGCTGGCCAGCGCGATCGGCCGCGCGGTCTTGCTGGCCTGCAGCGCAGACGAGCGCACGGCGCTGCTGAACCGGCTGCGCGTGGACGATCCGGAGCGCTTCAACGTTGAGCGCCAGATGTGGGCGGACGACCAGAAGCATTTCCGCACCCACGGCTACTGCCTGAGCCGCGGCGAGTGGCGGCCAGAGATCCACGCGATCGCGGCACCCGTGCGCCAGTCGCTGCACGAAGACCCGTTTGCGCTGAACTGCACCATCGCCGCATCGCGCAACCGCGACAACATGCTGGAGCGCGAGGTGGCGCCAAGGCTGCGCGAGGCAGTGCGGCAGATCGAACTGAGCTGCGCGCGCTAGCCGGCAGGACGCAGCAATGCACTCTGCCGGCGATGTCGCCGGCATGACAAGCGGCCCGCCAGAGGCCCGCATGAAACCGCGCCGCGGGAAATCCCCCGGCGCAGGCAACCCAAGGAGACAAGATGGATGCCATCCAACCATTGCGCCGGCTCGCTGCCGGCATGCTGGCCTGCGCCGCGCTGATGCCACTGCCAGTGCTGGCCTCCCCTGACAATGCGGCGCGCTTCCCGGACCACCCGATACGGATCATCGTGCCGTTCTCGGCGGGCGGTGTGGTCGACTCCGTCACCCGCATCACCGCGGAGAACATGGCCAAGGTACTGAAGCAGCCCGTCATCGTCGAGAACAAGACCGGCGCCGGCGGCGCCATCGGCGCGGACTTCGTCGCCCGGTCACCCGCCGACGGCTATACGCTGCTGGCGGTCAGCCCCAGCTATGTGGTCGGGCCGATGCTGAACCCGTCGATCCAGGGCAAGAGCGGCAAGGACTTCCGCGCGGTGGCGGGCATTGGTGCCGTACCCAACGTGATCGTGGTGCCGGTTTCGTCGCCGCTGCGCACACTGCCTGAACTGCTCGACGCCGCGCGCAGCAAGCCCGGCACGCTGACCTACGCCAGCGCGGGCGTCGGCACCTCGAACCATCTGTCGGCCGAACTGCTGGCGCAGATGACGCAAGTGAAGCTCACCCACGTGCCCTACAAGGGCCAGCCCGAGGCCATGAGCGACCTGCTGGGCGCGCGCGTCTCGATGATGGCGCTGACCTCGGCCATTGCCCGCCAGCAGGTGCAAACCGGCAAGCTGCGCGCGCTGGCGGTGACTTCGGCAAAACGCTCAGCCGTGATGCCCGACGTGCCCACCGTGGCCGAGGCCGCGCGCCTGCCCGGCTATGAAGTGGGCGGGTGGTTCGGCCTGGTCGCGCCGCAGGGCACGCCGGACGCGGTGGTGCGCAAGCTGGCCGAGGCCGCCGCGCAGGCCACCGCGGACCCCGCCACGGCACGCCGCCTGGCCGAACTCGGCATGGACCTGGCACCGCAATCCACCGCCGCATTCGACCGCTTCCTGGACACGGAAACCAAGAAATGGACCGGCGTGCTGAAGACCGCCGGCATCACGGCACAGTAGCCGCACACGCTCATCCAACCTACCGGAAACATTCCATGATCCGCGACTCCGCCCGCCAGCAAGCGCTGCTTGCCGATATCCGCCGCTTCGTGCTCGAAACCTGCATCCCGCTAGAGGCGGAGATCGACCGCACCGATGTCATCCCCGAGCCCGTGGTCGAACAGATGCGCCGCCTCGGCCTGTTCGGCCACAGCATCCCCGAAGCGTACGGTGGCGCAGGGCTGACCACCGAGGAGCTGGCGTTGGTGAACATCGAGGTCTCGCAGGCCGCCACCGTGTTCCGTGCCCGCTTCGGCGGTAATACCGGGATCGCCTCCGAATCGCTGGTGGCCGACGGCACCGAAGCGCAGCGGCAGCGCTACCTGCCGCAACTGGCCTCCGGCAAGGTGACCGGCTGCTTTGCGCTGACCGAACCGGAAGCCGGCTCCGATGCGACATCACTGCAAACCACCGCAAGGCAAGACGGCGATCACTACGTGCTGAACGGCAGCAAGTGCTTTATCACCAATGCGCCGATCGCCGACCTGTTCACCGTGTTCGCCCGCACCAATCCCGATACACCGGGAGCCCATGGCATCAGCGCCTTCCTGATCGAGCGCGGCACCCCGGGCCTCAGCACCAGCGAACCGGAACGCAAGATGGGACAGCACGGCTCGCCGGTGGGCGATGTCTATCTGAAGGACTGCCGCGTGCCGGCCAGCGCCATCGTCGGCGGCAAACCCAATGTCGGCTTCAAGACGGCGATGAAGGCGCTCAACAAGCAGCGCATCAACCTGGCCGGCCTGTGCGTGGGGCCCGCCATCCGGCTGGTCGACGAGATGGTCCGCTACGCGGCGCAGCGCCGGCAGTTCGGCAAGCCGATCGCGGACTACCAGCTGGTGCAGCAGATGATCGCCGACAGCAATACGGAACTGCACGCCGCCCGCGCACTGGTGCTCGACACCGCGCGCAAGCGCGACGCCGGCGAGGACGTGACCATGGAGGCGTCGATGTGCAAGCTGTTCGCCTCCGAAATGTCCGGCCGCGTGGCCGACCGCGCGGTGCAGGTGTTCGGCGGCAGCGGGTATATGGCACGCACCGTGGCCGAGCGCTTCTATCGCGATGTGCGGTTGTTCCGGCTGTATGAAGGCACGACGCAGATCCACCAGCTCAATATTGCGCGCAGGACGATGGAGGCGCGTGGGGCGGTGCTGGAGGGGAGTGGGCCTGAGCCAGATGCGAGGCAACCGGCGCGGTAGCCGGATGGCGTCCTTGCTGACTATCTGACTATCCGTGCGCGCTGGCAGCCAGCGCGTCCATGAACGCCTGCCGCAGCGGCGTCTGCTCGGTGTCCCGGCGCCGGAGCACGCCGACCATGCCCTCGCGCCGGTATGGCAGCCGCAATATCGCCACCTGCCCCAGGCGACTAAAGAACGCTGCCATCCGGCCTGACATCACGGCCAGCAGTTCTCCCTGCTGCAGCAGCGACACGTTGGCAAGCAACGTCGCGCTCTCGATCCGCACGCATGGGGCGGGTTCGCCGGCCAGTGCCAGTTCGTAGTCCAGCTCGCGCCGGATCTGGCTGGTCACGGGCGGCCCCACCCAGGTATAGGCGCGCGTATCCGCCCACCCGACCTTGCGCTTGCGCGCGAGCGGATGCGTGGGGCCGGCGATCACGCGGATGGTCTCCGGATATAGCAGGTCGCAGCGCAGCGCGCCGTCGATGCCCTGCACTTCGGTACGCCCCATGACGAAGTCCAGCCGTCCTTCGCGCAGGGCCGGCAGCATGTCTTCGACGGTGCCCTCTGCCAGCGTCAGGTGGGCATCGGGAAAGCGCTCGCGGAACCGGCTGATCGCCGACGGCAGCAGGTCGACCGATACGGTTGGCGTCGCGCCGATCGCCAGTTGCCCAGCCGCGCCTTCTGCAATCACGCGAATGGTGGCCTGGGTGCGTTCGATCTCATTGAGGATGGTGCGGGCATGTACGACCAGCGCTTCGCAGAAGCGGGTCGGCACCAGGCCGCGCGAATGCCGCTCGAACAGCGCCACCCCCAGTTCACTCTCCAGCTCGGCCAGCCAGCGCGACAGGGCTGGCTGGGTCATGTTCAGGCGCGCAGCGGTACGGCTGACATTGCGGGTTTCATGTAGCGCCACCAGCACATGCAGCTGGCGGATACGCATCCGTTGGGTCCAATCCATGGTATGAGTTTCAGGTTATAGCAGAGGTCATATTAATCATTTCAATGGAATCGCGGACGATGCAATAATTTTTCCATCCCCCGCAAGCCGCCATTGCCATGCCCCCGTCCAGCATTCCCGCCAGCGCCCGCCCCAATTTCCTGCTGTTCATCACCGACCAGCATCGCGCCGACCATCTCGGCATCTATGGCAACGCCGTGGTGCAGACGCCCAATATCGACCGGCTCGGCAGCCACGGCTGGGTGGCAGAGCGCTGCTATGTGGCCTCGCCGATCTGCATGCCGAACCGCGCATCGCTGATGACCGGGCGCATGCCGTCGGTACACGGCGCGCGCCACAATGGCATTCCCTTGCCGCTGTCACAGACGACGTTTGTCGAGCGGTTGCGCGATGCCGGCTATCGCACGGGGCTGGTCGGCAAATCGCATCTGCAGAACATGACCGGCCTTGCGCCCGTCTGGCCACGTCCCGGCGATCCGCGCACGGAGGGCGAAGCGCGCCGGCCTGAAAGCGGGCGCTTCGACCAGGAATGGGGACCGGCCTGGCGCGACGATCCTGACTTCGCCATGTCCCTGCCGTATTACGGCTTTGCCGACGTGCAGCTGGTGACCGACCATGGCGACACGGCCGGCGGGCATTACCGGCGCTGGCTGGAGCAGCGCCATCCCGAAGTAGCGCGTGCCTGCGGCCAGGAGCATGCCATCCCGACGCCTGGCTATGTGTTGGCCGAAGCGCGGCAGGCCTGGCGCACGCGCGTACCGGAAACGCTGTCGACCACGGCATGGATCGGCGATCGCACCATTGACCTGCTCGGGCAATACGCGCAGGAGGACGCCCCCTTCATGATCCAGTGTTCGTTTCCGGATCCCCATCACCCGTTCACGCCACCCGGCCGATTCTGGGACATGTACCGGCCCGAGGACATGACCCTGCCGCCCTCGTTCGACGCCGATCCGGCGCTGGCGCCGCCGCACCTGCGCTGGATGCACGCGCAGCGCGACGCCGGCCGCGCCGTCAAGCATACGCCGGCGATGTTCGCCTGCACGGCGCGCGAGGCCCGCGAAGCGCTGGCGCTGAACTATGGCTCGATCGCGCATATCGACGACACCATCGGCCGCGTGATGGCGCACCTGGCCGCGCTCGGCCTGGATCGCAACACTGTGGTCCTGTTCACCAGCGACCATGGCGACTTCTTCGGCGATCACCAGTTGCTCTGGAAAGGGCCGCTGCACTACCAGGGCCTGATCCGCACGCCGCTGATCTGGTCGGAACCCGCAGCGCGCACGGGCACCGATGCCCGCGCCGCGCGCAGCCAGGCACTGTGCTCGAGCATCGATATCGCGCCGTCGATTCTCGCGCGCGCGGGCTGCGCGCCCTACAACGGCATGCAAGGCCTGTCGCTGCTGCCCGCCATCGCCGGCGAGGCATTGCCGCGGGAAGCCCTGCTGATCGAGGAAGAGAACCAGCGCACCATGTTCGACTTCCCCATGCGCACGCGCATGCGGACGCTGCAAACCGCGCGCTATCGGCTCAGTGTGTACGAAGGCGCGCCGTGGGGCGAACTCTACGACCTTGAAACCGACCCAACCGAATCGCACAACCTGTGGGATGCGCCAGCGCTGGCAAGCACGCGCCAGGCGCTGCTGCACCAGCTGCTGGTCACGATGATCTCGCACAGCGACGCCAGCCCCAATCCGACCGCGCTTGCCTGAATCGGGTCCGCCCGCGCCACCAGCGGCAGCACCCCATGACAACAATATCCACGGAGACAACCATGACACCCCGTCCCTTCAGAATACTGATCGCCGCAGCCATGCTGGCGGCCGCGGTCCCCGCCTGCGCGCAGGATGCCTACCCGGCCAAGCCGGTCCGCCTGATCGTCAACTTTCCTGCAGGTGGCCCGCTCGACACCGTGGCACGGCTCATTGCCGAGCGTGCCGGGCGCGACCTGAAGCAGCCGGTCGTGGTGGAGAACCGCTCCGGCGCCGGCGGCAACATCGGTGCCGAAGCCGTCGCGCATGCGACGCCGGACGGCTACACGTTGCTGATGTCGACTGACACCGTTGTCACCGTCAACCCGTTCGCCTATCGCAAGATGTCGTTCGACCCGGTCCGCGACCTGGAGCCGGTTGGCCTGGCCGGCACCTTCAATCAGGTGCTGGTCACGCATCCCGGCCTGAAAATCCGCGACCTGAAGCAGTTCCTGGCTGCCGGCAAGGACAAAGACCTGTCCTATGCATCGGCTGGCGTAGCATCGCCGGGCCATATTGTGTTCGAGATGCTGAAGGCACGCACGCAGATCCGGGGCACCCATGTCCCATACAAGGGCAATGCGCCAGCGCTGAGCGACGTGCTCGCGGGCCAGGTACCGGCAGGATTCCTGGCCACGCCGACCGCCGTGCAATACATCAAGGGCGGCAAGCTGGTCGCGCTTGCGGTGTCCGGCCTCAAGCGCGACCCCTTGCTCCCGGACGTGCCGACGGTGGCAGAGACCGGCATCGCCAACTTCGATGCCGAGTTCGCCTTCGTCATGTTCCTGCCCTCAGGCACGCCCGCGGCCATCCGTGCGCGCTGGGAGCAGCAGCTCAAGACCGTCTTCGCGGACGCGGATTTCCAGAAGAAGCTGCTGGCACAGGGCGTGCGGCCGCAGACGAGCAACGGCGCGGCGGCAGCGCAATGGCTGGCCGCGGGGCGTACGCGCTGGGGCGAACTGATCCGCAAGCTCGGCGTGTCGCTGGACTGAGCGACTGCCCGGGGCCTTCAGCCCCGCCCCCGCCCCGCCTTCTCCGCCAGCGGCGAGCGCACGCGAAAATGCGCCGCCAGCAGCGCCGCGAATTCCTCCGCGATCTCCGATGGCGCGGAATGCCCGGAGAACGCCATGCGCACCTCCACCGGGCAGCGCGGTGCGAGCGGCACCACCCGCAAGCCGTGTCCGAATACAGCCGCGACATAGGGATTGACGATCCCTATGCCCGCCCCTTCGGCCGCCATCGTGCAGATCGTGCCTGAGTAAGTGGTCTCGATGGTCGCCGACGGCTCGACGCCGGCTTTTTGCATGAGCCGCTGCACCGCCAGGTGCAGCGCATCGTCTGCGTTCAGCAGGATCAGGAACTGCCCGCGCAAGTCGCGCACGCGAAGGGTGTCGCGCGCCGCCAGCGCGTGTTCCGGGTGCATGACGCACACCGCCCCCGACTGATGCACCACGTTGACATCCAGGTGCGGATGATCGATCTCGCTGGTGGTCAGCACCAGGTCGTAGAGGCCATGCAGCAACCCTTCGCGCAACTGGTGCCCGCCGACCGTTTGCAGGCTGATATGCACGTCCGGGTGGCGCTCGGTGAACGGCCGGATCACCTTGGGCATCACCCCCAGCCCGAGTGAAGGCGTGCAACCGATACGCAGCACGCCGGTGCCGGACTTGCGCAGCACCGCCACGTCCTGTTCGATCCGCGCCAGCCCCTGGAAGTGGTTCTGCACCGTGTCGAACAGGCGCCGCGCTTCCTGCGTCGGCCGCAGCCGGCCCTTCTGGATATCGAACAGCTTCAGTTCAGTCGCCGCCTGCATCTGGGCCAGCAATCGGCTCACCGACGGCTGGGTCGTATGCAGCATGGCAGCGGCCGCGGTCGTGGTTCCGGTCAGCATGACCGCGCGGAACGCCTCGATCTGGCGGAAATTCAGGGGACGGGACATGGCATCGGCAAGGGACGGGCGCGTCGGGCAATGTATATCAAATCTGCATAGGGTGCATTGAACAAAGAATTATTCAGAATGCCAACCCCTCCTCTACACTCGCTTCGCATTGCCGCTTCCAAGACGGCAGGACCAGAACCCAAGGAGAAAGTTGATGAAGCGGCATTCACCCCGGAATGTTTGGAAACGCGCGATCGTTGCGGCCGTGCTGGCCATCGCCGGCACGGGCAGCGCGCTCGCCCAGCCGGGCTATCCGGACCACACGATCCGGATCATCGTGCCGTTCAGCGCCGGGGGCAGCTCGGACCTGCAGGCACGCATGCTGGCCGACCGGCTGGGCAAGCTCTACAAGCAATCGGTGGTGGTCGAGAACCGGCCCGGCGCCGGCGGCCATATCGGGGGCAAGGCCGTGGTCGATGCGGCGCCCGACGGCTACACGCTGCTGCTGGGCTCGCTGGGCCTGCACGCCACTTATGCCACCTTCAAGAAGCTGAACTACAACCCCGCCACCGACCTCAAGGTCGTGACGGTGCTGGCCGAGATGCCGCACGTGGTGGTGGTCAACCCGAAGCTGGCGGTGAACAACCTGCAGCAACTGGCCAGCCTGGCGCGCCAGCAGCCAGACACGCGGACCTTCGGCTCGGCCGGCGTCGGTTCCTCGGTGCACATGATGGGTGAGCTGTTCCGCCTTAATGCCAATGCCCCGATCACGCACGTGCCATACAAGGGCAGCTCCGCGGCCATGACGGATCTTCTCGGCGGCCAGATCGACATGATGTTCGAGAATCCGCCCACCACGCTGGCCTATATCCGCTCCGGCAAGCTCAAGGCGCTGGCGGTGACCGGCAAGACCCGCTCGGCCGCGCTGCCCGATGTGCCCACTGCCAGCGAAGCCGGCTACCCGTCGTTCGTGGCGACTTCCTGGACCACGGTTGCGGTTGGCGCCAGGGTGCCCGATGCGATCGCGGACAAGCTCAACGCCGATATCCGCCAGATCGTGGCCACGCCGGAGTTCCGGCAGGGACTGCAAGAGCAGGGCATGACCCCGGTGGCCAATACGCGCGATGCCGCGCAGAAGTTCGTCGCCGCGGAGAAAGTGCGCTGGGACCAGGTGATCCTGAAGGGCAGGATCAGCGCCGAATAAGCGGCTTCCATCCGCGCACGGACACGCCCCCTTCATGGCTGGCCGCGCGGCCAGCCATTGCCCCTTCCAGACTTCAGCTTCAACACGGACACACACGCTTCATGTCAACGGAACGCATCATTGCCAAGCCGCTGCCCTGCCGCCGCGTCGGCGCGGGCGAGCCTCATCACTTCTTCGGCTACTACAACAAGACCAACTGGGACCGCAGCGGCCGCTACCTGCTGGCGCAGCGCGTGCCGATGGCCGATGCCGACCTGACCCCCGACCTGGTTGCCGAGATCGGCTACTTCGACCTGCAGGACAACGACCGCTTCCATCGCGTGGGGGTAACTACCGCCTGGAACTGGCAGATGGGCTCGCAGCTGCAATGGCTGGATGGGGAAGCACAGCGCCAGCTTGTCTACAACTGCCGCACCCAGGACAGCAAGGCCTTCTATCCCAACCTGGGCGCCACCATCTTCAACCTCGATACCGGTGAAGCGCGCCAGTTGCCGATGCCGGTCTATGTGGTCGCGCCGGACAGCCGCTATGCACTGTGCGTGGACTACCGCCGCCTCTACGTCACGCACCAGACCATCGGCTACAGCGACCACGGCACCCAGCCCGCGCTGGACAATGCGCCCGCCGACGACGGCATCCACTACATGGACCTGCGCACCGGCCAGACGCGCCTGGTCGTGAGCTACGCTGATCTGCGCAACTTCAATCCGCGCGCCTCGATGGACAAGGCCATCCACTGGGTCAGCCACATCGAAATTAACCCGTCCTCATCGCGTGTGCTGCTGCTGCACCGCTGGACCGAACGGGTCGAGGACGAAACCTGCTTCCTGCACCGGCTGATCACGGTCAATCCGGACGGCAGCGACATGCGCTTGCTCGAATGCTCCGACCATCCGCTGCCGCAGCTTGCCGAAGATTTCGATCCGAACGCGGTCGGCACCTTCGACTATGAGAAGTCCGAGTACCAGATCTCCCATCCGCTCTGGCAAGACGATAGCAATATCATCGTGTGGGGACCGCACGCGGGCAGCATCCACTACCACCTCTACCACGACAGCCCCGGCGGCAAGGTTGAAGTCATCGGCGACGGCATCCTGACCGAGAACGGTCACATGACCTTCTCGCCCACCAACAAGCGCTGGCTGCTCAGCGACACCTATCCCGACGCGCACACCAACGAGCGCGTGCTGTTTCTCTTCGACATGGCGCAGGGCGTGCGCCATGACCTGGGCAGTTACTACACCAGCCCGGTCCTGAAGAAGGAAAACCGCTGCGACCTGCATCCACGCTGGAGCCGCGACGGGCGGCACGTGTGCATCGATTCGATCCACGACTCCGAGCGGCAGATGTATATCGTCGACGTTTCCGCGCTGATCGACGAGGCAGGCCAGGCGTAAGGCGCCCCCGACACAAGCGTCGCAGCACGCTGCTGCCCTGTACCCCTGCGCCAAAGGCACCAGCCTGGAAGCGCCATGGGCAGCGCCCTCTCTCCGAAGCCCCCCTCCCCCACACGCCGCCAGCCAGGTCACGCTGGCGGCAATTGCCGCCGGCCGCAACCTGCGTACCTGGCAGTCCCCTTGTCTCCCGCCCTTGGTGCCAAGTCCGATGTTGGCCCGCTTCCTGGCTATGGCGCGCTGCCGCAGCCGCCCGCCTGTAAACAGGGCGTGCAAAAAGGGCATTCTTCACCAAAACTGATGATGAGCATTCGGCAGTCCCGGGCCTGACAAGGTCCCGCCAAGCGCGAGCCACGCCCGGTCCGGGCTTCACGGACCGGCGCAACAGGTAGCGCAAGCATCACATAAGTGATGCTAAAGACATTTTACAGTGAGAAATCGGCCTATCGGCCGGCGAAGGTGCGGCCACGACGCGGCTGTCTCAACCCGGCACCCCCCACTCCAAACGGACGTTGGATTGGTGGAAGTCCGGTCACAATCGCTGAGTAAGGCTGGCACAGTGGTCGCTACGTCAACAGGACTCCCCCGACTTGTCAGCAATGGCACCTCGCCGGAAGGACTGGGTGCGGCCGCGTCGCGCGCGGACGGCAGCTTTTTGCCGCAACCGCCATGCAGAGCCTTGCCACCGATCTCACTGATTACCCGACCTGTAGAAGGAAAGCCGATGTTCTCCGAAGCCGAGCCTCCGCACTCGATGCGCCACGCCTCTCGCGCCAAAGCCCCCACGCTGCCGCCATGGATCACGGCGCGGATGGCACAACATTTCGACGAGCGGATGGGCAAGCTCTGGGGCGGCGATCATCTGCTTCACGGACGCACGCCTGGGCCCGGTGCACTGCACCTGAGCAGCAACGACTATCTCTGCCTGCTCGGCGAGACCTCTCTGGTACAGGCGCAGGCGCGGGCCTTCCTCAATGAGGAGCCGGAGTTGCTGATGTCGTCCGTGTTCCAGCACGGCGACACCCCGCAGCGGCGCGTCGAGCGCAAGATCGCAGACCTGATGCAGGCCGAGGACGGGCTGATCGCCCAGTCCGGCTGGGCCGCCAACGTCGGCCTGGTGCAGTGCATTGCCGGCCCCGGCATTCCGGTCTATATCGACATGAACGGGCATGCCTCCCTGTGGGAGGGCATCATCGCCGCGGGCGCGCAGGCCGTGCCGGTGCGCCACAACGATTGCGAGCACGTGCGCCGCCAGCTTGAGCGCTTCGGCCCGGGCGTGATCATGGTGGACTCGGTCTACAGCACCACCGGCAGCGTGGCGCCGCTGGAGGACTATGTCGACCTGGCGGAGGCGTCTGGCTGCGTGCTGGTGGTGGACGAGTCGCACTCGCTCGGCACCCATGGGCCGTCTGGCGGCGGCCTGGTGCGCGCGCTCGGGCTGTCCGAGCGCGTACACTTCCGCACGGCCTCGCTGGCCAAGGCGTTTGCCGGCCGCGCCGGCTATGTTGCCTGTTCGACCGACTTCAAGGACTTCTTCGCGGTTGAGTCCCGGCCGGCCATTTTCAGTTCCGGGCTGCTGCGCCATGAGGTTGCGTGGTTCGATGCCGTGACGGATTTCGTCGCCACGGCGGATGAACGCCGTGCGCGCCTGCATGCCATCACTCGCGACACCCGGGCCGCGATTGCCGAACTGGGCTACAACATCAGCGAAGGCTCCGAGCAGATCATCGGCCTGGAGGCGGGAAGCGAGCCGCAAGTCAAGGTGCTGCGCGATGCGCTGCAGAGCCGCGGGATCTTCGGCGCGGTATTCTGTGCGCCGGCAACACCGAAGAATCGGGCATTGATGCGACTTACGCTGCATGCGAAACTTGCCGCCAATGAAATCGACCGCCTGGTCGGCGTGCTCGCCAGCATCCGCGACGAAGTCCGGCTGGATGAATGGTCCTCGACGCGCCGGGCCCGGCGCAAGTCTCAAAATCCCACAAGCGGGCCGCTGGCAGGCTCCCGCGAGGAGTAGTCCTGGAGATGGATGCAAAGGTAGCGCAAGCGGAAGACGGCCGCACCTCACTTGCCGGCGTCGCCCGCGATGCGTGGCAGACTGTATTCGAGACCGCCGCGCGGGCTACGCTGCTGGACGAGGAGAGCGTCATCCGGCTGCGCCGGATCCAGATGGTGGGGGCGCTGGGCGTGATCGGACACCCGCTGTACTACGTGATCTGGTCCTACATCTTCCCGCAGCCCTATGAAAACCTCTGGCTGCGCCTGGTCTGCACCGCGCTGTTCGTGCCGCTGCTGTTCGCCTCCGCCTTCTCGGACCGGCGCTGGCTGCCGCCCTATGCACTCTTTGCCATTACCATAGGCCTGCCGTTCGCCTTTATCTTCTTCTACCTGGAGAATGGCGGCTCCATGGTGTGGGCCGAATCGGTCATCATCGCGGTGGTGATCCTGTATCACTTCAACACCGCGTTCGCGACCATTGCCTTGTTCTCAGGGGCCGCGGCAGCCATTGCGCTGTTCGTGCTGGCGGGCAACTCCATGGGCGGAATCCCGTGGGAGCCGGTACTGCTGCAGCTGCCGGTGATCGGCTTTGTCATCGCGGTGCTGGTGGTGATCAAGATGGACCGCCAGCTGCTGGCCGAACAGAAGCGGCGCGGGATGGCCGCCGCGCTGGCCACCGTCGCGCACGAACTGCGCACGCCGCTGACCAGCCTGGCCATGACTGCCAGGGGCCTCAAGGCGCGGCTGCCGGCAGCCCTGGACCAGGACACGCCGCAGCGCGACGGCCTGATGCAGGCCGTGGCCCGGATGGAATCAGACCTGGCCCATATCAGCAACAGCATTGAACTGCTGGTCGCCAACTCCAAGAACCCGGACAACGCCACGCAGGAGCTGTTCGAACTGGGCGGTGTGATCCGCGACGCTGTCGGCCGGTTTCCGTTCGAGCACAGCGACCTGGATCTGGTCACCGTCGACCTGCCTGGCCCCGCCTACGTGATGGGCAACGCCCAGTTGTTCGGGCTGGTCACGACCAACTTGCTGAAGAACGCGCTGGAAGCGACCAAGCGGGCCGGCAAGGGCACCATCCATATCCGCTGCGAGGTCCGGCCCGACGCCGTCCATGTGGTGTTCCGCGACACCGCCACGGGCGTGCCGCCGCAAGTGCTGGCCCGGATGTTCCAGCCCTTCTTCTCTTACCCGGCGCATCGCGGCACCGGCATCGGACTGGCGTTTTGCCAGAAGGTGCTGAACAGTTGGGGGGCAAGCATCAGCTGCCGCTCCGAGGAGCACGTGTTCACCGAGTTCGATATGCGCTTTCCCCGCAAGGGGAAATGGCCCGAGGCGCCATCGCAATAGCAATAGCAGGCGCTGGCATTGCGCCGGCGCCGCACAGCGACTTACACCACCCCCGGCGGCCCTCAGCCCCGCAACCTGCGCGGCATCCATGCCCAGGGCCCCTGCCATCCTCAGCATCAGCCCCTGGCTCTGCCGGGCTTCCGCACTGTCAAGGCGTTGTCGACAATTCCATAGATCGTTGACACGATGTCAACCAGGAATTAACAGCCCGCCGCGACCCGGCATCGTGCAGCGGGTTTACCTTAGTACGCAGCAACACAAGAGTTTGGGGTGAATCGCCCTACTGCCCCGCAACGCCCTGTCCCTAGTATTGACTCACCGCGCGGCGCCTGCAGGACTGCCGCGCGGTACCAGGCATACCCCGCCTGCCACGCATAGCCAGTGTCCCTGATTACCTCATCGAATCCAGCCGCTCACCGGGTGAACGGCTGCGGACACGGCTGCAAGAAAACATAGGAGACAACATGCTGCACGACCTGCCCGCCCGCCCCGAGACCGTCCACTGGGGCTACTTCGATGCCGCCAAGGCGCCCGCCCTGACCGTGAAAAGCGGCGACCTCATCCGCGCCGAAGCGGTAACCCACCATGCCGGCGATGCCCCCGACCTGATGATGGACGACGCCATTCGCGAGATCTTCCGGGCGATTCCCCACGACGACCGCAACCCCGGCGTGCACATCATGACCGGCCCTATCTATGTCGAAGACGCCAAGCCCGGCGACGTGCTGGAGGTGCGCTACCTGCAGATGATTCCGCGCTTCCGTTTCGGGGCGAATGCCGCGGCGCACTGGGGCCAGCTGTACAAAGAGTTCGAGAAGGAGCGGGTCACCATCTATGAGCTGGACCAGCGCTCCAACACCGCGCATGCCCTGTACGCCTTCGACTACCCCGGCAAGATGACCATCCCCGGCAAGCTCGTGGATGAGCGGGAATGCTGCCGGCAGCCGGCGCTGGCCGGTGTGCGCGTTCCCGTGCGCCCGCACCTGGGCACCGCTGGCGTCGCGCCCGACGCGCGCGGCCGCGTCACCACCGTCGAGCCCGGCCTGCATGGCGGCAATATCGACAACTGGCGCATCGGCGCGGGCGCCACCATGTACTACCCGGTCCAGGTCGACGGCGCGCTGTTCTCGATCGGCGACCCGCATATCTCGCAAGGCGACGGCGAGATCAGCGGCACCGCCATCGAGGCCTCATTGAACGTCCTGTTCCAGATCGTCCTGCGCAAGGACTTTCACTTCCCGTCGCCGCTGCTGGAAACGCCGGATTGCTGGGTCGTCCATGGCTTCCATGAAGACCTGGATGAAGCCGGCAAGAACGCGGCCCGCGACATGATCCATCTGCTGACCGAGCAACAGGGACTCTCGCGCGACGATGCCTATTCGCTCATGAGCGTCTCGGCTGACTTCGGCGTGACGCAGGTCGTCGATGGCACCCAGGGCATCCATTGCACCATGCCGCGCTCGATCTTCCCGCCCAAGGACAAGGGCTGAGCCGTCAACTCAATACAAAGGGAGAGCGCCACATGCAATACGTCTACATAGGACGCAACGAGCTGGTTGCACTGATTGTCGGCCTGGTCACCGGCACGCTGTATTCCTGGCTGAACCTGCCGATCCCCGCGCCAAACGTCACCGGCGGGATCTGCGCCATCCTCTTCACCTACATCGGCTATCTGATCGTGCACGCATGGCGCAGGACCATCGCCTTCGGGCGGCCGCCGGAAAGCCGCTGAATCACGCGCAACTCATGAGATTGGGGAATGACATGGTGGAAATTGCATTGGGCAGCACCGAGCTGCAGGCCGCAGCCGTTGGCTTGGTGACTGGCGTTATCTACACTGCGGTACGTGCGCCGATACCGGCCCCGAACGTGCTCGGCGGGATCTTCGCCATCTTTGGCACGTTTGCGGGATTCGTACTGGTGGCCGCGATGCGGGGGCAGTTGCTGTTCGGCTAGCGGAGGGCCTGGCCTTCGCAAGAAATGCTTTGGATGCGCGGCGGACAGCAATGTCCGCCCGTTTTCGCTGTTGCAGCGTGATGCCAGGGAGGTTCAATTGCACCTTTTGCGTTTTTCCACCGAAGCCTATCCACACAACCGGCGCGGCGCAGCCTGGCGTGACGAACTCCGCGCCGCACGCCTGCATTGCGAAAGCCTGTGCGCCGATCACACCCTGCACGGCACGATCGAGTCGCGGACCACCCCCGCGGGCATCGAGCTGACCTGCATTGCATCGGTCCCCCAGACGCTGGCCATCACCAGCGGCGACGGCCGCGGCCTGATGCTGCTGATGCTGACCGAAGGCGAAGCGCACCTCGCTGCGCCGGAACTGCGTGAACCGCTGCGGCCGGGGCAGGTGGTCTGCGTGCCGGAACACGCCGCCCGCAGGCTGGCCCTTGCCACCAGCTTCCGCATGCTGATCGTGCATATCGGCCAGGCATTGCTGAGCGCACGCATCACGGCCCCTTTGCCTCGCTCCGCGCTGGTGCTGAGCGGCGACTCGGCGGAACTGTTTGCCCGCCTGCTCCAGTCCATGGCGGCCAGCTTCGACACCATCGTGTCCGCAAACGCCAAGGCCATCCAGCCCTTCGACAACACCATCACCGCCTGCCTTGACGCCGCACTGGCCGACAGCCAGCCCAGCGCACCGCCAGACATGACGCCCTCGCGCGCGGCCGTCTTTGCGCGCGTCTGCAGCCGCATCGACGCACGCCTTGCCGAGCCGGAACTCAGCCTCGCCGCCATCGCCGCGGACGAGCGCATGTCGGCCCGCTACCTGCAGAAGCTCTTCGAGAAATCCGGCAGCAGCTTTTCCGCCTACCTGCGCACCAGCCGGCTCGAGCGATGCCGGGCCGACCTGGCGAACCACCAGTACGACAAGCTCTCGGTCTCCGACATCTGCTATCGCTGGGGCTTCAACGACCCTTCGCACTTCAGCCACGCGTTTCGCGAACAGTTCGGGATCTCGCCCCGCGCCTACCGTGAGCAGACGGCGAACACGCCCGAGCATCGCCCACCGCAGAATGTCTCCCGCGGGCTTCCGGCCAATGCGAAGCGGGCTCCCGCTAGCCATGGCGCGCCCGCGAACGATGGCCCTGCTGCGCGCCTGCAAGCGGTGCCCACCATCGTCCCCATCACCCAGGCGCGCTCGCACGCCGCGCGCCCGGAAGGCCGGCACCACTGGCTGCAGGCCACGGACAAGACCGTGCACTGGGGCTATCTCAGCCACGACCTGCCGCCCGTGCTCGAGGTCATGCCCGGCGACACCGTCACCATCGAAACGCTGACGCAGCACGCCTCTGACGACCGGGAACGCATGATCGACGGCGACGCCGGCGCCGAAAGCGTCTTTCACTGGACCGCGGAGCAGAAGAACGTCAACCGGCGCGGCGCGGGCCCGATCGACGCCTCGGTCTATGGCCGCGGCGCCGGCGAAGGCTTTGGCGTGCATATCTGCACCGGCCCGGTCGCGGTGCGCGGCGCCATGCCCGGCGATGTGCTGGAGGTGCGCATCCTGGACGTGCGCCCGCGCCCGTGCCGCAACCCGCGCTTTGCCGGCAGGGCCTTCGGCAGCAACGCCGCGACCTGGTGGGGCTTTCATTACCGCGACATGCTGACCGAGCCGCGCGAGCGCGAAGTGGTCACCGTCTTCGAGATCGATTGCGAACGCGCCGACAGCCGTGCGCGCGCGGTCTACAACTTCCGCTGGACGCCGCAGCGCGATCCGTTCGGCGTGCTGCACCCGACCATCGACTATCCCGGCGTGCCGGTCGACCACGACACCATCGTCAAGAACTACGACGTGCTGCGCGATATCGAGATACCGGTCCGCCCCCACTTCGGCGTCATCGCCGTGGCGCCGGCGCAGGACGGCCTGATCGACTCCATCCCGCCCTCCAGCTTTGCCGGCAACCTGGACAACTGGCGCGTCACCCGGGGCGCCAGCGTCTACCTCAGGGTAGCCGTGCCGGGCGCCCTGCTGTCGATTGGCGATCCCCATGCCTCGCAGGGAGACTCCGAGCTGTGCGGCACCGCCATCGAATGCTCGCTGACCGGTGACTTCCAGCTCATCCTGCACAAGAGCACCATGATCGATCGCGACGCTCCCTTCGCCGACCTGAGCTACCCGCTGGTGGAAACCGCCGACGAATGGATCCTGCATGGCTTCAGCTCACCCAACCACCTGGCTGAACTGGGCCAGATGGCGCAGAGCCATATCTACCTGAAGTCCACCCTGGACGACGCCATGCGCGACGCCTTCCGCAAGACACGCCGCTTCCTTATGTCGGTCAAGGGGCTGAGTGAAGACGAGGCGGTCGCGCTGATCTCTGTTGCGGTGGATTTTGGTATCACGCAGGTGGTGAATGGCAACTGGGGTGTGCATGCGATTATCAGGAAGTCGATGTTCAGCCGCGCCTAGCAGGCTGTCGCTCGGCGCAAGACCTATATGCGTATCCAACGCTGGCAGCGAACGCACCCTGCTGGGCTGCCCCGTGATCGATAGCGCAAGCGCACCGGTTACTGCCGGCGCGGCGCTAGCCATGGCATCATCGGCGGAAGCCTAGGTTATTGGGGCGCGGACTGGGTAGTCGATCAAATGGAGTGAGATAAGTGCTCAAGAAATTGCGCGACAAGTTGACTCACAGGCGTATCGCCGAGGAGCGGAATCGAGCCCTCCGAGCACGCTTCGGCCGCTCGCTGGAAGAATTGCAACGTTTATTTTCTCGTCCGCTAGATGCGATGCAAATACCAGTGACTGAAAAGAGGCCATCTAAGTACCCCGAAATTTCCAGCTTATTACCCGGAGCGGGCATAAATGCTTTTTACGCTCACTTTCAGCTGGAGTCGGATAAAGTGCATGGGTTTATCGAAGGCATTAAAACTGGATTCGATAAAATTGATGAGCACCTGTACACGAGACGCAGCGGCAATGAGGTTGGAGACTTTTTCATTTCCATTGCGCTCAACGATGAGTTTTCGGGATCGATAGTATCAATGATGACCAACGATGTTTCAGTATTTTGTCGCATAGCAGTGGCCAACTCCGGTCCACCGCCTCCGTGGGTCGCCTTTCCAGAGATTAGCGAACCGCTTAAGCTGGGATTCCTGCAAGGCGATATTGAATATTGGTGGGATAACTATTGGTCTCCATTCTGGGAATCCTTAACTGCCGAAGAGCGCGAGGCATATTTAGGAAGACGCGGAGCCACCAAAGAATGGAAGCGTTGCATTTGGCTTCATGGAAGGGAGGCACGTGAGCTACTGGAAAGCGCGCTGTCTGAGAAGGATCAGGGATAGCATGACCTTCCGGCATGTTCCTGAAGGTGCGTCCGCAATGCGAGCATTGCTCCCTGAACTCCATCAACCGATGACTGTCGAGCGCTTGATAAAGGGACTCATTTGAGAGGGGAGCAACCCCGCCGCCGGCCGGCCTTTCAGCAACCTGCCAGGCGCCCACACGCACGGCCGAACGCTGCCTGTCGGCCCCTATAGTATCCTCGCGGGTTCCCCGACCCGTACCACGAGATTGATGCACCACACCGACGACGCCCTTCCCGAGCACGAATCCACCGCCATCCACGAGCCCCGCCTCTGGCGCGACAAGGGCTGGACCGCCCGCGTCATCAAGAACGAGGACGGCGACGGCTGGGCAGTCGAAATGATCCGCGACGGCAGCGCCGAGCCCGCGCTGGTCGGTCCCTGGACCATGGGGCGAAACAAGGTCGATCCCAAGCCGCTGGATGCCACTGCGCACCAGACGCTGGTCAAGACGGCTTCAGAGGTTATCCGGCGGCATGAGCAGCAATTGCATGCGCAGCTCAACAAGCAGGTCAGTATTGAGTCTGAATCCGGCACTGTGATTGTGAAGCTCGTCATTACGCCGGATGAATTCGAGCCCTTTGGCACTCTCACGGCCGAAGATCCCTTCGGCGATGTGCTGGCGACTGTGAAGGTGCGGCCCGACTTTCGGCTGACGCGGGACAGCGCCGAGCGCTGGGCCGTTGGTGGGTTCGACAGGATTCGCTAGGCAACTGCCTGACAGCGAAGCGCCGGAAGATTGCGAATCGTCTGATCGCCACAGACGGCAGAGATGGGGACACTAGAGCCATCATCGAAACAACGATGATCGGGTGTACCAACTCGGAACTCATTCCAGACGGCCGTCTCAAGCGGCCACGGTCGTACGTCCACATCCCTCAGTCAATGGCGGGCCGGGCGGGGCAGCCGCAAGGCTGGCCGGACTACTCTGGAATGAGCCGGTATTGGTACCCCCGCTGTCAGGCCCGCCGCCCCTTCTATTGCAGGTTCCAGGCGGGTCTTCCAACTTTGATAGGAGCTCGCAATGGAAGAACATACCGCGTCGAATCAACAACCTGTCTTAATCGCCAATCCGGAAGATTGCCGGGAATCGCTGAATTGCATCAGTGCTGGATTGGACAGGGTGCTGGTGCTGTTGGAAGTGGAAAGCGAATGTTCGGATGCTTGTTTTGGTATCCGGTGCCTGGTGGCAATGATTAAGGCGAAGTTTGACCGGACGGCGGGGGAGATTTGTCCGGTGGAGTGAGTGGGGATGCTGATGTGGCCGGGGGTGTTGCTCCGGTGGGGTGGGATAACCGCAGCTTCGGCTGCGGTTATTTTTTGGCGCGTTGACTAACGGGGTGCGCTCTGGCCGCTGTGCCTTAGGAACGGTCGTCGTGTTGCGACCGTCGACTTAGCAGAAACGAGTTTCGTTTAGCAGTTTTACTAACCAGCGCAGATACCGGCGGACAAGTCACTGAGCATGCTTTCGGATGACTCGTTCGAACTCGCTTGCCATTGTGTTGCCTCTGAGGAATGGGATGCCTGGCTAGCCTACCGCTCCCCGGATCTCGCGCGCAGCTTCATGCGTTCTACCCTACCCAGAACATGGCAACGGAGCAGACGCCGGGTTCTCTGCGGGCCAAGAAGGCCATGGCCCCGGAAGGCTTGCGACACCTGGGTCCGCCAGCCCAACGCCCGCATCCCCAATTCTAGTGATGCGGGGCGCGCCGTTTAATTCATATGCTCTAGACGGGGAGTACCTGACCTCGCAGACCTAGCGCGGGCGGTCTTCATCGGGAACAGGGAGCAGGAGATGAAAAGGGCATTGGGTTACCTCGCCGCCATTGCCGCGGTAGTAGCGCTCTCCGCTTGCGGCGGAGGGAACGACAACTCGAATGGTGAAGGATCGACGCCACCCGCCACGTCGGGTGCGGTGGTAACAACCGCGGTCGGCGATGCCATCGTAACGAAAACTTTCCAGCCTGGCGTCTTGCAACTGCCTACCGACGCCGCGACGTCCCCTGCTGACAGCACGTTGGCCATAAATAGCCGCTCGGCCGGATCGATGAAGGCCGGTACGGTCGTGTTCTGGAACGACAGGGCTTACGTCGTGACGGCTGCGACGCCAATCTCCGACGAGACGATTCAGGTAACGACCCGGCCGGCAGAGTTTCAGGAGGTGTTCGCTGACATCGAGGTCACAGGCAACATAAAAACTGAGGACCTGGATCTGTCCAGAATGACCGCCACCATGGCGACAAGCGTCACCAAAACGCCCAAAGCCGCAGGTAGCATCCTCCTTATGCCCCAGGCGTCAACCTTCGATTCAGGTCCGTGCACGGCGACGGTCGGCGACGGCAAGCTGGGAGAATCGTCGTCCGCGACCTGCGACCTGAAGGTGGCCTCCTTTTCTCCCTTCGATCTTACTATTAAGTCCGGTTTTCGCGATTCCCTCATTTCCGGGGTTGACATCAAGTTCCTTCAGGGCAAGTTCACCTATGAGGAGATGCAAATTACGCCGTTCATGCGTGCCGAAGCCGCTTTAGTAGGGAGCGACAACAAGCCGGTCAATATCGCGAAGGAGGACATCCCCATCTTCTACCTTCAAGTGCCCGTTAAATCGACCGGAGGGTTCTTGCGGCTCGACATCCCGCTACGACTCGACGTCTCCCTTCCGGTCGCTCAGTTCCGCGCCGGCATTGAAGTCGCGTTCCCCTATTCGTCAAAAAAGGGCTGGACGATGCAAGCATCGATCGACACGCCAGCCGCCACGTTCAGTACTGATCAGCTGTTCCAGTATGAAGCAGCCGGCCACCTCTATGGTGTGGTTGGCGTTGAACTGGTCCTCGCCAAGAGCATGGTGCTCGCCCCAAACTTCGAGTGGTTTAAGCCTAACTCGCCGGACCGTATGTTCTCCCTGGGCGCCCTGTTCAAAGGAGGGGTGGATGGGACATTCTCTTTCACCGTTGACGACCTTCACGCCAAGCCTTGCTTTAAATGGGACCTGCGAGGTGCCGGCGGCGTGGCCTCGGACGTTCAACTCGGCACTGACCGTGATACGGCCCAGTCTCAAACTCTCATGAAACAGTTTGGTGACGCGGTGAGCGGATCTTCTGGATGTGAAGAGACTGGTTTTTGGCGCGGCACAGCTGAAATTACCGCTTGCACCCGAACGGACACGGTCTGCAACTTCCTGACCTACAACATCAATCGACAAGAAGTCGCGGGCCTCGCTTTTCGAACGGGCGGTGAGCAACTTAACTTCCGGCTTGACCAAGAGTTTGGCTGCATCGGAGCGACCGCATCTATACAAGCCAAGCCGGTTGCAGGCGCGACCTGGACATACTCACTGAGTTCTGGCCCACCATTCGCCAACCAGACGGGGTCCACTGCGAAATGGACGGTGACAACAGTCACAGACACAATCATGGAGGGTACGGTTTCCATCGACTTCTCAAGCACAAACTTCACGGGCACGGCCACTGGCAAATGGCGTGCGCAGAAGCAAACGGCATCGTTCCCCAAATGCTTGCTGCCGTCTCCGACCGCGCCGAAAGCGTCTAACACTCCCGCGTTTTTCTGCCCTGGCGTTCCTGACGCGAGTACGGACTATGGGTGCACGCGTCGTAATGTCGGGTTTACTGCGCCGGACGGGGAGTGGCTGCCATCCTCGCCTTAAAGTCATCGATTGGAAGTAAGCAGCGTGGAAGAGCCTCCTATCGGGAGGCCTTTTCGGACGTACTATGGCTATCGCACTTTTCGCTGCGATAGCACCCATAGCATCGTGCTGACAGCCTTCACTTGCGATCGCGTGTTCGTCTTAAGCAAGATAGCGCGCACCTGAGATCGAACTGTGTGTAGCGAAACCTGTTTCGTCTCGGAGTAATCTTCTGGAGAGATGCCGTCAATCAGCGCCTCTGCGACGGCCGCCTCGGCCGGCGTGAATCCGAACGCCTGCTGAAGCTGCCGCGCGGTCACTAACACCCCGATATCGCGCTGCCGGGCAGTGATCAATATAACCGCTTCACCCAGTGCGCTCTTCATGTGGATCGGTAGTGGCGTGATGCTCAGGAAAATGTTGTGCATCAGGGCCGTGCTATCTCGTAGTGCGAGGCTTTCCCCGCAGTGCGTCTTGGTGACACGAGCAATCGCTGCGGCCAGTGCATCGTTATCCGGGGACTGGGGTGCCGCAAGCTTGCCCTTCACGACTCGAAGCATCGTGCCCTGGCGGAGTAGACCCTCACCGGATGTATCCGCGAATACGACATGGCCGTCGGCGCTCAGCGCGAACACGATCAATCCTAGTTGTTGCATCAACTCCGTACCAATTGCTGCCTCGCGCTGCCAAGCCCTTGAGTCCTGCCAAAGGTTAATGGCGCGGTGCAGGTGGTCAGTGAGTCCGTAACCCACGCGCTTCTCGGCGTCCGTATAGGGCAGGCGGTCGGCTCCACGAAGGAAGCCGAGCAGCACAGTGTTTTTATGATCAACGTCGCCGAACTGCGCGCCCATCAGATAGCGCAATTCAAGAGGAATCAGATAGTCCTGATAGAACTCGCTCCTCGCAACTTCCCTGTCTGAAACGAAATCCTGGCAGTAGACAAAGGTCGAAAGAGGCGCTCGCTCGGTCATCTCGCGTCGAGGATCAATCAAGCCGTAATAGGTGTCATACGCTTCGATCGCCTTGGTCCAATCGGTGCCAGGCGAATAGTGCGAGAACCGAGGGCAGTTGTGGCCCGAATCCCAGGACAACATGTGAAACATGTTTGCCCCCACCGCCTCCGCAGTGCGTTGCAGGGCATCCAGGAAGTCCTCGTGCGAGAAGGCGGCCTCATAAAGGTCCCCGACGAGATGATTATTGTTCTTCAGCATCTCCGCTCCCCACGGATTCCAGACAGAAAGCCTGTCAACGCGGCCTTTACTTGCCCGGTGCTGCACGTACGTCGTTGGAAAAACCTTGCCGTTTGGCTGTCTTCCGTAGCCCCAACAAGGGTTAGATGCAATTAAACAGTCTATACCCCGATCGGACGATTCAGTATGTGCGGCGGCTCGCATTGTTCGTTGGGCTAATCCGGCGGCGCGGTTCTCGACACAATGAGACCGAAAGTCTCTGAAGGTCGGGTACGGCGCTCCGTTCTCGCGGACGGATGGCAGAAGATCTCATCGATCGCGAGAGTATGCCGCCGAATCTGTCTCTGAAGATCTTCACAGGTGCCCTGCACTTGGGCAATTGCCCTTCCCTTCATACCTCCCATCATCTGGAGCCCAAACGTCTTCCAACGCCTTGACCCACGCTTCCGCGAGTGCATCGCTGAGATAAATGCAGGCTCACCGCTCCATAGCGGTGAGCTTTTTCACCTGCCCCGCACACAAAACAGCCGATAGGCCCCACGCCTAACCCGGACCGAGGGTTTCTACGTAGTCAATATTGGCGATGGAGGACGCGCACAGTCCTCCTATGCTGAAACGAACGATCCGAGCACCAACGACATATCGCCGCGCGGATCCCCCTGTTTAGGGAGAAGGTCAATCTCGAGGGAGCAACAGACCATGGACAGCGCTACTGGGAGTCGCATAGAGCTGATCCAAGTATGGACCGCGGTCGCTTGCGTCCTATTTCCCTGCGCAGGCCTTAGCCAATCCTTTCGCTCCGCCGCGGAGTGCGAGCATGCACTCAAGCAACTTCAGGCACAGGCAAATTATTGGGATTCCGCGTTTATGGATTGCGCCGCAGGTGCCGCTAAATACCAAGTCCACGATTGCCGCGCGATCGCATCGGACTCACCCAGGTTTCGAGCGGCCTTTAGCGCCGACGCCGCAAAACGCGACACCTACATCGCGCAGGTCAAAGCGATTCAACCGGTCTGTGACCAGCTTCGCGCTGCGGAGCGGCAGCGCGAGCGCCAGGAGGCCATCGATCGTAGCCGGGCGCAGCAAGCACAACAACAGGCGCAAGAGCAAGAGCGACGTCGGACTCAACTTTCCCTCCAGCAATACAACGACGCAAGGATCGCAGAGGCTAGAAATCTTGGTGACAACAATCGTCGCTACGAAGAATTAAGGCGCCAACAACCAGCGCAACAACAGGCCACACAAAAGGCGGAAGCGGAACGACAGGCCGCCCGCCAGGCTGCAGTACGGTCGCAGCAACTTACTAATGCGAAAGCGGCGCTTGCCGAGCAAAGCATCTCAGCACTTCGCTCGTTGGCCGGCATACCCGACCCCCCGGGCAACCCTACAACCGACCAATACAAGTACATCCAACGCGGTGTCCAGAAGCTTCATGAAGGAATCCAAGAGAACCAGTCTGGCATCGTGAGCGAGATTCAGAACTATGCCTGGTCGAAGCTTGAGGAAAGCAATACCGAGAGATTGAATCAAGTCGAAGACCTCAAACGAACCATCGACGCAATTTCGGCAGAAACGTCCACCCCGGTCCCTGCCGCAGCGCCAATCGTGACCCTCCGAAGTTCCACGCTTCCTGTTGGGACAGCAAAAGGCGTCGACACAGAACTCGAGCAAGTTGGCTCTGGCGCCTACGGAACACGCGCACCGCAACCGGAACAGATTATTACGATGGCGAGTACGAACTCCCATTCTTCCTCGCCAAGCGCCGAGAGCATCAATTGCGACGGCAGTCAGACGGCGTCGACAAAAGCGACCACATATCCCCATACCGGACTATCCCAAAGCCAACTTTGCGTCGCGGGTCAGCAAATGGCTGACGAGCGAAAGCAAGCGCTGGCAGAAGCTACGCGCTGCAACCGAACGGCTGAAGCCGCCGCGATTCAACGTCAATTGAAGAACATCGATCGGCAACTGAAGCAGGCTTGCCATTGAGTCTACAAGGAGTCAGAGATGAAGACCTATTCACTGCTCTGGGCCGTGTCAGTAGCGCTCTTGCTTAGCGCTTGCGCGACGACTGAACAGGTTCACACAGAAATTCCACCCACGCTCGCGGCAAAGCCAGTCGCACAAACCCGACCTTATTCCCTTACACCACTGATCGTTTCCGTCCGCTGGCCAGCGGTAGTCGATCCGTCCATTTCCGACGACCTGAAGAGCGCGTGGCAGTCGTTTGGCGACGTGGATAACGATAAGAAATTCTCGGTCGGGGTTCTCAGCGCAAGCAATACCTATCACGCCGCACAGACGTACGTTGCATTGCGCAAGGCCATGCCAGAGGCAAACGTGGTTCTAGAACCGCAGCTCGTGACGCGGGACAAGGATGGGGGTATTGGGCTTGTCCCGATTGGCGATGCCAGCCTACCCGCCGCCCTAGTTGTTGACCTTGCGAGCTTCGATACTGCAGAGTTCCCGTTCATTGGGACGAGTCTGTCTTTCGTTGTGCGCTCCCCTTCCGCGCTCTCCCCGGCAAACTGTGGCTTGCTTGTAGCTGCTCAGAACCAACTACGATCTTCAGCTACAAAGTGCGCCAGCCCAAGTTTCGCGGTCACAGAGAAGCCGCCGCTGTGGTACGTGGGCGCATATGAAAAGGGTGCACAGTATGCCGGAGCGATCACGAGCCTCCCCTTGGACGGAAAGCACACGCTCGTCTACCCGCGCATTCGCCTATCAAGCTTCAGCATCTTCGGCGCGTCCCGTCCATCCTATGTAAAAAACGGCACGCCGGCCGATCTTGGCGAAATCTACAACATTGAACTCGATCCCCGTGTAACTAATATCGCCGCGGTTACCTCTGGCGCCCCTGCCGTGCTGACTACGACAGATGCAGCGACGCGAATGCTCGAACGATACATGAGGACCTTTGATCCGCCTCTGGCCGACGCCTCCATCAGCGGCGCGCCACTTAGCCGCCAACAACAGGCTAACGTCCAACTCATAAAAAAGCTTTTGATAACCGAGCTTCAGGCGAGAACGAAACGAGACGCCACCACAACTGGATGGATACTCACCGGAGAATTTGGCAAATCGTTTCGTGAAGCGCGAGAAAAGAGTTACTCCGGCTTCAACAAGATGATGCTTACGAGCTGGGTATCTGCAATAGCAGTAACGTCTGCCGGCGCGGCCACCGGCGCCTTCAACGCCACGAATCCAGCATACTTTTCTAACCAGGCGACCATGATTATGACCCACATGGTAAACGTCGATATGGCGATTGGAGCGGCCCCCTGAATCGCCGGACACAGTCCCCCACTTACAATAGCGGGTAGGCATACGACTGTGTTTATGACT
>NZ_JBXAGS010000032.1:0-38559 GCF_058794355.1 Cupriavidus sp. GW823-FHT07B10
TCGCTGATGTTGTTAGGGGCGCTGGCCGCTGCCGGTGTGCTCGGCGCGATCGGCGCCGGTATCAGCAACGTGCTGCAAGCGCGGCTGGCGCGCGCAGTTTGAGCCGGCTTGTCTGCGCCTGCGACGGCCGTCGCAGGCGCCTCCTTCCCGGTTCCTGACATCCCTGCCAATTTCCACGAGCACGAATCATGCGCACGCTTCTTCGCACCGCAATGGTTGCGGCCGGCATCGCCGCGATCTATTTCATCGGCACGGGCGCCAACGCCCTCCGCCCCAGCGTCGGGGACCAGGGCGGCGCGCCGGAGTTCGCAGGCATCAACCAATGGCTGAACTCGCCGCCGTTGTCGATGGACGCATTGCGCGGCAAGGTCGTGCTGGTCGACTTCTGGACCTATTCGTGCATCAACTGCATCAACACCTTGCCGTACGTAAAGCAGTGGCACGAGAAGTACAAGGACCAGGGGCTGGTCGTCGTGGGTGTGCACACGCCAGAGTACCCATTCGAAAGATCGACCGACAACGTGCAAGCAGCGCTCAAGCGCTTCGATATCCGTTATCCGGTTGCACAGGACAATGCGTATGCCACGTGGTCGGCATTCCGCAACCAGTACTGGCCGGCCACGTACCTGATCGATGCCAACGGCCGGATCGTCTACCAGCACTTCGGAGAGGGACACTACGCCGAAACCGAAGCAGCTATCCGCAAGCTACTGGCGGACCGCAAGTAACCGCACGACCACGCGACGGGCGCTCGTTGTATCTGCCCCCGTCGAAGGATGGACGGACATGCTGAATCCATGGCCATCCCCCCTCGCATCTGGCGGCGGCGCCTCCGCAGTACGGTACCTATTCGCCTGATGACGGCACAAGCAAGCAATACCGGCGGTGCCTGATCGAAGGCAGGCCAAGTCTTTAGGAAAGGACACTGATCATGACCCTGCTGATACTCGCCTACCTTGGGGGTGTACTGACCATCCTGAGCCCGTGCATCCTGCCCGTCCTGCCCTTTGTCCTCAGCCGCGCCGGCCAGCCGTTCCTGCGCGGCAAGCTGCCGATGCTGGCCGGCATGGCACTGACCTTTTCCGCCATTGCCACGCTAGCGTCGGTGGGCGGCGCATGGGCCGTGCGCTTCAACGAGTACGGGCGCCTCGCCGCCCTGGTCCTGCTGGCAGCCTTCGCGCTGTCCCTGCTCCTGCCGAAGCTGGCGAGTACCCTCGCGCGGCCTGTGGTGGCGCTCGGCAATCGGCTGGCTGCCAGCAGCTCGACCACGGCGCCTTCGTCCGCGCAGGCTTCTCCATGGAGCTCGCTGCTGCTTGGCGTCGCCACCGGCATGCTGTGGGCCCCATGTGCCGGCCCGATCCTCGGTCTTGTGCTAACAGGTGCGGCCCTGAATGGTGCGAGCGTATCAACTTCGCTGACGCTGGCTGCCTATGCCGCCGGGGCGGCCACCTCTCTAGCCGCCGCGCTCGGCATCGGCGGCCACGTCCTCACTGCAATGAAGCGGTCAATGGGCGCTGGCGAATGGCTGCGCCGAGGTCTGGGTGCGGGAGTGCTGGGCGGGGTGCTTGTCATCGGCCTCGGTGCCGACACCGGCCTGCTGGCACGCTTGTCCGCAAGCGGACCGGTGTGGATCGAGCAGGCGCTGATCGATGCGCTGCGCAAGGAGCGGCCTGCGCCGCAAGCCACGAATGTCGCCAACCGCGGTGGCGTGCTACTCGCCGCAAATGACACACCCGCGCTCGTCCCGAGCCACTTGCCCGTGGAGGGTCGCCTGCCTTCGCTCGATGGTGCGACGCAATGGATCAACTCCCCGCCGCTGTCGCGCGACCAGCTGCAGGGCAAGGTCACACTGGTCTATTTCTGGACCTACTCTTGCATCAATTGCATTCGCACCCTCCCCTACCTCCGGGCCTGGGCGGAGAAGTACAAGAATCGGGGCCTGACGGTAGTCGGCGTGCATACGCCCGAGTTCGCCTTCGAGAAGACAACGGGGAACGTTCGCCGCGCGATCGCAGATTTCCGCATTGGCTTCCCCGTGGCAGTCGATAACGACTACCGCATCTGGCGCGCATTCAGGAACAGCTACTGGCCGGCCGCCTACTTTGTCGACGCCCGCGGCAATATCCGCCACCACCAGTTCGGCGAGGGCAACTACGCCAATTCCGAGCGCGTCATCCAGTCGCTGCTGGCCGAGGCGGGCAATCGGTCGGTGGCACGCGATGTGGTTGCCCCTGACGCGCGTGGCGCGCAGGCGGCACCGGACCTTGACAACATTCGCTCCGTCGAGACCTACGTCGGATACATGAAGGCGGAGAATTTCGCCTCTCCGGGGGGCACCCGGCAGGACGCACCGCGCGAGTACACAGTCAGCAAGCTTCGCCTCAACGAGTGGGGCCTGTCAGGCAGCTGGACCGTCGGCGCCGAGCGGGCAACGCTCAACCGCGCCGGCGGCGGGATCGCCTATCGCTTTCACGCGCGCGACCTGCACCTTGTGCTGGGGCCGGCAGCCGATGGCCGGGCAGTGCGTTTTGTAGTAACGGTCGACGGCAAGCCCCCAGGCGACAGCCACGGCGCGGACACCGATGCAGCCGGCAATGGCGCGGTCACACAAACACGGCTCTATCAGCTGGTACGCCAGGCGGGTGACGTAGGCGAACGCACTTTCACGATCCGGTTCCTGGATCCCGGTGCCCAGGCTTATGCCTTCACCTTCGGCTAGGAAACAAGCGCAGAGCGCTGCTCAATCTTTCCTTGCTTCCTGCCCGATGTGCCGGACATCGGTGCCCTTGACGATGTAAATCGTGAATTTGGCGATGCTCGTGGCATGGTCGCCTACGAACGCTTCCTCGCGGATCCGCAACCGGCCGCGCGCTGGATGCTGACCGGCAACAAGAAGCTCGCACGCAGCCATCCGGACTGGCGCCCGTTTGCCGGGCCCGGCAGCGTGCGCCAGGCGCTGGTGATCCTGAACGCCCTGTGCGCCTGGCTGACCGAGGCGGGCTATCTGGCCGGCAATCCGCTCGCCCTCGCCCGTCGCCGGCGCGCCCCCACCCAGGCGCGCATCACCCGCTATCTGAGCCACGACCTGTGGGAGACGGTCAAGGACACGGTCGCGGCGATGCCAGCCGAGACGGGGCGGGAAAGGTTGCACGCGGCGCGCTACCGCTGGGTGCTGACGGTGCTCTTATGCCCAGTCTGCGCTTGCCGCATGCAGCAGAGGCTTGTGGGGGTGGCCGGTAGCGCTGGCGGGCATCTGCGACGTCTTCGCATAATCGGAGCAGGCTTTTCCGATCGACCATTCTTGTCGAGAGGAGGAGCTCATGGATCACTCTCAGTCTCCAGACCAGTCGGCGCGCCAAGCACGACGTCCTGCGAACTCGGTAACGGCGGAGTTGCCGAGCGAACTGAAGCATAGGCTTGACGACTTCGATCGCCACCTATCGCAAGTCGTTGGGCTCGCAGTTGCGTCCAATATTGCTTCCATGTTCGGTGGTTCCTCGCGCAATATGGCGAGGTGACAGCCCAGGCTCAGTGGACGCCACGAGCTGAATGGCTCAGCGCCTTCATTCACCAAGAGACGGCCCGTCTCCATGGGCACTCTCGCATCCTGGCATGGTTACGCCTCGCGCACTATCCTAAAGATCGGTCCGCCTGACACTACGCCAGTGCTGGCCCGTGGACGTTGCGCCTGCTCCGTATTGGCTCCGGCGGCATGACCGGCGCGGAGAACCAGTGTGAGCTTGACTTCCATCCATGCGAGTCGGGCGTACGTGCCGAGTATGGTCCATACATCAACCTGATGGAGGAACTGACATGGCCGAGATTGCCACCAAACTGCCCGTGAAGAAGGGCGAAGAGGGGGCTGTGCGCTCGTGGATGCCACAAGCCTGGGACCCCATTTCGAGTCTGCGCCGCGAGGTCGATCGGCTGTTCGAGGATTTCGAACACGGATTCGGCGTCTCGTTATTCCAGCGCCCGATGCTCGACGTCGAGCCGCTCTGGCGCCGGGAATGGGCCTGGCCTGCAGGGCCTGCCGTGGATTTCGTGGAGAGCGACAAGTCCTACGAGATCACGGCCGAGCTGCCCGGCATGGATGAGAAGGACATCGAGGTCAAGCTCACCAATGGCGGGCTGATGATCAAAGGCGAAAAACACGTAGAAAAAGAAGAGAAGGACAAAGGCTACTATCTCCACGAACGCCACTTTGGCTCCTTCGAGCGCGTCTTCCGCATGCCGGAGGGCGTCGACGCGGGGAAGATCGAAGCGACATTCAAGAAGGGCGTGCTGACGGTGCTGCTTCCCAAGACGCCGGAATCACGAAAAACCGAGAAGAAGATCCCCATCAGGGGCGCCTGATGGTGTCATCGATGGCAAGGTGCGCGGTGGTGCTCCTGCCCCGCGCCACCGCTCTGTCCGCAAGTGCCAAGGCAATGCACGCGAAGGCGCTGCACCGGGGATCGCGTTCGCGCTTCGGTGCAGGGTGAGTCTTCCCGCGAGACCGCTACCACCATATCTGGAAAGACCATGGATACTCACGAGTCGGAAGCGCCGATGGCGACAGCAAGCGAGATCCGCGAGATCGTTGGCGCGCTGGACGACGAGGTAGTGGCCCTGATCCTGGACGCCGCCCCGACCGCTGCCGAAGTCCTTGAGGCGTACACGTGGCTTAGATCCGACCAGCGCCTCTCGCATCGGGCCGAATATGAGCTGCAAGGCAAGACGGCGCGTGTTATCGAGATTCTGGAAAGCGAAGAACCCGATGTCGACGGGGCCGACTGACCCGAGCGCTAGCCGGGCGGGGGTCCCGCCTGCTCACTGCGCAACGTCTGGCTCTTGAACTCTGTTCACGTTATGCACGGTGTCGCGCAGTCGCAACAAGGGCTGCCAGTCCGTGCCAGCCGGCGTTGCAATGGTGCCCCCAAGTACCGCCAGCCGTGGCTGGCTCGGCCACCAGCGCCCATCGCGCAACAGAGGAGCGGGTGTCGGTCAGGGCGAGCGGCACGACCGGCACCTGCGCGCGCGTCACAAAGGACGGCGGCGAGGTAGTCATCGACGAGCAAGGCCGTCGCGTGAACTAGGCAGGCAGTTTCAGTTGCGTCGAAATGCAGAAGAGGCGGACACGGAGCGCGCCCATACTGCTATGTCAGACAAAGTGTCTGTCCTTCAAGTTGACCAAATCCCGCCCGCCATGGCCACACCTCAACTTGAACTTTGTGCGCGCCGCCGGCGCCCGGCGCCTGATGCACGCATCCTGCGTTCGCGCCTGCACACGTTCAACGCTACCACTTCGCTGGCGGCGCGCAGGCCGGCGCCGTAGGCGACCGCGAGCGCGGTCTGGAGCTTCAGGTTCCCAGCGGCAGCCAGCACGTGAGCGACTTCGTCGGGGCTGAGTACCATCGGCAGGATGCGTGGCACGCGCACCCGCGCACCGGACGCATCTTGGCCATGCGTTGGGTATCCGCCCCTGCTTTTACGTCGTTGACGAGAAGGTGCGCTTCTAGCTACGGCACCTCGGCTACAAGAAAAGCGCTATCGAGCGGCGCGTCACGGCCTACCGCTCGCGCCCGCGGCAGGTGGCGCGGACGGTGCAAGCGGTGTGGCTGGTGCGGACGCGGCCGTCGGCGCTGTAGCGTCGAACTTCCCGGCGGGTGCTGCAGTGGCCGTTGATCCATTAGTCGCGTTCGACGTCGGCGAAGGCGACGGTGTGGCTGGAACCGGTGCCGATTCCAGTGCAGGTGCTGCAGCGGGCGGCTGCACCGCAATGGGCGGGGCCGGCGGTGTCGGCACGGCGGGCGTCGTCATCTTCATCGGCTCGCCCCGATGCGTCGGCGCGGGCTCGGGCAGCGGCGCAACGTGCGCCTTCTCCGCGGCCTTCACCGTCGCGCGGTCGCGCCGCACCGGATCGACCTTCAGAAAATGGTTGACCAGATTGAAGAAGCGCTCGTAGAACACGCCGGCCGAAATCGTCTCGCTCGCAATTTTGACCATCGAGTCGCTGCCCGAGCCGATCGGCAACGACAGCGAGCCGAGCACGCTCAGGCCGACGCTGGCCGGCGTGCTGGTCTTCTTCAGCGCGTAGCGGTCCTGTACCGCATTCACATAGGCGGTGCTCGACGTGCCATCTGCGTTCGCGTCCGCGCAGACAACGTGAAAGGTGATCACGACATGCGTGTCGTTGCTCGGCTGGAAATTCTTGCTGCCATCGATCGTATCGGGATGGGCCGAACTCGACACATAACCCTGGCTCAGCAGCGCCCGGCGCGCGGCTTCACAAGTCGCGTCGGAATTCGCCTTGAACGTGCGCGCGTATGGGCTCGTTGCCGTGTCGAACTGCTCCTGCTGATAGAGTGGCGTCGGCGCCGGCGTCGAACTCAAACTGCATGCCGACAAGGCGGCGGCAATCGCGCACAAAACGGTCAACTGGCGGAATCGGTGGAGCATGGCGTCAATCAAAAGCGCTCGGCCATGTGACACGCCGTGAGGCGCGGTCGAGGCGATGCGCCGCATGTGCCGTGTAATTTTCATTTGCACCGGTCGTTTGTGGCGACGCAATCTCGCATGGCCGGGCCGTCATTATAGATTCGTCTGTTGAACGGGGGTTCCGAGCACGCGCGCGGGCTTCCGCGTGGTGGTCGCCACCTGAATGAATTGCCAGAGCGGATCCGGCCGACTCTACGCGGCCGGCTGGAAGCCGGCGGTCGCCCGTTCCGGGACGTACTCGGTCATCGGGCTATACATATCCCCATGACTTTCGGCCAGGCAGCGTCAGCGTGTGGCCATTGCCCGCGCACTGGCAGCAAGTTCGCGCCTGCTGTTGCTGGACGAGCCGCTGTCCGCTTTCGGGCAGCATTCTCGCCGCGCGTGAGAAGGAAAAGCGGCGCATCGCACGCGAGCTTCATGATGACCTGGGCCAGCGCTTGGTGCTGAAGACGGACATGGCCATGCTTGGCGCCGATGTGCAGGGCGGTAAACCTTCCGCGTGCCTGCTGGACGACAGCGACCGTGATCGGCGTCATCGGTTCGCCCCGGCCTCAGCTAGCGGACCACCAGAACCGGGATATTGCAATGGGTCAGCACCTTCTGGGTCTCGCTGCCAAGCAGCAGGCCCTGCAAACCGCCGAGGCCGTGTGACGCCATGACGATGAGGTCACAGTTGCGCTCCTCCCCGGCCCGGATGATCGCCTCATAGGGGTGATTGTGTGTGACGCTGATCATCTCGCAGGCCAGCCCCGCTTCCTGCGCCGCCTGTGAGATCTCCGCCAGGTATTGCTCCGCACGCTGTTCAGCAAGTTGTGCGTAGCGTTCTTGAGTGTCCTCTAGCATGTCAATGCGATGCGTGAAGACATGGAACTCTGGAATGACATGCACTCCGGTAATCCTCGCCTCGAATGCCTTGGCGAGCGTAACCGCAGCGCGAATGGCGGCCTCCGAGAGTGTCGATCCATCGGTGGGCACCAATAGATGCTGGAACATGTTTGCCTCCTCATGGCCGGGCGTTAGGCCCCTAATAAGGCTATGCAACTTAATGCTATGACAATCGCTTCCGACCGGCGCGCCCCTGGCTTGCCGTGGCCGGCAGCGACTTGCCCTGGCCGTGCAGAGCGCCGCCGGACCGGGGCGATTGCCATCAACGGGGCCAGCACCTGCTGATGCATATCAACCACGGCGCTCCGCAAGAGAGGATGCTTAAGAAATAGGAGGCACGGCACTGAGCACTCCATGTTCTCGCTGAACCACCATCCGTTGGCCGACCATCTGGCGGTTGACGTCTATGCGCCGCTGCTGCGAAGAATCGCCACCGCGGTGTCGGGAGTCGCACCATGACCAAGCTTGACCCACCCATCGAACGTGTCCCCTGCGAGATCTTCATGAAGGAAGTACCGAAGTCCGAGGCGATCATCCCCGAGGCATGCGACTACGTCGCCTACTTCTGCGGTCTGGAGTGCTATACGCAGTGGCGCCGTCAGTCCCAAGAGAACGTAGCGCAGGGGAGACTGCACCGCCTCCCGTCGAGCCGCCAGCGTGAGAAAGCTCACGGGGCTCACAGTGACTTCCCGTCGAACAAACGTAAGCGCGAAATTAAGCGCACCTAGCTTTTGCGGCTGAGAGTGGGCAGGCTTGCGTCCGCAACCACTATTTGCGGACGCAAGCATGATCGAAGCCGACTGTGAAGTTCCGCCGCCTTATCGCAAACAGCTCCCTGCAAGATTCGCTGCCTGGCACGAATTCACCGAAGCGGTCCAAGACCAGTCAACTGCTTACCTGAGCAATGGCCTGCATGCCACTGCATTGGCTCCTATCGGCAAGTTGACAGCGCCCATAAATGCGGCTGGTCCGATACACGGCCGCATTTGCAGGCGCACATAAAGACGGTTGCGCTTTGCATTGAGCAGCCTGCGTACTATGCTTCAGCGAAAACAAATCGTGCCCGGTTTCGCATTGAATGACTTCGTGGTGTCCTTACACCGCGTTATTGCCGGGGAATACCGAAGGGAGAGAGCGCATCGCATGGCGCTCGGAGGCGGGAAACATCATGTGTTTCTTTCTTCGCAAAGCTTGCTGCCTGCAACTGGCAGTATTCGGCCTGCTCAGCGTTTCCGCCTTTGCCTATGAAGTCGCCCCGGTCAGCGGCGGCGGCAAGATCGAAGGCAAGGTCACCTTCCAGGGCACCGTCCCAATCCGCAAGATCATCCCCACCAAGGACCGCGAAGTCTGCGGCGGTCCCCGCGATGAACCACAGATCCGCGTAGGCGCCGGCAAGGGCGTCCAGGATGCCGTCGTGTATCTGAAGGAAGTGCCGAAGGGTAAGGCCTGGGGCGCGGCCGACAAGGTTCCCGTGCTCGACCAGGAACACTGCATCTTCAAGCCGGCAATACAAGTGATCCGTCCCGGCAAGCTTGAAGTCACCAGCTCAGATCCGATCCTGCACAACACCCACGGTTTCTACGGGCAGCGCACGGCGTTCAACCTGGCGCTTCCTGAGAAAGGGGTCAGGATCACGCGCGAACTGCCGCGGCCCGGGCTGGTCCGAGTCGAGTGCGACGCGCACGGCTGGATGCTTGCCCACATCTATGTCGCCGACAGCCCGTACTACGCACTGACCGGCGACGACGGCAGCTTCCGCATCGATGACATTCCACCCGGCAATTACACCCTGGTCGCCACGCAGTACTACACCGGCGACACCGAGACGCCAGTCACGGTAACCGGCGGCCAGACCGCGAAACTCTCGATCGAACTCAAGAAGAAATAGAACGTTCAGATTCGCCGCTGCACTTTCATCACACCCCCGGGGGCGGAGGACCGCCAGATGAACTCTTTTGAACTCGAACGACGCGAGCTGCACCGGGCCCTGACCGGCCCGGGCGATCGCCCCGAAGGCGCAGCCGTATGGACGCGCCGCACCTTCCTGCACCAGGCGCTGCTGAAAGGCGTTGCGGGCGCCGCCGCATGCGGTTTCTTCCCCCTCCTCAACACCCTCGACGTGGCCTACGGGCAGACCAGCCAGAGCTTCCGCTTCGCCTGGGTCTCCGACACGCACCTCTACCCCAGGGAGGTCAACTCCCGCTTCGTGGACAAGACGGTTCGCGCCTTCAAGGAAGTGCAGGCGATGAATCCACCGGCTGACTTCATGATCTTCGGCGGCGACCTGGCGCAGTTGGGAGACCCCGTCGAACTGCAACTCGGCGCCGAACTGCTGAAGGAAGTGAAGATCCGCAAGGTCTTCATCCCGGGCGAGCACGACTGGTACCTCGACATGGGGTCGACCTGGAACAAGACCTTCGGCAATACGCCCTGGACCTTCGACCACAAAGGCGTGCGCGTGATCGGCCTGAACACGGTCACCGGCGCACCGGACTTCTGGACGGCACGCAAGATGACGCCGAAAGAGCGCATGGGCTATATGGCCACGCTCGACGGCACGCTGGGCGGCGCCTGGTCGGTGATCGGAGAAAAGCAGTTGCGATGGCTCAACAGCACGCTGTCGAACTGGCCGAAAAGCAGCCCGGTCATCCTATTCACGCATACGCCGCTGTACGAGTACTACCCGCCGTGGAATTTCTGGATCCGCGACTGGCGCGAGGCGCATGAAATCCTCAAGCCCTACGCCAACGTCACCAACGTCCACGGCCATACGCACCAGGTGCTCTACAACGAGATCGGCAAGGTGCGCTCGATCGGCATGCTGGCCACGTCGTGGCCATGGCCCTACGCGCCGGAAGGCGTGCCGCTCCTGACCAAGCCGATGATCCGCGCCGATCCGGGCGATCACTTCGACGGCGTGGGCTGGAGCACGCTGACCATGACCCCGCAGGGACGGGTGGAGAACGAATACAAGATGTGGCGCAAGACGATTTTCGCCGATCAGCCGGCGGATTCCGGCACTGAGGACAACCGCAACCAGGTCCTCAGCCCGCGCATCGCCGACCGGATCTAGACCGGCCAGTACCCTTGATCCGGCGCAGCAATGCGTGAGGAGAGAATGATGAAGAACGACAAATGGCATGCCCGGGCCCTGATGGCGGGGGTAGCTCTTTTGCTGCTACTCGGCTACGACAGCAACCAGCCGATGGCACACAAGGAACCCCACACGGCAGACCAGCTGAAAGCGTTTGAAGAGGTGTTCATAGAACAGGTGAAGGTCGGCGACCAGCTGTTCCACGGCGATCCCGATGCGCAGAAGCGGCTGAACGTCAAGCTCTCGAACACCGGGGTGGCCTGCGCCATGTGCCACCCGTATGCGTCCGACACCCACCCGCATGAGTTTCCCAAGTTCCAGGAGCAGATGAATGAGTTCGCCACGCTGCGCGACATGATCAACTGGTGCATCGAGAAGCCGAACGAGGGCGAGAAGATCGACCCGAACGGGCCGGCGATGAAGGCACTTGAGGCTTACATCTACTATTCGAACCGCAACTCCAAGCTTGACCCCGGACGGCACTGAACCGCGCCGCAGGCGACGACAAGAAGGGAGGACGGCAATATGGCCGAGACCCGCGGCGTAGGAGACGCGTCGGACCCGTTTCCCGATCTGGATTCGCTGATCGACCGCGGGCTTGTCCTCAAGTGGCTGTACTGGGGGCTGTTCTGGCTGATGTTCACGCCCAGCATCGGCGTGACCATTTCCAGCCTGTTCAACTACCCCGACTACCTGGGGACCTCGCAATACCTGACCTTCGGCCGCTTGCGACCGATGCATGTCAACGGCGTGATCTTCGGCGCCTTCTCCACGCTGTTCATCGGCCTGTGCCACTACTTGCTGCCGCGCCTGTGCGGCGTGCCGGTCTGGAAAGGTCAGTGGGGACACTGGCTGGTGTGGGTGTGGAACCTGGGCCTGGTCGCCGGCATGGCCTCGCTGATGCTTGGCTACAACCAGGGCCTGGAAGCCGGCGAATTCCCAATTGCGATCGACGCCGTCATCTTCTTCGTGGTGGCGGTCACCACCGTGCAGTTCCTGATGACGATCGCGCACCGGCGCGAGCCGCAGCTCTATGTGGCCGTGTGGTACCTGATCGGCGCCTTTGTCTGGACCGTGATGAACCTGGTGCTGGGCAGCTTCATCCTGCCCTACACCATCACCGGCATCAACAGCGCCGCGTTTCATGGCCTGTTCATCCACTACATCGTGGGGCTGTGGATCACGCCTGCCGGCTACGTGCTGATCTACTACTTCCTGCCGGCGAGCGTGCAGAACCCGGTCTACAGCCACAAGCTGTCGCTGGTGGGGTTCTGGTCACTGGCGCTCTTCTATCCCTTCGTCGGCATCCACCACTATTTGTACAGCCCCATCGCCGACTGGGCCGAGACGCTGGCGATCATCACCTCGATGCTGCTGATTGTGCCGGTCTGGACGGTACTGCAGAATTTCTTCGGCACCATGATGGGCCGCTGGCACACCTTCACCCAGAACCTGACCGCTAAATTCCTGATCATGGGCTCGCTGATGTACCTGGTGGGGTGCTTCCAGGGCTCGACCGAAGCCCTGCGCTCGATCCAGCAGCCGACGCATTTCAGCGATTTCGTCATCTCGCACTCGCACCTGACGGTTTTCGGCACCTTCGTGGTGTGGGCCATCGGCGGCACCGTCTATGTGATACCCAAGCTGGTGGCGCAGCCGCTGTGGTCGCCGCGGCTCGGCAACTGGTCGTTCTGGCTGATCACCTTCGGCATCAGCCTGATGGGGCTGGACCTGACCATGGCGGGCCTGCAGCAGGGCTACATGCTGATGGCGGGCGTGGAATGGGTGGACTCGCTGGTGGCCATCCGGCCCTACTGGCTGGTCCGCACGACGGCGGGCATCTCGATGGACATCGGCATGTCATTGCTGGTCTATAACCTGATGCGCACCGTGCTGTCGGCCGAGCCCGCCACGGCACCAGGCGCCACGGGCGCCGTACGCGGAGCGTCCACATGACCCCGCGCCGCCCCGATGGCCGCTACGGCCTGCGCTTCTACGCGTTGATCGCGGGGTTCGGCTGCATCTCGCTGGCCGCCTTCGTTCAGGGCGTGCTGCCGATGCTGGAGCCGCAGTCGCGCACCGACAAGATCACCCAGGTGGTGCGCACCGACCTGGGCGAACTCAAGTGGATGGAAGCGCGCGCCACCGACTACACGCCGCTGCAGCTACGCGGCCGCGCAGTCTATACACGCGAAGGCTGCTGGTACTGCCACTCGCAGTTCGTGCGCCCGGTCACCGGCGAGACCCGGCGCTGGGGCCCGGTCGCCCAGGCTGGCGAGTATGCCTTCGACCTGCCGCACCTGTTCTCGACGCGGCGCATCGGCCCGGATCTCTCGCGCGTCGGCCTGAAGTACAGCGATGCCTGGCACCTGGCGCATTTCTGGGATCCGCGCATGCTGTCGCCCGACTCGATCATGCCGCGCTTCTCCGCGCTGTTTTCCGAGCCCCACACCGCAAGGCTGGTGACCGACCAGCAGGGCCGCCGCACTATCGAGAACACGCCAGAGACCCGGCAGCTGTTCGATTTCGGCAGCAGCCAGACCATCACGCTGACGCCCAACCAGGCCGGCCTGCTCTATGTGCCGGAGCGCGGGAAGTACCCCGTGATCCTGACCCCCAACAAGGAATTCGAAGGCGAGACCGTGATCCTGATCACCGACACGGAAGACCTGCGCGCACTGGTGGCCTACCTGCAGAAGCTCGGCACCAACCGCGGCAAGTGGCGCGACCGCTTCGAACCGCAGCAGATGGAGGCCTCGCAGACGAGCGTCCCGCGTTCGGAGGAATGGATCGCGCACGGCAAGAACGTGTATGAGCGTCGCTGCCTTGGCTGCCATGGCGTCAAGGGCGACGGCAACGGGCCGGCCGCGGCGTTCATGCAGAAGGACCGCCCACGCAACTTCACGCTGGGCGTATTCAAGTTCCGGCTCACGCCGTCGGGCTCCATGCCGGATGACGGCGACCTGCTGCGCACCATCACGCGCGGCGTGCGCGGCACGGCGATGCCTAGCTGGCACGAACTGCCGGAGAAAGACCGGCTGGCGGTAATCCAGTACATCAAGTACGTGCTGGCGGCCGACCGCAGCAAACCGGACAAGCCTTACTACTATTTCCTCGAAGAACCACCGCTCGCACCGATCTTCATCGGCGTGCCGCCCAAGCCCTCGGCCGAACTGATCCAGCGCGGCAAGCAGGCCTGGGACCGCGCCAAATGCTGGGAGTGCCACGGGCGCGGCGGCAAGGGCGACGGCGAAAAGGCGCCCGGACTGAAGGACGATTTCGGCTTCCCGGTCCCGCCGGCCAACCTGACCACCGGGCAGTTCAAGTCAGGGGCATCGGTGAAGGACATCTTCCGCACCATGAGCACGGGGCTGTCCGGCACGCCGATGCCGTCGTTCAGCGACACGGTATCCGAAGATGACCGCTGGGCGCTGGCCTACTTCGTCCTGTCGCTGTCGGCCTACACCGATCCGCTGACCGGCCAGCCGCTGCCAATTTCGCCCGAGCAGAAGGCCGCGCTGAACGATCCTGAGCTGCGCGCGGAGGAATCGCGGCAAGCCTATCGTCCCGCCGGGGCCGGCCAGCCGGGCCAGCCGGGCCAGCCAAGCACCTATGCCGGCGAGGCGTGGGCCAGGCGGCACGGCTTCGCATTCGCCGACGAGCGTTAGGAGCGAGCATGGCTGAACTCACCTTCCTGCAATTTTTGGTGGCCTTCTTCATGAGCCTCGGCGCGGTCTGCGTATTCATCTGGGCCGTGCTCTCGGGTCTTTTCGAGGACGTCGAGGCCATCAAGTACAAGGCCTACCGGGCCGAAGTCAACGATGACGACACGGAGGCATCCGGCCATGACTGACCCACGTGACAGCGCCCCCGCCGGGCAGGAAATTCCACACCACCAGCAGACCGAGGACTACGGCGGCGGCCATATCAAGGCGCGCCATGGCCGCATCAACGCCTGGCTGCTGGTCGTCTACCTGGTGCTGTTCGTGTGGGCGCTGTATTACGGCTACACCTACTGGGGCGGACTGGGGCCGGGCCTGGACCTGACGCGCTGAGCCGACACCTCGCCACCGACCGGAGACCCTCATGGTACCGAAACTGCTGCTGGCGCTGGCCCTGCTGAACCTGGCCTTCCTGTTCGGCGAACTTGCACTGAATGTGCTCGGCGTGCGCCTGTTATAAGCGGAGCCCGTCATGACCCTTGCCGAATCGATCGCCTTCTGGATCTTCATCATCATGACGGTTGGGTTCTTTGCCTGGGTGGTCTATCTGGCAGCGCGCAAGTAGCGCAGACGCCATGAGCGACCTGTGGCTGGTCTTTCTGGCAGGCACCGCCGGCAGCATGCACTGCGCCGGCATGTGCGGTGGTTTTGCCTGTGGCCTGGGCCCCGCACCCGGCGGACGCCTGGCCTCCTTGCAGCGACACCTGAGCTACAACCTCGGCCGTATCGGCAGCTATGCCTTCCTCGGCACGCTGGCCGGCTATCTCGGCATGCTGCTGGTCGGCCATGCGGGTGAAGGCAGTGCGGCCAGCATGACGCAGCGCGGACTGGCCATCCTGTCTGGGCTGCTGATGCTGCTGATCGGACTGAACCTGGCCGGGCTCCTCGGCCGTGGCGGCCATGCGCTGGGCGGCGCGGGCGCGCAGTGGTTGGCGCGATCGCTGCGCACCTTGCTGCGCCAGACCGGACCGGGCGCGCCGCTGGCATTTGGCGTGTTGAACGGCTTCCTCCCCTGTCCTCTTGTCTATGCCTTCGCCGCGCAGGCGGCAGCCAGCGGCACCGCGCTGGGCGGCCTGCAGATCATGGTCGCGTTCGGGCTCGGCACCTTGCCCACCATGCTGGCGATGGGCGGCCTCGGGCTCTGGTGGCGGGCGCGGCATCGGCCTGCCGGCATCCCGGTGCAGCCTATCGTTGCCAGCTTCCTGCCTGCGCCGGCGGCGCGCCTGGGCTGGCGCATGCACGGCGTGCGCGCCGCCGGCGCGTTCATCGTCCTGCTCGGACTGATCACGCTTGCGCGCGGCGTGGTGCCGATGAGCGCCCACCTGCATTAGCCAGGCCACCTATGTCCATCGAAACCACGCACGCCTGCAGTCACTGCCAGTTGCCGGTCGGACGGCTGGGCCAGCAGCGCGAGCTGGACGGCGCAACGCACTGGTTCTGCTGCTATGGCTGCTGCCTCGCCTATCAGGTGCACCATGGCGAGCACGAGGAACCGCAGGCTGCCGCCGCGCTGATCCGGCTCGGCATCGGCGGGTTTCTCGCGATGAACGTCATGTTGTTCAGCTGGCTGCTCTACGCCGATGCCTTCACGGGAGATGAAGCCTGGCTGCGCGGCCCGGTTCACTGGCTGCTGTGGGTGCTGGCAACGCCACTGGTGCTGCTGCTCGGGCGCCCATTTGCCGAAGGCGCGTGGCAGGCCATGCGGCAGGGACGGCTGTCGACCGACACACTGGTCTGCATCGGCGTGCTCGCCGCCTACTGCTACTCGGGTTGGCAGGTACTGCGAGGTTCGAACCTGGTCTATTTCGATACCGCCGCCATGGTGCTATTGCTGTTTACGCTGGGCCGCCTGCTTGAGGCGCAGATGCGCGTGCACACCGCGCGCCGCCTCGCGCCGATGCTGGCGGCTGAACGCGCCGAGGCGCGCGTGGTCGATGGCGGCACTGAAAACTGGCGCGCCGTCGTCGACATCCGGCCGGGCGAACTGGTGCGGATACTTCCCGGCGAACGCGTGCCAGTCGACGGCATCGTCGTTGATGGCCGCTCGGAGTGCGACGAAGGCGTCCTGACCGGGCAGAGCGAGCCGCAGTTCAAGCCGCCGGGCGCGCTGGTGCACGCTGGCAGCATCAATGGCAGCCGCCCGCTGCTGGTCCGTGCCACGGTAGCCGGCTCGCAGACCCGGTGGCAGCAAATCGGCCGGCAGGTGCGTGAAGCGCTGGCACGCAAATCGCTGGCGGGGGACACCGTCGACCGCATCATTGCCGTGTTCATCCCCTGCGTGCTGGCACTGGCCGCGGCCAGCGCATGGTTCTGGGCCAGCCGCGCGGGCGATCCGGCGCAGGCGGCGGACGCCGCGATGCTGGCCGGACTGGCCGTGCTGGTGGTGGCGTGCCCGTGCTCGCTGGGGCTGGCAGCCCCGCTCACGCATGCATTGGCGATCGGACTGGCGGCGCAACGCGGCATTCTCGTGCGCGGCGGCGACGTGCTGGAAAGGCTGGCACGGATCAAGGGTATTGCCTTCGACAAGACCGGCACGCTGACGGCGGACACGCTGCACCCGGTCGGCATGCAGACTGAAGGCGCCAGCCACGCCGAAGTCCTGCGCGTGGCGGCTGCGCTGGCCCAGGCTTCGGACCATCCGGCAGCTCGCTCGATTGCCGCCATGGCACGCGCTGCGGCATCGCCCCCGTCGGCCTCCAATGAAGTCGAAGCTAATGCCGGCGAGGGCCTGTCCGGTCGCTTTGACGGCAGGAATTGCGCACTGGGATCGCCAGCCTTTCTCGGCACGCTCGGCTGGCACGTGCCACCCGCCCTGCTCGCTACGGCGCCGCTGGGCTGCACGCTGGTACTGGTCGGCTGGGAGGGCCAGGCGCACGGACTGATCGCGCTGCGCACCCTGCCGATGCCGCATGTTGGCGACGTGATCGCCGAGATGCAGCGCCAGGGCCTGCGCACGCTGCTGCTGAGCGGCGACAATCCGCACGCGGTGGCGGCAATGGCCGGCGCGTTGCATATCGGCGCGTGGCAGGCCAGGCTGCTGCCGCAAGACAAGGTGCGTGCCCTGAGCGACTGGGCCACCGGCACAGGGCTGGTCGCCATGGTCGGCGATGGCCTTAACGACGGTCCGGTGCTGGCGGCTGCGTCGGTCGGCATCGCCGTGGGCAATGCCTCCGACCTGGCGCGCGAAAGCGCGGACGTCGTGCTGCCGCGCTCGGGCCTGGTCAGCCTGCCGTGGCTGTTGCAGCAAGCGCGCCAGGTGCGCCACACGGTTATGGCCAACCTGGCCTGGGCCTTCGGCTACAACGCGATCGCGCTGGCGCTGGCCGCCAGCGGGCTGCTGCAACCGGTGCTCGCGGCGGTGCTGATGGCCGGTTCCAGCTTGCTCGTGGCGATGCGTTCGTGGCGCGCCAGCGCGGCAGCCGACGCGAATGCAGGCATGCCGGACAGCGCGGGCGCCGCAACGCGGACTCGCCCTGCTGCATTGCACCAGGGAGTCTCACCATGAAACGATGGCCAGCCTGGCTTGCCGCCGGCCTCTTCGCCGTCTCGCTGCCGGGACTTGCCCCGGCTACGCATAATGAGACGCAGCACACCGACCTGTCGTCGCACGGCTGGCCGGTGGGCGATTTCAGCCTCACCGACCAGCATGGCCGCGCATTCACCCAGGCGCAGCTGCAAGGCCGCTGGACCCTCGTTCTGTTGGGCGACACCCATTGCGGAGCGCCATGCGGCGCGGCGCTGACGGCGCTGAGGGAGATGTACCAGCGCATCAGCACGACGCAGAAGCTTGCCACCACGCAGGTGCTGTTCGTCTCGCTGGACCCGCAGCGCGATACGCCGGACGCCCTGCGGCGCTACCTTGCCGCGTACGACGCCCGCTTCATGGGGGCCACCGGCAGCCCGGAGACGCTGGCGCGAATGGTCGACGATCTCGGCGCCCGACCGGGCGTACCACCCGCCCCCAACGCAGCCTATCCCGGCTCGCTGATCCTGGTCGGGCCGGATGCCACAGTGCGCGGGCAGTTCCTGCCGCCGTTCGACGTGCCGCTGCTGACCGCCGCCTATCTGAAAGCACGCGTGCGTAAGTGATACTTGCCGCACACCACGATGCCTTACGTCGCAAGAATTCGGCGTCAGGCATTGCTGCGAAGCGTGCCGGCCTGGCCCGGTGCACCAGCCAGCCCCGACAAGGCCCCGGCCACCAGCGCACGGCCAAGCCTGCGAGCCATGGCTCGCATGGCAGACATCTTCTGTTGCAGAGCGCTATTTCCGCCAATGGCAGTCACAATTTCCGCCAATATCGCAATCTCAACCCTCTTACCTACCTCTTGCGCTGTCGCTTGCCGATCGCACGGAGCACCGCAGCGAGGTTGCGGCAGATGCGCAGCGTGCATGGCGGGAGCGTATTCAGTCTGTGGCCAGGGACTTGGCAGACAGCCGTGTGCGGATCCAGCCAATCCCGCTTCTAGCGAGGCGAGGAAGCGTCGACAGGATTCAGAACCAGGCAGTCGAAGCAGTATGGGAGCTGATCTCGGTCTGTCACCCAGTCCATCGGTGTTTGAAGTGCCTCCAGCCTTGGAATACCAACATGAGTCAGCAGCGCAAGGCGGCACAGTGCCTGCTCATCCATCGGGGGGAATAGAAGCCAGCCTGTATTGGTCAACGCTGGAAACGCACCAAGGTCGCCAATCTGCCACAACTGGTCAACACTGATCTGATACCTTGCGGCCAGGCGACCGAGCCAACCGCCAAACGCTTCGTCATCAAATGGGCGCGGAGCAACAGGCCAAGGCCTGACAGCCTCAAGAGAGCAAGGTTCGCGCTGCATTCTCTATGTGACCGAGGTCGATGGCCTCCTGGCCATCCCGGATTGCTAGTTCTGCGGAAACAGTCAAGACGCGCGACACTTCCCCAGTTAGCCCTCCACTTGCAGTCAGAATGGCATGTACCATCTCTCGCCTTGCGAGATTCGACGGACGTCGAAGCGGAAGAATCATCTCGAAGGCAGCAAGAAGAGAACGAAATGCCTCTGTCTCCTTCCATCTCGGCACCTCGAGACGGGCGAATCGACTGACCATTTGAGGATCCGTTTGTAGCGCCATGACGGCATCTTGAGTGCCAACGAGGACAACAGCGATTTTTAAGTCATTGGCGAGGAACTTCAGCAGATTCAGGGATGCACGCTGCTCCCGGTAGTTGCCGGCCAGCAAGTGATGAACCTCGTCGACGATCAGCATGCGCACCGAAACTTTTCGAAGCAGTGCGGGACTCTGGTTCTCAAGCGCAGATAGCCTTGCCGCCGCGTTGAAGGGAGCGCCCAGTTCGAAAAGCAATGAGGAATAGAACCGGGGCTGCTCGGGTGTCGGTGGCATCTGCATGGCAACAATGCTTCGCAACTGGACGCCCTTCCCTTCGTCATACTCGGGTGGGTGACGGCACTGGAATTTGGAGACAATCTGCGCCTTACCATGTTGGAATCTCCGTGCAGCAGTAGACACGGCATACGCTCCCACTGAGGTGTTTGCAGGAGACGCTCGAGAATCTCCAACGCCTGGGTTGCGCGCGGGTAATCTATCCAATGGCTACGTGCCAAGCCTTTAATTCTGGCACCATCGTCGCACATAGCCAGTTCTCTCGCGGCCGGGAGCAGATGTGTTAGCAGCGGGCGCATTGCAATTACAGCGGCTCGACATTGAACACTCGGGGCGGCTTGTTGTAATCCACAGCCGGCTCAGATTGCTTGTCCAACGCGCTCGCACGTGCCAAGTCTGGCGCCTCGCGAAGGCTCTGTGGCGCCAGTTCCTTCAGAGCTTCGCCTTGACGGTTTGCCCCCAACGTTTGCGATCTAGCGCGGGAGACGATCCGACGCTGTTCGTCGATCGCCTCAAATACCTTTGCTTCTGTGACAAATTCCTTGCCTTGGGATCGTAAGCGCCGTAACGCACTGCGCTGCTCCCACAATGACACCCGGCCACGGCGCAAATCAGAAAATGTTGCTTCAACGTAGTGCTTCCCGTCGACACTAACAAAGATTCTGGAGAGGTCCTCAGGGTGGTACCTTGCAATAACTTTCTGTTTTGTCGCCCGCCAAGCCGAGAATATTCGGTGCCAGTATCGAAGGTAGAACAGCGTCAGCCCATTTGACTGCACGGTCCGATAGGTCATCGGCAAGAACTGGATTAGGAAGCGCAAGGGTTCAGGCGCCGCATTGGGAAGTAAGCGTCGAGGCGCCCTCCTACCAGCCGTTGCCCACTGCGAAAAAGGAGTGGCTCCCTCCAACCCGCGGTGAGCGTTGTGGTGATAGCGCTCAGCAATCTCCAGAACTAGCCACCGCGCGAACTCCCGGATCGTCAAGGAGGCTTCCTTTTCTGGCGGTCGGGCCTTGCGCCCCTTGGGCGAAGATCCGGTCGATCCTGGCAGGCTGTGGACACGTTCCATGATGGTCCTCATCAAGCGTTCAATATGTCCTCCGAAGTACGGCCTTCCCGCAGGTCGATACATCAGTTCAACACCATACTCCCGACACCCCGTTCGCAATGCCCTGCTTGTGAATTCGGCCGCATTATCGAGGTGAAGTAGCTGCGGAATGCCGTGCATAGGCCAATCGACACCAACATCGAGACTGGCGAGCCAGCCATCCTTGGGCAAGACAACTCGGGTCAATAGCAACGCGACCATTGCCGCGTTGGGGCGGTCCATCCCGACATATACGCCGACGACGCATCTTGTCGAAACGTCGAGGGCTATGCTTAGCCATGGCCGGCCAATTGGGCGTCGGCTCGCATCATCAACCAGGATCAGATCGGCCAGCGTGTGATCAATCTGCACAATATCCATCGGACAGCGCGCCACAAGATGACCTGGTGGAATCTCAGAGCCCGGCTGCGTTGCGAGCCGAAGGGCGTCCTCTTTCCGATGGGCGGCCCATCGTCGCGAAATGGTAGATCTGCTTGGCGGACTAACACTTGCCCCTGCGCATCGCTTCCGAATTTCGACGTCGAGCTCGAAGAGCGGATGAGCGAGATGAGGCTGTCGCGGCAGCCAATCGGTCAGGACCTCATTCACGATTTCCTCGCCGGGATTGGCGGCATTAGTGGACGCGGCGCCCCAAAAAGCGTTGCCTATGAACAACAGTAGCAGACGTCACAACGCAGTAGAAAACGCTTACGGATCAGCCAGTTAACGCTATCCATGATTGGCGGATTTAGCGGTCACCATTGGTCAAATGAATGATCGGCAACAACTGCAGCGCGACTGGTCGCGCTGCGAGACCGTGCCGGCGTTCATGGATCTCTTTATCCAGACCGGCGGCACCGCGGGCATCCAGTTCTCCTACGATCGCACCTGACGTGCAGGCGGGCCGGCATGCCGGCCCGTTCCATCATGCGCCTCGCGCTGCGCGGGGCGCCATCCCTCTCCCTTCTCACCCAACACCGTTCAGACGGGAGCCGGCATGGCCGACTACTATCTCGTTTCGGGCCGCTTGTTCATTGCCTTCATGTTCGTGCTGAGCGGCGCAAACAAGCTGATCTTCTTCAGCCACGGCCTGGACGAAGTGCGCTCGCGCAACTTGCCGTTCCCGCGCCTGGTGCTGTCGCTGACCATCCTAGTGCAGCTGACATGTGGCCTGGCCATCGTAGCCGGCTACCAGACCGGGATTGCCGCCCTCCTGCTGGCGGCCTTCACGCTGGCGACTGCAGTGGTCCTCTATGACTTCTGGAACCCGAAAGGCGCACAGCGCATGCTTTTGTTCACGGGATTTCTCGAGCACATCAGCATCATCGGGGTTGCGGGCAGGTGTGGCGAGCTACATGCTGACGCAGCTCGGCGAGGACCGCATCGACGGCATCCGCCAGGCGGATTCGCGCGAGCGCGTGTTCGGCGCGGGGCCCGGACTGCTGGTGCAAGGTGATGGCTGGCAGGTCTTGCTGAACGCATACAAGGAATGGGGCGCAAGAAATCGCCCGGAAGGGAGCAAGATCGTCCTGCGGGTGCTGGCGCCACTTTGAGTTTGGGGCCGCACGCGAAGCGCGAATCATGGCGCGCGGCAAGGATGCACCGGCCCGATTATGCTCAGCCCGCGCGCGGGCCCTCCACGAACGCGGCGAAGCCGGCAACGAACTCCCTGAGCCGCGCACGCATGCCGGCATCGGTGAGTTCGCCCTGCGCGTCGAATACCTGGCCGGCGCGCGCAACCAGCAGCCGGTTGCCGGTATAGTGCCGCGTGCCCAGCGTCTTGAGCACCGGCAGCCAGTCGTTCTGTGCCAGCACCGTGCCGAAGCCCCCGGCCGAGGCGCCGAGCACCGCAACCGGGCGATTGCCGAAGACCACGGGAATATCCCCGGCCGGCCGCGAGAGCCAGTCGATAGCGTTCTTGAAGACCCCGGGGATGCCATTGTTGTATTCAGGCGTGGCCAGAATCAGGCCATCGCTCGCCATGACCTGTTCGCGCAACGCCACCACGGCGGCAGGCAAGCCCTCACGCGCCTCCAGATCCGCATCGTAAAGCGGAATGCCATGCAGGGTGGCGATATCAAGCCGGACCTGCGTGCCCGCCTCAGCCTGCGCCGCCCGCAGCAGTGCGGTGTTGTACGACTGTGCCCGCAGGCTGCCGGAAATTCCCAGGATCTGGATCATTTGTCACACCTCTTTTCATGAAGATGAAGGATACGGTTTTTCTCATTATCCAGCATGATAGAGCCTTGCCGGCGCGGAATGACTCCACCGCGCCTACACACTTGAACTCCCACTCGAATGCTGAAACGAACCGTGATGAAGATACGAGCGGCCCCAGTCTGGAGTTCGCTTGCCGCGGCCTGGCTCGCCGCAGGCGGTCTGCTCGGGACCGCGTCGCACCGCGTGCTCGCCGGACAGATATGCGATGCGCCCTATGTCCATGACGGCGGACAGATCCGCTTCGAAGCGGACGGATGACGCCGATGACAACCATTGCCTTCTTCCGCAACGTCAACGACTTCGAGCGCGACCTTTGCTCGTTCGATCTGGACATCTATTCCAGGTCCGCCCTCCGGCGCTTGATGGGGCCGCCCGTCGAGACCGTGCAGCGTCACCGGCTCGTGATTGACGAACGCTCGGGACAGCCAGTCGTGCGCAGCCTCAATGCACGCGTTCAGGCCCACGGCCAGTACACCGAGCTGGTCGGGGAAATGAGTACCAACTCGAACGGACTGCTGCTGTATCCGCCGGCGCTGACAGAGGGCCAGGTACTCCCGGCGGAAACGTTTGCGTCCCGCTACGACTTTCGTATTGTGGATCGCCGCACCGGCACCACGGTCTCTGATTTCGTTGGTTCCAATGTTCGCCTGACCTTGTCTGAGCGGACGGTGGGTCCGCTGCAGCGCCTGAAGCTTGCCACTGGCACCCTCCTCTGCTGGCCGATCCGATATACCAAGTTCGTGGATCCTGGCCGCTTTCGGCTGGTCGATACCGATATCGAACTGGAGCCGACGGTGCTCGACATGACCGACTGGTATTGTCCCGCCCGGCGATTCGTCATGCGCCAGGAAGTTCGCTACAAAAATCAGCACCAGGTTGTCGATGTGGTGGAAATTGAATAGGGCAGCCGCTGAAGGGTTTCGCCATTGGAACACCTGCATTGCATAACGCCAATCTGTGGCGGAAAAAAGCGCCCGATCAACGGGCGCAAACGGAGACGACCACGGAGGTAAAGCAGGCCCGGCTCCAGAAAGAATGTCGCAGCAAACGGCAGCCGGGATAGCAAGGCGGGCCGACATGCCGTCCGGCCCGATGGACACGCCGACTGTCTCGCCCCCCGTCACTCAATCGACCTGTGCTCCCGAGTCCTTGACGACCTTCGCCCATTTCACCAGATCGTCCTTGATCAGAGCGCGGAACTGCTCTGGCGTATTGGATGCGGCCTCTGCTCCTTGCGCGGCCAGCTTGTCCTGCACGTCCTTGCTATTCAGGACTTTGGTGGCCTCCGCATGAAGCTGGGCAAGAATTTCCTTTGGCGTACCGGCTGGCGCAAGCAACCCATACCAGGAGACCGCGCTGTACCCGGGAATGGCCTCCCCTATCGCCGGCACCTCGGGAATCAGTCTTGACCGCTTCTCTGTGGCCACGCCAAGTACGCGGAGTTGCCCCGTTTTCACGAACGGCATCACGCCTGGCAAGCTGCCGAACGTTATGGGAACCTGGCCGGCAACCACGTCAGTAGCCGCTGCCGCTGCGCTCTTGTACGGAACGTGAGTAATATCGATGCCAGCCTTTGCCTTCAGCATTTCCCCGAGCAGATGATTCAGCGTGCCATTGCCCGCGGAGGCATAGTCCAGTTTTCCTGGCTTCGACCTGGCCAGGCCAATCAGATCGTGGACAGACCTGGCCTGGATTGCGGGGTTCGTGACCAGCACGTACGGCGCCGTTGCCACCAGCGTAATCGGCTCGAAGTCCTTGACCGGATCAAACGGAATCTTCCGGTATAGCGACGGGTTGATGGTGAACGAACTGCCGACTGTCAGCAGTAGCGTGTAGCCGTCGCGCGGTGCCTTCGCGGCTACCTGGATGCCGATATTGCCACCGGCGCCCGGCCGGTTGTCGACGACAATGGGGTGGCCCAGCACCGCACCGAGTCTTTGCGCCACGATTCTCGCCACGGCATCGTTGGCACCACCAGGCGCTTGTGGAACGATCAGTGTCACCGGCTTCACCGGATACCCACTCGCCCAGCCTGAGCCGCTTATCATTAGCGCGGGAACCAAGCCTCCAGTACGGAGAAGACGCAATGCCTTCCCTTTGATACCTTTCAATTCATGTCTCCTTTGAAGCGGCATGCCACCAGTTGTGAAGCATAAGCAGCAAGCCGTGATTCGATGAGGATGAAAGAGGTGAAGGGTGTCGTAAAGCAATAAATGGCGAGCGTGCCATCGCGTTTGGTGATGGCCGAATGGTGGCTACGGGGCGGATGGTTGGAAGTGAAGCCATGCAGGATGCATCTGACCCGGCCGGACTTTCAGGCGCTAACGCCACGCCTGAAGGGAAGCGCCAGCCAGGCCTGGCCTGCAAGGCAAGGTTGCCGTCATTGCCCGCGCTGGCTACGCTGCAAGCGTGGCGCACGCCAGCTTCTGCGTGACGGCCGGCTGGCCGTCCCCGGCCGGCTTGCTCGCCGTTCCTTGCACATATCTTTCCCGGAGATTGCGGCATGGCCATCCAGCTCAACCACACCATCGTCTTTTCTCACGACAAGAAGGTATCCGCCGACTTCCTCTGCGAGATCCTCGGACGTCCCCCGGCCGAGCCGTTCGGGCCGTTTCTTGGCGTGCGGCTGGACAATGACGTGACCCTGGACTTCATGGACGCGGAGGGCGATGTTGCCCTGCAGCACTATGCCTTCCTGGTCAGCGACGCCGAATTCGATCAGGGCTTTGCCCGCGTCCGCGCGCGCAACCTGACCTACTGGGCGGACCCGTACCGCCGCCGCCCAGGCGAGGTCAACACCGACGATGGCGGCCGTCGGATCTACTTCGAGGATCCGAGCAAGCACTTTCTGGAGATCTTTACGAAGGGCTAGTGTCCTGTCATGAGCCTTTGACGAGACACTGGCGCCCTGCCACGCCAGCTCGATGCTTTGCAGCGTTGACTGCGCTTGGTTGATGCGGTTGCACCCCATAGAATGAAGTTGCGCCTTGGAAAGCGGCTCTGGTTTCTGCCGCATCAAAGGAGGATGTCATGGAACTTCATATGCAATCGCATCGCTACGCGCACCGGTGGCCGGACTGGCGTGCGGCGGCGCTGGCGGGCCTCGTCGCCGGGGTGGTATTCCTGGTGCTCGACTTGCTGGCGGCCATGCTGATGGAGGCCAGCGTCTGGAAGCCGCTGACCATGATCGCGGCCATCATGCTGGGCCCTGATGTGCTGGCGCAAGCTGCCACCTTCCAGATGAGCGTGCTGGTAGCGGCCGTGGTGGTCCACTTCGTGCTCTCTGTCGTGTTCGCGGTGATCCTGGCAGCGATCATGGCGCCGTTCCGTTTCGATTCGAGCGTCGGCATGGCCTCGGTGGTGGGGGCGCTGTTCGGCCTGGTCCTGTACCTGGTCAATTTTCACGGCATGACTGCCGTCTTCCCATGGTTTGCCGAAGCGCGAGGCTGGGTGACCGCCATTGCCCACATCGTGTTCGGCCTGGTCGCGGCTGACTCGTATCTGAAACTGGAGCGGCACGTGGATGCGTCCGCCGGCGGAACTGGCGGTACATAGGAGAGCAAGCGCAAAACGAGCAGCGGCAAGGCGCGCGATCCATGCAGACCGTCGCCTATCCCTATCAGCCAGTGCCTGAACGGGGCACCCTGAGGTGCTTCCTGCTGGCCTTGTTCATGCACCTGCTGCTGGGTGCCCTGCTCTACTATGGCGTGCGCTGGCGCAGCGCGGCGCCGGAGGGTATCGCGGCCGAACTGTGGGAGGCGATCCCGGAAGCCGCAACGCCAGCGCCTGCAATCACGCCGGCGCCAAGCCCGAAGCCGGTCGAAGAGGAAGACGCCGACATCTCGCTGCAGGAAAAGCAGCGCAAGGCCGAGCAGGCCGCGCGCGACCAGGCACAAGCACGGCAGCGCGAGAACCAGGCCCGTGCCGAAGCGGCCCGCAAGGAGGCGCAGCGCAAGGCGACGGAAGCGCAGCGCCAGGCCGACAATGCCCAGCGCCAGGGCGAACTGGCGCGATTGCGGTCGCAGGCGGGCAATTCGGGAACACGGGTCGGCTCCGGCTCCGGCACCAAGCCTTCGTCCGGTTATGCCGAGCGGGTCCGGCAGCGGGTCAAGCCGAACATCATTTTCAATGAAGACGTCAGCGGCAATCCGGCGGCGGTGGTGGCCGTGGGCATGGCGCCGGATGGCTCGGTGCTGTCGACGCGGCTCGCCAAGTCAAGCGGCAATGCGGCCTGGGACAACGCCGTGCTGCGCGCGGTGCAGCGATCCGACCCGCTGCCGCGCGACGAAAACGGCGTTGCACCGTCCAATATCCTCATTACTTTCTGGCCCAAGGACGAAGGCGGCTAGTAGTGCCGCCTCCTGTGCCCTGTCCAGGCGCTACGCCTCTATGTAGCCCTTGCGCAGTTTCTCCGCCACCAGCTTGTCCGCCTCGCGCCGTGCCCGCTCCGCGCTGTCGAACGTCTTCACGCTGGTCTGCCCTGTGCTGCCGATGCGGCCGTAGGTGACGGAGAGCTCCGCCCCGCGTACGCTGGCGCGCCAGAACTTGCGCGACGTGCCCTGTTCGAAGCGCAGGCTCCGAACCAGTTCCGCTTGCGCAGCCGATGCCGTCGCCGCGTCCGTCCGGGCCTCGCCCGTTGATGCCGGATCCTGCGCCGCGGCCGGCTTCGCCAACGGCACCGGCATCTCGACCTCCACGTCCAGCGCGCGATCCTCGCCATCGGCCAGCATGGCCTCGATGCGGGCCAGCACCGCGTCCCGATCGTCGAGCCAGTCCTTGCCGGGAATGTCCAGCACGCGCCAGCCGAAGCCGCGCAGGATGCCGGGGCGGAACACATAGCGCTCGGCGGTGTCCGTCACCGGCTCGGACGGCGCATCGAGCAGGATCGCCAGCGCGTAGCCTTGTCCCGACGGAGCGGCGATGGCCAGGTCGCAGCGGAACTGCGAGCGGCCGACGTTGGCGTGCACCTGGTGGCCGCGCGCACGCAGCGCCTCGGCCAGTGCGTCGCGGACGCTGTCCGGCGTGGCCTCGCGCGTGAAGGCGTCGCGCGCGCCGGGGTTCAGCGCGCCGAGCACCGACTGGGCGCGTTCGAACTGCCCGCGCGCGCTGGCCTGCGCGAACTGCAGGAACGCACGCAGCGCGGCCGCGCCATCGTTGTGCACGTTGGTGATCGCCTCGGCCTGGATCGTCGACACCACCGCCATCCGATGGCGCGCGCGGCTGAAGATCACGTTCAGCCGCTTCTCGCCGCCGCGCTGGTTGATCGGGCCGAAGTTCATCAGCATCTTGCCGTCCGGCCCCGGCGCGTAGCAGATGCTCAGGATGATCACGTCGCGCTCGTCGCCTTGCACGTTCTCCAGGTTCTTGACGAACAGTCCGTTGAACTGGTCGTCGTCCTCGCGCACGTACTCGCGCTCGAGGCGCATCGCGAAGTCCGCGTCCTCGGCGGCCAGCGCCTCGAGCGCGGACTCGATGGCGCCCTGCTGCGCCTCTGAAAACGCCACGATGCCCAGGCTCAGCCCGGTCTCGCGCCGCAGCAGCTCGCGCACGGTCCGGGCGATGTAGTTCGCCTCCTGCGCATTGCGGCGGTCCGTGTAGACGCCGTCGGCCAGCCGGTGGAAGCTGACCGGCCGCGCCAGCAGCGCGTCGGCGCCCGCGATGCCGGCATCTTCCTGGTCCGAGCGCAGCGCAGGCGCCTCGTCCTCGGCCTGCTCCAGCAAACGGTCGGGAATGGTGACCAGGCGCCCGTCGTAGAACGCCGCGTTGGAAAAGCTGATCAGCGACTCGTGACGGCTGCGGTAGTGCCACGCCAGCAGCGTGGCGGGCAGGTTGCGCGCGGCCTGGTTCAGCAGGCTGTCCGAATCGAGATTGATCGCGATGCGCTCGCCCTCCTCTTCCACGACGATCTCGTCGTCGCCCTCGGCACCGCCGGCCGTGAAGAAACTTGTCGGCGGCAGCTGCATCTCGTCGCCGACCACCACCACCTGGCGCGCGCGGCTCAGCGCCGGCACGGCCTCCTCGGTCGGAATCTGGCTGGCCTCGTCGAAGATCACCACGTCGAACAGATCAGGCGACAGCGGCAGCGTGTCGGACACCGACAATGGACTCATCAGCCAGATCGGCTTCAGGTCGTTGATGACGAGGCCGGTCTCGTCGTCGCAGAGATCGCGGATCGAGCGGTGGCGCATGCTCTTGCCGAACTCGTGCTCCAGTTCGCGGCGACCCGTGGCGTATTGTTTCTTGAACGCCTTGCCGTCGGCGTCCAGCATCGTGGCCGACAGCGAGGACACGCGCACGTGCTCGGCAAACTGCCGGTGCCGCGTGGCGCGAACCACTTGCGCGTTCAGCGCGAGCAGTTCACGCTGCCCTTGCGCCACGGCGCGCGCAGCCTGCGCCAGCGCCGCGCCGCCAAAGCGCGCCAGCACCGGGTTCTCGCGCGTGAGACGGCGCAGTGCCTCATCGGCGACCAGCGCCTCGAGCTGCACCGGTGCGTGATCGAGCCACTGCAGCGTGGCGGCACAGGCGGGGTCGCCCGCATGCACCGCGCGCAACAGCGGCAACAGGTCTGGCAGGTCGTCCAGCGCCTCGCGCAGGTCGCGCAGCAGTTCGGCGATGTCGCCGAGGCGCGCATCGGCGGCCAGCGCCAGCCCGTCGCGTACACGCTGCGCGAGCTTCTCCAGCGACTCGCGCGCACCGGCCTCGGCGCGCGCCGCCGCTACCGGGTCGACAGCCTGGCGCAAGTGCGCGACCAGTTCGCGCGGGCCTGCGCCCGACTGCAGGCGCCGCTCGAGTTCGCCGAGCGCGCGCAGGAAAGCCCGCATCTCGCCGACCCCGTAGCGGCGGCGGCTGTCGGCATCGGCCGCCGCCAGCGCGGCGCTCGCGGCGTGCTCAGCGGCCAGCGCTTCCAGCACCTTGCCGTAGCCCGGATGGACGGCGTGCTTGCCGAAGTCATAGCGGCGCTTCAGTTCGCCGCGCAGCCGCCACCATGCGGGCTGCAGCCAGCGCGCGAACGACGGCTCCAGCCGCCGCGCGAGCGCCAGCGCCGATTCGGTATCGCCGGGGCTCAGCTTGTCCTGCCAGTTAGACGTTGCGGCTTGCGCGTCGGCGAGTGCCTGTGTGCGCGACTCCAGCTCCGCGCGGATCTCGCGCAGCGCGGCTTGCGCCGGCGAGGCCGCATCGAGCAGGTCCAGATGCGCGGCCAGGCCCGTGTCGAGCAGCCACTGGCTGTCGGCGGCGATTGCGCGTGCCTGCTCCAGCGCGGTGTCCTGGCCGGTCAGGCTGGCGGTACTGTCGAGCAGCGGGTCGAGCGCATCGAACAGCGCCTCGGCGTCACGGCACAGCTGCTCGGCGCGGCCATAGGCGCGCTCGTCGGCCAGCAGTTGCGGCGACAGGCGCGCGAACGGGTGCGCGGCCAGGCTGTCGACACCGAAGCGCTCGCGCATCGCGCGGTGCACGCGGTGCGCGAGATCGCGCTGACGGTCCCAGGCGGCCAGCGCCGGCAGGCGCTCGCGCAGCGCAGGCCCTGCCTCGGGCACAGCGGGCAACGCGGCCACGCGGCGCAGCAACGCACGCACGCTGTCGCCGAGTGCCTCGGGCGCGCTGGCCATCGCCGACTCGAATGCGTCGATGCGCTGCTGGTATGCGGCCAGCGCCTCGACGACCTGCGTGCGGCGCGCAGCCAGCGCGTCGCCATCGTGCGGCTGCGCGATCCACTGCTCGTAGCAGGCACGCAGGTCGGCAATAAAGGCCTTCTTGTCGGTCTGCGAGTCGTGGATCAGGGAGCACAGCGAGTCCAGCCCGCTTTGCTTGAGCCGGTGGAACACCACGTCGAGCGCGGCGCGCTTCTCGCAGACGAACAGCACGCGTTTGCCGCGGCCCGCGTAGTCGGCGATCAGGTTGGTGATGGTCTGCGACTTGCCAGTGCCCGGCGGGCCCTGGATGATGAAGCTGCGCTGGCTGCGCGCGAGGCCGACCGCGGCGTTCTGCGTCGCATCGGCCGCCACCACGTTCCACTGCTCGGCCGGTGCGAGCGGCGCGGGCACTTGCGTCTCCACGTCGCGCGGATCGATCGAGAACACGCGGTCGAATGCCGGATTGGCGCCGGGCTCGTCCAGCAACTGCGCGTAGTCGCGCACCAGCGACATCTTGCGGTAGTTGAAGTTGGCGAGCGTCACCTGCGTCAGGTCCAGGTCCCAGGCATAACGGTGGCCTTCGGACTCCTCGAGCACGTAGCCCTGGCACTCGTCGCTTTCCGCAGCGGCGGGGCCGCTCATGTGTGGCTGGCGCGGACCGGCGCCCGGTGCGGCGCCCGCCTCGAAGCGCTGCGGCAGCTCGCTCGGCCGCACCCAGTGCTCGAACAGCGCGCGTCCCAGCGGCCGGTAGTCGTCCTGCGCATAGCTGTACGGCGGCAGCCAGCCACCGGTGCGCGCGGCGGCCGGGCCCGGCTTGCGGCGCTGGAACTGCTGCATCCGCTGCAGCGCCTTCTGCCGCACCAGCCGCACCGCGGCCTTGTCGACCAGGCGCAGCTCCACTGACGGTTCCGAGCGGCGGATCTGCGCGAGGATGCCGGCATGGATCTCCTCGAGCGAGGTCTTGCCGAGATCCACCGTCTCATCCAGCCGGATGTCGTACAGCTGGCTCAGGTAGTGGCGCAGCACCGGGTTGAACTCGGCCTCGCCGCCCGCGCACTGGATCACGTACTGGTCGCGCACGCCCTTGCGTTTGACCAGCTCCACCGGCAGCCACAGCAGCGGCGTCACGATGCGCTCGTCCGGCGCCTCCTTCAGGTTGTGCCAGCGCAGGAACGCCACCACCAGGCGCAGGTTGCTGAAGCCGTACTCGGCGCGGTCGCGGCGGGTCTCGGCGATCAGGCGGTCCAGCGACGCCGGCAGGTAGGGCTGGTCGTCGAAGCGCAGCCAGCGCTGCAGCGACACCGGCTTGCCCGCCACCAGGTCGGCTGCGAACGGTCCGCCCCAGGTGCAGATATGCTCGGGCCGCACGCTTTCGATCTGCAGCATCAGCGGCACGCTGGCCACGGTGACGTTGACGCTGACCGCGGTCGGACGGAAATGCAGCAGGCGGTTGCGCCGCGACAGATCGAACAGGCGGTCGCGCAGGTGCGTGAGCACGGCGGCGCGGCGCGGCGTGGCACCGGTCGTGCCGGCCAGCGCACGCTCGACGTCCAGGCCGAGTGGCTGGTCGCGCCACGTGCGCAGCCGGGTCGCCAGCGCGGCGACATCGGTGGCGCGGTCGTGGCGGTTGATCTCGGTCATCTCGACGATCACCGCGGCGACGATCGGATGCAAGCGCTCATGCAGCAGGAACAGGTTGCGGCGATGCGCCACGAAACTGCGCAGGTCGTCCTCGTCGGCGAAGTCCAGGCCGCAGGCCAGGCTCGCCAGCACCATGCCGAGCAGGAAGATGTCGCCGATTTCGTCGTGGTGGCCGACGAGCCGTTCCCAGCTGGCCGGGCCGGGCAGGTAGACCGGGCGCGCGACGGGCGCCGTAGCGTCAAGCTGCAGCGCCAGGTCGGCCTGGTCGCGCTGTCCGTCGTCGGCATGGCCGAGCTGCAGCGCGCCGACGATGTTCAGGCCCGAGGCCGGATGCGGCTGCACGCGATGCACCGCGCCGATGTCCATGACGGGCGCCTCGCCATCGGGCCGGCGCAGGCGCAGCGCCCCATCCTCGTCCACCAGGATGCTGTCGCGATCGAGCGCGGCCACCCTGCCCTGCGCGTGCAGCGTGGCAACCTGCGCGAACAGCGGCAGCACCAGCACCAGGACGTCGTCGGTGGGCAGCGCCGCGCCCGCCTGCGCCTCGATCAGGGCGCGCAGCATGCGCGGCTCCCCGCTGCCGGTCATATCCGGAATGGTATTGGTGCCGTGGGTCGTGCTGTCAGTCATGCCCGGCCCTCCCTGGCCAGTTCGCGGTGGAGTTGGCGCTGGTAGCGGTCCAGCTCGCGCTTGCCGAAGCCGGCGTCGCGGCGCAGGTTGCCATGCAGCGCTTCCAGGCTGCCGAGCGCCTGCGCCACCTGGCCGGCGCGCAGCAGCGCCGCGTCCTGCTGGTCGGGGTCGGCGAGCGCCAGGTCCATCATCAGCGCGTTGAGGTAGCCGCGCACGCTGTCGTCGGCCACGTCCGGCCCCAACCCCTCGGGGCCGATCGCTGGTTCGTCGTCGCGCCAGTCGGGGAACATCATGCGCACTTGCGCGAGTACTGCCTCGCTCGCCAGCGGCGTGCCGGCGAGGAAGTGGGCCAGGAAGCCGCGCGTCAGCGCCTGCAGGCGGATCTGTCCCGGCAGGTCCAGCTTCTCCAGCGCCAGCGGGCCGTGCAGCCGGGTTTCGATCCATGGATCGAGATCGGCCGCGCCCTCCCACCACAGCGCCAGTGCGCGCGCCCGGATAAAGGTCTCGGGATGGCTGTGGGCGGCGCTCGCGCCCGCTTCGTGGGCCTCGATCTCGGCCGCCTGGCGCAGGTAGGCGGCCGCGTCCACGCTGCCGATGCCGGTCTGCACCTTGACCAGCGTCGACACGGCCGGCGCCACCGCACGGGCGGCCACGGCGCCGCCGCGGTCGGCGAACAGCTCGGTGTGCAGCGCGTAGCGGCGCCAGGTCTCGCGATGGCTGGCGCTGGCGCCGGGCGCGGCCAGCGCGTCGTTCAGGATGCGGTCGGCCACCAGGAACTGGCCGTCGTCGCGCGACCACAGCAGGTAGTGGGCCAGTTCGTGGCCGAACACCGCCAGCAGCTCCGGCGGCGACAGCCGATCCAGCAGCGGCCCCTGCAGGATGATGTGGACCTCGCCCGGCACGTAGACCAGCGACGCGTTCATGTCATGGCCCGGCGACTGGTAAAGCGTCGCGGGGGCGTCGATGCCGAGGCGCGCCATCGCCTCGGCCAGCGCCGCGTGCACGTCGGCATGTGCGTCCGCCTCGATGCGGTAGGTGTCGCGCAGCAGCATCGAGCGCAGTGCCTCGCGGTGATCGGCGCCGGTCGCGCGGGCGCCGGCCCAGCGCCAGACCTCGGGCTCATGGCGGCGCAGGTAGTCGACCACCGTTGCGTGATAGGCAAGCGGCACCAGCGCGCCGCGATCCGGGGCGTGAGAGTCCATGCGGGACGTTCCAGGGTTGCGTGGAAGCCGATTCTACAGGGGGAGCATGGCGTTGGCGCCGTCCATCAGCGCGGGCAATGCCCGCACTGGCCTGGCGAGCATGACGTTGTCGGGAGCAGTTGGAGGCGGGGATGCCGGCGCGAGAAGCGGCTGATGGCTGAAGCTGTTGGTTTGGGTGGGCGGCTGATACGCCGCAAGTTTGTTTCTGCCCAACATTTACTCCGCCAGCCGGGCGGAATTCGCTGATGACGGGGCTGCGACTCCATTTTTGTCGGTCCGCATCCGGTGGCACAGCTTCTGCGTATAAGCGAGAGGACGCCCGCCGCGTTCTGCCCTCCTTACCGCAAATCGGAGTACCGCCATGATCCGCCAGCTCGCCAACACGATCTTCGCCACCGCCGCGATTGCAGTCGCCTGCACTGCCGGCATTGCCCATGCCGCCGCCCGCGACAGCGCTCCTGCCGGCGACAAGTCCGGCTACACCTTCCACGTCGACATGCGCGACGTCTATAGCGAAGCTGCGCGGGCCGGCCGCTTCGACGTCTTCATCGACGGTACTCGCGTTGAGGCTTCACCCGCCAACGAGCAGTCCGTTTCCGGCCTCGACTGCAGTGGCGTGTCGGCCGACCCTGCCCGCAAATTCGACATCTACACCGACGGCGCGCTGGCCGGCATGGACCGCAGCGGGGTATCGGCAGATCCCGCGCGCAAGTTCGACGTCTATACCGATGGCGCCCTGGCATAAGCCCGTGCATAGCAAGCCTGCCTCAGGCAGGCAGCCATCGTCAAACGCGCTTACGCGCCCTTTGGAACGTATTTCTCCCGGCTCCAAAGGGCGCTTTTTTGCTGGCCGGAGCCCGCGTCAGCCCAGCTCGGGGTAGTCGACGTAGCCGTGCGCACCGTTGCCGCCGTACAGCGACGCGTCTTCAAACGGACGGTTCAGCGGCTTGTTTTCGCGGAAGCGGCGCGGCAGGTCGGGGTTGGTGATCATCTTGCGGCCGAACGAGACCATGTCGGCACTGCCACGGCGAATCGCCTCTTCGGCCATCTCCTTGGAGTAGCCGTTGTTGACCATCCATACGCCGGTGTACAGGCGGTGCAGCGCTTCATAGTCGAACGGGGCGTTGTCGCGCGGGCCGCCGGTGTGGCCTTCCACGACATGGATATACACCGGATGCAGCTTCTCCAGTTCACGCACGACATGTTCGAACAGTGGCTGTGGGTTGCTCTCCAACGCGTCGTTGACGGGCGAGACCGGCGCCAGGCGAACGCCGACCCGGTCGGCACCAATCTCCTTAACCACGGCAGCCATGACTTCGAGCAGGAAGCGCGCGCGGTTTTCGATGCTGCCGCCATACGCGTCGGTGCGATTGTTCGTGCCATCGCGCAGGAAGGCGTCAAGCAGGTAGCCGTGCGCGCCATGGACTTCGACACCGTCGAAGCCGGCCTGGACGGCATTGGCTGCAGCGGTGCGGAAGTCGTTGACAATGCCAGCGATCTCGGCCGTCTCGAGCGCGCGCGGGACCGAGCATTCGACGTAGCCTTTGCCATTGATATAGGTCTTGGCATTGGCAGCGATGGCCGACGGTGCGACCGGGGCCTGGTTGTCCGGCTGGAAGTGCGTGTGCGACATGCGGCCGGTGTGCCAGATCTGCAGGAAGATCCTGCCGCCCTTAGCGTGGACCGCATCGGTCACGTTCTTCCAGGCAGCAATCTGCTCGGGGGTGTAGATGCCCGGCGTATTGGTGTAGCCCTGGGCAGTGGTCGAGACCTGGGTGGCTTCAGCGATGATCAGGCCTACGCTGGCGCGCTGGCTGTAGTACTCGACCACCATGTCGGTCGGCACCAGGTTGTCGTCGGCCCGGCTGCGCGTGAGCGGCGCCATGGCCATGCGGTTGGCCAGTTCGAGCTTGCCCAGCTTGATTGGCTGGAACAGCGCGTCGGCAAGGAAGGCTTCGTTTTGTACACCCATGAATCACTTACTCCGTAGTTGGTCTATGGCTTGTTGCGGCGAGAACCGCCGTTAGCGGCCGGCTGGAACAGGTGGTCAAACATCAGGTCGACGCTGCGGCGCAGCGGCTCGACAGAGCATTCGAGCTTCATGCGCAGCAAGGCGCCCTCCCAGGCATCCCACGCCAGCCCGGATAGCTCGGCAGCCGCTATGTCGGCACGGATATCGCCGTGCGCCTGGGCCTCGCAGATCATGCTGGCGAGGCGTTCGCGCCACGCCAGTTGCGCGGATTGCAGGGCGGCCCGGCAGACTTCGCTCGACAAGGCAATCTCCGCCGCGAAGTTACCTATCAGACACCCAGCCTGCAGCTTCCTCGATTCGTGGTACGCAATCATCCGGGCAAAGACATAGCGGATCGCTGCCATTGGCGCAGACGGCGCCTCATCGATCATCGCCTCCCACGACCGCTGCAGGAAACCCGCGTATTGCGCGACGATGACCGCCGCGAACGCTTCCTTGCTCTCGAAATGGTTGTAGAACGACCCCTTCGGCACGCCGGCGTGGTCGGTGATCTGCTGGATGCCGGTGGCGTTGTAGCCGTGGCGCGTAAACAGTTCGCGCCCCGCCTTCGTCAAACGGTTGGGGATGTCGGTCTTGTCTGCAGTGCGTGCCATGGCGGAATAATATGACCAGTCGTCTTACGATGTCAAACAGCACTGCGCAAGCGTAGGCAAGGACGCATTTCCGGCCCTCTTCCGGGCACACGATATTTTTCCTTGACAAGGGAAGCTCCATGTTCCATTATGCATTCCATCGCATGCGATCTAAGCGGATGCGATTCAAATACAACTGACAACCACCAGAGATCCATTCCATGAGCAAGATCGAAAAAGTCCTCGCCACCGGCAAGACCCACACCATGCACAGCAGCGCCGGCGTTACCTCACGCGGCCACAACGGCACGCTGGACATCGCGCTGTCGCCCGGCAACAGCACCACCCCGGCGCACGTGTTCACGACCGTCCAGCCCCACCCGACCGCGGAACAATTGTTCGCGGGTGCCTGGTCGGCGTGCTACATCGCCGCGGTCGGCCTCGTGGCCAAGGAGATGAAGCTGGAACTGCCGTCCGACCTGGCCGTGGACATCGAAGTCGACCTGGGCCAGACCGGCGCGGATTACTTCCTGCAGGCACGCCTGAATCTGCGCGCGCCGGGCCTGCCGCAGGATGTCGCTACGCAACTCGCTCACGCCGCCGATGCGATCTGCCCCTACTCGAAGGCAACCCGCGGCAATATCGAGGTGGCGCTGAACGTGTTTACGTCGTAACTCCCTGACCTTTTCGTTATTTCCAATTAGTCGTATGCGATGTAATCGGATACGACTAAACATCACCTGATACAAGGATGCATACCATGACCACGCTCACCTCCATCGCCCGCTACACCGTTGTTGCCGCCGCCCTGTTGACCGCCGCCGCCGCGCAAGCCGCCGGTTCGGCGCGCGACCCTTTCACCGAGGGCGCCCGCTCGGTCACCAGCGCAGCCGATCCGTACACCGACGGCGCACGCTCGGTACACGGCACGCGCAGCCCGTACTACGACGGCGCCCGCGGCAAGGTCGACCCTTACCTCGACGGCGCACGCGCCTGAGACCGCGTAGCGCCGCGGAGGCCAGATTGTGCGCACGATTCTCTGCCGGTTCCGGGCGCCCTTCCCTCGGGCTCCAGGAACCGCCGCGGAAAGTTATCGCACCTGCGATAAAATCGCATACGATCTACAATCGACGCTTGCGATCCATCCGTCTTTGGCCAACGAGGCAGCAAATGAAACCCACCGACAAGCCCGCCGCAACCCCGACGCTCTCGGACTTCCTGTGCTTCGCGGTCTATTCCGCGAACCTCGCCTTCGGCAAGGCCTACAAACCGGTCCTTGAGCAACTGGGGCTGACCTATACGCAATACATCACCATCGTTGCGCTATGGGAGCAGGACGACCAGACCGTCGGCAGCCTGGGAGAGAAGCTGTTTCTCGAATCGAACACCCTGACGCCGATCCTGAAGAAGCTGGAGGCGATGGGCTATGTGGAGCGGCAGCGCGACCCCGAAGACGAGCGCCAGGTACGTGTGCGCCTGACCAAGGCCGGCCGCAAGCTGCGCGAGCGGCGCCTGGAATCCAGCCTCGCCGGAGCGACCGGCCTGGCCCCGGACGAATTCGCCCGGATCCAGAAGGCAGTTGCGTCGCTGCGCAACAACCTGATCCAGTCGGTGAAAGACAGCGAATGAACCAGCACACAGGATCCATAGCCATGACCAGCACAGCCGCCCAGTACAGCCCGATCAGCTGCGAGTTCCACGACCGCCTGGAAGACCTCGCCACCGTGCGCAGGCCCACGCAGATCCACTACCGCGACGCCGATGGCTTGCTCCAGCAGCGCACCGCGACCATTGCCGACGTGTACAGCCTGGGCGGCGCCGAATATCTGACGCTCAAGACTGGCGAGACCCTGCGCCTGGACCAGCTCCTGGAAGTCGACGGCGAGAAGCTGGCGGACTACTGAGCCCGCAAGATTCCGAGCCGGAAAAGACAAAACCCCTCGCAGCACACGCTGTCGAGGGGTTTTGGGAATAAGAGCCTGGCGATGACCTAC
>NZ_JBXAGS010000033.1:0-32856 GCF_058794355.1 Cupriavidus sp. GW823-FHT07B10
GGGGAGAGGAGAAAGGGCCGGCGGCGGCGCCTTGCGGCCGCCGCCACGGGCAGCGGAAGCCTGGCGGGCGGCCGCCAGCGCGGCGGCGGCGGGCGACATGACCCCGTTGCCGGCGCCAGCGGCCGGCCGTGCCGGCGCAGCTTCAGGGGATGCAGGGACAGCGGCAGGTGCGGCAGCGGGTTCAGCCACTGCCACGGGCTGGACCGCCCGTGCGGGCATAGGGGGGGCAGGGACCGGGGCCGCCGCAGCACCGGCCTTGGCCTGTTCGGCGGCATTGGCCACAGCCGTCGCATGGCGGGTATCAACGGTTTGCGCGGCTTCGGCACCACGCTGGCGCGCAGGCGCGGCACCACCGCCCTGCCCTTGCGCCGTAGTGGGTTCAGACGACGGCCGGAACGCCAGCATGCGCAGCAGCGTCATGGTGAAGCCGGCGTACTCGTCCGGCGCGAGCGCCAGCTCGCTGCGGCCGAGGTTGGCGATCTGGTAGAACAGCTGCACTTCCTGCGCGTCGAACACCCCGGCCAGGCGCCGCACCTCATCGGCTTCGGGCCATTCGTCCTGCACCGAGGCCGGCACGGCCTGCGCCAGCGCCACCTTGTGCAGCAGCGAGCCCAGGTCCTGCAGCGCGCCGGCAAACGACAGGCTGCGGTCGGCCATGGCATCGGCAATCGCCAGCATGGCGGCGCCGTCCTCGGCGGCCAGCGCATCGAGCAACTGCACCAGGTAGCCCTGGTCGATCGCGCCCAGCATGCCGCGCACCGCGTCTTCCGAGACCTGGCCCGCGCTGTAGGCGATGGCCTGGTCGGTCAGCGACAGCGCATCGCGCATCGAGCCGTGCGCGGCCTGGGCCAGCAGGCGCAGCGCATTGCCGTCGTGGCCGATGCCTTCCTGCGCCAGAATATGGTCCAGGTGCGAGACGATATGCCCCGGCGGCATCTGCTTGAGGTTGAACTGCAGGCAGCGCGACAGCACCGTGACCGGAATCTTCTGCGGATCGGTGGTGGCGAGAATGAACTTGACGTGCCCGGGCGGCTCTTCCAGCGTCTTCAGCATGGCGTTGAAGGCGTGGTTGGTGAGCATATGCACTTCGTCGATCATGTAGACCTTGAAGCGCCCGGAGGTCGGGGCGTAGACCGCCTTGTCCAGCAGCTGCGCCATCTCGTCGACGCCGCGGTTGGAGGCGGCGTCCATCTCGATGTAGTCGACGAAGCGGCCGCTGTCGATCTCCTGGCAGGCCTTGCACTGCCCGCACGGCTGGGCGGTGATGCCGCCGTTGCCGTCAGGGCCGGTGCAGTTCAGGGCCTTGGCCAGGATCCGCGACAGCGTGGTCTTGCCGACCCCGCGCGTGCCGGTGAACAGGTAGGCATGGTGCAGCCGCTGCTGTTCCAGCGCGTGCGTGAGCGCGCGGACCACGTGCTCCTGGCCGACCAGCGTGGTGAAATCCCTGGGGCGCCATTTGCGCGCTAGAACTTGATAACTCATGGCGGCGATTGTAGCAAAATGCAGCCCCCCTCCGGCCGCCGCCGCCCCGACCTCGCGGTCTTTATTCGCCACGCGCCGCGCGGGCTGGCTCCGGTGGCCGCAACCAGCCCGCGGCGTGGCTCAGCCGCACTCGCCCACGTAGCCGCAATTAGCGCATTTGGCGCATCCGTCGACCTTGTGCAGGGCGTGCGCGCCACACTCCGGACACGGCTTGCCGGTGCCGACACCGGGGGTGCCGGGGGCTCGGACCGGGCTGGCGAGATCCGCCCCGGCATCCGGCGCCTGCCCCCCGCCTTCGCGCTGGGCCAGCCTGGCCGCCAGCGCGGCTACCGGCACCTGGCCGCCCTCGGCATCCAGGAAGCCGCGCTTGATCAGGATGCGCTGCAGCGCGTAGCTGAGCGCGGCCACTTCGGAGTCATGGAAGCGCGGCACCTCGGTACCGTCCTGGCGCAGCAGCGTACCGTAGCGCACCGTGCCCTTGTCCCACACCACGTTGCGCATATCCGCCAATGCCTTGGCCACCGAGCCGCCAGAGCGCGCCACCATCGACAACAGCCGCATGGTCGAGGTGATCCACTGCTGGCCCTCGCTGCGCTGCCCCGCCGGCATGAAGAACTCCACCGGGCGCTCGATCTCCACCGGCTTGCCGTCGGCAACGCCGGCGACGCGCATGAAGTTGACGGTCAGGTAGACGGTCTTGTGGCCTTCGTAGGTCAGGTATTCGACCTTGGACGTCACCCCCTCCAGGTCGCCCACCGGCCGGCTGCCGAAGGGGCGAACCAACGGATTATCGTCGGCCACGGCAGCGGGAGCCACCGCCGGCGCCTCTACTGACAGCACGGCCCCCAGCACCGAATTGGGGCGATAGGTCGCCAGCCCCTTCAGGCCGGCCTTCCACGCCTCCAGGTACAGGTTGCGGAAGGCTTCGTACGGATAATCCTCCGGCACGTTGACGGTCTTGCTGATGCTGGTGTCGATATACGGCTGCACCGCTTCCAGCATCCGCATATGGTCCAGCGCCGACATCTGCAGCGCGGTGACGAAGGCATCCGGCAACTGGGCCATGTCGGCCCCCATGTGACGGTAAAGCCGCCAGGCATGATCCGCCACCTCGAAGCTGCGGTAGCTGTTGTCCGGCATCCGCTTCTTGCGGTTATAGGTCCACGAGAAGGCGGGCTCGATGCCATTGGACGCATTGTCGGCAAAGGCCAGCGTGATGGTGCCAGTGGGTGCGATCGACAGCAGGTGCGAATTGCGCAGCCCGTTGCGCGCAATGGCATCGCGCAAGCGTTCCGGCAGCCGGCCGGCAAACCCGCTCTGCAGGTAGGCATTGGCATCGAACAAGGGGAAGGCGCCCTTCTCCACCGCCAGTTCGGTCGACGCCAGGTAGGCATCGTCGCGCATGCGTTCCGAGATCCGCGCCGCCAGCTGCCGCGCCGGCTCGGTGTCATAGCGCAGGCCCAGCATCACCAGCGCGCTGCCCAGCCCCAGGAAGCCCAGCCCGACGCGGCGCTTGGCGTGGGCCTCGGCCTGTTGTTCGGGCAACGGCCAGAAGGTCACGTCGAGCACGTTGTCGAGCATGCGCGTGGCCACGCGCACCACTTCGGCAAAGGCATCGAAATCGAATTCGGCCTGCGGCGAGAACGGCTGGCGCACGAAGCGCGTCAGGTTGATCGAGCCCAGGCAGCAGCAGCCATAGGACGGCAGCGGCTGCTCGGCGCACGGGTTGGTGGCCTCGATGCGCTCGCAGTAATAAAGGTTGTTGTCGGCGTTGATCTGCGACAGGAACAGGATGCCCGGCTCGGCATGGTCGTAGGTGGCCTGCATGACCTGGTCCCACAGGTTGCGCGCCGGCACGCGCCGGTACACCCACTGGCCGTCGTCGCGGCGATAGGCGCCCGCGGCGATCATGTCGGCACCCGGCTCGGCCTCATGCACCAGTTCGACCTCGCCGTCGGCCTGCACGGCCTGCATGAAGGCGTCAGTGACGCCGATGGAGATATTGAAGTTGCTGAGGTCGCCCTTGTCCTTGGCGTGGATAAAGCTCTCGATATCCGGATGGTCGCAGCGCAGCACGCCCATCTGCGCGCCGCGGCGCGCGCCGGCGGATTCCACGGTGGCGCACGATGCGTCGAACACCTTCATGAACGACACCGGCCCCGAGGCGCGCGAATGCGTGGCCCGCACCAGCGCGCCGGCCGGTCGGATCGCCGAGAAGTCATAGCCCACGCCGCCGCCGCGGCGCATGGTTTCGGCGGCCTGCGCCACCGCCGTGTAGATGCTGGGGCGGCCTTCGCGCGGCTCCGACACCGAATCGCCCACCGGCTGCACGAAGCAGTTGATCAGCGTGGCCTGGATGCCGGTGCCCGCCGCCGAATTTATACGCCCGGCCGGCACGAAGCCGTTTTCCTGCGCCCACAGGAAGCGCGCGCTCCAGGCCTCGCGCTGGTCCTCGGGTTCGGCCTGGGCCAGCGCGCGCGCCACGCGTTGCCTGACATCGGCAATGCTGCGCTCTTCGCCCTTGGCGTATTTCTCGATCAGGACTTCGGTGGAGATTTCCTGCGGCGCCAGGGCGCCGCGAATGATCTGGTCGTTTGCGTTCATGTATTGGCTCACCACGGTCTGGGTCGGTGAATGGTCGGGCCGCCGCGGCCCGCGTTACCTGCGCCAGATCAAGCCGACGCATTTGCCGCGGGCAATGACCCACCACTGCAAAGGGCATTCAACGCAATTTCTCCGCGGTATCGCGGTCTGGGGTACAATGCCGCTCGGACGGGCCTCCTCGCATGGTGGCGCGGTCAACCTGGTCAGGTCGGGAACGAAGCAGCCACAGCCGTTTTCCGCCAGTGCCGAGGGTCAGGCTCGTCCACCTCACACCCCTCCTGCCGTACCCCTCCCGCTATCTCCGCACGCACGAGTCGTTCGCAGCGCAGTCCCTGTCACTTTAGTACAGCCGGGCCACGAGCGCGCGCGCCGCACATCCCATTTTGCGCCGATTCTGGCACCCTGTCCGGGTGCCACGCCAGCCGTCAGAACAGCGAGCCCTGCTGCGGCATCGGCGGCGCCAGACGCTCGGCGGGAATCCATTCGCCGTCCGCGGTGGCCACGCCGGCCTCGATACGCTTGCCCGGGAACATCGGCGCAAGCGCGGCCGCATAGCGGCCCAGCTGCGCGCGGTAGGCTTCATGCTCCTGCGGCAGGAGCCGCAGCTTGTAGTCGACGATCACCACGCGGTCGTCGAACTCCACCAGCCGGTCGATACGCAGCAGCCTGCCGCGCGCGTCATAGAGTTCGACTTCATTGCGCGCGCTGCGGGCGTCCCCCGCCCCCAGCAACGGCGCCAGTGCCGGCGCGCGCAGCATCGCAGCCACCGCCTCCAGCGCTTGCGCCACCTGTTGCCGCCACGCCTGCCGTGCCGCCCCGGTGTGCGCGCCCGTCAGCGGGAACCAGCGCAATACGGTGTCGATCCCCGGCACGCCGGCAAAGGCTTCGGGATAGCGCGTCAGGCGTTCCAGCAAGGCATGCACCAGCTCGCCGTGGCGGGCGGCCGCAGCGTTGAAGACGATGCCGTCGGGCTCGTCTTCGGCCTCGCCCTCTTCTTCAAACCCGATCCCCTGCCGCGCATCCACCGCATCGCGATAGCGCAGCCGGAAGTCGGTAAAGCGCACCGGCTCGCTCAGGCGCGCGGGCATCGGAGCCTGGTCCTGCGCATCGGCCAGCTCGCCCGGATAGGCCAGCACTATCTCGCCGATGCCTGCGGCCTGCAGCCGCACATACCAACTGCCGGCGATCTCGGCATTGCCCTCGCCCGAACCGCTGCGGCTGGCACGGCCCTTGACCCCGCTGACCAGCAGGCCCTGCTGCGCGCGCGTCATGGCCACGTACAGCAGGTTCCAGTTCTCGCGCTCGCCCAGCGCCGCCTCCGCCTCGAACAACGGCGCCCGCGCCAGCCCGCGCTCGCTGCGCTTGCCGTAGGCCGAGAAATGCCGAGGCACCGGCGACGACGGCGGCCAGTCGACCAGGATGCCGCCCCGGTCCGCGGCCGGCTCACTGTGGTTGGCATCGAGCAGCACCACGAACGGCGCCTCCAGGCCCTTGGCCGCATGCACGGTCAGGATATGGACCGCGTCGAGGCCGGCAAACGCCGGATCGTCCTCGGCCGGCTCCACGTCTTCGGCGCTCTCGCCCATGCCGCCTTCATCGGGGCTTTCGCCCTCGTCGCCGCGGCGGATTTCCTGCAGCTCGTCGATAAATTTCGGCAGGCTCGGATAGCGCCCGCCGTCGAGGTCAAGCGACAGCTTCAGGAAGGCGTCGAGGTTGGCCAGCACCTGTTCGCGGATATCCGGCGGCGCGGCCTCGGCATAACGGCGCCGCACTTCGCCGCCGTGGAAGATCTGGTCAATCAGGTCATGCACCGGCCGGTGCGGCGCGACGCGCAACCACTGGCGCAAGCGCTGCACGCCTTCGCGCAGCGCATCGGATACGTGTTCGGGCAGGCCGCCTGACTCGATGCGTGCCCACCAGCCGCCCTCGCCTTCGATCCGGGCCAGCGCCAGCAGGTCGTCGTCTGTCGCTCCCACCAGCGGGCTCTTCAGCACGTGCGCGAGATCCAGGTCCGATTCCGGCGTCATCAGGAACGCCAGCAACGCCGACAGGTCCAGCGCCTCGAGCGTGGCCAGCAGGCCGCCGCGGCGCGGGCTCAGGCACGGGATGCCGGCCTCGCGCAGCGCGCGCTCATAGTCAGCCAGATGGGTCTTGCGGCGCACCAGCAGATGCATGTCGCTCCAGCGCGCGGGGCGCTGTTCGCCGCCCTCATGGACCGGCACGGTGTCGCGCACCAGGCGCAGCCACGCGGCCACGCGCCGGCCCTCTTCCAGCCGCAGCGAATCGCCGGCCTGCCGGCGTGGCTGCAGCAGCGTGTCGCGATGGGCGGAGGCGGCTTCGGCGGACTTGTCCTCTGCACCATCGTCAACGGCGTCTTCGGCCTTGTCCTCGGGCTCCACCAGCGGCAGCAGCCAGACCGGCCCGTTGCCTCCGGCCAGTGCCGTGGTCTGGGTCGCGTACAGCGGATAGCGGCCCTCGGCGCGTGCGGTGTCGAACACGGCGTTGACCCAGTCCAGCACTTCGGCACGGTTGCGCCGGGTGCGGTTGGTGCGCAGCACGGTGGCGCCGAACGTATCGCGCAGCATCTCGCCGGCCGCGCCGAACAGCCGTGCATCGGCGCGCCGGAAGCGGTAGATCGACTGCTTGGGATCGCCCACCAGGAACACCGTCGGCCGCTCGCCCAGGCCCGCATAGCCGGCCAGCCAGCCCTGCAGGATGCGCCACTGCAGCGGGTTGGTGTCCTGGAACTCGTCGAGCAGCAGATGGCGGTAACGCGCGTCCAGCCGCACCTGCAGGTACGTGGCGGTCTCTTCGTCCGACATCAGGCGCGCGGCCTGCCATTCCAGGTCGGCGAAGTCCATCGCGCGCTGCTCGTCCTTGTGCCGCTGGTAGCGCGTCAGCAAGGCATCGCCGATGCAGAACAGCGCGCGGTTGATCGCCAGCACCGCGGCTTCGCAACAACGCGCGCTGATGTCGTCAAGCATGGCGCAGATCGAGGCATGCTCGTCCAGCAACGCATCGACCATGCCTTCGCCGCCGGCGGCCTTGACCAGCGCCGCGGTGCGCCGCAGCGAACGCGGGCCGCCGGTGGTGGTGAAGAACGCGGCGCGCAACTGCGCGAACGCCCGTTCGGCGGGCTTGCCGGGCGCCGCGCCCGCTTCGCGCCACGCGGTGATCGCCATCAGCGCATCGGTGATGCGGGCGGCGTGGGTCTGCTCGGTCTTGCCGGCCGCGCCCAGGCGCAGCGCCAGCGACTCGCAGGCATCGCGCCAGCCTTCGTCGGACAGCGCCTGCAGCAGCACGTCGCCCCGGGCGTCTTCGCCCAGGCAGTCGGACAGCGCCTGCAGCGGGTCGCCGCCCTCCTGCATCGCCCACCATTCGCTGCGGGCATGGAACATCGCGTCCAGCAGCGCGCGTGCCTGGAAGTCGCCCACGGCATCGACCAGCGTTTCCCACGCGGCGCGCAAGTCGGTGTATTGCTCCGTGGCCAGCGCGCGCCAGACCGGGGCCCAGGCTTCGCGTTTCATGCGCAGCGCATCTTCGCGCAGCGCCGCGCCCGGCACGATGCCCGAGGCCAGCGGCGCGCCACGCAGCAGCGTGCCGAACCAGCCGTGGAAGGTATCGATGGCCATGCGCCCGGGCGCGGCCAGCACCTGCGCATGCAGGCGCCGCGCACGCGGCAGCGCCTCGCGCGCGGCGTCATGCGTCAGGCCGCGCTGCACCAGCGCTGCGACCACGTCTTCATCGCTGTCGCGCGACATCTGTGCCAGCACCTCCAGCAGGCGGTCGCGCATTTCTTCGGCGGCCTTGCGCGTGAAGGTGATGGCCAGGATCTCGTGCGGCGCGGCGCCGGCCAGCAGCAGGCGCACCAGCCGCGCCACCAGCAGCCAGGTCTTGCCGCTGCCGGCACAGGCCTCTACCACCACCGAGCGCGCGGGATCGCAGGCGGCGCGCGTGAACTCGGCCTCGGAAACGGGCTCGCCGTCGCGCTGGTAAGGCTGGACGTGGTGCGGATCGTGGGGCGTCATGATGTCAGCGCCGGCACGGCGGTGGATTCCCAGAAGCCCTTGCGGCACAGGCCGCGGGCGGTGCAATACAGGCAGGCGGAGGCATCGCCGAAGGCCGGCAGCCTGGCACCCTGGCGCAGGCGCATGACGTCGTCGCGCATCTGCCGTTCCAGCCAGATGACGGCGGCTTCAAAATCGGGCAGGCCGACTTCGCGCTGCGCCGCCGCTGCGCCCTCGCGCGCGCCTTCGAGCGATACCCAGCTGCCCGCTGCCGCATCGGCGCGCAGCAGGCCGTAGAACGGCAGCTGGCAGTCTTCCCCGACCTCGGCCAGCTTGCGCTTGAGGCGGGTGGCGCTCTGCGTCTTGTAGTCGAGCACGGCATGCGCCCCGCCCGGGCCCTGGTCAAGCCGGTCGATGCGCCCGGTCAGGCGCAGCGGCTGGCCGTCGGGCATCGGCAGGTCGATGCCGGCGTCGAGCTCGCCGCCGCGCCAGAACCAGCCCTCGGCCTCGCGCGCGGATTGCCAGGCGACATACGACGGCATCACCTCGCGCCAGCGCCGGTAGTAGGCAATGGCATTGCCGTCCTCGGCCATCAGCGCACCGAACACGGCTTCGGAAATCTCGGCCAGGCGGGCCAGGCGCCGGTCTTCCGCCAGCGTCTCGCCACGCTCGCGGCGCGCCTGCAGGTCCTTGTGGTAGCGCAGCAGCACGTGGTGCAGGTGTTCGCCGATCTCGCGTTTCTCCAGCTCGTCGCTGACTGTCTCCAACCCGGCCAGGCCCAGCATGCGGCCGGCGAAGAACTGGTAGGGGCAGCGGCGCAGCATGTTGTAGGCCTGCGCGCTCCAGCGCACCGGCACCAGCGCGGGCTCCGCCGCCGGCGCCGGCATGCCCTGCGGATCGGCAAAGGTCTCGTGCGCCTGTGCTGCGGCGGAAGCTTCGATGCTGACGCCCGCGCGCGCGCAGCACGCCGCCAGGCGCTCGATCCAGCCCGACACATGATGCGGCTCGCCGCGGCTGCCGTAGCGTTGCCAGGTCAGCACCACGTCGTCGTTGTTCAGCAGCACCTCGGCCAGGTCGCGCGCCTGTTGCGCAAAGCGGGCCTCGCGGTCTTCCAGGTCCAGCTCGCGCCGCATCTGGTTGGAGAAGAACATCAGCTCGGCGGCGCTGGACGGCAGTTGCGCGTCATCGCAGCCGACGATCACCACGCCCTCGAAGCGGCGCATGCGCGCGCCGTTCAGCGGCAGGATGGTGATGCGCGCCGGGCCGCTGGCCGAGGGCTCCTTGTAGGCGACCGATTCCAGCAGCGCCGACAGCATCGCGCGGAACTCGCCCTGCGACAGCGTGGCATGGCCGCCGGTCTCGTCCAGCGGCAACTCCTGCAGCCGCGCCAGCGCATCGAGCAGCTGGCTGCCGGCATCGTCCGCGGCCAGCGCTGCGCGCATGCCGAGGCCGTCGAGCATGCCGTCGAGCCGTTCCAGCCAGGTTGCCAGCGGATGCTGCGCGAGGCCGCGCGGCCAGCGCGCCGCCTCGTCGGCGAGCACGGCGATGAGCGCGTGCGCGGCGTGGCGCGGCGCTTCGGCGGCATCCTCGTCTTCCGTGGCAGCTTGTTGCGCCGCGGTCGGTGCGTGGCCGAACAGCTGGCGCAGGCGCGCCCAGCCGCCGGTGATGCCCTCGCGCCGCACCTGGCGCTCCAGCAGCGCGATGGCCGCGCCGCGCCCGGCAACCTCCGGCAGGCAGAACGGGCTCTTGAGCAGGTCCAGCAGCGCAGCGGTGTCGCCGTCGCGCACCAACAGGTCGAACCAGCGCATCAGCGCGGCGGCCGCGCGCGTGGTGGAAAGCTTCCAGCCGGTCTCGTCGCGCACCGGTGCGCCGGCGCGCGCCAGCAGGGCACGGGCGCGCCGCGCCACCACGCGGTCGTGCGCGACCAGCGCCACCTGGCGGCGGCCTTCATTGAGCCACTGCACCAGCTGCGCGGCTGCCGCGGCGGCTTCATCCTCGAAGCGCGCGCTGCCGACCACGCGGATCGACGGACGCTGCGGCGGCAGCGCAGGCATGGCCGGCGCGGGGGCGACGGCTTCGGCATCATCGACGATCCTTGCTTCCGGCCATAGCGCCAGCAGGGTCTGGTACCAGTCGGCATCGCTCTCGCCCTGCCCGGTCCAGTCATAGCCGACCTGCAGCACCGGCACCAACTCGGCGGCATCGCGCAGGAACGCGGCTTCAAGCGGCGTGGGCGGGGTCGGGGCAATCCAGATCACCGGGCCGCGCAGCTGCTGCGACAGCTCGCGCAAGGCGCGGCGCCGCGCCGGCAGCGGATCGTCCGGGCCGGACAGCGCCTGCCAGAATGCCAGCACGATGCGCGCCTCTTCGCCGAGGAAGCGCTCGGACAGATGCGAATAGGTCCGTTCCAGCGCGCCCTGCAGCAGGCCGGCGCGATCGTCGCCGTCGATCTCGTCATCGTCGCGGATGGCGGCGTCTTCGAGCCAGCGCGCGTTAAGCTCGTCGCAGATCGACAGCAGCGTCTGCGACAGGCCCCATGCGGCGGTCTCGTTCTGGGCGCCGAAGGCGCGGCGCAGCCAATCCTGCCCGCGCACCGCCTGCTGCACGGCCAGCAGGCGTGCGGCCGGGCTGCGCACCGGGGCGCCCTCGGGCGGCAGGTCGAGCAGCCAGTGGCCCAGCGTCAGCACGCGCGGCAGCAGCCGCGGGCTGCCCGACGCGCGCGCGGCGGCGTCCAGTGCCTGGCGCACGCCCGGGATCTGCGCCGCGGTGGGCACGACCACGTGCGCGCCCGCCTCCGGCGCGCCGCAGCGGTCGAGGAAATACCAGGCAGCCGTGGCCGCCTGGTCGAGGAAATCAGGGCCAGGGCGGAAACGTAGCGACGTCATGGGCGCGTGGGGCGCAGCCCGGAATGGCTGCGCGAACTGCGTCGGTCGGCGAAAGCGTCAGGATGCAACGGAAACAATACGGGCGCCGCCGGCCTGGGCGGCTGGCGGCAAGTGTGATGCAGGGCAGGCGGAACCGGCTCAGTCCGAACCGCCTTCCAGCCGGGCGCGGATTTCGCGCGCGGTCTCGAGCAGGCCCTCATAGCCGGAGCGCGCATGCTCGGGCAGGTCCGGGTCGCCCACCAGGGTACCGAGGGTCTCGATGATGCTGTAGACCAGGCCGCGTGCGGCACCGCTGGCGATGCTGTTGGTCTCCACGGCGCTGCTGATATGGTCCAGCGCATCGCTCAGGTGGTCCACGTCCGGCGCCTGGCCGGGCTCGGGCTGCGAAGGCTTGCGGGGATCGGTGTTCATGTCGATGACCTAGTCAGTGGCGCAGGATGCAAGATTGGTCCGCTGGCGCCGCCTGCGGACCGCTTTCTATTCTACGCGCACGCCACACTCAATCGGCACCGCGCGGCGCGCACAAGTGCATTCTATGACACACCCTCCCGCACGCCGCAAGCGATTACCCGAATCTCTCGGCGCCATAGAAAATAAGCATTTCAATGAATCCTCCGATTGCAGCAGAATCATTTCCGTGCCGGCGCGCTTTCGAGTGTTTGCCAGGCCGGTCTTGAAAATCGGCAAACTGGTAACATATCGGCAGCACCGGGCGCGGCAGCGGCCCCCACGGCCTGTTTGCGGGCTGCGGAGGCAGCCCGACGGGTCCGCGCAATCTCGTGTAAGGTAACGGTTCGGCCCTCCGAAGTCTCCAGCCTTCAACATAAACAGAGCGAAACCAGAGGTTTTCCGCCATGAGCGAACAAATCAAGTATGTGAGCGACGCCTCCTTCGATGCTGACGTCCTCCAGTCCGACAAACCCGTCCTGCTCGACTTCTGGGCGGAATGGTGCGGCCCCTGCAAGATGATCGCGCCGATCCTGGACGAAGTCGCCAAGGACTATGGCGACAAGCTGCAGATCGCCAAGATCAATGTCGATGAAAACCAGCAGGTGCCGGCCAAGTTCGGCATCCGTGGCATCCCGACGCTGATCCTGTTCAAGAACGGCGCGGTCGCGGCCCAGAAGGTCGGCGCGCTGTCCAAGTCGCAACTGACCGCCTTCCTCGACGGCAACCTGTAAGCTGCGCGCCGGGACCTGACCCACGGTCCCGGTTTTGTCACGATCCGACGTGCGTGCGCCACATCCTGGCGGCCCGGTCGGATTGTGCTAAGATGCCACCAACAACTCCCCGAGCGTTCGCTCATTTCCCCCCTTCCCTTTAGGTCTCGCCCGTCCGGGCCCATCTGTACCCCTCGTCTATGCACCTGACAGAACTCAAATCGCTTCACGTGTCTGCGCTTCTCGAAATGGCGGCTACGCTCGAGATCGACAACGCACAACGGATGCGCAAACAGGAACTGATGTTTGCGATCCTGAAGAAGCGCGCCAAGATGGGCGAAACCATCTTTGGAGACGGCACGCTGGAGGTGCTGCCCGACGGCTTCGGCTTCCTGCGCTCGCCCGAAACCTCGTATCTGGCCAGCACGGATGACATCTACATCAGTCCGTCCCAGATCCGCCGCTTCAACCTGCACACCGGCGATTCGATCGAGGGTGAAGTGCGTACGCCCAAGGACGGCGAACGCTACTTTGCACTGGTCAAGGTGGACAAGGTCAACGGGCAGCCGCCCGAAGCGGTCAAGAACCGCATCATGTTCGAGAACCTGACGCCGCTGCACCCGAACCGGCCGCTCACGCTCGAACGCGATATCAAGGCTGAAGAGAACATCACCGGCCGCATCATCGACATGATCGCGCCGATCGGCCGCGGCCAGCGTGCGCTGCTGGTGGCGTCGCCCAAGTCCGGCAAGACCGTGATGCTGCAGCACATCGCCCACGCGATTGCCAACAACCATCCGGAAGCGGACCTGTTCGTGCTGCTGATCGACGAGCGCCCGGAAGAAGTGACCGAGATGATGCGTTCGGTGCGCGGCGAAGTGGTTGCGTCGACCTTCGACGAACCGGCCATCCGCCACGTTCAGGTTGCCGAAATGGTGATCGAGAAGGCCAAGCGCCTGGTCGAACTGAAGCGCGACGTCGTGATCCTGCTGGACTCGATCACCCGTCTGGCGCGTGCCTACAACACCGTGGTGCCGGCCTCGGGCAAAGTGCTGACCGGTGGTGTGGACGCCAACGCGCTGCAGCGCCCGAAGCGCTTCTTCGGTGCCGCGCGCAACCTGGAAGAAGGCGGTTCGCTGACCATCATCGCCACCGCGCTGATCGAAACCGGCAGCCGCATGGACGACGTGATCTATGAAGAGTTCAAGGGCACCGGCAATATGGAAGTGCACCTGGAACGCCGCCTGGCCGAGAAGCGCGTCTACCCGTCGATCAACCTGAACAAGTCGGGCACGCGCCGCGAAGAGCTGCTGATCAAGCCGGAAATCCTGCAGAAGATCTGGATCCTGCGCAAGTTCATCTCCGACATGGATGAAGTGCAGGCGATGGAATTCATCATGGACAAGATGAAGGCCACGAAGAACAACGCCGAGTTTTTCGATATGATGCGCAGAGGCGGCTGAGCCCTCGCTGCAGCGTCAACGCAGCATCGCCGCAAGGCGGACAGGAAGGCGTGCCACGGCACGCCTTTTTTGTTGCCCGACCTTTTTTGTTGCCGGACCATTTCACAGCGCACCGCGCTACGCCCATGCTCGGCAAACTGACCTCATTCCTGCGCACCCGCTCGCGGGCCCGCAAGCTGGAACACTACGCCATCCCCGATGCGCTGTGGGCGCGCACGGTCGCCACGCTGCCGTTCGTGCAGCGCTACGGCAGCGAAGACCTGGCGGCGCTGCGCGAACTGGCCACGCTGTTCATCGCCGACAAGGAATACTCCACCGCGCACGACCTGCCGCTGGCCGACGACATGGTGGCCAGCGTTGCCGTGCAGGCCTGCGTGCCGATCCTGAAGCTGGGGCTGCCTTGGTACCGGGGCTGGCACGGCATCGTGCTCTACCCGGGCGAGTTCATCATCCGCCGGACCGTGCAGGACGAGATCGGCCTGGTGCACGGCGTGGTCGAGGAAGCCAGCGGCGAGGCCTGGGAGCACGGGCCGGTGATCCTGTCCTGGCCCGACGTGCACACCCCCGGGGCCGGCATCGACAGCGACCACGAACTGCCGGCCGATACCTACAACGTGGTCATCCACGAGTTCGCCCACAAGCTGGACATGCTCGACGGCGAGCCCGACGGCGTGCCGCCCTTCTCGCGCGTGCTGCACCCGGACATCGACGCGGAAGCCTGGGCCGAGACCTTCCTGACCGAGTACGACCGCTTTGCCGAGTCCTGGGAGGCACGCGACGAGGCCGACTGGGAGCACCCGGAGCGGCTGCCGCCGGCGCTGCGCATCATCGACCCATATGGGACCGAGGCGCCGAGCGAGTTCTTTGCCGTGACGTCAGAGGCATTTTTTGTCGAGCCGACCGGGCTGGCGCGGCACTGGCCGGTTGTATACCAGTCGCTGGCCGCCTTCTATCGCCAGGACCCGGCCTCCATGTGATGCTTTTGCCATATTCATGCGCAACACTTTCTGTGCCGCGCGTGGCGCAGCCTCTTCCCCAAGTATTTGTTTTTCTGCCATAATCCCGGTTTGCCCGTTACCGGCAAGTGGTTCGTTCGTCGCCGCGCCATGCACGCTCTCGCCCTCGGCGGAGAACAGCGGATTGCAACGGACTGGCTACCCAACCAGAAAGGACTCATCATGAAAGAAGGCATTCACCCGAATTACCGCGAAGTCGTGTTCCAGGACATGTCCAGCGACTTCAGCTTCATCACCCGCTCGACCATCCAGACCAAGGACAAGATCGTGAAGGACGGCAAGGAATACCCGCTGGCCAAGATCGAAGTCTCGTCGGAATCGCACCCGTTCTACACCGGCACCCAGAAGATCATGGACACGGCCGGCCGCGTGGAAAAGTTCCGCCAGAAGTTCGGCAACAAGCTGGGCAAGGCTGCGAAGTAAATCGCTTTCAGCGAACCCCGCTTCGCAAGGCCTGCGGACAGATGCTCCGGGGCCTGTGCGAAACAGCAAAGAGGCAGCATCGGCTGCCTCTTTGCTTTTGTGCCGGACCACGACCGGTACCGCCGCATTCATTGGATTTACCCCACACCCCGTGAGGCTTCCACGCCATGCCACGGCCCGCGCGGCCGCCGCATGCGCGATACTGTGGCCTTCGCGCCATTGCGCCACGGCCCGACCTGAGCATCGATGCGTCAAGCCAATACCTCCCCCGTCCAGTTGACCGCTGCCGCGACCGGCGCCCTGCCGCGCGCGCTGCTGCTGGCGATCTGCATCATCTATGGCCTGGTCGGCCTGTTCGGCCGCGACCCGTGGAAGAACGAGGACGCCGCCGGCTTTGGCGTGATGTGGCAGCTGGCCACCGGCAACCTGCACGACTGGCTGATGCCGAATATCGTCGGCCGCCCGTACAGCGAGGACGGCCCGCTGGTGTTCTGGATCGGCGCGCTGATGATCCGCGGCTTCGGCAGCTGGCTGGGCGCGGCCGACGCCGCGCGGCTGGCCACGGCGCTGTTCTTCTTCGCGACCTGCGCCTGCATCTGGTACACCACCTACCTGCTGGGCCGGCGCGACGAGGTCCAGCCATTTGCCTATGCCTTCGGCGGCCAGCCCAACGCGCGCGATTACGGCCGCACGCTGGCTGACGGCGCGCTGCTGATCTTCCTGGCCTGCGTGGGCCTGGCCATGCGCGGGCACGAGACCACGCCGCAGGTCGGCCAGGTCGCCTTTATCGCACTGGCCCTGTACGGCATGGTGCGCAGCCTCGACAAGCCCATCCAGGGCAGCCTGGTCTATGGTGCCGCGCTGGGCGGGCTGGCGCTGGCCAGCGGGCCCCTGCTGCCGCTGGCGCTGCTGGGTGGCAGCGCGGTCTGCGCACTGGTGTGCAAGCCGCTGCCGTGGCGGCGCCTGGCCGCCATCGGCATTCCGCTGGCGCTGCTGATGGTGTCGGCGTGGCTGGCGGCCGCCTACTTCGGCGCGGCCGACCGCAACGAGGCGGTGACCTTCATCCGCGAATGGTCGCGCTATGACCGCCGCAGCTACGGCTCGCCCAATGTGGCGACCTTCGGCTTCAACGTGCGCAACCTGTTCCTGTACACGTGGCCGGTCTGGCCGATCGCGGGCTGGGCCTGGATCGCGTGGACCGGCATGCGCCGCGCCCCCCATGTGGCGGCGCCGCTGGCGCTGCTGCTGCCGGTGCTGGTGCTGCTGTTCCTGCAGCGCAGTGCCGGCGACGTGCAGTTCATCCTGCTGCTGCCGCCGATGGCCGTGCTGGCCGCATTCGCGCTGCCCACGCTGGCGCGCGGCGTGATCAACGCGATCGACTGGTTCGCGCTGCTGTTCTTCACCATCTTCGGTGGCACGGTCTGGTTCATGTGGATCGCCAAGACCACCGGCTGGCCGCCGCGCATCGCACGCAACGTCTTCCGCCAGCTGCCCGGCTACCAGCATGAGTTCACCATTGCCGCGGTGGTGTTCGCGCTGGCGGCCACGGTCGCGTGGGTGCTGATCGTGCGCTGGCGGCTGTCGCGCGCGCCCAAGCAGATCTGGCGCCCGGTGGTGATTTCCGCCGCCGGCACCACCCTGATGTGGGTCATGGCAATGACGCTGTGGCTGCCCTCGATCAACTACGGCAAGACCTACCGCGACGTGGCCCAGGCCGCGGCGATGGCGCTGCCGCCTGCCTACCAGTGCGTCCAGCCGATCCGCATGGGCGATGCGCAGCTGGCGTCGTTCGCCTATTTCGGCCATATCCGCTTTGGCGGCCCCAACGACGGCTGCGACGTGCTGCTGCGCCATGACGCGGTCGACTATGGCGAGCCGGGCAATATCTCGCATTTCGAGTGGCGGCTGATCTGGGAAGGCCGCCGCCCCGCGGACCGCGACGAGCGCTTCCGCATGTACCGGCTGGTCGATACCGCGCGCGCCGTCCATCCGCGCCCCGACCTGCCGCGGCGCCGCCTGCCGCGCCAGCCCTGAGCCCTTTCCGGCGTCACCACCACCGCAGCGCCTGTCGCGCCATCGAACCATTCCGGCCGCAGGCGGCTGCGGGGCTGACCATCCAGCCCTGACCAAGCCTGCCGAGCCCTGAATGACCCTGTTCCAAGACCTTCGCCGTATCGCCAGCCTGGCCGGCCCGGTGCTGGCCGGCCAGCTTGCCGTTATCGCCTTTGGCGTCATCGATACCGTGATGGCCGGGCGCGCCTCGGCGACCGACCTGGCCGCCGTGGGCCTGGGCGGCTCGATCTACGTCACCATCTATATCAGCCTGATGGGCGTATTGCAGGCGCTGTCGCCCATCGCCGGGCAGCTCTATGGCGCCGGCCGCATCGAGGCGATCGGCGCCGAGGTCCGGCAGGCCGCATGGCTGGGCGCCGCACTGGCGATTCCGGGCGTGCTGCTGCTGGCCTTCCCGGCCCCGCTGCTCGCTTTCGCCAAGGCGCCGCCCGAACTGGTCGAGAAAGCCACCGCCTACCTGCATTTCGGTGCCTTCGGGCTGCCGGCGGCGCTGGCATTCCGCATCTACTCGGCGCTGAACAATGCGCTGTCGCGCCCGATCATGGTGACGGTGCTGCAGATCGGCGGGCTGGCGCTGAAGGTGCCGCTCAATGCCTGGTTCATCCACGGCGGCCTGGGCGTGCCGGCGATGGGCGGCCCCGGCTGCGGCCTGGCCTCGACGCTGATCAGCTGGGCCTGGTGCATCGCCGGGCTGCTGATCCTGCGCTACGGCAGCGCCTATCACCCGCTGCGGATCTTCAGTATGTGGAGCTGGCCGGCTGCCGCCCCGCTGCGCGCGCTGCTGCGGCTGGGCGTGCCGATGGGCCTGACCTACCTGATCGAGATCACCTCGTTCACGCTGATGTCGATCTTCATCACGCGCCTGGGCACGGTCACGCTGGCCGGGCACCAGATCATCGCCAACCTGGGCGCGGTGGCCTACATGCTGCCGCTGTCGCTGGGGATTGCCACCTCGACGCTGGTGGCACAGCATCTCGGCGCGCGCGACCTGGCCGGCGCCAGCCGCCTTGCCTGGCGAGGTATCCGCATGGCGGTGACGCTGGCGGTGCTGACCGGTGCCCTGCTGTGGCTGCTGCGCAAGCCGGTGCTGCATGCCTACGCGAGCGATCCCGCGGTGGTCGCGGCAGCGCTGCCGCTGGTGCTGTTCGTGGCGTTCTACCAGGCCTTCGACGCGGTGCAGGTGATGACGGCGTTTATCCTGCGCGCGTACAAGATCGCGCTGATTCCGACGCTGATCTATGCCGGCTCGCTGTGGGGCATCGGACTGGGCGGGGGTTATGTGCTGGGCTTCGGGCTGATCGAGGGCATGCCCGACTTCACACGCGGCGCCAGCGGCTTCTGGCTGGCCAACAGCATCAGCCTGGCGATTGCAGGCGTGCTGCTGGTGCGGTATTTCAGCCGGGTCAGCAAGGATCCGGAAAACTGACTCTGGCACTGGCCGCTCGCAAGGGCGGCGGCCGCATCTTCAGTAACCGGAAAAGAAAAACGCCCGCTTGCGCGGGCGTTCTAATTTGGCGGAGTGGACGGGACTCGCCCACATGCCGCGGGCCGCGGCTGCGCTTGCAAGCGCAGCCCTTCGAGCCCCGCCGGAAGCCGCGCAGGCGGCTTCCTCCACTCCGGAAAAGAAAAACGCCCGCTTACGCGGGCGTTCTAATTTGGCGGAGTGGACGGGACTCGAACCCGCGACCCCCGGCGTGACAGGCCGGTATTCTAACCGACTGAACTACCACTCCTTAGTCGGCGTCTTCCGAAGCTTCGCTTCAGTCGACTGGGCGTCTGATTACGCCCTGTTGTTATGGCGTCCCCTAGGGGATTCGAACCCCTGTACTCACCGTGAAAGGGTGATGTCCTAGGCCTCTAGACGAAGGGGACAGAAATTTGTTTTACAACGCGCTTTCTGTCTTGCGCTGGAAAGTCCGCCATCATAGCAGGCTTTTTCGCGCCTGGGAAGCTTCTTTTCAGACGCCTCCCAAATTCTGGTGGAGCTAAGCGGGATCGAACCGCTGACCTCTTGCATGCCATGCAAGCGCTCTCCCAGCTGAGCTATAGCCCCGTATCCGATACTGCTGGACGGTTACTGCTGGAACCACCTTCGCTGTCTGCCGCTTACCGCAGCATTTGCAGCGAAGACAGGATTATATAGCGAATTTCGCAACGAATGCAACATTTTTTATTGCGTTTGCGGCGATTAACGACATAATGCCTCACCCAAAGAAAAACCCGCATGGCGCAAACCATGCGGGTTCAGTTTTGGCGGAGTGGACGGGACTCGAACCCGCGACCCCCGGCGTGACAGGCCGGTATTCTAACCGACTGAACTACCACTCCTTAGTCGGCGTCTTCCGAAGCTTCGCTTCAGTCGACTGGGCGTCTGATTACGCCCTGTTGTTATGGCGTCCCCTAGGGGATTCGAACCCCTGTACTCACCGTGAAAGGGTGATGTCCTAGGCCTCTAGACGAAGGGGACAGAAACTTGTCTTTCAACACGTTCCGTCTGGCGCCACCCTAAACAACCTGGATGACACCTAAATCTTGGTGGAGCTAAGCGGGATCGAACCGCTGACCTCTTGCATGCCATGCAAGCGCTCTCCCAGCTGAGCTATAGCCCCATGGTACTGCTCTTTACTGCAACTTGCTGCGTTTTCGCCTGAATTAACTACCGTTTCAAGCGAAGCCAAGATTATATATCAACCATTAATCTTTGCAAGCTCCCGTTTCAGCTTTTTTCGCTTTCCCGTCACTTCAAAAATCAGTTCGGAGATTGCGAAGATCCTTGCGGATCCGCCAGCCCGCTTGGTCAGGGACCGCGCCGCAGGGAGAAAGAGATTATGCGCAAGTCCGGCCCGGAGCGCAAGCCCCCGGCGCGGACTTTTTGCGACTTTTTATGCAGCTGCCGCCAGGCGGCGCAGCACCGTGTCGCGGCCGAACAGTTCCAGCACCGCATCGATGCCTGGCGTCTGCAGCTGGCCGGCCACCAGCAGGCGCACCGGCATGGCCAGCTTGGGCATCTTCAGGCCGAACTCGGCCAGCACGGCCTTGAAGGTGGCGCTGATGGCTTCGCGCTTCCATTCCGGCAGCGCGGCCAGCTGGTTGGCCAGCGCCGCCAGCGCGGGCTGGATTTCCGGGGTCAGGTGCTCGGCCTTGAGCGCGGCATCCGCCTGCGGCTCGCCGCGATAGAACAGCAGCGCCGCCTGCGCGACCTCCTTCAGCGTATTGGCGCGGTCCTTCACCAGCGCCACCACGCCGGCCAGGTCCGCCCCTTCCACCTTGCCGCCGAGCGCCTCGATAAACGGCTGCGTCAGCGTGGCCAGGCGCTGGTTGTCGCCGACCTTGATGTAGTGGTTGTTCAGCCAGGCCAGCTTCTCGGGGTTGTACTGGGCGGGCGACTTGCCCAGGTGCTCCAGGTCGAACCATTCAACGAACTGCTCGCGCGAGAAGATCTCGGCGTCGCCGTGGGCCCAGCCCAGGCGCGCCAGGTAGTTCAGCACGGCTTCGGGCAGATAGCCCTCGTCGCGGTAGCCGGTCACGGCCATGGCGCCATGGCGCTTGCTCATCTTCTCGCCCTGCTCGTTGAGCACGGTCGGCAGGTGGGCGTAGACCGGCGGCGTGCCGCCCAGCGCGCGGATGATGTTGATCTGACGCGGGGTGTTGTTGACGTGGTCGTCGCCGCGAATCACGTGGGTGATCTTCATATCGAGGTCGTCCACCACCACGCAGAAGTTGTACGTGGGGGTGCCGTCCGGGCGCGCGATCACCAGGTCGTCGAGTTCGTCGTTGGAGATCTCGATGCGGCCCTTGACCGCGTCATCCCACACCACGCTGCCGCCGATCGGATTCTTGAAGCGGATCACCGGATCGACCCCTGCCGGCGGCTCGGGCAGGACCTTGCCCGGCTCGGGACGCCAGAAGCCGTTGTAGCGCGGCTTCTCGCCGCGCTCGCGCTGGGCTTCGCGCAGGGCATCCAGCTCTTCGGTGCTCATGTAGCAGCGGTAGGCCAGGCCGGACTCAACCATCTGCGCGACCACTTCACGATAGCGGTCCATGCGCTGCATCTGGTAGAACGGACCTTCGTCGATATCCATCTCCAGCCAGGCCATGCTCTCGAGAATCACGTCGACCGCTTCCTGCGACGAACGCTCGACGTCGGTGTCTTCGATGCGCAGGATAAAGTCGCCCTTCATGCGGCGGGCGAAGGCCCAGGGATAGAGCGCGGAGCGGATATTGCCGAGGTGGATAAAACCGGTCGGGCTCGGCGCAAAGCGGGTGCGGACGCGTTGGGTCATGGTCAGGGGCAGAAACAAGAAAGCCCGCGCGCAGCGGCGCGCAGGCTGGTGTATGTGCAGGTCTTACATTATACCAACGCGCATCCCTCGCCCCGCCCGGCGTGCCAGCGCCGTGCGGAATCATTTATGCTTGCGCCGGTCTGAGGTGATGCCGCTGATCCAGGCAATTCGATGCCAGCCCCATTGAGGAGCGCCCGCATCACATCCCTGTATCCGCCGGTCCCACCTGGCTACTGATCTCGCTTCATGCAACGACGTCATTTCCTCGGCATCTCCGCGGCCGCCCTGCTGGCGGGCTGCTCGTTCGGCCCGCGTCCCGCGCCGCCGCTCGCCACCACCCCGCCCGCGCCGCGGCCCGTCAAGATCGGCCTGGCGCTGGGCGGCGGCGCGGCGCGCGGCTTTGCCCATATCGGCGTGATCAAGGCGCTCGAAGCGCAAGGCATCCATGCCGACCTGGTCACCGGCACCAGCGCCGGCGCAGTCGTGGCGGCGCTTTACGCCAGCGGACTGAATGGCTTCCAGCTGAACAAGCTGGCGCTGACCATGGACGAGGCTGCCATCGCCGACTGGGCCCTGCCCTTCGGCACCCGCTTCGGCGGCTGGCTCAAGGGCGAGGCGCTGCAGAACTACATCAACCGGCTGGTGCAGAACCGGACCATCGAGGCCATGAAGCTGCCGCTGGGCATTGTCGCCACCGATCTCAAGAGCGGCGAGAAAATCCTGTTCCGCCGCGGCAACACAGGCCAGGCCGTGCGCGCGTCGAGCAGCGTGCCCGGGGTGTTCCAGCCGGTGTCGATCCAGGGTCACGACTATGTCGACGGCGGCCTGGTCGAGCCGGTGCCGGTGGATTCCGCGCGCGGCATGGGCGCGGACTTTGTCATCGCGGTCAACATCTCGGCCGACCCGTCGGCGCAGAAGAACGCGGGCCAGAGCGGCGTGCTGCTGCAGACCACCGCGATCATGGGCCAGTCGATCAACAAGATGGCACTGGCGCGCGCCGACGTGGTGATCCGCCCCGAGCTGCCCGATATGGGCGGCAGCGACTTCAACGCCCGCAACCGGGCCATACTGGCCGGCGAACAGGCCACCACGGCGGTGATGGCAACGCTGCGGCAGCGGCTGGAACAGGCCCGCCTGGCACCGGCCGGAACGGTCGCAGTGCAATAGCCCGGGGAGCACGCCCCGCCAAAGAAAAAAGGACTGTCGCAGCAGTCCTTTTTGCTTGTAGCGCGCCGGAAACTCAGCCGCCGTACATCGATGCGCGGACAACCTTGGGGTCATAGCGCTTGAGCGTCTCGACCATGTCGCCGAGGCCATCGGCGCCGCCCTCCTTGCCATCCTCGATGCGGCGGGCGCCGTTGTAGCGGGTCACCCAGTAAGACGCACGCATGTCGTCGACTCGGATCTTGCTGCCCGTGGACGGGGCATGCACGAACTTGTTGTCGCCGATATAGATGCCGACGTGCGAGAAGGTCTGGCGCATGGTGTTGAAGAACACCAGGTCGCCCGGACGCAGGTCGGTGGCCGCCACGGTGGTGCCGACACGGCTGATTTCGACAGAGCGGCGCGGCAGCATGAAGCCGAAGGTGTCCTGGAACACGTAGCGGACGAAGCCGCTGCAGTCCAGGCCGGATTCGGGGCTGTTGCCGCCGAAGCGGTAACGCACGCCAATCAGGCCCAGCGCATTCATGACCAGGTCGCCAGCCTTGCTGGCAACGTTGCTGGTGGAATTCACCACCGACGACAGCAAGCCGCGCTTGCCTTCCGCATGCGAATCCGCGGCGTGGGCCGTGGTGGCATCGATACGGGCGTCGGCATCCTTGAATACCGTATCCGCCAGCACTCCATTCGACACAGTCGCACCGCAGACAATGGCAATTCCGACGGCGGCACGCGCCAGGGAATGAAGTACCGATCGCTGCATTGGTTCTCCCGTTGATCGTTCCAAAGCAAGCCCCGGCACAAGTCCGGGGCAGCTGGTTATATGTGAAATTCGCGTGAACTTCGCGAGAAATTCATGTGAACCTGGGGGGTGAACCCTATGCAACATCCGCACCAGGCTTTCCGGGCCTGTCTTGCACCGCAAACGTGCTATGCACGATCCAATGCGTCGGACGGACCACCCCCAAAACTAGTTCTCGCGGGATGGTAAAGGGTTGTCATTCACATGTCAAAGTTCGTTACAAATTCGCCGGATTTGACTGGCGAATCAAGGATATAGGCGGGAATTCGCACCTTGTTTATCGGATTGATCCGAACAACCGGATGCTAGCCAGGCGGGGCCGCGGCGTTGCTGCGTCGCACACCTCCGGGTCAGCCAGCGCCGACCTGCGCCGCCGCCATCAGCTTGCGCGTATAGGGGTGCTGGGGTGCGCCCAGCACCGCTTCGGTGTCGCCGGCCTCGACCACCTCCCCTGCCTTCATCACGAAAACCCGATGCGCCATGGCCCGGATCACCGCCAGGTCATGGCTGATGAACAGGTAGGTGAGGTTGTACTTGTGCTGCAGCTGGGACAGCAGCGCCAGCACCTGCTGCTGGATCGACACGTCCAGCGCCGAGGTGGGCTCGTCCAGCACCAGGATCTGCGGCTTGAGGATCAGCACCCGGGCAATGGCGATGCGCTGCCGCTGCCCGCCCGAGAATTCATGCGGATAGCGGCCCAGCGCGGTGCGGTCCAGGCCGACCTCGCGCAGGGCTTCGATCACGCGCTGGCGCGTGCCCTCGTGCGACAGCCCGGGCTGGTGCAGCGCCAGGCCTTCGCCGACGATCTGCTCGATGGTCATGCGCGGCGCCAGCGAGCCGAACGGGTCCTGGAACACCACCTGCATGCGCGCGCGCAACTGGCGGCGATCGTCGCGCGTGGCGGTGTCGAAGCTGCGGCCGAGGAAATGGATGGTGCCGCCGCTCTTGCGCTGCAGCGCCAGCACGGTATGCGCCAGCGTGGTCTTGCCCGAACCGGACTCGCCGACGATGCCGACGGTCTCGCCCTCGCGCAGCTGGAAGTCCACGTCCTTGACCGCCGCAAACTGGTCCTTGCCGAACCAGCCGGCCAGCCCGCGGCGCTTGCGCGCGTAGTTGACGCTCAGCTTGCGCGCTTCCAGCAGCACCGGCGCCAGCGGCACCAGCGGCAGCACCTCGCGCCTGGGGCGGCTGTCGATCAGCTTGCGGGTGTAGGGATGCTGGGGGGCGGCAAACACCTGCGCGGTCTCGCCGGTCTCGACCAGCACGCCCTTCTCCATCACGCCCACGCGCTGGGCAAAGGAACGCACCAGGTTGAGGTCATGGGTGATCAGCATCACCGCCATGCCGAACTCGGCCTGCAGGTCACGCAGCAGGTCCATGATCTGGGCGCGGATGGTCACGTCCAGCGCCGTGGTCGGCTCGTCGGCGAGCAGCAGCTTGGGGCGGCAGGCCAGCGCCATGGCGATCATGGCGCGCTGGCGCTGGCCGCCCGAGAGCTGGTGCGGGAAGCTGTCGAAGCGGTGCGCGGCGTCGCTAATGCCGGTGCGCTCCAGCAGCGCGATGGCGCGCTCGCGCGCGGCGCGGCGGTCCAGGCCCTCGTGCAGCGCCAGCGTCTCGACGATCTGGTTGCCGATGGTGTACAGCGGGTTGAGCGCCGTCATCGGCTCCTGGAAAATCATCGCGATCTCGGCGCCGCGGATGCCGCGCATCTCGCGGTCCGACACCTCCAGCAGGTTCTTGCCCTCGAAGCGGATCGCGCCGTCGTAGTAGGCGTCTTCCACCAGCCGCAGCATCGCCAGCGCGGTCACGGTCTTGCCCGAGCCCGACTCGCCCACCAGCGCGTAGCGCTCGCCCGCGCGCAGGTCGAAGCTGACTTCACGCACGGCACGGGTGGCATGCTCGCCGTGGCCGAAGGTGACGGAAAGTTTGTCGACGCACATCAGCGTGGAACCGGGCGCCGGCGCCGCGGCCGGCTGGATCACGGGAGACACCGCGGTCATGGCGTGGCCTCCGGTGCCGCCCCGGTCGGCGCGCCGGCCGGGATCTTGGGTTCGACCCGGCCGCGCAGCGCCGCCAGGCCCAGGCGGGTATCGAAGGCATCGCGCAGCGCGTCGCCCATGAAGGTCAGCAGCAGCAGCGTGACCACCAGCACCGCGAAGGTCGACAGCGAAATCCACCACGCATCCAGGTTGGCCTTGCCCTGCGCCAGCAGCTCGCCCAGGCTGGGCGTGGTCGGCGGCACGCCCATGCCGAGGAAGTCCAGGCTGGTCAGCGCCAGGATCGCGGCGCTCATGCGGAACGGCAGGAAGGTGATCACCGGGGTCAGGCTGTTGGGCAGGATATGGCGCCACATGATCTGCACGTTGGACAGGCCCAGCGCGCGCGCGGCCTTGACGTAGTCGAGAGAGCGGTTGCGGTAGAACTCGGCGCGCACGTAGTCGGACAGGCCCATCCAGCCGAACAGCGACAGCAGGATGATCAGCAGCGCCAGGCTGGGCTCGAAGATCGAGGCAAAGATGATCAGCAGGTACAGCTCCGGCATCGAGCTCCAGATCTCGATGGCACGCTGCGAGAACAGGTCGAAGCGCCCGCCGAAGAAGCCCATCAGCGCCCCGGTCAGCGTGCCCACCAGCACCCCGATCACGGTCAGCGCCAGGCTGAACAGCACCGACACGCGGAAGCCGTACAGCAGCCGGGCCAGGATGTCGCGGCCGCGGTCGTCGGTGCCCAGCCAGTTCTCTGCCGACGGCGGCGCCGGGTTGGGCTCCTTGGCAAAGTAGTTGAGCGAGTCGTACGAATAATGGTTCAGCGGGAACACCGCGAAGTTGCCGTTGGTGGTGATGCGGTCGCGGATATACGGATCGAGGTAGTCCGCGGGCGTGGCGAAATCGCCGTCGAAGGTGGTTTCCGGGTAGACCTTGACGATGGGGAAATACCATTCGCCCTTGTAGTGCACCACCAGCGGCCGGTTGCTGGACAGCAGCTCGGCGCCCAGGCTCAGCACGAAGATGACCACGAAGATCACCAGGCTCCAGTAGCCGCGCCGGTTGCGGCGAAAGCGCTGCCAGGCGCGCTGGCGCGGCGAAGGCGAATGCGGCAGCCCGTTGGGGGCCGCGTGCGTGAACAGTTTCATCGGTGCAAGCCCTCGAAATGGATGCGCGGGTCCACCAGCACGTAGCAGACATCGGAGATCAGGCGCGTGACCAGCCCGATCAGCGTGAACAGGTAGAGCGTGCCCAGCACCACCGGATAGTCGCGCCGCAGCACCGCCTCATAGGACAGCAGGCCCAGCCCGTCGAGCGAGAACAGCGTCTCGATCAGCAGCGAGCCGGTGAAGAAGGCGCCGATGAACGCGGCCGGGAATCCCGTCACCAGCGGGATCAGCGCGTTGCGGAACACGTGCTTCCACAGCACGCGGCGCTCGCCCAGGCCCTTGGCGCGCGCGGTCAGCACGTATTGCTTGCGGATTTCCTCAAGGAAGGCATTCTTGGTCAGCATGGTGACCACCGCGAAGCTGCCCACCACCGATGCCGTGATCGGCAGCACCAGGTGCCACAGGTAGTCCATCACCTTGCCCATCAGCGAGAGCTGCTCCCAGTTGTCGGAGGTCAGCCCGCGCAGCGGGAACCACTGCACGAAGGTGCCGCCGCCGAACAGCACCAGCAGCAGCACGCCCAGCACGAAGCCGGGGATGGCATAGCCCACCAGCACGATGATGCTGGTCACCACGTCAAAGCGGCTGCCCGCGCGGATGGCCTTGGAAATGCCCAGCGGCACCGATATCAGGTAGGTCAGGAAGAAGGTCCACAAACCCAGGCTGACCGACACCGGCAGCTTGGACTTGACCAGCTCCCACACGCTGCGGTGCTGGAAATAGCTCTGGCCCAGGTCGAACTGGGCAAAGCGCTTGAGCATCAGGAAGTAGCGCTCCAGCGGCGGTTTGTCAAAGCCATACAGGGCCTGGATCTCCTTGATCTTCTCGGGGTCGACGCCGCGCCGCCCGCGGTATTCGGCGCCACCGCCGCTGGCTTCGCCGGCACCGCCCCGCCCTTTCAGTTCCATCATCATCTGCTCGACCGGGCCACCCGGCACGAACTGGATCACCACGAAGGTCAGCGTGATGACCCCGATCAACGTCGGGATCATCAGCAGAATGCGCTTGAGCAGGTAGGCAAGCATCGGCCGGTCCTCTTCCTTGTCTTGTTCGCGGCGGGCGCGTCAGCGTGCCTGCGGCTGCAGGTCCGTGCGCCACCATTGGCTCAGGATCCAGCCTTCGGCCGTGTAGTAATAGGGAAGGCGCTCCGGGTAGGCCAGCGTCTTGCGGTAGGACACGCGGTGCGATGCGCTGTACCAGTTCGGCACGATGTAGTAGCCATGCATCAGCACCCGGTCCAGCGCCCGCCCGGCGGTGACCAGTTCCTGCCGGGTATGGGCGTGCAAGACGTTATCCACCAGCTTGTCGACCACGGGCGACTTCAGCCCGAACAGGTTGTCCGAGCCCGGCGTGCCGGCCGCCTCGCTGGAAAAGCGGTCGCGCAGCTCGTTGCCGGGGCTTTGCGAGTCGGGAAAGCGGATCGACACCATGTCGAAGTCGAAATCCTCCAGCCGCTTCTGGTACAGCGCAAAGTCCGTGGTGCGCTGGTTCACCTGGATACCAAGCTTCTCCAGGTTGCGCACATAGGTGGTGATGACGCGGCTCATGGCGCCGCCGTCGTCGAGGAACTCGAACACCAGCGTCTCGCCCTTGGCGTTGCGCAGCGCGCCATCCATATAGGTCCAGCCGGCCTGGGCCAGCAGGCGCCGTGCCTGGCGCAGGTTGTCGCGCAGCGAACGCGGCGCCGCAGTGCTGGGCTGGACCACGTCCGGGCCGAACACCTCCGGCGGCAATTCCGCACGCAGCGGCTCAAGCAACGCCAGCTCGCCCGGGCTGGGCCGGCCATCGAAGGTGGCGCTGGCGGCCAGCTCGCTGTTGGAGAACCAGCTGTCCAGCCGCCTGTAGGCGCCGTAGAACAACTGCCGGTTCAGCCATTCGAAGTCCAGCGCAAGGATCAGGGCCTGGCGCACGCGCACGTCCTGGAACACCGGCTTGCGCATATTCATCACGAAGCCCTGCATGCCGGCACCGTTGCGGTGCGGGAACTCGGTCTTCAGCAGCTCGCCGTTGCGAAAGCGGGTGCCCTGGTAGCTCTTGGCCCAGTTCTTGGCCTTGTATTCGACGATGGCGTCGAACTCCCCTGCCTTGAATGCCTCGAGCTTGGCGGTCTCGTCCTTGTACAGGCGGTAGGCCACGCGCGCGAAATTGAAGGTGCCGCGGCGCACCGCGAGATCCTTGCCCCAGTACTTCGGGTCGCGCTGGAAGATGATGCCGCGGCCGGCGTCATAGCGCTCGATCAGGTAGGGGCCACTGGTGACCGGCGGCTCGAAGGTCAGCTTCTCGAACGGAACCTTGGCCGTCCATTTCTTCGAGAACACCGGCAGCGAGCCTACGATCAGCGGCAGCTCGCGGTTGCGCTGCTTGAATTCAAAGCGCACCGTGCGCTCGCCGGCGACGATCACCGCCTTCACATCGGTACACATGCTGCGATAGCCCGGGCTCGAGGCCTTGCTCATCAGCATGTCATAAGAATATTTGACATCCGACGCCAGCACCGGGTCGCCATTGGTGAAGCGCGCCTGGGGCCGGATGGTAAACGTGACCGAGAGCTCGTCCGGCGCCACCGTGACGTCCTCGGCGAGCAAGCCATAGGCGCTCGCGCTCTCGTCGGCGCTGCTGATCAGCAGCGACTCGAACATCAGCGCGTTCAGGCCGGGCGCCGACGTGCCCTTCAGCGTGAACGGATTGAACTTGTCGAAGCTGGTGCGCCGGTCCGGATTGGCGAGTGTCAGCGTGCCGCCGGCGGGTGCATTGGGATTGGCATAGTCGAAATGCCGGAAATCCGCCTGGTACTTCAGGTCCCCGTGCAGCGCGAAGCCATGCGCCGCCAGCGCCGGATTTGAAAAGAGAGAGACCCCCGCCGCCAGCGCCATCGCCAGCCCGCTTGCGACCCAACCGCGCAGTACTGCATCCCGCCGGAAGCACTGCCATGCCGCCTGAAGCGGCCAACGTGCTTGAATAGGCATCCCGTTGGATTCCTCCACTATGACCTGTGGGGCCCGGCATTCTGCGGCCGGGCCAAGTATGAGACAATTTTACATGCGTCGGGGGTGGCGCCAGCCATCCGGACATTCCCTCTGCGCGGCGCAATAAAAACGGCCGCAAGACAGCAAAGGCACGCGCACGGCCGCACGGCGGACGCACGAAGCGTGCCTGATACACCACCTTGGAGAACTTATGGGATTTCTGGCAGGTAAGCGGATCCTGATCACCGGCTTGCTCTCTAACCGGTCGATCGCCTATGGCATCGCATCGGCGTGCAAACGCGAAGGCGCCGAACTGGCCTTCACCTATGTCGGCGAACGGTTCAAGGACCGGATCAGCGACTTTGCCAAGGAATTCGGCAGCGACCTGGTGTTCGAATGCGACGTCGGCAGCGACGAGCAGATCGCCGCGACCTTCGCCGCGCTGGGCCAGCGCTGGGATAAGTTCGACGGCCTGGTGCACTCGATCGGCTTCGCGCCGCGCGAGGCGATCGCCGGCGACTTCCTGGAAGGCCTGTCGCGCGAAGGTTTCCGCATCGCCCATGACATCTCCGCCTACAGCTTCCCGGCGCTGGCCAAGGCCGCGCTGCCGCTGCTGTCGGACAAGGCCTCGCTGCTGACGCTGACCTACCTGGGCGCAGAGCGCGTGGTTCCCAACTACAACACCATGGGCCTGGCCAAGGCCTCGCTGGAAGCCAGCGTGCGCTACCTGGCCTCGTCGGTCGGTCCGCGTGGCATCCGCGCCAACGGCATCTCCGCCGGCCCGATCAAGACCCTGGCCGCCTCGGGCATCAAGGGCTTCGGCAAGCTGCTCGGCCACTTCGAGCAGGCCGCGCCGCTGCGCCGCAACGTCACCATCGAAGAAGTCGGCAACGTGGCCGCCTTCCTGCTGTCCGACCTGGCCAGCGGCGTGACCGGTGAGATCACCTATGTCGACGGCGGCTTCAACGTGGTCGGCGCCAGCGTCGCGGACGCAGAGTAAGCCCGTCCCGCCAGCGGACCGCGGATGAAAAGGGGTGCCCGATGAGGCACCCCTTTTTTTGTTCCTTGCAGACCTGTGTGCGCAGCAGGTCCGCCTGCATCACGCCTGCGCCGCGGCTGGCGCGCCCTGCCGGCCCATGCTCAGCATCGACCACGCATAGACCACCAGGCCGCCCAGCGCCAGCAGCAGGCCGACCCAGCCGGTGGACTCCCAGCCGTAGCCGGCGGCAATGGTCACCCCGCCCAGCCACGCGCCGAGCGCGTTGGCCATGTTGAAGGCCGAGTGGTTGAGGGCCGCGGCCAGCGTCTGCGCGTCGCCGGAGACATCCATCAGCCGGATCTGCAAGGCCGGGCCCAGTGCCACCGTGGTGCCCACCAGCAGCACATTGATGGCAGCCAGCCAGGGATGCGACGCGGTCAAGGCGAAGGCGCCCAGCACCAGCGCCGCCCACACCAGCACGCCGCCGATGGTCGGCATCAATGCCTTGTCGGCCAGCTTCGCGCCGGCAAGGTTGCCCGCCACCGTGCCGATGCCGAACAAGGCCAGCACCACCGGGATACCCGCCGCCGGCATATGCGCCAGCTCGAGCATGGTCGGCTTGATATAGCTGAACACCGAGAACATGCCGCCGAAGCCGATCGCGCCGATACCGAGCGTCAGCCAGACCTGCTTGCGCTTGAGCGCCGACAGCTCGCGCAGCGGGCTGGCACGCCGGTCGGCCGGCACGAACGGGACCCACCGCCACACCAGCAGCGCCGTCAGTGCACCGAGGGCACCGACAATCACGAAGGCCGAGCGCCAGCCCAGCCAGGTGCCGACCGTGGCGGCGATCGGCACGCCCACCAGCGTGGCAGTGGTCAGGCCCAGCATCACCAGCCCCACCGCCTGCGCGCGCCGTTCGCGCGGGACCAGGCTGGCGGCCACCAGCGCCGCCACGCCAAAGTACGTGCCATGCGGAAAACCCGTGAGCAGGCGCGCCACCATCATCGACAGATAGGAAGGCGCCAGCGCGCTGGCGATATTGCCGGCGGCAAACACCGCCATCAGCGCGATCAGCAGGTTGCGCCGCGGCCAGCGCGCGCCCAGCACCGCCAGCAGCGGCGCGCCGATGACCACGCCCAGCGCATAGGCGCTGATCAGGTGGCCGGCTTGCGGGATGGAGATGGCGAGGTCGCTGGCGGCATCGGGCAGCAGGCCCATGATGACGAATTCGCCGGTGCCGATGCCGAAGCTGCCGACCCCGAGCGCCAGCAGCGGCAGGCGGCCGGATGGATTGCTATCGCGGGAAGAAACGGAAGTGTCTGCGCCGCGGACGGGATCCGCGGCGGAATGTGCATGTGGGGCGGCCATGTACAGGATTGCAGGATGTTCAACAAAATGCCGCCCGCTGACGGGCGAGGTCAGTGCCCTCGCCTCTGATCGATCCAGCGTGCTCCTGTGCGGCGCGCAGGCTGTATTGTGCGGCAAAACCGCAAATCTTGCCCGCGCCGGCCTGACTGGCCGGCGTTGCTTACTTGGTCACGTGGACCAGCCGGTGCCACCAGTACCGAAGCGAGTGCTTCGCTATGCCGAACACCGGCTTGTGGTGGATGCCCACCCGGATGATGTAGCCGTAGACCCCGACCAACGCGGCCAGGAACACAAGGGACCAGACGACCCCTGCACTGTCGGTCTCAGTCATTTCTTCTTCTTGGCGACCTCATCGTGCCCGCGAAACTGGACCGTGCTGAAGGGTGAGGCCGGCACGGATGGCTTTTTCGGTTGCTTGGGTTTCTTGGCTTCGCGGCTGCTGCGTAGTTGACTCTTGGCCATGATGGGCTCCTGAATGGCTTGCCTGGAGATAATGGCAATCCCAGCATACGCGCTAAATCGCCGGCGAAGGAAATATCTTTCGCGAAGAACGCGGCCATGCGCTCCAGCAGGCCGCGGGGACACATGCCCAGCTTGCGGGAAACAGGCGCATACTGGGGGCGGCAGCACCGGCTGGCGCCAGCAAGCCCAACACGCACGGCGTACCGTGACCGGACAGGAGTCTGCAATGGCACTGAATTTTCCCAATCCCAGCCGCAGCTACGATGCGGCGCGGCACTGCGTTTGCTTCTGGGGCTACGACAACGCGCGCGAAGTGGCCTTTCAGGTCACTGACGAAATCCTTCTGCGCCTGAGCCACCAGGGTGCCGCGGAAGAATCCGCCCTTCTCGCCACCTTCGACCATCATCGGGACCAGATCCTGCAACTGGCCAGGGACCTCTACAACCCCGGGGAACGTACCACCTACACGATTTCCTGACCGGAAAAACGCAGCGGGGGGGGGGGGGGGGGGGGGGGGGGGGGGGGGGGGGGGGGGGGGGGGGGGGGGGGGGGGGGGGGGGGGGGG
>NZ_JBXAGS010000034.1:0-29914 GCF_058794355.1 Cupriavidus sp. GW823-FHT07B10
CACATGATGGGCGTGCCGACGGCGATGTTCACGCCGCTGTTCGTGATCGCGCGTACTTCGGGCTGGGCCGCGCACATTATCGAGCAGCGCATCGACAACAAGATCATCCGCCCGAGCGCCAACTACACCGGTCCGGAGAACCTGAAGTTCGTGCCGCTGAAGGATCGCAAGTAAGACCGGCTGCCGGTTTGCTCCGCGTCGGGTTGCCTTGATCCGGGCCTGCGGGCAAGGGGGTAGTTGGTCGCTGACATGGGACCACTACCCCTTTTTCATACCTATATTGATTTCCCTACACCATGAATTCTGCAAACCGCAAACCGCTACCGGGCACCAAGCTGGATTACTTTGACGCGCGCGCCGCGGTCGAGGCAATCCAGCCGGGTGCCTACGACAAGCTGCCGTACACGTCGCGCGTGCTGGCAGAAAACCTGGTGCGCCGCTGCGATCCCGCCACGCTGACGGATTCGCTCAAGCAGCTGATCGGGCGCAAGCGCGACCTCGATTTCCCGTGGTTCCCGGCGCGCGTGGTGTGCCATGACATCCTGGGCCAGACCGCGCTGGTGGACCTGGCCGGCCTGCGCGACGCCATCGCCGAACAGGGAGGCGACCCCGCCAAGGTCAACCCGGTAGTGCCGGTGCAGCTGATCGTCGATCATTCGCTGGCGGTGGAGTGCGGCGGCTTCGACCCCGATGCGTTCGCCAAGAACCGCGCCATCGAAGACCGCCGCAACGAAGACCGCTTCCACTTCATCGACTGGACCAAGCAGGCGTTCAAGAACGTCGACGTGATCCCGCCGGGCAACGGCATCATGCACCAGATCAACCTGGAGAAGATGTCGCCGGTGATCCACGCCGACAACGGCGTGGCCTACCCCGATACCTGCGTCGGCACCGACAGCCACACCCCGCATGTGGATGCGCTCGGCGTGATCGCCATCGGCGTGGGCGGCCTGGAAGCCGAGAACGTGATGCTCGGCCGCGCCTCGTGGATGCGCCTGCCGGACATTATCGGCGTGGAGCTGACCGGCAAGCGCCAGCCTGGCATCACCGCCACCGACATCGTGCTGGCACTGACCGAGTTCCTGCGCAAGGAGAAGGTGGTCGGCGCCTACCTGGAGTTCCGCGGCGAAGGCGCCTCGAGCCTGACGCTCGGCGACCGCGCCACCATCTCCAACATGGCGCCGGAATACGGCGCCACCGCGGCGATGTTCTTTATCGACGAGCAGACCATCGATTACCTGCGCCTGACCGGCCGCACCGATGAGCAGCTCAAGCTGGTCGAGACGTACGCCAAGACCACCGGCCTGTGGGCGGATTCGCTGAAGAACGCCGAATACGAGCGCGTGCTGAAGTTCGACCTGTCGAGCGTGGTGCGCAATATGGCCGGCCCGTCCAACCCGCACAAGCGCCTGCCGACCTCCGCGCTGGCCGAGCGCGGCATCGCCGTCGACCTGGACAAGGCCCGCGCGCAGGAAGCCGAAGGCCTGATGCCGGACGGCGCGGTCATCATCGCCGCCATCACCAGCTGCACCAACACCAGCAACCCGCGCAACGTGATCGCTGCCGCGCTGCTGGCGCGCAACGCCAATGCGCGCGGCCTGGCGCGCAAGCCGTGGGTCAAGTCGTCGCTGGCCCCGGGATCCAAGGCAGTCGAGCTGTACCTGGAAGAAGCGAATCTGCTGCCCGACCTCGAGAAGCTTGGCTTCGGCATCGTCGCCTTTGCCTGCACCACCTGCAACGGCATGTCCGGAGCGCTGGACCCGAAGATCCAGCAAGAGATCATCGACCGCGACCTGTACGCGACGGCAGTGCTGTCCGGCAACCGCAACTTCGATGGCCGCATCCACCCGTACGCCAAGCAGGCCTTCCTGGCCTCGCCGCCGCTGGTGGTGGCCTATGCCATCGCCGGCACCATCCGCTTCGATATCGAAAAAGACGTGCTGGGCACGGACCAGGACGGCAAGCCGGTCTACCTGAAGGACATCTGGCCGAGCGACGAAGAGATCGACGCGATCGTGGCGAAGAGCGTCAAGCCCGAACAGTTCCGCAAGGTCTACGAGCCGATGTTCGCCATTACCGCGGCCAGCGGCGAATCGGTCAGTCCCCTGTACGACTGGCGTCCGCAGAGCACCTACATCCGCCGCCCGCCCTACTGGGAAGGCGCGCTGGCCGGCGAACGCACGCTCAAGGCGCTGCGTCCGCTGGCGGTGCTGGGCGACAACATCACCACCGACCACCTGTCGCCGTCCAACGCCATCATGCTCAACAGCGCCGCCGGGGAATACCTGGCCAGGATGGGCTTGCCGGAAGAGGACTTCAACTCGTACGCCACCCACCGCGGCGACCACCTGACCGCGCAGCGCGCCACCTTTGCCAACCCGACCCTGATCAATGAAATGGCTGTGGTCGATGGCCAGGTCAAGAAGGGTTCGCTGGCGCGCATCGAGCCCGAAGGCAAGGTCGTGCGCATGTGGGAAGCGATCGAGACGTACATGGATCGCAAGCAGCCGCTGATCATCATCGCCGGCGCGGACTATGGCCAGGGCTCGTCGCGCGACTGGGCCGCCAAGGGCGTGCGCCTGGCCGGCGTGGAAGTCATCGTCGCCGAGGGCTTCGAGCGCATCCACCGCACCAACCTGATCGGCATGGGCGTGCTGCCGCTGGAGTTCAAGCCGGGCGTGAACCGCCTGACGCTGGGCCTGGACGGCACCGAGACCTATGACGTGATCGGCGAGCGCCAGCCGCGCGCCACGCTGACACTGGTGGTGAACCGCAAGAACGGCGAGCGCGTGGAAGTGCCGGTGACCTGCCGCCTCGACAGCGACGAGGAAGTGTCGATCTACGAAGCTGGCGGCGTGCTGCAGCGCTTCGCGCAGGACTTCCTTGAGTCGTCGCGGGCAACTGCATAAGCTGTGACAAAGGGCCCGAGCGGCACGCATGCCGCCCGGGCCAACCAGGACAAAGATTTCCATGACTCACGTACCCCAGATCAAGATTCCCGCCACCTATATCCGTGGCGGCACCAGCAAGGGCGTGTTCTTCCGCCTGCAAGATTTGCCGGAAACGGCACAAGTGCCCGGCCCGGCCCGCGACGCGCTGCTGATGCGCGTGATCGGCAGCCCCGACCCCTATGGCAAGCAGATCGACGGCATGGGTGCCGCCACCTCCAGCACCAGCAAGACCGTCATCCTGTCCAAGAGCACGCGGCCCGACCACGATGTCGACTATCTGTTCGGCCAGGTCTCGATTGACCAGCCCTTTGTCGACTGGAGTGGCAACTGCGGCAACCTGTCGGCAGCGGTCGGTCCCTTTGCCATCAGCGCCGGCCTGGTCGATGCCAGCCGCATCCCGCACAACGGCGTGGCCGTGGTGCGCATCTGGCAGGCCAATATCGGCAAGACCATCATCGGCCATGTGCCCGTCACCAACGGTGAAGTGCAGGAAACCGGCGATTTCGAGCTCGATGGCGTGACCTTCCCGGCCGCCGAAGTGCAGCTTGAGTTCATGGATCCGGCCGCAGAGGAAGAAGGCGCCGGCGGCGCGATGTTCCCCACCGGCAACGTGGTCGACGACCTCGAAGTGCCGGGCGTGGGCACGCTCAAGGCCACCATGATCAACGCCGGCATCCCGACCATCTTCGTCAACGCCGAGAGCATCGGCTACACCGGCACCGAGCTGCAGGACGCCATCAACAGCGACACCAGGGCGCTGGCGATGTTCGAGACCATCCGTGCCTACGGCGCGCTGCGCATGGGCCTGATCAAGAACGTGGACGAGGCCGCCAAGCGCCAGCACACGCCCAAGGTGGCCTTTGTCGCCAGGCCGGTCGACTACGTCGCCTCCAGCGGCAAGAAGGTGGCCGCGGCCGATGTGGACCTGCTGGTGCGCGCGCTGTCGATGGGTAAGCTGCACCACGCCATGATGGGCACGGCAGCGGTGGCGATCGGCACCGCCGCCGCCATCCCCGGCACGCTGGTCAACCTGGCCGCCGGCGGCGGCGAGCGCAACGCGGTGCGTTTCGGGCATCCGTCCGGCACGTTGCGCGTGGGCGCCGAGGCGCAGCAGGTCGACGGCGAATGGGCGGTCAAGAAGGCCATCATGAGCCGCAGTGCGCGCGTGCTGATGGAAGGCTGGGTGCGCGTGCCCGGCGACGCGTTCTGAGCTGAGCCGCACCCGCGAGGCCGTTCATGTCCACCGACACGCCGTCCGCGCAACGCCCCGATCCGGACCAGGTGCTGGTCGACATCGTCGACTATGTCACCCGGTACGAGATCAAGAGCGGCCTCGCCTATGACACCGCCCGCAACTGCCTGATCGACACGCTCGGTTGCGGGCTCGAAGCCCTCTCCTACCCGGCCTGTACCAAGCTGCTGGGTCCCGTTGTTCCGGGCACGATCGTGCCCAACGGCGCGCGCGTGCCGGGCACCCAGTTCCAGCTCGATCCGGTCCAGGCCGCGTTCAATATCGGCGCGATGATCCGCTGGCTGGACTTCAACGACACCTGGCTCGCTGCCGAATGGGGTCATCCGTCGGATAACCTCGGCGGCATCCTGGCCACCGCTGACTGGATCTCGCGCAACCACATCGCCGCCGGGCGCAAGCCGCTGACGATGAAGGCAGTGCTGGCGGCGATGATCAAGGCACATGAGATCCAGGGCTGCATCGCGCTGGAGAATTCGTTCAACCAGGTCGGGCTGGACCACGTGGTGCTGGTCAAGGTGGCCTCCACCGCCGTGGTCGCGCAGATGCTAGGCCTCACGCGCGACGAGATCCTCAATGCCGTGTCGCTGGCCTGGGTCGACGGCCAGAGCCTGCGCACCTACCGCCACGCCCCCAACGCCGGCAGCCGCAAGAGCTGGGCCGCCGGCGACGCCACCAGCCGCGCGGTGCGGCTGGCGCTGATCGCCCGCACCGGCGAGATGGGCTACCCGTCGGTGCTGACGGCAAAGACCTGGGGCTTCTACGACGTGCTGTTCAAGGGGCAGCCGTTCCGCTTCCAGCGGCCGTACGGGACGTACGTGATGGAGAACATCCTGTTCAAGATCTCATACCCGGCTGAATTCCACGCGCAGACCGCGGTGGAGGCAGCGATGCAGCTGCACGGCGCGCTGGCGCTCGCGGGGCGCAGCGCGGCCGATATCGCCGCCATCACCATCCGCACCCACGAGGCCTGCCTGCGCATCATCGACAAGCAGGGCCCGCTCAGCAATCCGGCGGATCGCGACCACTGCATCCAGTACATGGTGGCCGTGCCGCTGCTGTTCGGCCGCCTGACCGCCGCCGACTACGAAGACAGGATTGCCGCCGACCCGCGCATCGACGCGCTGCGCGGCAGGATCACCTGTGTGGAAGACCCCGCGCTGACGCGCGACTATCACGACCCCGCCAAGCGCTCGATCGCCAATGCGCTGACCGTGACGCTGGCGGACGGCACCGTGCTGGACGAGGTGCTGGTCGAATATCCGCTCGGCCACAAGCGCCGCCGCGCCGAGGGCATCCCGCTGCTGGTGGAAAAATTCCGCACCAACCTCGCCCGCCGCTTCCCGCCGAAACAGCAGCAGGCCATCCTTGCCGCGTCGCTGGACCAGGCGCGGCTGGAGGCCATGCCGGTCAATGAGTACCTCGATATGTATGCGATTTGAGTTATCGCCCGGGCAACTTCATGCCGAATCGGCATAACCCTTGCAGCGCCCCTCCCGCGCCAAATTCTCCTCACGTATAGTCACTGCCGCTGCCTGAACGGGCCCTGCATCACAGGCCCCGCTGCCGGCAGCCACCGACTGAACACGGACGGCACCATTCCACCCATAAGGTATGTCGTGCCGATTCCAGTACGGGCCACACGTTCGTATAGATACCGAGGAGAAACATGAAACACTTCGCCCGCGTCACCACGCTGGCCGCTGCCCTGCTGTCGGCGAGCCTGATCACCGGCACTGCCCACGCGCAGCTCGCCCCCGCCGCACAATCCGCCGCCGCACCCGCCACCGCCCAGGCCGAAGCCCGCAAGGCCAATATCGTCATCATCGGCACCGGCGGCACCATTGCCGGCGCCGGCGCATCGGTGACCAACACCGCGGCCTACCAGTCCGCCGTGGTGCCGGTCGACAAGATCATCGCCTCGGTGCCCGAAATCTCCAAGGTCGCCAACGTCAAGGGTGAGCAGATCTTCCAGATCGGTTCGGAGAGCTTCAACAACGAACGCCTGCTGAAGCTGGCCAAGCGCGTATCGGAACTGCTCAAGCAGCCGGACGTGGACGGCATCGTCATTACGCACGGCACCGACACCATCGAGGAAACCGCTTACTTCCTGAACCTGACGCTCAAGAGCGACAAGCCGGTGGTGGTGGTGGGTTCGATGCGCCCGGGCACCGCGCTGGGCGCCGATGGCGCGCTCAACCTGTACGACGCCGTGCTGGTCGCCTCCAACCCTGCCTCCAAGGGCAAGGGCACGCTGGCCGTGCTGAACGACGAGATCCACACCGGCCGCGACGTCACCAAGAGCAACACCTTCAAGACCGAGACCTTCCGCTCGCCGTTCGGCCCGCTGGGCTACGTGGTCGAAGGCCGCACGCTGTTCTACCGCCTGCCGGCGCGTCCGCACACGCAGCAGACGCAGTGGGACATCGACAAGATCGACAAGCTGCCTGAGGTGGCAGTGCTCTACGCCTACGGCAACGCCAATCCGGCCGCGGTCGACGCCGCGGTGAAGAGCGGTGCCAAGGCCATCATCTACGCGGCCACCGGCAACGGCAGCGTCGGCGATTACATGGTGGAGTCGCTCAAGGCCGCGCGCGCCAAGGGCGTGCAGATCGTGCGCGCCTCGCGCACCGGCAGCGGCGTGGTGGTGCGCAACGCAGAGCAGCCGGATGACAAGTACGACTGGATCGTCACCGACGACCAGCTGCCGCAGAAGGCACGCATCCTGATGGCGCTGGCGCTGACGCAGACCAACGACTCCAAGGCGCTGCAGCAGGTCTTCTGGAAGTACTGATGAGCTCGTGGAGCAGGCGGTATCGCCGCTAGACGCTCCCGCCCTCTCCCCCGGCCCCTCTCCCGCGCGCGGGAGAGGGGAGCAAACCGGCGGCTGCATCGGCCGGCAGCAATTTCCCGGCCGTCTCCCCTTCCTTTCCCTCTTCTTCCCGTTCCAGCCATTGCCTTGGCGATTGGCCCAGCCGTGCCGTAAACGCGCGCGACAGCGCGGACGCATTGGCATAGCCCAGCTCCAGCGCCACGGATTTCACCGGTCGGCCCAGGCGCAACTGCGCCTGGGCCAGTGTCAGGCGCCAGTCGGTCAGGTAGTCGGCCGGCGGCTGCCCCACGACACGCCGGAAACTCGCGGCAAAGGCGCTGCGCGACATGCCCGCGCGCGCCGCCATGCGCGGCAGGTCCCACGGCTCGCCCGGCGCCTCGTGCAGCGCCACCAGCGCGCGTGCCAGGCGCGGGTCGGACAGGCCGGCAATCAGGCCCGCCTGGATGCCGGCCTCCTGGTGGTGGTCGATCAGCCAGCGCAGCAGCTGGATCAGCACCACCTCGAACAGCCGGTCGGCCAGCAGGCGGTGGCCGCAGCGCACCTGGCCGGCCTCGGCAAACAGCAGCGCCAGCGACTGCTCCAGGCCGGCCACGTGCGCCAGCGGCAAGGCGATCAGCGGCGGCAGCGCGCGCACTACCGGGTTGCGCGCACCGCCGTCGAAGTCCAGCGCGGCACAGGTGAAATCCGAGCCTTCCTGCGGCGGGTTGTGAAACATGTGGTGGACCGGGCGCGGGTAGAACAGCAGCGTGGGCTCGTCAAAGCGCAGGCTGCCCGGCAGGCCCGAGCCCGGCGGATGCCGCAGCTCCAGTTCGCCGCGGCGCAGGACATGCAGGAAGCCGCGGCCCGGCTGCGCGGCGAACTGGGTCAGCCCGCACAGCGGTCCCTGGTGGAACAGGTGCGCACGCGCGCGAAACCGCTCCAGCAGCGCGGAAAGCCGGTCGATGGGTTCAGGCATGGTCTGGACGAATTGGTATGTACATAGGACTTTACGCACCCAATGGTACTCGATGGTTACCCATACTGCAGTCAAGGCGATCGCAACTGCCTTGTCCTTTCAACCTGTACCAAGGAGTCCACCATGTCCCGCGTTCCCCTCGTCAATCCCGCCACTGCCACGGGCGACAGCCAGGCCCTGCTGGCCGAGATCCACGGTGCCTTTGGCGTCGCCCCGAACATGTTCCGTGCTGTCGCCAATTCGCCCGCTGCGTTGCGCAGCATGTGGTGCGCGTTCGGTGCGCTCGGCGGCGGTGTGCTGGATGCGGCCCTGGGCGAGAAGATCGCCGTGGCCGTGGCCGATCGAAACCAGTGTGAATACTGTCTCGCCGCCCACACCGCGCTGGGCCGGAAGGCCGGCGCCACCGCCCAGGAAATGTCCGAGGCGCAGGCTGGCCGGGCGCAGGATGCACGGACCGCCGCAGCGCTGTCGTTCGCGCTCAAGCTGGTCAACCAGCGCGGCCAGGTCAGTGATGCGGATGTGGCGCAATTGCGCGAGGCTGGCTTCAACGACGAACAGATCGTCGAGATCCTGGCGCATGTGGCGCTGAACCTGTTCACCAACTACGTGAACGTTGCCTTCGCGGTGCCGGTCGATTTTCCGAAGATCAAGCTGCGCGCGGCTGCGTAATCTGCCGCAACCAGGTGCGCGGTGGTGGCCTTCAGGCCGCCGCACGCGTGCCCTTGGTCATCAGCCGGGCTTCGATAAAGGTCCGGCTGACCTGAGGAAACCGCGCCCGGATGCGGCGCTCGATCCGGTCGATGGCGCCCGCGGCGCCGTTGGCAACGGTAGCGGTGGCGATGCGTCAGAAGCAGCACCGCGACCATCAGGCTCCAGAAATACAGCTCCTTGCCGTACCCGAACGGGTGCATGGCATCGGCCGGCCGGCGGCTGCGCGCCATGCCAACCAGCAGCAACAGCTCATTGCCGGTGTCGACGGTGGAATGGATGGCCTCGGACAGCATGGCCGAGCTGCCGGTCACGGCGGCGACGACAAACTTGGTGGCAGCGATCGCCACGTTGGCGGCAATCGCACCGTAGACAGCGATACGCGACCCCGAAGATACGGGGCTTGCCGGGAGCGTCTCGGATGCGGCAGATGCCGGGGACGCCCCGCCCTGCTGCGCAGTTTCAGGCCCACGCCGCATCGCTTTCCTCCACGAAGCTGCCCCTTTGCAATGGAAGCAGGTCGCGCCAGTGTACTGGCGCGCCTGGGTGTGAAGGTGAAAATACGGCGGTTAATTGCGTTTTATGAATTTAAAAAAACGGGCGCGCGATGCGTCCGCTCCGGATTCAGAACATGGCACTGCTCATCAACGCCTTGGCCACCAGTACGCCCTCGTCCGGCGCTTCCGCATAGACCGACACGTCGGTGACCACCTGCCGGCGCCCACGCCGCACCACCATCGCCACCGCGCGCAGCGCCGTACCCTTTGCCGGGGCCAGGTACTGGATAGAAAGCGAACTGGTCGCCCCGCCCTTCACATCGTCGGCACTGCCGCCAGAAGCTGCCGCCGCGGCGCCGGCAATATCGATCAGCGTGGCAATGACACCGCCATGGACGATGCTGCCGTGGGTCACGTTGGTCGGCAGGAATGGCATCTCCAGCTCGACATGATCGGGAGCCAGGCTGGCCAGCCGCACGCCGAGGGCGCGCGCCACCGGGGAGCCGATCAGGACGTTGTCTACCATAATGCGCATGCGGGGGTCGACCGCAGCGTGGCGATCGTGCTGGCGGGGCAAGGTGGCAAGGGCTTGTGACATTTGGGCTCCTGTGAACGGCTTACGTCGTGCCTGCAGCGTAAGCGCATGGTCTACACGGCTCAATTACGTCAGACGTAATCCTCGCCGGCCCAGCCCGGCATTCCGACTGCCTGTCATTCGTACCCGATATAATGGCTGGCCGTTTCACCCCAATCCCTCCCGCCACCATGCCGTCGCCCTCAGAATCCGCCCCGCCCCGCCCCGAACCGGATCACGGCACCACGGATTCCACGCTGTCCGAGCGCCCGGACAGCCCCTGCATCGGCATTTGCTCGACGCTGTTCGACGAGATCTGCCAGGGCTGCGGCCGCACCGCGGCCGAGGTCAGCAACTGGGTGTTCTTCAGCGAAGAGGAAAAGCAGGTGGTCTGGGAGCGCATTACGCGCGAAGGCACGGGGAAGCGGTTCCGCCAGGGCTGACGCGGCGGCGCTCAGCCGCCCGCCAGCCGCCGCTCCATATCTTCGATTTCGCGCCGCTCCACGCGCTGCCGCGCAAGCTTGCGCCAGTTCTCGGCCAGCGGTGCCAGCTCTGACATTTCCGCGAGCGCGGCATAGTCCAGCCGGTCGACATACAGTACCTGCAGCAGGCGCTGCAGCGACCATCGCGGACAGGGGCGCGCCACCAGTTCCAGCGTATCGCCCGCCGCCACGTCGCCAGTCTCCAGTACACGGTAGTACCAGCCGGTGCGCAGGCTTTGCTGCACGGCGCGCGACATGCCTGCATAGCCGAATCGATGATTGAGCTTCCAGCACGGCTGTCGTGCCTGCGACACCTCCACCAGCGCCGTGCCCAGGCGGAAGCGGTCGCCGATGCAGACGGAGGCCTCGGTCAGCCCGGTGGTGCTCAGGTTCTCGCCGAAGGCCCCCGCAACGTCGAGCACACCGTTGCCTTGCGCGCCCTGCGCAGCCAGTTCCTCGCGCCACGCCGGGTAATGATCGAAGGCGTAGTGGTGCAGCGCCTTTTCCGGACCACCGTGATGGCGCGGATCGCCCTGCCCGTCGCCTTCGAGTCCAAGCGCGGTCACGCGAATCCGCTCGCCAGCCGCGGTCTTGGCGATGCCGCTGGGCACGCCCTTTGGCCCGAACGGGCGTACCTGCCCCGTCAATACGGCGCCGATCGCCGCGCGCACGGGCAATGCCGGCTGGCTCATAGCCCGGCTTCCTCCAGCCAGCGCGCGAACATGCGCTCGCCCGCGGCCGCCACCGTGGCACCGACTTCCGCAGTACGCGCGCGGATGGTGCGCGGATCGACGCCGGCCTTGGCCAGCTCGACGGTATGGCCGATCAGCCAGGCCTCGATATCGCGCGGCATGACCTCGGGGTGGAATTGCAGCGCCAGCACCTGGTTGCCGATGGCATAGGCCTGGTTCTGTACCGCGGCAGTGGACGCCAGCAGTTGCGCGCCGGGCGGAAGGTCGAAGGTATCGCCATGCCAGTGCAGCACCTCCCAGTGGGCGGCAGCCAGTTCTGCCAGCGCGGAATCCTGCCCCGCTGGCGTAGGCGCAATCGGCGCCCAGCCGATCTCGCGCGTGCCCGCGTAGACGCGCGCGCCGGCAGCACGCGCGATCAGCTGCGCGCCCAGGCAAACCCCGATCATCTTGCCGCCAGCCGCCAGGCGTTGGCGGATCAGAGCGATCTCGGCCTCCAGCCAGGGATAGGCATCGGTTTCATAGACACCGATGGGGCCGCCCAGGATCAGCAGCAGGTCGGCCGGATTGTCCGCGATGGGTGCCAGGTCATCGACGCCGGCCTGGAACACCTGCAACGCGTGCCCGCGCGCGCGCAAGGCATTGCCGATCACGCCCGCATGCTCGAATGCGACGTGCTGGATCACATGGGTGGTACGCGTTGCCATCGGGGACTCCTGCCGGTCGAAAGGGGTCCCCATGGTAGCGTCAATTGCTGCGCCCCGCGAAGACCATGGCTCGATCTCGCCTATTTGCGAGCATTCTCAGCACGGCATGTCGTAATCTGCGCTATTTGGTCGCAGCCGGCACCAGGATCAGCGCATCTGGCGCATCCTGCTGCGGCAGCGATGGCACGGGCGGGATCGTCACGTACTCGACCGCGGCCCATTTGCCGGCCCAGTCGCGGTAGCGCGGCAACAGCGCGTTGCCTGACTGCCCGGTGGAGTCCATGAACCGCGACGCCTCCAGGTCCGCCAGGTCATATAGCGCACGCACGCTGGCCGCGTGGGTGTTCTCGAACGGCGCCTTGTCGTCGCGCAGGTTGTGGCGGCCGACATTGACCGTATAGGTATCGCCGCCGGTCGGCACGCGCAGGTTGAACAGCGGCGACAGGTACGCCACCTTGCCGAAGGGCTTGTGCTCGGAGCGGGCCGTGTGCGCCTCGCCCCAGCGCCAGCGGGCGGCGTCGTCGCCGTAGCGGCGCGACAGGTCCGCCATGGCCCGGGTCCAGGCGTCCGCGATGGCGTCGTCGCAGGTCTCTGCCGCGCGCGTATGCTGCCGGTCGCACCAGAACGCGCCCAGCGTGCGCGGATCGCGCAGGATGTTGAGCATGGGCTGGTGCACGTTACGCTGATCCCACAGGCGGACAAAGATCGCCTCGCCCGCCTTCTCTTCGAACAGCCGCCGCGACAACTCGCGCAGCCAGGCGGTGACGACCAGCGGCTCGGCGCGCCCCGGGTCCATGTTTCCGTCCCACTTGCGCAGCGCTTCCAGCAAGGCGCGTTCGCGCTCGGGCCGCGCCGCATCGCGGCTGACGGGCGCGGCCAGCAGCAGCGGCAAGGCATCGCGCACGGCCAGCGAGACCACGTCTTTCTGGATTGCCGCAAAGCTGTCGAAGCTGTGCCTGGGCGTGGCCGCCAGCAGCGCCTTGATCCGGTCAAAGCGATACGGCACGGTCCATTCGCTGGTGATGAAGTACGGGTAGTCCGGTGCGACGATGCGCTGGTTGGCCGTCACGATCACGCCGTCGGCCGGGTTGTAGCGGTGCGGCAGTGCCTCGAACGGAATAAAGCCGGTCCAGTCGTAGCGCGCATCCCAGCCGGGCGCCGGCGCCAGCCCCTTGAGGTCATTGTCGGCCCGGCGCAGCGGCACGCGTCCGGGTGCATAGAAGCCGATATTGCCGTCGACATCGGCATAGACAATGTTCTGCTGCGGCGAATGGAAGTCGCGCAGCGCCGCCGTGAAGCCGGCCCAGTCGCGCGCCTCGTTCATGCGCAGCCCCGCCTGGAAGGTGCGGTCGTCCGGGCGCAGCGCGGTCCACTGGAAGGCCACCACATACTGTGCGCCCAGCGGTCCTGCGGCAGCCGAAAGCGGCTCGGCCACATCGGAAATCACCGGGCCGTGGCGCGTGGCGCGGACCTTCAGCACCACGTCCGGGGCGCCCTTGACGCGGATGGTCTCGGTGCGGATCTCGAATGTGGCCCAGCCGTCCGGGGTCTGGTACTGGGTGTCGTTGCCGGGGCGCAGCCGTTCGATATACAGGTCCTGCACATCGGGCGCGGTATTGGTCAGCCCCCAGGCGATGCGGTCGTTGTGCCCCAGCACCACCAGCGGCATGCCGGGCAGCGTGGCGCCGGCCACGTCCAGGCCGGGCGCCGTCATCCTGGCGAAATACCACAGCGCGGGCGCCTGCAGCCCCAGGTGCGGGTCATTGGCCAGCATCGGCTTGCCCGATTGCGTATGCGCGCCCGACACCACCCAGTTGTTCGAGCCCATGCCCTCGACATAACCCGGCGGCGCCTTGTCGCCGACGCTGGCCATGGCATTCGCCAGCGGTGCCAGTTGCTGGTACAGATGGCCGTAATCCATGGTGCGCACCGGCTGCTCGCCCGGATACGGCGCCAGCAACTCGCTGATGCGGGCCACCGGCAGCACTTGCGCCAGCCGCATGCGCAGGGTTTCCTGGGTCCAGTTGCCGCCCAGGTCCCAGGCCATCATGGTCTGCCAGCCCAGCGTATCGGCCGGCTCCCAGCGCTCGGGCTGCGCGCGCAACAGCAGGAATTCAGGCGGCAGCGGGCCCTTGCGATGGTCGATCCAGGCATTGACGCCGTCGGCATAGGCCTGCAGCGCGGCACGGGTCTCGGGCGAGGCCTGCGCCAGGATGGCCTCGGCATTGCGGCGCACGCCCAGCGTGCGCAGGAACTTGTCGGTATCGAGCGCGGACGGTCCCAGGATCTCCGCAAGCCGGCCTGCCACGACGCGCTTGTTCATCTGCATCTGCCACAGCCGGTCCTGTGCATGGACGTAGCCCAGCGCGAACCAGGCGTCCGCCTTGCTGGCGGCGCGGATATGCGGCACGCCATGGCCGTCGCGCACGACCGTGACCTGGCCGCGCAAACCCGCCAGCGCTTCCTGGCCGGATGCAGGCGGCTGCGCCGCATGGCGATACCAGACCAGGGCCGCGGCAGCGCCGGCCACCGCCAGCACCAGCAGCCCCGCCACAAACCTGGTCAGCCGACCAAACCAGCGCATCGTTGCTCCCCCAATGACTCTCGTTATGTTGTGCGTGTTTTCCGCACATTATCCGCACGAAAAAATGCCCGGGCCAGCCGGGCATTTCCCATATTGCATCAACGCCGCTCGGCGCCGCATCAGGCCGCCGGCTTCTTCAGCTGCAGCGACTTGTACTCCAGGAATTCCTCCAGGCCGTACTTGCCCGCTTCGCGTCCGTTGCCGGACTGCTTGTAGCCGCCAAACGGCGCCTGCATATTGAACGGGCCGCCGTTGATATCGACCTGCCCGGTGCGGATGCGGCGCGCCACGCGGATCGCGCGTGCCTCGTCACCGGACCAGACCCCGCCGCCCAGGCCATAGATGCTGTCATTGGCGATGCGCACCGCGTCTTCCTCGGTGTCATAGCAGATGATCGACAGCACCGGCCCGAAGATCTCTTCCTGCGCCACGGTGGCACGCGGCTCCACGTTGCCGAGCACGGTCGGCTTGACGAAGAAGCCCTTGTCCAGCCCTTCCGGGGTGTCCGGACCGCCAGCTACCAGCTCGGCACCCTCTTCCAGGCCCCGGCGGATATAGCCGGTCACGCGGTCCTTCTGCACCGCGGAGATCAGCGGTCCCAGCTTGCTGGCTTCCTGCAGCGGATCGCCCACGGTAAAGCCCTCGACCACCTTCTGCGCGATCGCCTTCACTTCATCGTAACGGGCCCGCGGCACCAGCATGCGGGTATGCGCCGAACAGGTCTGGCCGGAATTCAGGAAGCAGGCATTGATGGTGCCCTTTACCGCCGACGGCAAGTCGGCGTCGTCCAGGATCACCGAAGCGGACTTGCCGCCCAGCTCCAGCGCCACGCGCTTGACGGTCTGCGAGGCCAGTTCCGACACGCGCTTGCCGGCGCGGGTCGAACCCGTGAACGACAACATGTCGACTTCCGGGTGGCTGGCCAGCACCTCGCCCACCACCGGGCCATAGCCGGTCACCAGGTTGAACACGCCCGGCGGCAGGCCGGCGGCCTCGATCACCTCGGCCAGCACGAAGGCATTGAGCGGCGCCACCTCGGAGGGCTTGAGCACGACGGTGCAGCCGGCGGCCAGGGCCGGCGCCACTTTGAGCGTGATCTGGTTGAGCGGGTAGTTCCACGGGGTGATGGCACCCACCACGCCCACGGGCTCGCGCACTACCAGGGAGTTGCCGACCTCTTCCTCGAAGCGGAAACCGTCCAGCAGCTTGGCGGCCTGGCCCCAGTTGTAGACCGGCCCGCCCACCTGGATCGCGCGCGCCAGCTTGATCGGCATGCCGACTTCGCCGGCGATCAGCTGGGCCAGCTCTTCGCTGCGCGCCTTCAGGCCTTCGGCGATCTTGGCGATATAGCCGGCACGCACCGCCGGCGGCGTGGCCGACCAGCTGTCGAAGGCCGCGCGGGCCGCCTGGATGGCATCCTCGGCGTCGCGCGCCGAGCCTTCGGGGATGGTGCCCATCACCGCCTCGGTGGCGGAATGGATGACGTCGATCGTGCCGTTGCCGTGGGGAGCGACCCACTTGCCGTTAATAAAGAGTTTGTCTCGTTGTTGCATGGCCACAGTTCTCGGTTTGGTGAATTGGCGATTGCAATTTTTTGTTACTTTTATGGTGCACGCACATTGTAGAGCGGATTCGGGACTATGTTTTTGCGCCGCGGAAAGCCGCGCATACCGCTCCGGGCAAGAAGGTGGCGATAATCGGCCGCACCACCTGACAGGGACTCTAGCCAAAGGCGGTCGGACATAACAAGGGGTGAGACATGGTCGATCCGATCTACCGCAAGTCGGATGCGGGACAGGACGAGATCCGGACGCGTGCACGCAAGCTTGACCACAAGCTGCGCGCGCTGCTGCTGATGGTCAACGGCGAGCGCCGCGGGCAGGAATTGCTGGCGCAGGTGGCCGGCATGGGGGTGGCACCCGAGGCCATCGACACACTGGTGGCACAAGGGCTGGTCGAAGCCGTCCCGGAGCCGGCACGGCCGCCCGCTGCGGTGGCACCGGCACAGGCACCGGCGCGGGTCACGCCTGCCGCCGACACCAATATGTTCTCCGTGTATGCAATGCGGCACGCACGCGCCCCCGAGGTGCCCGAGACGCCGCAACCGACCGATACCGCGGCCCCTTCGCCCGCCGACATCGCGGCCTTCGAGAGCCTGTATCACTTCTATACCGACGTGATCGGGCAGCATCTCGGCCTGCGCGGCTACATGCTGCAGGTGAAGGTCGAAAGGGCCACCGACCTGCCCGCCCTGCTGGCGCTGCGCGAACCGCTGCATGCGGCACTGCTCAAGGCCAAGGGCGACATCACCGCGCGTGCCATCACGAGCCAGCTCGACCAGATCACAGATCGCATCGCCGCCGGCTGAGATTCCGGCGCACCAATGAAAAAGGCCGCCCGGAGGCGGCCTTCTCTCATCGTCAACGTCCCGACGCTCAGCCGTCGATACCCTGCGACTGCAGGTACTCGTCATACGTACCCAGGTAGTCCGTCAGCGTGCCGTCGGTGCGCACTTCGATCACGCGCGTCGCCAGCCCGCTGATCAGCTCGCGGTCGTGCGAAACGAAGATCAGCGTGCCCGTGAACTTGTCCAGCGCGATCTGCAGCGATTCGATCGACTCCATGTCCATGTGGTTGGTCGGCTCGTCCATGGCCAGCACGTTGTGGCGGCCCAGCATCAGCTTGCCCCAGATCATGCGGCCCTTCTCGCCGCCGGACAGCACCTTGACCGACTTCCTGATGTCGTCGGCCGAGAACAGCAGGCGGCCCAGCGTGCCGCGCAGCGAGGTCTCGTCGTCGCCGGCCTGCGTCCACTGGCTCATCCAGTCCATCACGTCGCGGTTGTCCGGGAATTCCTCGTAGGTATCCTGCGGCATGTAGCCGACGTTGGCGTTCTCGGCCCACTTGACCGTGCCGCGGTCCACTTCCACGCCGCGCTGCACGCCGGTCTGCACCGCGCCGTTGAGCAGGCTGCGCAGCAGCGTGGTCTTGCCCGCGCCGTTCTCGCCGATGATCGCCACGCGCTCGCCGGCCTGAATCGCCAGCGACAGGCCGTCGATGATCTTGCGGTCGTAGGTCTTGGTGATGTTCTCCACTTCCACGGCCAGGTTGTGCAGCTTCTTCTCGAACTCGAAGCGGATGAACGGGTTCTGGCGCGACGACGGCTTGATGTCGTCGACCTTGATCTTCTCGATCTGCTTGGCGCGCGAGGTGGCCTGGCGGGCCTTGGACTTGTTGGCCGAGAAGCGGCGCACGAAGTCCTGCAGCTCGCTGATGCGCTCCTTGGCGCGCGCGTTGGCGGCAACCTGGCGCTCGCGGGCCTGCATCGACGCTTCCATGTAGTCGTCGTAGTTGCCCGGGTAGACCTTGAGCGTGCCGTAGTCCATGTCGGCCATGTGGGTGCAGACCGAGTTCAGGAAGTGGCGATCGTGGGAGATGATGATCATGGTGGAGTTGCGCTCGTTGAGCACGGTCTCCAGCCAGCGGATCGTGTTGATGTCCAGGTTGTTGGTCGGTTCGTCCAGCAGCAGCACGTCCGGGTTCGAGAACAGTGCCTGTGCCAGCAGCACGCGCAGCTTCCAGCCCGGGGCCACGTCGCTCATGTTGCCCTGGTGCTGGCTGGTGGGGATGCCCACGCCCAGCAGCAGTTCGCCGGCACGGGCCTCGGCGGTGTAGCCGTCGTATTCGGCGTACTTGGCCTCCAGCTCGGCGGCCTTCATGTAGTCTTCGTCGGTCGCTTCCGGGTTGGCGTAGATGGCGTCGCGCTCCTGCGCGGCGGCCCACATCTCGGTGTGGCCCATCATCACCACGTCCAGCACGCGCATGTCTTCATAGGCGAACTGGTCCTGGCGCAGCTTGCCCAGACGCACGCCCGGCTCCAGCATGACGTTGCCCGACGACGGTTCCAGGTCGCCGCCCAGGATCTTCATGAAGGTGGACTTGCCGCAACCGTTCGCGCCGATCAGGCCGTAGCGGTTGCCCTCGCCGAATTTGACCGAGATATTCTCGAACAACGGCTTGGGGCCGAACTGCATGGTGATGTTTGCGGTAGAAAGCACGTCTTGAACCTTGTCTGGAGATTGTGGCGCCGCGGCGCTGGCCGCGGCTTGCCGGTTTTGCACACGAGGCGCACCCCATGCCGCTCAGGGACGGGCCTTGCCGGAGATGCATCGCGCTGGCCCGGAGTCATCCGGCGGCCATGGCTGGCGATGCGGCACGGGCCGCGCCCGGTTCATGCGAGAACCCGGCAGGAAGTCAGGAAATAACCGCACATTCTATCATCCGGACGCATTCCTTGCACCCGGATGCGCGGCATCGGACGATGCGGCCGGTCAGGCCAGTGGCGGCAGCACCGGATAGCCGGAAAACGCCATGCTGAAGCCATCCGCACGTGCGGCCAGCCGCACCTGGGCGCCGACCGGCAGCGTCAGCTTGCGCGCGCAGTGGCCGAACGGCAGCCCGGTCAGCACCGGCACCGGCAACTGGTCGCGCAGGTAGGCCACCACTGCGTCCATGTCGTAGCCGTTGTCGTAGTCGGTGACGCGGTAATTGGAGAAATCGCCCAGCACGATGGCGCGCTGCGCGCCCAGCACGCCGGCCTGCTGCAGCTGGATCAGCATGCGCTCCACCCGGTACGGTGGCTCGTTGATGTCTTCCAGGAACAGCACCCCGCCCTCCACCTGCGGCATGAAAGGCGTGCCCAGCAGGCTGCACAGCATGGCCAGGTTGCCGCCCCAGAGCGTGCCTTCCACGCTGCCTGAGAACGGTTGTCCGCCCGACTGCGGCGCCGCGACATCGACGCTGTACGCCGGGTTGCGCAGGATGCCTTCGAAATGCTCCCACATGAAGGGATCCACCACCTCGGCACCAAAATCCGCCAGCAGCATCGGCCCCGCAAAGGTGACGGCACCCGTCGCCGCCAGGCAGGCCAGCTGGAACGCGGTGAAGTCGCTGTGGCCGACGATGGGCGTGCCGCTGGCGCTGGCCTGCGCGGCGATGCGGGCAAAGTCGACTTGCGCCAGCAGCCGCGCGATGCCATAGCCGCCGCGCACCGCCAGCGTCAGCTCGTGCGGCGCGCCGGTGCCGATGGCGTGCAGGTCGGCCAGCCGCTCCGCATCCGTGCCGCCAAAGCGCAGGTAGCGCCGCGCCAGCACGTCGGGGTTGGTCATGTGGTAGCCATGATGCTTGAGCCAGGCACAGCCGCGCGCGGCAATGGCGACGTCGTGCGGATACCCGGACGAGGCGATCAGTCGGACTTCGGTATGCGGCGGCCTGCTGTTCGGCGTGCTCATGCTTCGGTGTCGTTATTCTTGTCGGGATCGGTGACAGGCGCGGCGGCGTCCTGCTGTGCGGCCTTCTGCGCGGCTTTCTGCGCCCGGCGGCGCGCGCCGAAGAAATCCTTCAGCATCTGGCCGCAGGTGTCGGCCAGCACCCCGCCGGCAATGGTGGTCTGGTGGTTGAGCTGCGCCTGCTCGAACAGGTTGAGCACGCTGCCGGCGGCGCCGGTCTTGGGGTCGGCTGCACCGAACACCACGTGGCGCAGCCGCGCGTGCAGGATCGCGCCGCTGCACATGACGCACGGTTCCAGCGTCACGTACAGCTCGCACTCGGGCATGCGGTAGTTGCCGATCACCTGGGCGGCGGCGCGCAGCGCCTGCATCTCGGCATGGGCGGACGGGTCCACCGAGCGGATCGGCAGGTTGTGGCCGCGCGCGATGATGGTGTCGTTCCAGACCACCACCGCGCCCACCGGCACTTCGCCGGCGGCTTCGGCCAGGCGGGCTTCTTCCAGCGCGGCGCGCATGTAACGCGCGTCGCGCTCGGCAGCCTCGGCCGGGTCTTCAGGCAGGGCGCGCAGCGCGCGCAACGGCAGCGGTGGCGTCTCTGGCATCGTCCCCGCTCAGTCCTGCGCCGGCAGCACCGCGGGCGCGCTCACTTCCGCCCAGCAGTTGGGCGTTTCGAACAGCACCAGCCTGGTCAGCTGCAGGTGGTGGCCGAAGCAGTCCTTGAACACCGGCGCCAGGATGTCGAAGGCAACCTGGGCCAGGTTCTCGACCGTCGGGATCGCGTCCAGCACCACGGTCTTGTGCCCTTCCATCGATTGCAGGAAGTTCAGCAGCGCGGTGTCACCACGGTAGATCAGGAAGGCATGGTCCCACTTGTTGACCAGGTGCTCGTTGGCGAGCGCCTTGATGTCGCCGAAGTCCAGGATCATGCCGTCATCCGACGCGCCCTCGCGGTGCAGGACCTCGCCCGACAGCGTCAGGTCCAGCCGGTAGCGGTGTCCGTGGATATTGCGGCACTGGCCGCAGTGGTTCGGGATGCGGTGGCCGGAGTCGAACTCCAGCCGGCGGGTAATGGAAACTTGTTTGCTCATGTGTACCGGCGCCGGTGCCGGCCGCCTGCGTTGGGACGGACACTGCGCGCGCGTCCGAAGCCTGTATTGTGTACGTTTTGCCGCCCGTTGGGCGACCTGTCGATACCGTGGATGCCGCGCCGCTCAGCGGATGCCGAGCAGCTTGTGAGTCTGCAGCGACAGCCGCCAGCGCGGATGGCGCTGGCAGAACGCCACCGCGGCGGCGGTATTTTCCCTCGCCAGCGGGCCATCCATGGCCTGCACCAGGAAATGGCGGAAATCAAGCTGCTCGTATGCGGCAAAGTCCTGGCCCTCCTGCGGGATCACGACTTTGAGCTCGTCACCACGCGTGACCACCAGTTCCGAGCCCATCTTGGGGCTGACGCAGACCCAGTCGATGCCCGGCGGCACGGCGATGGTGCCGTTGGTTTCGATCGCAATCTCGAAGCCCTGCGCATGCAGCGCGTCGATCAGCGGCGCGTCCAGTTGCAGCAGCGGCTCGCCCCCGGTGCAGACCACCAGCGGCTGGCCGCCGGCGCCCTGCGGCCATTCCGACGCGACCACTGCGGCCAGTTCCTCGGCCGTGCGGTACTTGCCGCCGCGCGTGCCATCGGTGCCGACGAAATCCGTATCGCAGAACTGGCACACCGCGCTGGCGCGGTCTTCTTCGCGGCCGCTCCACAGGTTGCAGCCGGCAAAGCGGCAGAACACTGCGGCGCGGCCGGCGTTGGCGCCTTCGCCCTGCAGCGTATAGAAGATTTCCTTGACGGCGTAAGTCATGCGTGGGGGTCTCTCTGGGACCGTTTGGGGACCGTTAACGGGCATTCGGCCGCCCTTGGGCTGGCCGGGGTTTCAACAGGTATTGGGCAAAGGCCGGATAACAAGTATCACGGATCTGGGCTCGGGCTCCCGGATCGGCGCCGCATGGCTGGCAGCGCGGGCGGTGTGCACCGGGTTTTCCGTGCATGGCTCCGGGCACTGCCGGAGGAACCGCCTGTGGCCTGTCGCAGGCTGCGTCCGGCCGGTCCGGACGTAATGCAAGTATACCAGAGGGGTCAGGGTTTCCGCTTAGAGGCTGGCGGGATGCGGTCCCGGCCGTCGGCCAGGCGCGCGGCAAATATCTCCTGCAGATCACCCGGTTTTGCTGCAAAGGGCCGCCATCGGCGCCCCGGTGCTGAACGCGCTGACCGGCGGCTGCCGCCCAAGCGGCTGTTCGACAATGAAAAAGCCGGGATCCGCGCCCGGCTTTTTCCTACTGGCCCCGCTCGGCTTCTTACTTCAGCCCCAGGTAGTCGCGCTTGCCAATCTGCACGCCCTTGTGGCGCAGGATGTCATAGGCCGTGGTCACGTGAAAATAGAAGTTGGGCAGCGCAAAACCCAGCAGGTAGGACTTGCCGTCGAATGTCATCGGCCCCTGGCGCAGCTTCAGCTCGATCGCGCGCTGCTCGCTGCCTTCCAGCTGCTCAGGCGTGATCTGCTCCAGGAACCCGATGGTGCGGGCGATGCGGTCCCGCAGTTCGGCAAAGGTGGTTTCGGTATCGGCGAACGAAGGCACCTCGATGCCTGCCAGCCGCGCGGCGCAGCCCTTGGCGGCGTCGCTGGCGCGCTGCACCTGTGCCGGCAGCGCATCCATGTCGGCGATCAGGCGCTGCAGGACCTGATGGGCGGCCGGCTCGACTTCATGTTCAGCAATACCTCCGAGGCCATGCCGCTGATCCGCGGCGGCAAGGTGCGGCCGCTGGCCGTCAGCAGCCTGAAACGCCTTGCGCTGCTGCCCGAGGTGCCGACGCTCGACGAGTCCGGGCTGAAGGGCTACGAGACCGTGGCCTGGGGCGGCGTGGTCGCGCCGCGCGGCACGCCGGCGCCGGTGATCGACAGGATCAACGCCGCGCTGCAAGCTGCGCTGCAGGCGCCGGACGTGCGCAAGGGCCTGGCCGCGCTGGGCGCCGAGCCTGCCGGCGGCTCGCCCGCGCAGCTCCGGCAGCTGATCGATGCCGAGACCGCCAAGTGGCGTGCCCTGATTACGTCGGCCCATATCGAGCAGCTGGACTGAACCATGCCCGCGCAACCAGACATTGCCAGAGGGAAGACCTGAGGGCCTGCGGGAAAGATGGCGTGCCCACAACGGGCAACCGGCGACCGGCAACCTGAATTAACATATCCGGTCATCGTCCCCGCTATCTTGCGGCCTTGTGGCCGCGCCCCACATGAACGCGCCGTTCCCTCTTCGCACGGAATGCCCGCCCGGCGCCTGTATCTGCGGGCGCGAAGCCTTGCTGAGTGACCCCAACGCCGACCTGCGCGTGCTGCGGCTCACCCGGGCCGAAGAAAAGCGGCTGGTCGAACGGCTTGAGCGCCTGACCAGCCTGGCTGAATTGCAGCGCATGGAAAGCCTGATGCAGACCCAGCTGGGCATCGTGCTCACCATCACCCCCAGCGCGCGCGGCGTGCGCACGGTGCGCGGCATCAGCATCCAGGTGCAAGAGCAGCCCGGCCTGTGCCGCAAGATCCGCCAGTCGATCCCAGCCGCCATCCGCCGCAGCATGGAAGAGCATCCCGAGATCGCCTATGCGATCGTGGATGCGCATGACCTGCTGGGCGGCATCTGACCAGGCCCGCGGAGCCGTTCAGGCGTTGCTGTCCGCAAGGCGCATCGCGTGTTCGCGGATATCCGCCGGCCATGCCTCGAGCCGCTGCGCAAAGCCCGCCACATCGCCCGCGAACAAGGCCCGCGTGGCTTCCTCGAAGCCGGTCAAATCTCCCGCCATCGCCACCATGAAGTGGTAGGCCCGTTCGCTGGCGCGGCGGCTACGGTCCTTGTCCGCGTGGTCCCGGCGCGCCTGCTCGACCAGCTTGCGCAGGGCCACCGATGCCCCGCCTGGCTGGGCGGCCAGCCATTGCCAATGGCGCGGCAGCAGCGTCACCTCGCGCGACACCACGCCAAGCTTCGGGCGCCCGCGGCCCCGGGGCTCGGCCACGTCCGCTGCTTCGTCGTTGTCGCCGGCGGGCTGCCGCACGGATTCGAGCTGCGCGGCGCGCTCTGCCGTGCGCTCAAGTACGGCGGCCTCCGTCCCGCTCGTATCCAGGTCGATCGAGCGCCCGGTGCCGTCGTCGAAAACCAGCACGGGTCCGCCCGCGCCGGCTTCCAGCGCACGCTTGAGCGCCAGCGCATTGGCTTGCAGCGGGCCCGTGGCGATACGCCGGTGGCCGTCGAAGGTGGTGTAGCTGTGAAGCGTTGCGTTGGTCATGCGGATGCCCCTGGGAGATGATTTCCGAATATTACCCGGATAAAATACGATGTCAATATCATCCGGGTATAAATAGACCGCCTACCAGGGTTCCAGCTTCCACCCGTCCGGCGTTGCCGCCAGGCGATGGGTCAGCCCCAGGCTGCCCATGAACACATCGTCGTGGGACACCACCACCAATGCGCCCTGATAGCCGCGCAGCATCGTCTCCACCGCCTGCACGGACGGCAGGTCCAGGTGGTTGCCGGGTTCATCGAACAACAGCAGCTGTGCCGGCGGATCGGCATACAAGGTACAAGCCAGCGCGGCCTTCAGGCGCTCGCCGCCGCTGAGCAGGCCGCTGGGCGCGGTGGCCTTCTGCGCATCGAGATCCAGCAGCGCCAGCCGCGTGCGCAATGCCGCCTCCCCGGCGGTGTGGTTGGCGGCCAGCATCTGTTCGATGGTTGAGCGCTGCGGCAGCAGGCCGGCCAGTTGCTGGTCGAGATAGGCGCGCTCGGCATGCACCGCGCAGCGGCCGGCAAGCGGCTGCAACTGGCCGGCCAGCAGCTTGAGCAAGGTGGATTTGCCGCAGCCATTGGGGCCGACGACGCCCACGCGCTGCTGGCCCGTCAGCATCAGGCTGATGCGGCGCGTGGCGGCCGGCACGAACGGCAGGTCGACCTCGTCCAGTTCAGCCACGCGGCGTTGCGCGGCCTGACTGACAGGCAACGCGAGCAATACGATCGCGGCATCGTCCTCCACCTGTTGCGCGGCGTCGCGCACGCGCGCATCGAGCGCTTCGCGCGTGGCGGCCTGCTGCAGGCGCAGCCTGCCCGCCGAGGCCTGGCTGCGCTCCTTCTGCCGGCCCAGCAGGATGCTGGCCTGGTTGGCATCGCGCGCCTGCCGGTTGCCACGGGCCTGCCGCCGCTCCTGGCGCTCACGCTGCGCACGCAGCGACTGCTCTTCCCGCTTGCGTTCGAGCTTGCGCTGATCCAGCTGCTGCAAGGCGTTCTCGCGCTCCTGCGCCTTGCATTGCGCATAGAACGAATAGCCGCCGCCATAACTGCGCAGTCCGAGCGACGACAGCTCGACGATGCGCGCCATGCCCTCAAGCAACTGCCGGTCATGGCTGACCACCAGCAGGCCGCGCTGCCAGCGTTGCAATTGCGCGATCAGCGCCAGCCGGTTCGGCCGGTCCAGATGATTGCTGGGTTCGTCGAGGATCAGGAAATCGGCATCCGACAGCAACGCACCGATCAGTGCCACGCGCATGGCTTCGCCGCCGCTCAGGGTGCTCGCCGGGGTGTGCGCCTGGAGGTGGCCCAGGCCATTGCGCTCCAGCTCCTGCCGCAACCGTTGCGGCATGTTCCAGTGCTCGCCGACGTCATCGAAGTCTTGCGCCGCGGCGCTGCCGGCCTCGATGCGCTGCAGCGCATCCAGCATCGATTGCACGCCAGCCAGCCCGGCCACCGACGTCTGCACGGCATGCGCGGCCTGCTGGGACAGGTAATGCACGCTGCCCGACCGCACGCAACGCCCCGCGGAGGGCTCCAGCTCCCCGCCCAGGATACGTGCCAGCACGGACTTGCCGATACCGTTGCGCCCGACCAGGCCGGTGGGACGATCGTCGAATTGCTCGGACAGTTCAGAGAAGAGCGTCCGGCCGTCGGGCAGGACGTAGGAAACGCTTTCCAGCGTCAGCTTGGGATTTGACATGCGGGATTCCAGGGATGCCAGGAACTCCCCCTGCTTGGGGGCGGTGGAGACTGGCCGTCATGCAGACGGCGGCATCAATGGCGCATGGTATGAATCCTCCGCGGATGGGGTTTGAATCGGCGAGGCATGGGCACGCATGCCTGAGCACACCGCCCCGCCCTACTCTCTGACTCGATCCAGATTATAAGTTCACCGGATCGGTAGCCAGCAGGTGATTGGTGAACGCCGCCTTGGTCTCGCACCGCCACGTCGCCCACAGCTTGCAGCCGTTCGGGTTGTCCGTGCCCCGGTCCAACTCGATCGCAAGCCAGTTCCTGGCCGGCATCACGTACCGGTTGGATCCGGGGAAGAGCATCATTTCCGCGGACAGGTTGACATCAAGCGCCTGCTTCGACTGAGCGACGTTGTTCAGCACATGGAAGAACAGACGCTCCATGACCCCGACCAGCGAGGGATGCACCACGGCAGTACTGGTCAGCTGCTGTATCTGCGCCCAGTTGTCCTTCGGCCCCACATCTTTCCTGCAGGCGACACCCCAGGCCGCGACATGGACATCGCCAGAGATGATCGTGACCCGCAGCTGCTTCTGGCTGGCGGTCTTGAGCAAGGTCTCCACCAGGCGCTTCCTCTCGCCCTCGTGGTCGTCGTGGGTCCAGTGGTCCTTGAGGTCATCGGCACTGCTGTCGAGCACATGATCCTGGCCAAAGTTGTCCAGGAAGGCTTCGGCCAGCGACAGCTTGGGATGCACCACGGGCACGGAAGACATCAGCAGCAGATGCTGGCAATTGATGCCGCCGGGGCTGGCGGCATCGCCCGACTCGATCCCCGACAGCCACCGCTGCAGTGCGCCCCAGGTACCGGGTCCAAGCACCTGTTCCTGGGATCGTTCGGTCCTCAGGTCGGCAACGATCACGCTGACTGGGCCAGCCGAATGCGCGAACGTGAACCCCGGCTGCTCGTCCAGCAACGGCAGCGCAAGCTTGTCGCTGGACAGCACCTGAGACCACTTGACCGGTTCGAACAATGGATCGTCAGACCGGACCCTGACGTCAGTGCGCGGCACCAGGTCGGGAAGCTGCTCGACAGCATGCTGCATCTGGAACACCCAGAAGGCCCGGCGCGCATGGAAGAACAGCCGCTGGAACAACGGACTGCGCTGCATCTCGGAGCTATAGGAACCCCAGCCGTCGAAGATGTCATGGTCATCCCACATCATCACCGTGGGGATCCGTGCCATGGCCTGGGCAGCATCGAGCGGCTTGTCTGCGCTACCCCACCCTGACCTTGCATGAGGCAGCCAGCGCTCGCTGTAGTGCTTGAAATAGTAGTCCTCGATTTCCTTCTCGAGGTCAGCGTCCACCGGGTACTGCAGCTGCTCCTCGCGCGTCAACCCGATCCAGCGCTTCAGCAGCTTGAGGTCTTCCCAGATCGAATCGAAGTAGATCTGGTCGCCGCCCATCAGCATCAGATGGAAGCGCTGGTTGCCCTGGTCATGGGTACGCGCCTCGTGCCAGAGCTGCTCCTTGTCCAGCTCATAGCCTGCCGGACGGATGTCCTTGTCGTGGTTGCACAGCAAGTCCGCCCAAACCGCATTCTCAGCCTTGACCAGCTTGCGCATGCCGCTCGGGTCGGAGAATCCGTTGCACGAAACATAGGCCATGCGCGGCGCGTAGCCCTTGCCGGGCACGGTAAAGTGCCACGCTTCCCCGACACCTTCGATGCTGTACGGTACCCGCCGTTCGTTCTTGCGCAGCTTGCAGGACAAGTCGTAGCGCAGATAGGTGTGGCCCGCATGCTGCAGCAGGATCACCGGCTTGCCGGCCTTGCGGCCCTCCACGGTGACCGGAGGAACCCTGGCTTGATCTTCGATGCCGATGAGCGCCGTCACCTTCCATGAGCCATCCGTTCCGAGGCCACGAAACGACAGCACGGGTCCGAGCAGTAGCTTGCTCATTGCGATGGTCTCCCTTTGGTCACCATTTGTTGTTCGGCCGCGGGCTGCGCTGGCGCGATCGCCGCACAAAGCCTGGCGCCGCAATGGGACGCCGGCCCTGCCGGGGACATAAGGTGAACGAAGAGAGAATGCGCGTCAAGCGCCACCTGCTGATTACGCAAGGGTCGTCGACGCTTCAGACACCCCGCCCTGTGAGCCGCGCCAACGTCTGTTCCAGCTCGCGACGATCCGCCTGCCGCTTGGCGGCCGAACGCTGGGCCAGGTTATGCAAGTTGCGCCGTACGCCCGGCAACTCACCTGCGTGAGGAATCCCGATGAGCCCGCAATCCGCCATGTCAGCCACCATGGCCAAAGTCAAGCAGCACCTTGCAGCATTTGCCCGGATTGCCCTCGGCCAGTGCAAACGCGCCGGCAACATCGCGAAAATCGACGTGGTGCGTGACAATTTTCCCGGGATTGACCAGGCCTTTCGCGATCCAGTCAATCACCGTCGGGAACATCGCGCAGTTAAGCCGCGAGGCATACAGCGTCAATTCCTTCCTGGTGAGTTCCTGCTGCGGGATCGCCGATGGCGTCGGCGAAAAGCCCAATACCCCGATACGCCCGGCCGGTGCCGCAATGCGCACGGCCTCCTCCAGGATGGCCGGATGGCATACGGCATCGAAGATCAGTGTCGGACCGCCTTCCACGCCTCGCGCCGCCAGCGCCTGTTCGAGGGGCTCGCGCGCGGTGTTGATGACTTCGTCCTCTCCCGCACCGCATTGCCGCGCTAGCGCCAGGCGCTCGTCGAGGTGATCCGTGATGAAGGCGCGGATGCCATGGACGCGCTTGAGTACCTGCATCAGGTTGAGCCCGACCGGCCCCGCGCCATAGATCAATGCCACATCCTGCGCAAGCACGCCGGTGCGGTGCGTGACATTGGCAGCCACGGCAAACGGCTCGATCACCGAAGCGCTGGCTTCGGGCATGCCGTCCGGAATCACATAGGCATTGCCGGCCGGCACGCAGGCGTACTCGCTGAAGCCTCCGTCGCGATGCACCCCGATCACCTGGAGCCGGCTGCACACGTTCTGGCGGCCGATCCGGCATGCGTGGCATTGTCCGCAACTGATGACCGGATCCGCCACCACGCGCTGGCCGATGCGCGACGCATCCACCCCGGCACCCACGGCATCGATGGTGCCGACGAACTCGTGGCCGATGACGCGCGGATACGCCACGAACGGATTGTGACCGCGGAAGATATGCAGGTCGGAACCGCAGATGCCGGCATAGCGCACGCGTACGCGCACCTCGCCGGCAGCGGGCTCCGGCATTGGCCGCTCGCATACGGCCATGCTGTTGGGTTCTTCGACAACAATGCTAAGCATCGGAAACTCCGGCTACCAGTGCCACATCGCGCCATCCGCCAGCCGCGCAACCGGCAGGTAGGCACGTTCGTAGGGATACTTTGCGGCCAGTGCTTCGTCGATATCGACACCAAGGCCCGGCACCTCGTCCATGACCAGGTAGCCGTCTTCAAAGCGGTAGTTGTGGGGAAAGACCGCATCAGTCAGTTCGCTGTGCGGCATCAGTTCCTGGATGCCGAAGTTGGGCGCCCACAGCCCGAAGTTGACCGCGGCCGCCATGCACACCGGCGACAGGTCGGTCGCCCCATGGAACCCAGTACGCACCTGGTACATGGCCGCAAAATCCGCGATGCGCCGCACATGGGTGATGCCGCCCGCGTGCACGATGGTGGCGCGGATGTAGTCGACCAGTTGCTCGCTGATCAGCGTCTTGCAGTCCCAGACCGAGTTGAAGACTTCCCCCACGGCCAGCGGCGTGGTGGTGTGCTGGCGGATCAGCCGGAACGCCTCCTGGTTCTCTGCCGGCGTGGCGTCTTCCAGCCAGAACAGGCTGAAGGGCTCTAACGCCTTGCCGAGCCGCGCGGCCTCGATCGGCGTCAGGCGATGGTGGGCGTCGTGCAGCAGGTGGGGGCCGAAACCCACGGCGTCGCGCACCTTGCGGAACAGTTCAGGCGTATGGCGCAGGTAGAGCGAAGTATCCCAGGGCTCTTCCGACGGCAGGCCTTTCTCGGCGGGTTCATAATGCCCGCCACCCTTGCCCACGCCATACACCTTGCCCAGGCCAGGCACGCCGGACTGCACGCGGATGGCCTTGTAGCCCTGCTCCACATGACGCTGCACGGCCTCCACGGCCTCGGCGTGGTCGCGCCCGTTGGCATGGCCATACACCATCAGCCCCCACCGGCTTCTGCCGCCCAGCAACTGGTACACCGGCATGCCGGCCAGCTTGCCCTTGATATCCCACAAGGCCATGTCGATGGCTGCGATGGCGGTCATCGTGACCGGGCCGGGGGGGGGGGGGGGGGGGGGGGGGGGGGGGGGGGGGGGGGGGGGGGGGGGGGGGGGGGGGGGGGGGGGGGGGGGG
>NZ_JBXAGS010000035.1:0-22563 GCF_058794355.1 Cupriavidus sp. GW823-FHT07B10
CCGCGGGAGTTCAGACGTGCGATGGCCTTATCAACCTAAGGGTGTGACCGTGTCCGGGGACACGGGGGCAAATCCAGCGATGAAGGAGTTCAACACTAGCTTCATCCCCGCTGCACAAGCAGTTGAGAAGGCAACGATTGACTTCGAAGGGACCAAGATAACGGTGGACTTATACGATCAGCAAGCCCTGACGCGGGCACTTCGCGACATTTATGCACGGTACAAGCAGGGATCGGCATTGCCGACGAAGCAACCGACTCGCGCAGCCGTAACTGCTAAAGCCAAGAAGACTCAATAGCAGCCCACCGTCGGCAGGGTAGCCGCTCGCCCTGAGACTGACGCCTCCGAGCGGCCGATGAAGGGGTGCTCCCCAACCACAGCTTGCATCCATCAGATGCGCCCTGACACTGACCCTTGCGGCGGGCAGCGTCGCAGGGATGTCGATCTGCGCTGCCGTGGAGAATGCGGCCGCGAACGCAGACGCGATTTATCTCAACGGCAAGGTACTGACGGTGGACGCCAGCAACCGCCCCGCGGAAGCGGTAGCCGTACGCAATGGCCGCATCCAGGCGGTAGGACGCAGGAGCGACATCGAGGCACTGGCTGGGCCGGGCACCAGGGTGGTCGATCTCAAAGGAAAAACCCCGACTCCCGGCTTCGTCGACGCGCACAGCCATTTCCTTGCGACCGGTGCCGCGGAGGCGTTCTCCGTCGACCTGTGATTCTGGCATCGTTGCGTGGCCTTGCCGTACTACATGTACTGTCTGCGGCCACCCTGGCACAGCGGCATGCCGATTGGAACAATTCGCCTCGCAATCCGAGTTCCCTGCTTCGCCCCCTAGCCAGAACCGCTTCGCTCCATTTTGATCGCGTCCCTCGTCCCTTCCACGCGTCCGGCGCATTGCGCCGGACGCAGCCCTTTCCCTCAATACCCGCGTGCTGGATCAATGATGTTGTCCGGCGCTTCACCAGCAGAAACCCGAATAATATTCTCCGCAATCTGCCTCGCCGCAGACGACGGAATCGCCACCGAAGCCAGGTGGGGTGTGATCAGCACATTAGGCATGCTCCACAGCGGATCCCCGGCAGGCAAAGGTTCGCGCTCGAAAACGTCCAGGGTTGCCCCGCCGATGTGGCCGCTTTGGAGCAGGTCCGTAAGCGCCGCCTGATCGACCAGTGCGCCCCGCGCAACGTTGATGAAGGCCGCGCCTCGCGGCAGCCGCTCGAGTCGCGCCCGATCCAGGATGCCAGCCGTCTGCGGCGTGAGCGGCAGCATCACGACGACAATGTCCGCCTGTCCGAGCACGGTGTCGAGCGTTTTCAGTCCGGCAAAGCATTCCACGCCTTCGATCTGCGCCGGGCTGCGCGACCAGCCGATCACCTTGAACCCCTGGCGCTGCAGTTCGTGGGCCGCTTTCGCGCCCAGCTGACCGAGCCCCAGTACCGCCACGCGGATGTCTTCCGGAGAACGGGGATGACGGTAGGCCCACTCACCCCGCCGCTGCGCCTGCTCGAAGTACGGGATGTCCCGGGCGTGCCGCAGCACGGAGAACAGCACGTATCCCGCCATCATGCGCGCCATCTGCGGATCCGTGAGCCGCGTGATGGGAATGCCTTGGGGAAGATCCTGCCGCTGAACCAGTGAATCAACCCCCGCCCCCAGATTGACGATCAGGCGCAGGTTCGTCATTTCGGCAAAGAAATTTTCCGGCGGTTTCCAGGCGAGCGCGTAGTGAATGTCGGCCGGCCGGGTGATTTCGCTGGAGTGAATGACTTTCAGGTTCGGGAGCTGGGCCTGGAGCGCGCGCTTCCACGTGTCGAAATCGTCGAAGGCGCTGTAGAAAGCCAGCGCGCCCGAGGGGGTGTCTTCAGAAATTGGCATCTTGGCAACTGCCTTGAGAATAATGGCAAGGACGGCAGCGAGAGTACATCCTGCTGCCGTTCCGCGTGCGCATGGAAATCAAACCGCTGCTCTGCCCTTCTGCACCAGCCGCGTGACGGCCTCGATGGCGAATTCGTAGCCGTCGCCGCCCAGCCCGGCGATCACGCCATCCGCCACCTTCGAGATGTAGGAGTGGTGGCGGAACGGCTCGCGCTTCCAGATGTTGCTCATATGGGTTTCGATGATCTTGCCGGGGAAAGACAACAAGGCATCGAGGATCGGAATCGACGAGTAGGTCAGGCCGGCCGCATTGATGATGATGCCGTCCGCCACGCCGCGCGCTTCCTGGATCCAGTCGACCAGCTGTCCCTCGTAGTTCGACTGCAAAAAGCGCAGGTCGGCATTCAGCGACGCGGCCTTTTGCTCGCATCGGGATTGCAGCACCGGAAAGCTGTCGCTGCCGTAGGTCTTGTTGGCGTCCAGGCCATAAAGATTGGCGTTGGGGCCGTTCAGGAACCAGATGGTGATTCTCTCGCTCATGTTCTGACCTCTGTATCTCAACCTTCGTGGGGGCGCGTGGCCAGCATGGCGGGCAGGCTTTGGAAAGCCTCATTCCAGCGTGCCGCGTTGCCGTATCGGGCGCGCCAATCGAGTTCGGGAAAGCGGAAGTCCAGATATCCCAGCGCGCAGCCAATGGTGATTTCACCGATGGTGGGCTGTTCTTCCACCAGGTCCGGTGCGATGGCGTCAATTGACTCGAGGCAGGCGCTGACTTTCGTCAGCAGCGCTTCGCGCCACGTGGGCCACTGGACTTCCTCGGGGCGCGCGGTCCGTTCGTAGCGCGCGAGCAGCGCGGCGTCGAGCAGGCCATCGCCGAGCGCCTGGCGGGTCAGGGCCGTCCACCGCGCGGGGCCGGAGGCGGGAAAGATGTCCGCGGCGTCTGCCCGGCTGGCCAGGTACTCGCAAATCACCCGGCTGTCATAGATGGCCTGGCCATTTTCGAGGATCAGCGTCGGGACTTTGGCGAGCGGGTTGTGGGCCGCGATGCGCGGGTCGCGCCGCACCGGATGGGCGGCGCTGTCCAGCAGTTCGATGGATTCGGCCTGCCCCGTCAGGTGTGCGCAGACCATGACCTTGCGCACGAATGGCGAGGTCGGAGCGAAAAGAAGTTTCAGCATGCTTGATTGGATGACAGGCTCTAGGGGATCAGGACCAGCTTGCCGAAGACCTTGCCGCTTTCCAGCATCTGGTGGGACGCGACCGCCTCCGCGAGCGGGAAGGTGGCGTGGATGCGCGGCTTGACCCGTCCGTTTTTCAGCAGCGGGATGACATGGCGGACAAGGCTCTGGGCCATCCGGGTCTTTTCGTAATGGCTCTGGGGGCGCATGGTGGACGAGTGCAGGCTCACCTGGCGCTGCATCAGCGTCAGCAGTTCGACATTGACCGCCGAACCCTGCATGAAGGACAGGCTGACATGGCGGCCGCCGAAGGCCATGGCGGCAAGATTGCGGCGGACATAGTCGCCGCCGACGATATCGATGACCACATCGACCCCGCGCCCATCGGTGTAGTCCAGGCAGGCCTTGGTGAAATCGGTGGTGGGCCAGCAGATCGTCGCATCGGCGCCCATGGCGCGCAGTTCCGGAAAACGGCTTTCGTCGTTGTCCGTGGCGATGACGGTTGCGCCGGCGGCATGCGCCATCCGGATCGCGAGCGTGCCGATACCGCCGGCTGCGCCGTGGATCAGGACGGTTTCACCCATGGTCAGGCGGCCCAGCTCGAACAGGTTGTGCCACACGGTGAACAGCCCCTCGGGCAAGGCGGCTGCCTCGGCATCGGAAAGCGTGCCGGGCACGATGAAGGACTGATCGACCGGCGCCGTACACCACGGCGCATAGCCGCCGCCGGGCACCAGGCTCATCAGCCGCTGGCCCATCAGCTGGCTGTCCACACCGGGGCCGCAGGCCACCACTTCGCCGCAGACTTCCAGGCCGAGCACGTCGGTGATTCCGGGCGCGGGCTTCGCGATACCTTGACGCTGCATGATGTCGGGCCGGTTGACGCCGGCGGCAAGCACGCGCAGCAGGACTTCGCCAGCACCGGGCTCGGGCATGGGGCGCTCGGCCAGCGTTAGCACACCGGCGTCGCCGGGTTCACGGGCGATGATGGCTCGCATGGAGCGAGGAAGACTGGTCATGGGTGTGTTCTCTCAGGCTGCGTTGTCTGACGCGTTGTGTTACGCCTTCGCGTTGCGCTCTTGCATCTGTTCTTACGTCCGCTTCTGCGGACTGAAAATGCTGACGCCCTCATCGGGCAGCGCAAGTCCCGCGACCGAGCCGATGGGCCATTGCTGCATGGCGCCCAGGCCCGCACTGCGCACCGTGACGACCTGACGGGCCGTCATCGGAATGTCCACGTCTATGAACGTATTGATGTGATCGCCCTGGTAGACGTGATTGATCACCGTGCCACTCAACACCGATTCGGCATGCAGATGCTCAAGCTTGATGTGCTCCGGGCGCACGTACACGTCCAGCCTTTCCCCATCGTGCGATGCGTCGGCCAGGCGGGCATGCGGGAAGCTGATGAGCCCCGAGCCCAGGCGCAGTTGCACATCCGTTGCCGTCTGGCCGTGATAATGAGCCGGCAGGATGTTCACGTCGCCCAGGAAGGACGCCACGAACGGGTCTTGCGGGTTCTGATACAGATCGGCCGGCGATGCGATCTGCCGAATGATGCCGTTCGACATCACTGCGATCCGGTCGGACATGGCCAGCGCCTCGCCCTGGTCGTGGGTGACGAATACTGTGGTCAGGCGCAAGCGGCGCTGGATTTCCCGGATCTCTACCTGCATGGAGCCGCGCAGGTTCTTGTCCAGCGCCGAGAAGGGCTCGTCCAGCAGCAGTACCTTGGGCTGGATCACCAGCGCCCGCGCCAGCGCCACGCGCTGCTGCTGGCCGCCCGAGAGTTCGCGCGGCTTGCGGTGCCCGAGGCCGTCCAGCTTCACCAGGTCCATCACCTGCTTCACGCGCTGTGCGATTTCGTCCTTGCCCACGCCCCGCATGCGCAGGCCATAGCCGATATTGCGCTCGACGGTCATGTGGGGAAAGAGCGCGTAGTTCTGGAAGACGATGCCGATCTGCCGCTTGTGCGGCGGCTCGCAGGTCACCGGCTGGCCATCGATGAAAATCTCGCCGGTGTCGGCTTCCGCAAAGCCGGCGATGAGGTTGAGGAGCGTCGTCTTGCCGCAGCCGGACGGGCCCAGCAGGGTGAGGAATTCCCCGCGTCGTATCTTCAGCGAGAGCTCGTGCAGCACGGTGTGGTCGTGATACTTCTTGACCACCCGTTCCAGGCTGACTGCGGTATCGGGCTGTGCGTGGGGTTGCTGTGCGGCAGGCTCGGAGTTGGCTACGTTCATAGGTGTACAGAGATTGAGGAGTATGCCGTGCTCCAGGCTTGGGCCCAATGACATCGAGGCCGAGCTGGTACTGGCAAGCAGGATAAGTCAAACAGCCAGTATCGGGACTTTGCCGAAACTGATGCGGTCCCTCGGAAAAAACGAAATGCCCGTTTTCAGGCGCAGGCGGCGCGGATGCGATGGCCGGGAACGCCTTGTGGTGCGCGGGTGCGGGGGGCAGTGCCGAACCCTTCGGCCCGCGCTTTACTTTTTCCTAAGTGCTGAGTTTGAAAAACGTGATTTTCAAACGAGGTCGGCTTCATCAAACTGGCCAACGTCGATGAGCGATGTCTCCAGGGCGCCAGTACGCCTTGCCGTCGAAGCTTCCGTGCCGGGGCGACTGACCGGGGCGATCATTCTTAGGAAATTCAAATGTCAGTGGAAAAAATCAACACCGTGGTGGTCGGTGCTGGCCAGGCGGGCATCGCGATGAGCGAGCATCTCGCGCACATGGGTGTGCAGCATGTCGTGCTGGAACGCAGCCGAATCGCAGAACGCTGGCGCTCGGAACGTTGGGATTCTCTGGTCGCGAATGGACCGGCCTGGCATGACCGTTTTCCCGGGATGAAATTCGAGGGCATCTCGCCGGAGACCTTTCCGTCGAAAGAGCGCATGGCGCAGTATTTCGAGAGCTATGCCGCCATGCTGAAGGCGCCGGTCCGTACCGGCGTGGAAGTCAGGCGGGTGGAACGGCATCAAGGGCGTCCCGGATTCAGGGTGACGACTTCCGACGGAATCATCGAGGCAGACAACGTGGTTGCCGCAACCGGCCCGTTCCAGAAGCCAGCCTATCCGAAGATCGTGCCTGAGAGCGAAAAAATCCGGCAGCTGCATTCCTCGGCCTACAAGAATCCGGGCCAGTTGGCGGAAGGCGGGGTGCTCGTGGTGGGCGCGGGCGCTTCCGGCTCACAGATCGCCGAAGAGCTGCGCCAGGCCGGCAAGACGGTTTATCTCTCGGTCGGCGAGCATTACCGCCCGCCGCGCGCGTACCGTGGCCGTGACTACTGCTGGTGGCTGGGCGCCCTCGGCCTGTGGGATGAAGTGAGGATCCGGCCCAAGAAGGCGCACGTCGCTTTCGCCGTGAGCGGCTATGAAGGCGGCAAGACCGTCGATTTCCGGCGCCTGGCGCACGCGGGCATCAACCTGGTCGGCCTGACCCAATCCTACAAGGATGGCGTCATGACATTCGAGCCAGGCCTGCCCGAGAACATCGCCGAAGGCGACCGCGCCTACTTCGACGTGCTGCGCGAAGCGGATGCCTATATCGAAGAGAATGGCCTGCCGTTTCCGCCGGAACCTGACGCCTGGGAGCTGCTGCCGGACCCGGAGTGCCTCAAGCACCCGATCCTCAACCTCGACCTGGCTGAAGCCGGCATCACCACGATCCTCTGGGCGACCGGTTTCAAGTTTGATTTCAACTGGCTGAACGTGAAGAATGCCTTCGACGAGAAGGGCGATCCGTTCCACAAGCGCGGCATCTCCGCGGAAAGCGGCATCTATTTCCTGGGCCTGCCGAATCTGGTCAACCGGGCGTCGTCCTTCATCTATGGCGTCTGGCACGATGCGAAATACATCGCTGACCATATCGTGCTCCAGAACGGATATATGACGTATGAGCGGTCTTGAGCCTGTTCCTGAGGCTGCACGGTGACCTGTCATTGGTAACGAGGTTGCACGCACGAGCTGCCGGATCGGGCGATCCGGCAGCTTTTGTTTTTTTCAAGGGAGTTCCCATGGCCGAGATGACGTGCATTGAAGACCTGCGCAGGCTGGCGAAAAAGCGCGTGCCGCGCATGTTCTATGACTATGTCGACGGCGGTTCGTGGACCGAATATACCTACCGTGCCAACGAGGCGGATTTTCAGCGTATCGAATTCCGCCAGCGCGTGGCGGTGGACATTACCGAGCGCAGCACCGCCAGCACCATGGTGGGCCAGCCGGTCAGCATGCCGGTGGCGATCGCGCCCACCGGGTTGACCGGCATGCAGCACGCCGATGGAGAAATCCTGGCCGCGCGCGCGGCGAAGCGGCACGGCATCCCGTTCACCTTGTCCACCATGAGCATCTGCCCGATCGAGGCGGTGGCGGAAGCGACCGGGCGCCATCCGTTCTGGTTCCAGCTGTATGTGCTGCGCGACCGGACCTTTGTCGAAAGCCTGATCGACCGTGCCAGGAATGCCAATTGTTCGGCGCTGGTGGTCACGATGGACCTGCAGGTCTTCGGCCAGCGGCACAAGGACAAGAAGAACGGTCTGTCCACGCCGCCCAAGCCGACCCTGCGCAACCTTGTGAACATGGCGAGCAAGCCGCGCTGGTGCATGGGCATGCTGGGTACCAGACATCGTCAGTTCGGCAATATCGTCGGGCATGCCAGGGGCGTCGACAATATCGGGTCGCTGGTGGAGTGGACTCAGGAGCAGTTCGATCCGCGTCTGTCCTGGCACGATATTGAATGGATCAAGAAGCGGTGGGATGGGAAGCTGATCGTCAAGGGCATCCAGGACCCCGAGGATGCGCAGCTGGCGCTGGCAAGCGGCGCCGATGCCATCATTGTGTCGAACCATGGCGGGCGCCAGCTGGACGGTGCCGCGTCATCGATCTCCACATTGCCGCGCATCGTGGAAGCCGTCGGGGATCGGGTGGAAGTCCATATGGATGGCGGCATCCGCTCGGGCCAGGATGTGCTCAAGGCCATCGCGCTCGGGGCGCGTGGCACGTATATCGGCCGCGCCATGATGTATGGCCTGGGCGCCCTCGGCGAGCTAGGCGTGACCACGGCCTTGAGCATCATTCAGAACGAGCTCGATCTCTCCATGGCGTTTTGCGGCAAGACGGATATCCAGTCGGTCGATCGCAGCATCCTGCTGACTTCATTTTGACAGCGTCCGTGAGGCGTCCGGGCCAAAGCTGGCCAGAATGCCAGGCTTATCGACAGAGAAATTCGACGAGGCCGGCCAGCATGCGGTCGCAGGCTTCGATCTGCGCCAGCTCCACATACTCGTCGGCCTTGTGTGCGACTTCAATGCTCCCGGGCCCGCAGATCAGCACTGGCGTTTGATTCCAGCTCTGCTGGAACAATCCACCCTCGCTGCCATAGTCCACCCTGGCGCATGGGGTGCCCGCGGGGAGCAGCGAGGCGAGCAGGCCGACAGCAGGCGAATCCTCGCGGGTGTTCAGGCTGGGATAGCTGTTCGTCATCTGGATGTCTGGCAACGGCGCCGCAGGATCCAGCGCCTCTTTTTTGACGCGCTCGGCCAGGCGTTCCAGGACGCGCTTCAGGATCTGCTCGGGTTTATCTTCCGAGACGTTGCGAATCTCGAAGCTGACTTCGCATTCGCTGGGCACGATGTTCAAGGCGCGGCCGCCGTGGATGACGCCGGCGTGGACCGTGCTGTAGGGCACGCCGTAGCCCTCCTCGCGCGGGCCGCTTTGCGCCAGTTCACGCTGCACGTCCCGCAGGGATGCGACGAGGTCGCTGGCCATGTGGATGGCGTTGAAGAACCTGGGCGCCAGGCCTGAGTGGCCGGCCTGGCCGCAGCAGACCGCCCGGTAGGCAGCCTTGCCCTTGTGACCGGTGCCGATCCGCATCAGCGTCGGCTCGCCGACAATGCACAGGTAGGGTGCGGGGAGGCTGTGCTCCAGGCGGCGCAGCAGGTGGCGCACACCTACGCAGCCGATTTCCTCATCGAAGGACAGCGCCAGCTGCAAGGGGCGCCGGAGCGGCTGCCGGGCGGCCGCCACCATGGCGGTGACGGCGCAGGCCACGAAGCCTTTCATGTCGGCTGTGCCGCGTCCGTAGATGCGGCCATCCCGGTGCGTTGCCTCAAACGGGGGTGAAGTCCAGGGCTGGCCTTCCACCGGCACCACATCGGTATGGCCGGAGAGCAGGACGCCCGGAACGCCCACCGGACCGACCGTCGCAAACAGATTGGAGCGGCTGTGGTCTTGCGGGTCGGGCGCGAGCATCGATTCGATGCCGGCTTCCGCCAGGATGTCCTGGACCTTGTGGATGAGCGCGATGTTTGGCGTCAGGGAAACCGATGCGAAAGAAACGAGCGTTTCCAGGAGAGAGACGCTTGCGGAGGAGGCTTGATTTTCCATCTCTGGCCCTTCTTGAGGGGGCATTGCCGAAACACGGCATGACCGATGCGGCTGGCGCTTCAGGACGCCGATTTCAGCGGCGCTGCTATATGGGGATCGAAGAAACTTGGAGCGCTCATTCCGGGGATGTATTGGTCGGAGATATAAGCGCGGCAGCGTTCCATGAAGATTCTCGTCAATCTTGACTGTTTCATCGGCTTGTAAGTCGCCAGGCCGAGCAGCATGGGCCGATGGGTACCGGCAAGGCGGACCCGCACCATGCGCTTTCCATCGAGCGACTGATCGGATTTGGGGCGCACATTGAAGAGTGCGTAGCCAATGCCGTTGGCGACCATGGACCGGACCACTTCCGTGGACTGCGAACGCGCCGCGATGTTCGGCGTCACGCCGGCCTTTTCAAACAGGGAGGTGAAATAGTCCCGGCTCATCGGCATATCGAGCAGGACGTAGGGTTCGGGCGCCAGCTCTTCGAAGGAGACGACTTTCTGCTGCGCCAGCGGATGGACCTCGCTCACCAGGACATAGGGCGGCATCGTCGCCAGGCTCTCGAACTGGATGTCGTCCTCAAGGTGCAGGTCGTAGGTGATCGCCACGTCGATCTCAAGCGCATGGAGCTTGTTCATCAAGACTTCCTGATCGCCTTCGACCATCTGCAGCTCGATTTTCTTGAACGCGCGCGAAAAGCCGAAGATGACCTCGGGCGCAATCATTGCCGTGAGCGACTGGAAGCTTCCCACCCGCAAGGTGCCCTGGATGACGTCGCTCGAATCGGAGGCGATTTCATAGAGTCGGGACGACCGTCCGAGCATATCTTCGCAGTGATGCAGGACCAGCTTGCCGATGGTGGTCAGGCCAATGCCCTTGGAAGAATGGCGCACGAACAGCTGCACGCCCAGTTCGGCCTCGATATGGGCGATCGCTGCGGAGATCGAGGGAGAGGAGATATGGATTTGCGTCGACGCAGCGGCAATGCTGCCATGCTTCGCCGTTGCGACGAAATACTCCATCTGGCGCAGGGAAATGCGATTGAGCATGTCGAGATCAGGAAAAGGGGAACGATCCAGTGTACTGGAGAAGGTTTGCCCTTTCGAGTGCCGGCTGCCTGACCGGCGCTGTCACGCTTCATTCGATGCGTCGGACTGGTCACAGGTTTCCGGGAACGCCAAAGCTGGGCGCCGCGCGGGGATCGAGCGCTCGCTTGACATAGTCCTTCAGTTGCGGCGCGTAAACCTGCCAGGCGGCATGGAGGGCCTCGACCGGGTCGTTTTCTACCCAGTCCAGGCGCAGATCCACGACAGGCCAGTTTTGCGCATCGTACACCAGCAGGCCTGCCGAGTGCACCGGACCTTCCTCGCCGCCGGCGGCCTGGCCGGCGAGCATGGCCTGCATCAGCCGTTCCGCGAGCGCGCCTTCGGTCTGCTCGAAGGCCGACAGCATGGCCTGGGGCACTTCACGCGTCGCCAGCATGTTGCCCGCGCATGCGGCATGGGTGCCGACCACGCTTGCCAGGGTGCCGAGCGCCCTGGCACCCGTGAACACCACTGGCGGGTTGTGCGCGTCGATGGCCATGAGCTGGCGATACTCGATATGGGGGCGCTTCTGCAGTTCCGCGAGGGCGCGTTCCGGCGTCAGGCCGCTGGCCATCAGGTCCAGGGCGAGGGGCCCCAGATCCGGGTCGGTAATGTTCTGGCTCGCGGCTGCGCCGACCCCTTTGCGGCCGCGGATGCAGCGCGAGGCAACCGCCGGTGACGAGGACGCCACGGCGGCGCCGAACTGGCCGCTGGCGGGGCACCGTGCAATGATGGAAAAGGTCATGGCAGCTCAGTCGGGGATGACAGCGGTGGCGTCGATCTCTACCAGCCACTCGGGGCGGGCCAGGGCCGATACGACGATGCCGGTCGAGACCGGGAAGACACCCTTCAGCCAGCGGCCCACGACGCGATACACCGCCTCGCGGTAGCGAGGGTCGATGATGTAGATCGTGATCTTGCAGATGTCCTCGAGCTCGCCGCCGGCTTCCTCGAGCAGCATCGCGATATTGGCCATGGCCTGCTCCGCCTGTCCGGCGACGTCCCCGATGCACACGCTCTCCGAGGTGTCGAGGTTCTGGCCGATCTGCCCTCGCAGAAAAACGGTACGGCCTCGCGCGACAACGGCCTGGCAAAGGTCGTTGTCCAGATTCTGTTCCGGGTAGGTGACTTTGGTGTTGAAGGTGCGGATGCGGGTATGCTTCATGGTCGATTCGGATCGATTCGGCAGGTGGCGGGAGATTGGGGGCGATGCACCCGACTGCATGGTCATGTGCAGCCGCTGGCGGCGCCATTTGTATTTTCCTGCCGGCCGTTTAGGAATTTCCGAATACCACCGAACCTCACACGACCGCTAACCTGCTCCAGACGGCGGAACCATCCACAACCCCATCGGGAAATGTGAGGCACCCCTACGAAAAAGCCGACTTGGCCGCCTGGTACGACTTTCACATCATAGGCTCCGTAATTCGAAGTCATTGCGTCAACGTCGTTGCGTCAGCAACGCGTCGCTGCTTGTGATTGCATTTCCCGGTGGCACGTTCAAGCGTATTTCCAGTTCTATCAGATGTTTATCTTTTCGATTGGGGGTTAGTAAATGACGATTCGCAAGCTTTTGGCACTTTGCGCGCTCTCCGCCACGCTTGGCAGTACGGCGGCATGGGCCCAGGAAGCCTTGGTGGTGAGCACCTGGGGCGGCAGTTTCCGCGACCTCATCGATGAAAGCATCGGCAAGGAATTCACGCGGCAAACCGGCGTACCGGTCAAGTACATCACGGGCGGCACCATCGACCGCCTGAACAAGGCGAAGCTTGCCTCCAAGCCCGAGAGCGACGTTACCTTCACGACTTCCCACGTCGGCTGGCTCTACGCCAACGGCAATCTCTTTGAAAAGCTGGATACGAGCAAGATTCCGAATTACAAGCATCTTGTCGAGCGCGCCAGGATCAGCCCGTATCACATCGGCAGCTGGGCCTATGTCTATACCATCGGTTATCGCGCCGACCTGGTGCCGCCCAGCGTCAAGTTCGAGAGCTGGAACGACCTGTGGAGCCCGGCCCTGAAAGGCAAGATTGGCGTGCCTGACTTCGATCCGAGCCATGTGGTCGCGGTTTCCGCCATGCTGTCGGGTGGCGATGCGCAAAGCTGGGAAAAGGGGCAGGACAAGCTCAAGGCGCTCAAGCCCAACTTCAAGGCGTTCTATACCAATGACGCCAATGCGCAGCAGCTGATCGCCACCGGCGAAACGCCCGTGCAGGTCATCCTGTCGATCAACGCCTATCACATGATCAGCCAGGGTGTTCCCGTCAAGTTGGTCACGCCCAAGGAAGGCGCTGTGCTCGGCATCGATACCATGGCCATCACGAAGGGCTCCACCAAGGCCGATCTGGCTTACAAGTTCATGAACATCGCCTTGTCCCCGGAAGTCCAGTCGAAGATCGTGGCCTTGAAGAAGGCCAGCCCCGTCGTCGACGACGCCAGGGTTTCGCCTGAAGACGCCAAGCTGCCCGGCGTGTTCACGACGAAGGAGCAGTGGGACAAGGCCATCCTCGTGGACCACAAGCTGCGCGCCGAGAAGACTGCGGAATGGCGCAAGTGGTTCACTGAAAACGTCATGAACTGAGCCCGCTAGCAAGAGTGTGGAGGGAGGGTCGCCGCGGCCATGCACCGCGCCGATCCTCCCTCGCCGATTGAGCATCTGGAATAAGGTTTAAGAATGCGCCCCGATTCACGAGCCTGGTTGGTCTCCCCGGCAGTACTTGTCGCGCTGTGCATCGCAGTATCGTTGATTGCGGTCCTGCAGTTCAGCTTCCGGGCGTATGTGCCCGGCTCCCTGGATGTCGGCGGATTCACGTTCGCCAACTTCAGCGACCTGACCAAGTCGATTTATCTCGACGCGTTCTCCAACACCTTGTGGCTGAGCGTGGAGACGACCGTGTTTTCGCTGCTGGTTGCGTACCCGCTGGCCTATGCCCTGGTGCGCGTCAGGAGCCGGGCGCTCAAGTCCTTCATCCTCGTGGTGTCCATCACGCCCCTGTTTCTGGGGGAAATCGTGCGGACCTACTCCTGGATCGCCGTCCTGGGCAGCAATGGCTTCATCAATGGCGCGCTGCGAAAGCTCGGCCTGATCGACTGGCCACTGGAACTCATGTTCACACACCTGGGCGTGCTGGTCGCGCTGGTGCACGTGACGATTCCCGTCGTGGTCCTGATGCTTGCCACGGCAATTTCGCATATCGACCGCGACTACGAAAAAGCCGCCCAGAGCCTGGGTGCCGGCCCGGTCAGGACCTTCCTCACGGTCACGCTGCCGCTTTCGATGCCGGGTATTCTGGCTGGCATCACAACTGCGTTCGCCTGGACCTTCAGCGCCTTTGCGACGCCTCAGATGATAGGCGGAGGCCGCGTGCCGACGGTTTCGACACTGGTGTACCAGCTTGGCTTCGCTTCCATGAACTTCCCGCTGGCGGCCAGCCTGAGTGTGATGGGCTTGCTGCTGACGGCCGCAGCGCTCTTTTCCCTGGGGCTGTTCACCAAGCGACTGAAAGTCGTTGGAGGACACTAAGAAATGAGAATCAAAAGCGCTTTGCCTTTGCCGCTGCGTGTCGCGGGCCCGCTGCTCGTCGCCATCCTGCTTGCATTCGTGCTGCTGCCGGTCGTGGTGGTGACGATCGCCGCCTTCAACGAAAAGGCGATCATCACTTTCCCGCCTGAATCCTATTCGCTGACATGGTTTGCACGCGTCTTCAGTTATCCGGATTTTCGAGATGGATTCCGCGCCAGCCTGGTCATCACCGGATGGTCCTCGTTGATTGCGCTGGTGATCGGGACCTGCCTGTCGATCGCCGTCAAACGGCTGGAATTCCCCGGCAAGCAGACGCTGCTGGCCATCCTGCATTCCCCGCTCGTGGTGCCGCACTTCACGCTGGGGCTGGGCCTGCTCATCCTGGTATCACAGGCCTCCATACACCGCTCATATGGCGTCGTCATCCTGTGTCACGTGATGCTGGTGCTGCCGTTCGTGCTGAAGAGCGTCTATGTTTCCATGGAAAACCTGGACGCAAGGCTGGAACAGGCGGCAGCAAGCCTCGGTGCGTCGCCGCTGAAGGTGCTTTTCACGATTACGATTCCACTGCTCGCGCCGGGGCTGTTTGGCGGCTGGTTGTTTGCGGCAATCATGTCGTTCAGTGAATTCACCGCATCGCTTTTCGTCACGACGCAAGACACGCAGACGCTGCCCGTTTCCATGTACAACTATGTGCGGGAGTTTGCCGATCCGACGCTGGCCGCGCTGTCAGTTGTCTATATAGCCGTGACGGCTAGCGTGCTTGCCTTTGCAAACTATTTCCTGGGCCTGGGGAAAATCCTCAATATCGAGGAAGGGCATTGACCGGCATGCGCTGCTGAAAGCCGCGCCAATGGCGGGCTGCCTCAGCGCGTGGCGGCGCCGCGGCACTCACTGCCACACAGGGGCGGCGTAGTCGGCAAAGCCCCCTTTTATGAGAACCTGTCTTGATGGCCACGTCCATGACGACGCTTCTGCTATTGCACGACGCCGCCGGCCGGATTTTCGTGGGCTAATGGATATGGTTCTGGCGCCTGCGGTGGCCTTGGCCGGCTCTTCACCCAAAGCCCAAACTCCCGCATCACCTCCACAACAGGCGCAAGGCGCTCGCCATCCTCTGTCAGTTCGTACTGCACCGTAACAGGAACAGTCGGAAACGCTGTTCTCTTCACCAGGCCGACTTCCTGAAGTGCTTTCAGGTCCAGGGTGAGCATGCGCTGCGAAATGTCTGGCATCTCTCTTCGCAGTTCGTTGAAACGCTTCGGCCCTTCGAGTAAGTACGAGGCGATCAGCAGCCGCCACCGGCCGCCCAGCAGGCGCATTGCTTCCTCTACCGAACATCCCGACACAGCCGTCTTCATGGAGCCTCTCAGTCATAGGTATAAAAAATGTACCTACACCACATTTTAGTGCCTTCTTCCCTTTCTATACCATCTTCAGCATCATTCGATCCATCAGCAAGGCACGCCGCTTTGCGATGACCTTTAGGGATATGAAATGAAGCTGTACTACATTCCGGGTGCTTGCTCGCTGTCGCCCCACATCGTGTTCAATGAATTGGGGCTGGACGTAACCCTCGCGAAGGTGGACTACAAAACTCACGAAACTGAAGACGGTCGCGATTTTTTCGAACTCAGTCCTTTTGGCTACGTCCCACTCCTTGAACTCGACGACGGCACGCGGCTGTGCGAGGGGCCGGCCATTGTTCAGTATCTGGCAGATATGAAACCCGAGTCGAACTTGGCCCCGGCGAACGGGACCATCGACCGCTATCGTCTGCAGGAGTGGTTGAGCTTCCTGACTTCCGAGATCCATAAGGGCTTCATTCCGCTGCTCTATGCGAGGCTGGCGGGCAAGTACGGCGTCGAGACTGCGAAGCCGAAGTTGGAAAGGCGTTACGCCTGGCTTAACGAGAAACTCGCCGGCCGCGACTATCTGATGGGTGACACCTACACTGTCGCCGACGCCTACCTTTATTCCCTAACCCAATGGGGCCAAGCCGAATGGCTTGAGTCGGTCTACAAGACCGACATCCACTTCGACGGCCTGGAGAACCTCAGGACCTGGTATCTCCGTATGCGGGAGCGGCCGGCCGTGCGCAAGTCCCTGGATACCGAAGGCCTCAGGTAAGGCTTCGGTTCACCTAAGAAGCCGCGTTCACGAGGCCAATGGCGGCTATGCGTTGGTAGCTGCCTAAATCAGCCGCGCCGTCTCCGCTCGCGCCCGTGCGTATTCCCCAGCCAGCACATCAACCAGCGCTGGCGCTGGTCGAACTGTGGGGCTTCGGGAATTCGTTCATCGGCTTCCTCCTGGTCGACGCGACGCTCAGTTCGGCCCGATGCCACGCGACAACACCTCGTGCGCCCATGTCACCGCCGCGCGCGCCGGCGCCTGGCCGGTCGACTCCACGCGTTGCGCCAGCCTGAGCACCCGTTCGCGGATGCCTGCCACTTCGTCGCGCAGGTCCGAGTCGTCGACACCGCCGAGGTATTCCCGGGCGCAACTCACGATGCCGCCGGCATTGATGAGGAAGTCGGGCGCATAGAAGATCCCGCGCTGGTGCAGGATGTCACCTTCGGCGAGCGAAGCGAGTTGATTGTTTGCCCCGCCGGCGATGGCCCGGAAGCGGCAGCTTTCGGCCACGGGCGGGGTGATGACGGCACCCAGCGCGCAAGGCGCGAATACATCGGCGTCGACGGCCGTGATGGCTTCCGGCGATACGACGCGGGCGCCAAACTGCTGTTGCGCCTGCGTCGTGCGGCCGGCGTCGATATCGGCCACGGTCAGGGTGGCGCCCGCTTCATGGAGACGGCGGCAAAGCTCCCAGCCCACCGAACCCAGTCCCTGGACGGCCACGGACAAGCCGGCGAGCGACTTGCGGTCCAGGCGATACAGCGCCGCCGCCTCGATGCCGACGAACACGCCGTATGCCGTCCACGGCGAGGGATTGCCGCCGAAGCCGCCGTCGCGCGGCATGCCGCTGACGTAGCGGGTCTCGGCCTGAACGGCACGCATGTCGTCCACCGTCGTGCCGACATCCTCGGCCGTAATATAGCTGCCTTGCAGCGACTCGATCATGCGGCCGAAGGCGCGGAAGAGTTGCTTGCGGTCGGTCTGCGCCGGGGAACGCAGGATCACCGCCTTGCCGCCACCGAACGGCAGCCCGGCGAGGGCGTTCTTGTAGGCCATGCCCTGTGACAGGCGCAGCGCATCGGACAGCGCGTCGGCTTCGGCGGGATAGGCCCAGTACCGGCAGCCGCCGAATGCGGGGCCCAGTCTGGTGTTGTAGATGGCGACGATGGCCTGCAGGCCGGATTCCGGATCGGTGGCGAGCGTTACGCGCTCGTGGGACAGGCCTTCGCCGGTGCCGAAAAGGCGGACAGCGGCCGCCGCGTGGGTACGGTCGTTCAACTTCTTCTCCATGACGTGGGGAATGCAAAGCTGTAGCTCTGCCTTCCTTGACACACCGCCTGGGTTGCAGTGCGGTGCGGCGTTGATGGGGCCTGGAGCCCCAATCCCGTTCGGCTGCGGGCGATCTTGTCGCGCCGGCGCCGGGTTGGCATCTTACCCAGTTTCTCGGTGCGGGCGGGGCTAGGGTTTTCGCTTACCCCAAGGTCGGCCTCCACATCCGCTTACCGTGTCTCGGGACTCTTACGGCTGGCACCGCGTGCTACCTGGCCACCGTGCAGCACCGCGTTGCGGCGCGCGTACAGGAAGTAGATCGACAGGCCGATCCCCAGCCAAATGAGGAAAGCGATCCAGGTCAGCGCTTGAAGGTGCGCCATCAGAAACAGGCAGAAGCCCACCGATAGCAGCGGAACCACCGGCACGCCGGGACAGCGGAAAGCTCTCGGCAGCTCCGGACGGGTCCGGCGCAGCACCAGCACCGCGATCGAGATCAGCGTGAAGGCGGAGAGCGTGCCGATATTGATCAACTCGGCCAGCACATTGAGCGGCATGAATGCGGCGATCATCGCGAACACGATGCCGACGGTCCAGGTGGCGAAATACGGCGTGGCGACGCGCTCAAGTTCGAGAAGTCGCCGCACCCCCGCAAGCCCTGCGTCCGGGCGCGCCTGGTCATCTTCCTTGATCAGGCGGACCGGCTGTCCGCCGAGCTTGCCGCCGCCTTGCTCAACGGCAAGCAGAAAGCCATGTATTGGTCGCGCCCGACATCGGCCGACGGCCCCGAAAGGGTGGCAAGAATGCCGACCTTCACTTCAGCACTGGCCAGCGCCGGCGCGAGCAGCGCCAGCGCGGCGGCGATTGCCACGCATTTCTGTTTCATGTCTCCTCCGTCGAATTGTCATTGCCCGTCAGGCACTCTATGTGGTGCCCGTGCGGACGCGAGCCTGAACGGCTCCCCATGTCAGGCGGCGAACGCCGCCCGTGGTATTGCCCTACTGCAACGATGTCTCCAGTTCGCCCAGTCCATCAATCCAGACGCGGATACTGTCGCCGCGCTTCAGGAAGACTCCCGATTCCATGCCAACGCCGGCAGGCGTCCCGGTGAGCAGCACATCGCCCGGATACAACGTGAGCCGCTCGCTCAAGTAGGCGATCTGCTCGGCAACCGTGTAAAGGTGATTGGACGTATTCGAGTTCTGCTTGAGTTCGTCATTGACCCAAAGCTTGATATCCAGCGCTTCAGGGGACGCCACGAAAGCCGCGGGAGTCAGGTAAGGACCGAGGGGACAGGAGCCTTCAAAGCACTTGTAGCCGATCCAGTCAAAGCGGAACGGCGAGCTTGCATCGACCTGCTCGCGACGCAGGTTGTCGCGTGCCGACAGGTCGTTGGCAATGGTGTATCCCGCTACACAGTCGAGCGCGTCGCCCGGCGAGATGTTGCGGCATGCCTTGCCGATCACCACCGCAAGTTCAGCCTCCCAGTCGAGCATTCGCGTGTGCGAGGGATAAGGCAGCGCCTGGCGGTGGGCGGACAGTGTCCCCCGGCCGGCCTTGATGAAGTGCCACGGCGATACGCCATCGGCCTTCGGATCTGTCGTCAGGTCCATATTGAAGGCCTTTGCCATGGCCACGACATGGTCGCGGTAGTTCGCCCCTGCCCCCATAGATGACACCGGGCTGGCTCAGCGGCGGCAGGAAGCGGATCTGTGCGGGCTCCATCGTCTCGGCGGCCAGCGGCAGTTGCGCAATGAAGCGCGCAATGCGTAGCTGCGCGGCGGGCCAGTCCTGCAACAGGCCGTCAACGGTGCCTGCGGCGAATTGCACATGCCGGCTGTCCGCGTGCACGCCGACGTTGATCGTGCCATCGCGGCCTTCGTAGTTGAACAGTTGATATTTCATTTCACCTCACTGGTTGGGGGGATTCTGGTGCTTACGTGTCCGCCAAACCAGCCGTCCTGGATGATGTCAATGTATAAACTGGCGTAATACCCGGCCAGAACGCGACCGGCACCGATGCGGCAGGCGCAAACGGCTCGACCGGGGCATGACGGCCGCCACTTCCTGCTGGACATGGCAATGAGCGTGGCCGCGCGCGCCAAGATTCGCAATGCACTAGCGAGGGGCTCGAAATTGACGGGGCTCCCGCCCGGCGAAAGCCGTAGGTGACCTCACTCGCACGGCTGGAGCGTGGCCTACGCGGACGTTCAGTCAGATGCTGGAAACCATCCGAGATGGGCTCGATCAGTCGACAGCACTGAACTGCGCAGATGTCGCATCTCATGCCTTCAACGGACATTCAACAGCCATGTTTGGGGGTCGGAGAAGGGTCGGTCGGCGACCGTCTGCGGCACAGTTTTCGAGGCACGCGTTGCAGCCCGACTGACGGAGACATCAGCGAAGATCTGCAGCGCGCGCAAACTGATTCTACCTTCGTTCGAAAGGAGATGATCATGGAGACGTCGAATTCACCCGTGACCCCGCGTGCGCCATTGAATAAGGGTAAGGTCACCGGACAAAAGCCGCCGCTGAAGCTCTGCGAGATCTGGGCGATTCGTACAAGGCTACAGATGTCGTCGAATCTTCGTGAGCTCGCACTGTTCAATCTTGCGATCGATAGCAAGCTTCGAGCGTGTGATCTCACAAGGCTATGCGTACGAGACGTTTGTCAGGGCACCCGCGTTAGTATCCGCGCGATGGTGATCCAGCAAAAGACGCATAGACCGGTTCAGTTCGAGATTACGGAGCAGACCCGCTCAAGTCTTGAGGCATGGATCGCCCATCACGGATTGCGCTCGTCGGATGCTCTGTTTCCGAGTCGGATTCACGCCTCGGCCCACCTGTCCACACGTCAGTACGCCAGGCTTGTACATCGCTGGATCGAGTCCATCGGCTTAGACGACACGGCGTACGGCACCCACACCATGGGGCGGACCAAGGCGTCGCTCATCTACCGTAGAACCAAGAACCTTCGCGCAGTGCAATTGCTGCTGGGCCACACGAAGCTGGAGAGCACGGTTCGCCACCTCGGTATCGAAGTCGACGACGCGCTTGAGATGGCAGAGCAGACCGAAGTGTGACAAACCTCTGGCCGGCGAGGGGGCGCTTGCCGGCCATCTACGGACGTTGGCTTATGCCGTAACGCCGACGCTCAAGCATCAGTTCCACCCGGCTATCGGACGCCTGTGCGGAAGCGCACATACTGTGACGAAGCTTTTCCATACCGTCTTCAACGTTGAAACCGCGCATCGCGGAAATGCACCGGAGACGATTTTGGCATCACTACTTTATGGTGCCGATTGGGCCGGCGGGCTGGTGTTGGCGGTCGGAATATTCATAAGTATCCTGATCGCCCTGGAGCTCGGCCGGCTGGTGTGGCAATGGCAGGTTTCCTCCGGTCGCGAACCGGAGACAACGGGCGTCAGCGCGGTCGCAAGCGCGATATTCGCACTGCTTGGGCTATTGATCGCCTTCACCTTTTCCGGGGCGGCAAGCCGCTTTGATATGCGGCGTACGCTGATCGTCCAGGAAGCCAACGATATCGGCACTGCTTACCTGCGTCTGGATCTGCTACCGCCACCAGCACGTAGTGAGTTGCAGGAGATATTCCGGCAATATCTCGATGCCCGGCTTGACGCCTATCGAGCCGTCCCTAACCGCAAACGCGTCGAGGCTTCCTTGGTACGTTCGGACGTGCTGCGTGAACGCCTCTGGACAAGATCCGTAACGGAGTCCCAGCGAACCGCTAGTACGGCGGCCACCATGCTTCTGTTACCAGCCCTCAATGCAGCATTCGACACGGCATCGACCCGACTCGCCGCAACAAAGGAACATCCACCCGTCGTCATCTTCGGCATGCTTTTCGCGCTTTGCTGGGTTGGGGCCTTGTTTGCGGGCTATGGCATGGCCAGCCGCAGTCCTCGAAGCTGGTTGCATGCGCTTTTTTTCGTGGCCTCGCTGACGGTGACACTCTATGTCATCGTCGACTTGGAGTTTCCGCGGCTGGGCATGATCCGCGTTGACACTTTCGATGAGGTGTTGCAGGAAGTCCGCAATGGAATGCGATGACCATTGACGCCAGGAAGCCTGCGCCCAGATGGTGCAAAGATGGTGGTCTGTGGAAATGTTAGATCTGTGACACGTTTCATAGCACAATTCTGTGCATGAAACGATCCTTGCATCCGACCCGGACCGTCGCCATGGGCTTCCTGCTGGCCATCATGGCAGGCAGCGTACTGTTGATGTTGCCTTGGTCACGCGTCGATGGCGGGAGCGCGCCCTGGCTCACCGCATTCTTTACCGCAGTCTCGGCGGTCTGCGTGACTGGCCTAGTTATCGTCGACACGGGAACTTACTGGTCCGGATTCGGCCAAGCGGTGATCATGGCACTGTTCCAGCTTGGCGGCTTTGGGATGATGACGGCCTCCACCCTTCTGGGCCTGATGGTCAACCGCTCGCTGCGATTGCGTGCTAGGTTGATTACCCGGGTTGAAACCCATACGATCAGTTTGGGTGACGTCACCGGCGTGGCGAAGCTGGTGCTGGTGGTGACATTGAGTTTAGAGGCGATCATCGCGGTGTGGCTAGCCTGGAGGCTGCATCTCACCTATTCCCTTCCTTGGCACGAAGCAGCGTGGATTGGTTTGTTTCATTCCATATCGGCCTTCAACAACGCCGGCTTCTCAACCCACGCAGACAGTCTTACACGCTATGCGGCCGATTTCTGGGTACTTGGGCCGGTGATGGTGGCAATCGTCATCGGCGGCATCGGTTTCCCCGTGCTGCAGGATTTGCGGAACAAGATTGCCGATCCACGCCGGTGGTCCCTGCATAGCAAGCTAACCTTGTCGGTTACAGGGGTGCTTCTCGCAACGGGTATTCTTGGCCTGCTGTTGTTCGAATGGAATAATCCAAGAACGCTCGGCGCCATGCCGACTGCAGGTAAGCTGTTGTCCGCGACATTTGCGTCCGTCTCCGCCCGTACCGCCGGATTCAACTCAATCGACATCGGCGCGCTAACTCATGAAAGCCTGGCGCTGCATTTTTTCGGTTCTTCACCGATTTCCGGGGAAGGCCGCCCGGATCTTCAAGAAGAAGTAGTGGTCATCACGGAAGCCATAGGCCA
>NZ_JBXAGS010000036.1:0-20125 GCF_058794355.1 Cupriavidus sp. GW823-FHT07B10
GTGCATTTCGCCGCCAACTACCCGCAGCATGACTTGTACCTTAACCATGCATAGTTAAGCGGATGATTTGCCGGCCGCCTTGCCAGCAAAGGGGCTTATGTGCACTGGCGATGTATGTATCGATACATCGTAATACATACAAATTCAGCAGGCCGGTGCTCCACCGGCGTCTTCATTTCAGCGCGCTCTATTCACTGAAACGAGTGAGGGAGGACGGCAACCGACCCTTCTGCGCCATTCGAATCTTCCTCAACACGATGACGGCTATCCGAGTCCAACGGTCATCCGCCCTAATGCTGCTTCGGTAGACGGTCGCCATTTCAGTCGTTCGGCAATCAGCGCGCCAACGGCAGAAAAGGATCGGAGCAACTTCACAGGTTGCCATGACTACGGCCGCCTACCACCGCGGATTCAGCCGACCACTATCCGAAATTACCCTGTACTCATACTTGTCCGGCGCCATCGCCCGGCCACTGCCTCCATTTCCGCCCTGCGCCCCTCCGTAAGGCCGCCCAATACATGACCCGAAGTTCCGAAGACAACTCCGCCTCTTCGATCCTGCATCCAGGTGGGAAGCCGCTCAAGTCAATGCCAAGTTCCACCGCCGCAGCTAGACAGATCACCATGCGCCTCGGGCACGCTGAACGCATCTCCGCGCGATAGAGGAAGAGCAGCGCGGCCTCGTAGCCGATACCGTGACGCCTGGACAGGTGCCGTGCCTGCCGTGCTGTAGCACCGCGCCAGTCATGCATCTCGCGCAAGATGTCGCCAAGGCGGTCGATCAACCGGTCTTCGCTCCCAATGCGATGCCGGACACGAGTCTTCTGCTCTGCCACGACCGGGCGCTCTCGGATATCCCGAATGTGGAGAGCAGGCTCGGCCGGCCACCGAAACACATTCACGGGGGAACTCACGCCTGTACGTGGCCGGGCCAGGGGGCGCCGGAGCTTGCTCGTTGCCTGAGGAGGAACTTCTGGATCTTGCCGGTCGACGTCCTGGGAAGGTGGCCGATGACCACCTTCTTCGGCGCCTTGAAGTGCGCCAAGTGGGCGCGGCAATGTTCGATCAGTTCGCGCTCGCCGATCCTAGCGCCATCGACGACTTCGACAAAGGCGCATGGCGTCTCCCCCCAACGCTCGTCCGGCTGGGCGACGACGGCTGCCACGCGCACCGCAGGGTGCCGGTAGAGCACCTCTTCAACCTCCAGTGAGTTGATATTCTCTCCGCCCGAAATGATGACGTCCTTGGAACGGTCCCGGATCTGTACATAGCCATCCGGGCAGACGACTGCGAGGTCACCCGAGTGGAACCAGCCGCCGGCAAAAGCTTCCGCCGTGGCCTCGGAGTTCTTCAGGTAGCCCTTCATCGTCATGTTGCCGCGGAACATGACTTCGCCGATGGTCTTCCCGTCCCACGGCACCGGCACAAGGGTTTCGGGATGCAGCACGGCCATGCCTTCCTGTGCGGTGTAGCGGACGCCTTGCCGTCCTTTTCGTTCCGCCAGCGCACCGATGCCGAGTTCCTCCCATTCGGGCTGCTCCACGCAAACCGCCGCGGGGCCGTAGACCTCGGTCAGCCCGTAGATCTGGGTGATCCTGATCCCCATGCGCATCAGGCCTTCGATCACCGGGATCGGCGGGGGGGCGCCGCCGATGAGTCCGTGGACCGGATGGTCGATGCCCGCCTTCCACGCTTCGGGTGCGTGGGCAAGCATCGCATGCACGATCGGCGCCCCGCAGTAATGCGTGACCTGGTGCTCGCGAATCGCATCGAGCACGGCGGCAGCATCCACCCGCCGCAGGCAGACGCTGGTACCGGCGTTGGCCGCCAGCGTCCAGGCGAAGCACCAGCCATTGCAGTGGAACAGCGGTAGCGTCCACAGGAAGACGGCGTGCCGGGGCATGCCCCAGTCGAGCATGTTCGACAGCGCAGCCAGATAGGCGCCGCGATGGTGGTAGATCACGCCCTTTGGGTTGCCCGTGGTGCCGGAGGTGTAGTTGAGGGCGATGGCCTGCCATTCGTCGGCGGGCTCGCCGCCCTCCCAATGCGGATCGCCCCCGGCCAGGAAGCCCTCGTATTCGATCTCCGCCAGCCTGCGGCCCCCTTCGACGGCAGGATCGACGATATCGATCATCAGCGGCTTGTAGTCGAGCAGCGCCAGTGCGGCTTCAACTACGTCCGCGTACTCCGTGTCGGTGACCAGCACCTTCGCATCCGCGTGCCTGAGCATGAAGGCGATGGCGGCCGCGTCCAGGCGCACGTTAAGCGTGTTCAGCATGGCGCCGCTCATGGGCACGCCGAAATGCATCTCCAGCATCTCCGGCGTGTTGGCGGCCATCACGGCCACCGTGTCGCCAGTCCTGACGCCGGCGGCCACCAGGGCCGACGCGAGGCGGCGGCTGCGCTCCAGCATTGCCCGCCAGCTCGTGCGGCGCTCGCCGTAGACGATGGCTGTACGCTCAGGGTAGACCTCGGCCGTCCTGCGCAGGAAGGAGATCGGCGTCAGGGGCACGAAGTTGACCGGGCAGCGCTCCAGCCCATCCGCGCTGTGTTCGACATGTTCCATGGATTGCCTCACTGGCTGCAGCCGTGCGTCAGCGCATTACGTCGCGGGAGATGATCATCCGCTGGATCTCGGAGGTCCCCTCAACGATCTCGAGCACCTTGGCATCCCCGAACGCGCGGGATACCGCGTACTCCGTCATGATCCCGTTGCCGCCGTGGATCTGCACGGCCTGGTGGGCCGCCTCCATGGCCTTCTCGGTTGCGAAGAGCTTTGCCATCGAGGCCTGCCGATCGTAGGGCCGGCCCTCGTCCTTGGCCACCGCGGCATCGTAGAGCATCAGGCGGGCAGCGTGCGCGTGGGTCGCCATGTCGGCCAGCTTGAACTGCAGCGACTGGAACTGGTCGAGCGTCTTGCCAAACGCTGTGCGCTCGCTCATGTAGCGGACGGAGCGTTCCAGCGAGCCCTGCAGGATGCCCAGGCCCAGCGTTCCGATCAGGATGCGGCCGGTGCTCACCTGTGACAGGGTCTGTCTAAGGCCGGCCCCGAGCTCGCCGAGCAGGTGCTCGGCAGGAATGGTGCAGTCCTCGAAGAACAGTTCGAATGTGGTCGATCCGCGCCAGCCGATCTTGTGCAGCTTCTTGCCATGGCTGAAGCCGGGCGTACCGTTCGGCACGATGAAGTTCGATATCTCCTTGCGCCCGTCGGGCCGGATTCCCGTCACCGCCGCGATGACGATCGGGCCGGTGATATCGGAACCCGAGTTGCTGATGAAAGTCTTGGCGCCATTGATAACCCAGCAGCCATCCTTCAGCACTGCGCGGGTCTGGATATTGGCGGCATCGGAGCCGGCGTTCGGCTCTGTCAGGCCAATGCAGCCGACCTGCGTGCCCGCCAGGATCGGCCGCAGGAAGCGCGCCTTCTGGTCATCGGTGCCGTAGTTGTTGAGCAGGCTGGCCGCCGTCGAATTGGCCATGATTGCTACCGCCACGGCGCAATCGACGCGGGCGATCTCTTCCAGCGCAATGGCGAAGCCAAGCCAGTCGCCGCCGCTGCCTCCCCAGGCCTCGGGGTACGGCAGCCCGATATAGCCCAGTTCGCCGGCCCGGCGCCAGATCTCGTAGGGAAAACTCTCCTCCTCCCACAACCGGAGGGCGACCGGTGCGATCTCTTCCTCGGCGAAGCGGCGCACCGCCTGCCGGATAATCTCGTGGTGTTCTGCGATGTATGACATCGTCTTTCTCCTCAATACGATTCCTGCAGCATCGCCAAGTAGTCGTCGACCGTGGCAGTGCGGGGATTGGTGGCGTGGCAGTGGTCCTTCGTGGCGGCGACCGCGATGTCCTCCAACACGTCGCGCGGCACGCCCATGGCGCTGAGACCAGCCGGCAAGCCGAGACGGGCGTTGAGTTCGCTGATGGCCTGAGCCGGGTCCCCGCCGGCGGGCAGGCCCATGGCCTGTACCAGTGCGGCCTGCTTGGCTTGGATCGCCGGCTTGTTGAAGCGCAGCACGGCCGGCAGCAGCACGGCATTCAGCGTGCCGTGGTGCAACGAGACGCCGGGCACCGCGCCCAGCGGGTGCGACAGGGCATGCACCGCACCCAGCCCCTTCTGGAAGGCCAACGCGCCTTCCATGGCGGCCATCATCATGTTCCAGCGCGCGTCACGGTCGCAGCCGTCCGCGGTGGCCTTGCCAATATTGGCTATGCCGCGGCGCAGACCGTCCAGGGCGATCGCTTCGGCGGGCGGGTTGATGGCCGGCGACAGAAAGGTCTCGATGCAGTGGGCGATGGCGTCCATGCCGGTCGCGGCGGTCAGGGCCGGCGGCAGGCCCAGCGTCAGTTCCGGGTCGCAGATGGCGAGCTTCGGCAGCAGGAACGGACTAAGGAGGCCGAGCTTGCGGCCGGACTCCATGACGATGACCGCGCCCCGGCCCACTTCGCTGCCGGTACCCGCAGTTGTCGGGATGGCCACCAGCGGGGCGACCCGGCTGGTGATCCGGCTCGCGCCGCCCTCCACCGCCGCGTAGGTCTGCAGCGGTGCCGGGTGGGTCGCCAGCAGCGCAGTGGCCTTGCCCAGGTCGATGGGCGACCCGCCGCCCACGGCCACGATGCCGTCGCAGCCATTGCCGAGGTAACGGCCGGTCGCGGCGGACACGGCGGCTTCCGTCGGGTTGGGTGGGGTGTCCTCGAAGACGGTGGGAGAGCAATCCGGGCCCAGGGCGTCGAGTACCTTGTCGGCGATCCCGGCGGCGCGGATGCCGCGGTCGGTGACGATCAGCGGTCGCTGGATGCCCAGGCGCTGCAGCTCGGCCCCCAACATCCGGATGGCGCCGAAGTCGATGTGGACGGTAGTCAGGTAGTTGATGACAGCCATGTTTTCCTCGTAGATATGTCGATGCGTCAGGCGCGGAACAGCGTCGGGTCCATGCGCGGAAGCGGCTCCGCCACGCGCACCGGAGGGAAGGCCATCAGGTCCAGCACCTGCGACCTAACGTCGATGCCGGGCGCAACCTCCTCCAGCACCAGTCCGTCTGGCACCACCGAGAAGACTGCGCGCTCGGTGATGACCTTGGCCTCCTGGCCGCGCTCGGCCAGGTTGCGCCCGAGCGGATAGGTGATCTCGTCCACGCGCTCGACGAACTTGCGCACGCTCCCCTCACGCCCGACCGAGAGGAAGCCGTCGGTAGCGTCGGCGGCGAGGCCACCCGTGGTGAAGGTGCCGGTGAACAGCAGCTTGCGCGCGTTGTAGGCGATGTCGATGAAGCCGCCCGGCCCCGGATTGGCCGCGCCGAAGCGGCTGACGTTGATGTTCCCGGCCCGGTCGAATTGGGCAAAGGCCAGCGCCGCCATCGGGCAGTTGCCGCCGTCGATGAAGTCGAACTGCGAAGGGCCGTCGATCAAGGCCTCCGGATATTTGTTGGCGGAAAATTGCCAGCCGCTCATCACGACGCCGCCGAACGGGCCGTGCTCGGTGGTAAAGCTGTAGCGATGCAGGGCGCCGTCGGCGAACAGGCCGTCTTCCATCATCACCGTGGGCACGTCGGACGAAGCACCGAAGCCGAAGATGCTGACCTCGCCGGGTCGGATTTCCCGGGCCGCCCGCCGGGCGATCACCTTGTCGGCGCCGGGCGGCAGGCGGTCCGAGGCGCGGCCGTCGAAAAGCTGGCCGCCGAGATAGGCATCGTCGTACCGGATGTCGGTGGTCATCATGGCGTCGGGTTCCACCACGACGCGATCCACCAGCACTCCGGGAATCCGCACCGCGTGCGCAGGCCGGGCGTGGCGCGGCACCAGCTTGCGCACCTGGGCGATCACGGTGCCGCCTGACGCCTTCACCGCCAGCGCCATGGCCAGCGCGCACGACGTGATCGGCTCGTCCTCGAAGCTCAGGTTGCCGTCCTCGTCGGCACTGGTGGCACGCAGGAACCCCACGTCGAGCGGCCAGCTCGGATAGAAAAGGTATTCCTTTCCGTCCAGCTCCTGCATCCGCACCAGGTCGTCGGTGGCGCGCGCCGTGTACTTGCCGCCCTGCTGGCGCGGGTCGATGTAGGAGCCGAGGCCGATGCGGGTCAGGTAGCCTGGGCTGCGCCGGGCGACTTCGCGCAGCCAGTGCATGGTGGCGCCGATCGGCCAGCAGTAGGCCTCCACCCGATTCTCGCGGATCAGGCGCATGAACTCGGGGCGCTTGCCGGTAGCCGGATTCACCGCATTGGTAAAGTTGCCCGACACGATCCGCTTCATCAGCCCTTCGACGGCCACGTGATCCATGCCGCGGATGCCCATGCCGTCGCCGACACTGACCGGGAAGAAGAAGGTCAGGTCACGAGGCGACCCAGTCTCGTGGAAGCGTTGCGCCAGCGCCTGGAACAACGCGTCCGGCGTCAGCCAGCCGATCACGCCGACGCTGCCCACGCTCTGACCGGGCCGGATATCCGAAACGGCCTGCGCCGCAGTACAGATCTTGCTCATGCGATCTCTCACCTTTCTCACCCGCTCGCAGCCCGGGCTCAGGCCTGGAAATGGATGATGTGGGTGCCGACGCAGACCGTCTCGCCCCGCTGGTTGAGTAGCGTCGCCTCGGCCCACAGACGCTTCTTCTCGTCGTCGGCGCGGGCGATACGGTAGTTCACGGTGAGGGTGTCGCCGATGCGCACGGGCTTGGTGAAGCGGACGTTGTCGTAGCCGTAGGAGACCGCCGGGCGCTGGATCATGTCGAGATACTTGGTCACGGCGCCGGCGATGAAACCGACCATCATGGCGCCCTGCGCGATGCGGCCGCCGAAGCCCATGCGCTTGCAGTACTCGTCGTCCATGTGGTTGGGGTGGTTGTCACCGCTGATGCCGGCGAAGGCATAGATGTCGTACTCGCCGAGGGTGCGCGTGTAGCTGGTGTGCGTGCCAATAAGGGTGGATACGTTGCCTTCGTGCGGGATCTTGATGTCGGACATTTGGGTTCTCCGGAAGTGGGTTGGGGTTCAGACCTGGGTGGCGTCGATCCTGCTCGCGAGGATGAGCAGGGATTCGAGGAGAAAGTAGTCGCCCCAAACCAGTTCGTTGTCTATGGCGACGTTATTGCGCTTGTTGAAGCAGCCGCCGGTAAGGATGCCAGGCTGCCGTACATCGCCTGGGCCGACCGGGGTCAGGAAGCGGGTCACGAGTTGCTCGATGCTGTCGACGGCGGCCTGGCGGTAGACCGCCGCGCGCTCCGGGGCAAGCGCGGCCAGTTTGAGCAGGCTGGCGGCGGCGATGGCGGTGGCCGAGGTGTCGCGGTTAGTGTGCGGGATGGCGGGATCGTCGAAATCCCAGAAGGCCACGTGGTCGGCGGGCACGTGCGCGACCCACCAATCCGCCACGCGTATCGCGTCGGATTTGAACGCCTGCTCGCCGCACGACAGCGCCTGCGCGAGCCCGAGCATGCCCCACGCCTGGGCGCGGGCCCAGGTGCTGCTGTCATGTATGCCCTTGTGCGTGTAGCGCTTCACGAGCGACCCATCGGCGGCGTTGAATGTGGCGGACTGGCAAACCGAGCCATCCTCCCGCACGCACAGGGCAATGTGCTGGCGCAGGTGCTGGCGGCCGATCTCTCCCGTGCCGAGGGCGGCGTGGTGCCGCAACAGCAGCGCCACTGTGCCCGGAATCGCATCGATGTTGGCCTCGCTCGTCCCCACGCTGGAGGCCTCCTCGGCCTCGGTTCCGAGCGGGATAAGGCGGGCTGCTTCGCTGTACATTTCCGCGAGGCCACGCGTGCCGTCGAGGGCGAGCCCCGCGGCCTGGGGATCGGCCAGCAGCGAGCCGCCGAGTTGCGCGCCGTACCAGAAGAGGAATCCTTTAAACACCGACTTCGACACCACCCGCGGCGCCAGCCGTGCGGACCACATGCGGGCGCTGTCGCGGTACTTCTGCTCGCCAGTGCGCAAGGCAGCCAGCCACAGCATCCCGACCCAGAAGCCGCCAGTCCAGTCGCCGGCGGGGGAGCGTGTCCAGGTGCCGTCGGCCGGATTGCCATAGTGCGGAAAGCCCGCCTCGTCCTGCGCGATCGTTGCATCGATGCGTTGCAGAATGCGATCTAGCGCATCTTCAATCAGTCTGGAATCCATATGTTTGTCTCCATGCGTACATTGGCTTGTCCGGGCTCGGTGCCAGCCTTGCGGACCGACAGGGGTGGAGCGCGGAGCGGGGTATGCATGGAATCGTAGGGATTGCGCAAACTAGTGTCCAATATATAATTGATAGCTCTTTTATACCCTCTGGATATAACGATGGACCTTCGCCACCTCCGGTACTTCATCGCCGTCGCCGAGGAACTCAACTTCACGCGGGCGGCAGAGCGCCTGCACATCGCCCAGCCGCCGCTGAGCCTGCAGATCCGCCAACTCGAGGAGGAGATGGATGTGACACTGCTGAACCGCTCGCGTCGGCACGTGGAGCTGACCGAGGCGGGGCGGATTTTCCTGGAGCAGGCGCGGCAGATCCTGCGCGCTACCGAGAGTGCGGTCATCCAGACGCAGCGCGCGCATCGCGGTGAGACTGGCCGGCTGACGATCGGCTTCTTCGAGCACACGTCCTATACGCTACTGCCGCCCATCCTGCGCGCCTATCGGGAGCGTTTTCCCTCCGTGGAAATCCTGCTGCGCTGGTTTCCGGTCGTAGAGCAGGCAGAAGCGCTGCGGCGGGGTGACGCGGATATCTCCTTCATGCGGCCCGTGCCCGACCTTGAGGACGTGACGTGGGAAACCATCCTCGAAGAGCCGTTCGTGCTGGCAGTGCCGGCAAGGCACCCATTCGCGAACGCGGAGTCGATCTCGCTGAAGGATTGCGCGCAGGAGCCCTTCATCATGTACATGCCCGAGGCGGCGCCGGACTTCCACGCCATGAACATGCGCATGTGCGCGTCGGCGGGTTTCGTGCCGAAGGTCGTGTCTGAAGTGGGGCAGGTCTACACGCTGGTCGGGTTGGTCAGCTCCGGTGCGGGCATTGGCTTCGTACCGGCATCGGTCCGGCAGATGAAGTTCGATCACGTCGTCTACAAGCCGATCAAAGGCCGGCAACCAACAGTCGAGATCATGCTCGGCTATAGCCAGCGTACCCCAACGCCGCTGATGACGGCTTTCATCGAGACGGCGAAAAGCGTGCTGTGAAGGTTCCCCGGGCCTCGCTGTAACGTTGGCGAGGGCCGGAGAATGGCGCGGACGTTCAGTCGCGCCCGGCAATAGGCAGCAGCCGTACGTGGCGGTCGAGCGCCAGCGAGTTGCCGTCGGCCAGAGCGGCCCAGCAACAGGCGTGAGAGCAAGCTCTGATAACAGGGCGGTCTCGTCCATGGCGCTCGGTGAGGGTGCCGCCCAGCCCTTCGATGCCGAGATCAATGGCCTCCAGGAAGATGGCGCTCGCCTCGGGCATCGCTCGCGATACCTCGCAAATCCGCTAGCTAACAGCGAGGCGGCAGGCCAGGTCGGTGTCGTCGGGCGGCGCCGACCCAACGCGGGTTCGATGTCCGCGGCAAGCCGCCGGAGGAAAGGCGTTGAACGCGCGGGTGGTGCCGCTGCCCCTCCTGCCCGATCAGCATGCGTCAGGTGATCTTCATGACGTCTTCTTCCCAACCAGCGGGCAGCCACCTTCGTCCATCGGCCGGAACGCCTCGTTGGCGGGAATGGAGGCGATGAGCTTGTAGAAGTCGCCCGCATACTTCGATTCCGACGGCTTCTTCACCTCGAACAGATAGAGCGGGTGGATCTTCCGGCCGTCTTCGCGAATGCTGCCCTTGCCGAACAGCTTGTCGTCGGTGGGCATCGCCTTCATCTTCGCTACCACGGCGCCGCCGTCGCCATCCGCCTTCATCGCCGTCACTGCCTTCAGGTAGTGGATCACAGCCGAGTACGTGCCCGCCTGCGCCATGGTCGGGAACTTACCGTTGTTGGCAGCGGCGAATTCCTTGCCAAACTTACGGTTCTCGTCGGTCATATCCCAATACCAGGTCTCGCTCAGCAACAGGCCCTGCGCAGCCTTGAGACCGAGCGCCTGGACGTCGCTGCTGAAGACGAGCAGGCCTGCCAGCTTCTGACCGCCGGCGGTCACGCCGAACTCGGCGGCCTGCTTGACCGCGCCGATGGTGTCGCCCCCGGCGTTGGCCAGGCCCACCACCTGCGCCTTTGAGGCTTGAGCCTGCAGCAGGTAGGAGGAGAAATCGTTGCCCGGGAAAGGATGCCGGACCTTGCCGAGGACCCTGCCACCGTTCTTGACGACAACGGCCTCGGTGTCGCGTTCGAGCGAGTGACCGAAGGCGTAGTCGGCAGTCACGAAGAACCAACTCTTGCCACCCGCCTTGACAACCGCCTTACCCGTCCCATTCGCCAGTGCCCACGTGTCGTAGGCCCAGTGGATCGCATTGGGCGTGCAGGCCTTGCCGGTGAGGTCAGAGGTGCCGCCGCCGGTAACAATCATCACCTTGTTCTTCTCCTTGACCACCTGGTTGACCGCCAGGATGACTGAAGAGGTCGGCACGTCGACAATAGCGTCCACTTTGTCCACGTCGAACCAGCGGCGGGCGATGCTCGCCCCGACGTCCGGCTTATTCTGGTGATCGGCGGCCACGATCTCCACCTTCAGACCATGCTTTTCAGGTGCAAAGTCCTGGACCGCCTTCTTCGCGGCCCAGACCGAACCGGGACCGGCCAGTCCAGCATAAACGCCGGTCTGATCGTTGAGCACACCGATCCGGACCACGCCGTCCGTAATCTCGGCCTGCGCCGTCGAGGCCGCCAGCAGCGCGGCGAGCGCAAGTAGCTTGATGCGATTGTTCATCCTGTGTCTCCTCTACTGTGGGGATATAAATGGGGTGTTCCGTTCAGCGGTCGATTTCATGCCTTTCCTTCCACGCGCCGGGCATGCACGCCTGCTCCAGCGGGCGCTTCCTCATAACTTGGTGCCGGCACGGCAGCGTGGCGCGGTGCGGGCCGGCCGCGGCGGTTGCCCACGATGCTCTGGCACAACGCATTCAATTCGCCGACGATGCCGCGGCGGAACGTCAGCACGCACACGACGAAGATGCTCCCCATGATCACGGTGATCATGGAACCGACCTTGTCCGCCAAGGCGTTCTGGATGGCAACCACGATGCCCGCGCCCACCACCGGGCCGAAGGCAGTGCCAAGGCCGCCCAACAGCGTCATCAGCACGACTTCGCCGGAGGTGTGCCAGTGCGCGTCGGTCAGCGTGGCAAACTGAAAGACCAGGGTCTTGGTGGCCCCGGCAAGGCCAGCCAGGCCCGCCGAGAGGACGAAGGCCAGCAGCTTGTAGCGCGCGACGTCGTAGCCCAGCGAGGTGGTGCGCGCCTCGTTCTCACGGATCGCCTTCAGGATCTGGCCGAAAGGCGAATGGATGATGCGGTGGATCAGCCAGAAGGTGAACAGGAAGATCGCCAGCACGAAGTAGTACATGCGCAGGTCCGACGCTAGGTCGAACAGGCCGAACAGCCTGCCTCGCGGAATGGCCTGCATGCCATCCTCGCCGCCGGTGAACGGCGTCTGCAGGAACAAGAAGTAGAACATCTGTGCCAAGGCAAGCGTGATCATCGCGAAGTAGATGCCTTGCCGGCGAATAGCGAGCGCCCCGACGACAAAGCCCGCGGCAGCCGAGACGGCTGTGCCGAGCAGCAGGCCGAGTTCCGGGGTGAGCCCCCAGGTCTTCATGCCATAGCCCGATATATAGGCCGCCGTGCCGAGGAATGCCGCATGGCCGAACGAGAGCAGGCCGGTATAGCCGAGCAGCAGGTTGAAGGCGCAGGCGAACAAGGCGAAGCACAGCACCTTCATCAGCATCACCGGATAGAGCACGGCCGGGGCCGCCAGCGCGCCCAGCAGCAGGACACCGTAGCCAAGATTTCTCATTTTCATACGCGACCTCACTTTTCCTTGCCAAACAGGCCTGCCGGCCGAACCATCAGCACGATGACCATGATCACGAAAACCACCGTGGCCGACGCCTCTGGATAAAACACCTTGGTCAGTCCTTCCACCACGCCCAGTCCCAGTCCGGCGACGATCGCGCCAAAGATGGAACCCATGCCGCCGATCACCACCACCGCGAACACGACGATGATCAGGTTCGACCCCATCAGCGGACTTAGTTGCCCCGTCGGTGCTGCCAGCACGCCGGCCAGCCCGGCCAGGCCCACGCCGAAGGCATAGGTCATCATCACCATCACCGGCACGTTGATGCCGAAAGCTTGGGTAATGCTTGGGTTCTCGGTGGCGGCGCGCAGGTAGGCGCCGAGGCGGGTCTTCTCGATCGTGAACCAGGTCAGCAGGCACACTGTGAGCGAGGCGCCGATGACCCACGCGCGGTATTTCGGCAGGATCATGAAGCCGAGGTTGAAGGCGCCCGCCACCTCGTCGGGAATCGAATACGGCTGCCCCGAGACGCCGAATTGGAAGCGGAACAGGCCTTCGATAATGAGCGCCAGCCCGAAGGTGAGCAGCAGCCCGTACAGGTGGTCGAGCTTGTACAGCCACCGCAGCAGGCCGCGCTCGATGGCGATACCCGCCAGCCCTACCAGCACCGGCGCCGCCAGCAGAGACCACCAGTAGCTGATGCCGAGATACTCCAGGCCCGCCCAGGCGACAAATGCGCCCACCATGAACATCGCGCCGTGGGCAAAATTTATGATGTTGAGCATGCCGAAGATCACGGCAAGCCCGAGGCTGAGAATCGCGTAAAACGAGCCGTTTACCAGCCCGAGCACGAGTTGCCCCAACAGCCCCTGTAGCGGGACTCCCAGAATCGTTGTCATGTTGTCTCCTCCGCAGCGGTCTCAGACACCCAGGAGTTCCTGGAGCAGGTGCTGCTTCTCGTGAATCTCGTGCTGATGGATCTCCGCGGCGATTTGGCCGTGCTCCACCACGTACATGCGGTCGGCCAGCGGCGCGGCGAACCGGAAGTTCTGCTCCACCAGCACGATCGTGTAGCCCTTCGCCTTGAGGTCGCGGATGACTTGGGCGAGCTTCTGCACAATCACCGGCGCCAGTCCCTCGGAGATTTCGTCCAGCAGCAGCAACCGCGCTCCAGTGCGCAGGATGCGCGCCATCGCCAGCATCTGTTGCTCGCCGCCCGATAGCCGCGTGCCCTGGCTATGCCGCCGCTCGTGGAGGTTGGGGAACATCGCGTAGATCTCGTCGAGGCTCATCCCGCCGCCACCCACCTGCGGCGGGAGCAGGAGGTTCTCCTCGCACGAGAGACTGGAATAAATCGCCCGCTCCTCCGGGCAGAAGCCGACGCCGAGACGCGCGATGCGATGGGCCGGCATGCCGATTGCCTCGCGGCCGTCGATCATGACCGAGCCGGCGCGACGCCCCGTTAGGCCCATGATGGCGCGCAGGGTAGTGGTACGGCCTGCCCCGTTGCGGCCGAGCAGGGTCACGCACTCTCCCTCGTTCACCAGCAAGTCGATGCCGTGGAGGATGTGCGATTCGCCGTAGAAGGCATGGAGGTCGGTGACCCGCAGGTATTCCGTCGCCATGATCAATGCCCTCCCGGCGCAGCGAGCGCGGCATCAGCGCTGCCCATATAGGCCTCGATGACCTGCGGGTTGGCGGAGACTTCCGCGTATGTGCCCTCGGCCAGCACGCTGCCGCGCGCCAGCACCGTGATGGCGTCGCAGATGCCGGACACCACTTTCATGTTGTGCTCCACCATCAGGATGCTGCGATTGGCCGAGACCTTCTTGATGAGCTGCATGACGCGGTCAACGTCTTCGTGGCCCATGCCCTGCGTAGGCTCGTCGAGCAGCATCAGCTCGGGATCGAGGGCCAGCGTGGTGGCGATTTCCAGCGCGCGCTTGCGACCGTAGGGCATCTCGGCTGTCGTCATGTCGGCGAAGTCCTCCAGTCCGACGTCGGCGAGCAATGCCATGGCCCTGTCATCGAGCGATGCGAGGACTTTCGGCGAGCGCCAAAACTGGAAGGAAATCCCGAGCCTGCGCTGCAGCGGGATACGTACGTTCTCGAGCACGGTCAGGTGCGGAAACACCGCCGAGATCTGGAAGGAGCGCACCACACCCCTGCGTGCGATCTGCGCCGGCTTTTCGCCGGTGATCTCGTAACCGTTGAACCGTATGGTGCCGCGCGTGGGATCGAGGAACTTAGTAAGGAGGTTGAAGCAGGTGGTCTTGCCTGCACCGTTCGGACCAATCAGCGCGTGGATGTGCCCACGCCTGATCTTGAGACTGACGTCGTTTACGGCGACGAATCCCTTGAATTCCTTCCGCAGTCCGACGGTTTCAAGAATGAGATTGCTTGCCATGATAATTTCCGCGCCCGTTGTTGGGGGTCTGCTGGAGAATATGGCCGTAACTAGATCACGTCCAATATATTATTGGTACGTCATTGACACTTTTTGTGTATATATGTCGGAGGCGGCGCAGTTCGCGCTCCTCGCGGATTGTCGCGGACGTCAGGACACCAAGGCGTGTCGAAGCGCCACAGAGGCGACAGAAGCGATTGCGAACAAGGGTCTGTTGCTTGAGCGAAGCGGACGCACAAACGTCCACGCGTCGGTGAAGGCGAATGACCCTTTATGGCCGAACTGAGACCGTCGATCGGACATCGTCTGTACGACCAAGTCCAACTTTCTACATCTTATGTCTCGGGCAATGACTCCCACTCCTCCCCATCATCAAGGATAGGATGGGTATCGCTCACCACAGTCAGTGGCTTGCCACGATGGGCCAGCGCAAATCGCGATATCGCGCCGGCTTGCCCTTCGGGCATAGCTTGGCAGTCCAGACCTAATGCCCCTACCCACACATAGCGCCCGGATTCAAGGCAGGCAAGGTAATAAGCCACACTCATGTTGTCCTTTCCCCCTTTCAATGTTGCTTCGCCTGCGCAAGCACTTTTCGAATCGCCCGCGCGAACCCCACCTCGAACACCGTCCGGCCGCGCTCATTGACGATTTCGCCGTGGCTGCCTTCCTTCAGACCGCGCTCTTCGAGGTAGTCAGCCGACACAGCTTTCTGCAAGGCTTCACGCTCAGACTGTGTGAGCTGTTCGGCCAGGGCGAGCACAGTCACCGGCTGTGTCCCTGAGGCAGCAGAGACCGTCGCACCCAAGGGACGCCGGTCCACGGTGACCAGCGTGTTGGCTTTCAGTACATTGAGCTGCGCCTTGAGCTTGTCGCGCTCGGTGATGATGGCCTGCATGATGGAACGGATGGCCGGGTCCTCAATGCGCATCAGGTATTCGTGGCTCGCTAGCGTCTTCGGCGGCGTGGGCGCAGGCGGCCCGGCGTAGGCCGACCAGGCTTCGATGAGTGCCCGGTAGTCGGCGGACTGGGCGTTGTAGAGCACGCGGCCCTTCATGAAGCCTTCGGCTTCGGCCAGCCGACCAATGGCGGACAGCGAGAAGTCGCGCGAGCCGGTCTCATGCTGCCGGCGGCAAATCTCGTGCAGCTTTCCAAGGCCCGCGCGCCGGTTCGAGCGCCCGCCCTTGGCGAGCAGCGACTCCAGGACCGCGTCGGGATGGATGTCCGTTTTGCCATTCATGCTTCATCTTCCGTGAGGGCCCGGTACCCGGCGGGAACCGGCCGGGCGTGATTCGGCGTGGGCAGCAACGAGGCGAGGTCCGTGTCGAAGTGATGGCTGAGGCTCAAGCCAGCATCCATCAGGCGAATCACTTGGCGCTGGCCAAGGGCGGGATTCGCCGGGTTCATCTGCTGGGCCAGGCGGCGCAGGAAGGCGTTGCCGGCGAGCAGTTGCTCCTGTTCGCTCAGCAGCATGAACACGGGCGGCAGGTCGTCGCGGTAAAGCACTGCGTCGAGCAACTGGCTGCGGCGGAACACCGCCTTGCCCGGTTCGAGGTCGGGGTAGACCTCGACGTTTTCGCACACGCCGGCGAGTTGGAGTAGCTCCGACTCCGTTTCCTCAAAGCCGACCTGCACGTCGCCCACCGTGCCGGCGGCCATCAATTGCGTGCCGTTACCCTGCGGCGCATCGAGCGCCGCCTTGCAGCGTTCGATGAGACGCCAGCAGGCGACGAGGTCTTCGGCCAGGTCGCTGAAGCGCTTCAGGGCGCTTTCCCACAACCGCTCGGCCTGCCGGTAGGCGTCCAGTCGGGTGAACGGCTGTCCCACGTCTTCCGCGTCCGCCTTCTGCTTCTTCAGCCCCTGAAGTTCATTTTCTCGAGTGAGACATGCGTTGCGCGCCTCGTCTAAGTGGTAGGCGAGCGTGTTGAAGTGCGCGGCCAGCGCCGGCAGGTGGTGCGGCTCGGTCACGAACCAGCGACACCGCACGCAGTTGCGGCTGCCGCCCGGGACAGCCCCGTACTTGGGATTCACTGTCGGATAACCCTTGGCAATCATCGGGCCGCCGTTGTAGCAGCCTCCCACCGCGCCGTTGCCCTCGACCTCGCTGGTATTGCCGCCGACCAGGCACAGGCCGTGGTGCATCGGCATCCAGCCCGCCGGGTTGCGCGCGGCCGGATGCTCCGGGATGGCGGCAGCGAGGCTGGGCACACTGTTGCAGATGGCCTGTTGCAAGAGTTGGTCGTGTTCGGTATCGAGCAGGAAGTTCTGGATGCTGGCCTCCTTATTCGCCTCCAGCCGCTCAGACGCGCCGAGCAGCACGTCGCGGATGTGCGACGCGCCGGGCTTGGTGTAATACAGGGTCATCAGCAGGCGGCTGTGGCCGACGAGCTTCTGCAGGATGGGGAACGGTACCTGGCCTTCAAGCGCTAGCGCGGTGATGAGCGAGACGCGCAGGCTGTGCAGGGGGAACAGGGTTGTCACGAACGCCTTTGAAGCACTCTTGGGTCGCACTTCCGGTGCCGGAAGGAAGCGAATCGGCATGCCGTTGTGATGCGTCTCGTTTCGGTCGGCCAGCCGCAACTCCAATGTTTCAAGCAGGCGGTACCATGGGAGGTCCAAGTTTTCTACGGCCAGCGGCAGATGACGCAAGCCGTCTCGTGCCTCCGGCATGCGGAAGAGGAAGCAGGCGTCGGGATAGCCCGCCAGTTGCACGTCGCTCTTCGCCCGCATGTGGCGGCCGTCCAGTTCCGTCCACGCCGTGCGCCGCGCGACGGGGTTGTACTTTTCCTGCCAGTCGCGCAGCTTCTCCAACCAGTGGAAGGCGTCCTGATGCACCGGCCCGCCGAGGGACCACGGCAACACGTAGCCCTTGTCGGTGGCCGACTTGGCGATGTCGGCGGTCTTGTTGGTGTTGATGTAGAGCACAGGCGGGGCCGCGCCATCGGCGGTCGGGTCGCTACGACGGAACGCCCCCTGTTGTTGCGGCCGGCGTTCGCTGCCCTGCGCGAGCCGGTTCAGGTTCAGTGTCCAGTGCCCGGCTGCGTAGCGCCAGGTATCGGCTTCGCCCGAGTCGAGCATGCGCACCTGAGCCGTGCGCAGCGGCAGGATGAGCTTCACGAGCAGAGCCACCCAGCGGACCGGGCTCCACATCTCCAGCACCTGCCCGCCGCGATAGTTCCTGCGGAGCTTACGGACTCGCCACACGCAGTCCGGGTCGTTCCGGTCTATCTGCTCCTCGGTCACCTCGAACCAGTCGGGGCCGACGCGCACGCTTTGGGCGTCTTCGGTCCCCAGCGCGCTCTGGGCCCAGTGCCAGTCGCGGAAGTGAGGGCCTGGCGCCAGCATCTGGCGCAGTTCGTCGATGTAACCGTAGGGCAGTGGTGAATGCACGCTCTCGTCGCGCTGAGGCAAACCGCGAGCGGACATCCGGGGCACGGGGTTGTGAAACGCCGGCGAGACCACTTGCTGGCCAACGTCGTCAGCCTCGCTGCACTCGCGCAATAGCACGAAGTGCAGGAAGGCGTGGATTATGTTGTTGATCTTGAAACCTTCCCTAAGGTTCGAGCAGGAAGTCCGGTAGAAGTCAGGCAGGATTGTGGTGCGCGCCAGGAACACCACCGGATCGAGCGGCAGCGCCTGCCGGGCGAGGTAGCGCTCAAAAAAGGTCGTCAAAGCGTCGAGCCGATGTTGGATCCCTACCGTCTCCCCCTTGATCCACTCCACCGCCAGAGCACGCCAGGCAGCGAGCTGCGGGTGGTCCCGCTCGACCCAGCCGAGGGTGGTGTCCGTTGCACGCGTCACACCCTTCTTCTTTTGGGGGGAACTCGCAGAAGCAGGCGCAGTCGTCGTCTTCTTTTCGGCCATGAGGATTCCTCAGTGGTTGAGATCAATGCCTGGCAGCAGCAGTCTTGTCGCCGGTCGTGGCCCGCCGTACTTGTCCCGCAGTCGCTGCGCGGCCGCTTGGAGTTCTGTCAGGGCCTCGCGGGTATTCGCCTGTGTATAGACCTCCTGGCTCTCGAGGGAGGTGTGGTGCATGAAGCGGCGAATGAATGGTTTGTCGACGCCGGCTTTGCGCAGGCGGCGGCCGTAGGCGTGACGGTGGCCGTGCGGCGTCGTGCCCAACGCCTTGCCCACTGTGAGCCCGATGCGCTCGCAGGCAGCGGCATGGGCTTTGTTGTACTGGGTGAGCGTGTAGATGCCGCCGATGGGCTCGCGGTTTAGATTGATGAAGGCGAAGGGGTGGCCACGCTCGACGCGTGCGACCTGTGCGAGGTAGCGGTGCCAGAGGTGCAGGAACCATTCGCCATACTCAGGCAAAAACCAGTACGCCTGCTTGTAGAACGCCGCGTCGTGCGTGCCGCCTTTCCAGCCGGCGTGCCGGCGGTCCATCAGGTCGGTGCGGGGCACGAGGCCGAACTGGTGGGCGAGGTATTCAGCTCGCCTGCCTTGACGTGGTCGCCCCCGCGCGTCGCGCCAATCGGCCGGGGCGGCACCATAGCTCGGGTGGTGGATGAGGACCTGGGCCTGGCGCGGGTTAGCGGGGGCCGGGAACACATCAGGGACGTAGAGGTGGAACGGCTCTGACTCGCGGAAGCCCGCGCCGTGCAGCAGCAAGGTGACAAGCATGCCGCGATAGTCGTAGCGTCCAGCCGCACAGAATCCCTTGACCAGCAGTTCCTCGAATCGCTCATCCGGGAAGGCAGGCGGTTCACCCTGCTCAACCTTGGGCAGGCGTCGCATTCGCACAAGATGCCCGGGCTCGGCGGGGGATGCGTTCTCCGCCCAGGTGTGCCCGAGGAACGCCTTGTTGCGTCGGTACTGGTAGGCTGTCTCGTCAGTCTGTCGGTCGAAGGCACCACCGGCGTAGCGGGGATTCACCTTGGCCGCCTCAGGTCGCATCTTGCCGAGCCAATCGAAGAAGTCGGAGAGGTGGGTGATGATGTGTGAGGCATCCTGCGACGAGCGTGGCGGCCAGCACAAGCCGCTGGGGTCGAGCCTGGTCTCCCGGTCGAAGGTCCCGGTGTAGAGCCGCTGGGCGAAGTTCTGGAACAGGCGGTAGGTGTCGCGCTCGACCGGGTTCGTTTGCAGGTATTCGAGGAACATCCGCACCGAGCGATTTACCTTCGTCATCCACGCCAAGCTCCGATCGTGGCTGTGATGGAGGCAGTAGTCGAGCAACGGCTCCAGCACGCCGGCTGACGTCAGGAGAACGGGGAGCTCCGTATAGGCGCCAGTGGCGTCGGTGTAGACGCGGGCCTTGACGGTCACGAACATGCTGGGCCCTAAACACCCAGGCTGCGCAGCAGCGCAGTGGCGTCCTTGAAGTCGAGGTTGTGCAGGTGCATGGCCAAATCCACCGCACCACCTCCGCCACGACCAAGCCGGGTGTCGTAGAACTTGGGACCTCGAACGAGCAACTCGAAGTCGCGTCCATTTACGCTGACGTGGTAGCGCCGGGTATCGTCGGCACTGACTGGCTTGTAGGTGCTATCGGCTTTCATATAGCACCCCAGCTTCTCCAACACCCCAAGTGCATCTAGGGCCCGCCAGCGTTCCAGAGTCAAGTTATCCACAGCCCGACGCCTCATCTGTCCCTCCCCCGGACCCCCACCGGCTACTCGGCTTTCAAAGAAAGCCGGCTACTCGAAACAATCGCGTGCTTGCGATGTACAACGCTTGTGCGTACTACATAGCATTGACAATTAGGGAATAGCTTTGCAAAACGGACAATAAAAAAACACCCCTCTTTCAGGGGTGTTGGGGGGAGGGAGCCACCTATCTAGCCCTAACTATGTATGAATAGCTGGGGGGAATAACAGCATGGGGT
>NZ_JBXAGS010000037.1:0-10190 GCF_058794355.1 Cupriavidus sp. GW823-FHT07B10
GGCCTATGGCTTCCGTGATGACCACTACTTCTTCTTGAAGATCCGGGCGGCCTTCCCCGGAAATCGGTGAAGAACCTAATTTTTGCTAGCCGATAAGCGAAGGTATCCTCAATCGGTCCGGTCCATGTGGACGAACCGACATGCGTACCTTCTTTGCCGCCAGCGGTTCTGCACATTCCCAAGACAATGGTCGCGTCCTTTTCGAACGCGATCTTCTTGTCATTGATCATTTTCTCCAAGTCTGAAAGTTTGGCCGCACGCTTGGCGTCGAACGTGGCACCGCCCGGCGGCTTGTCGGTGTATAGGCCGGCGCCAGGTCCTTCACCGCCCAGTCCAAAGGGTGTGCCATGCGATAGGACCACGAGTTCCTTGATCGACCCGGCGTTCTTGAGTGCATCGAGTAACGCTTTGCCGGAATCGACTTGCACGACATCATAGCCTTCGGCTTTCAACGCGGCCTCAGACGCCTTATACTCGTTTTGAGACTGACGATAAGCACTCCACAACTTTTTATTTGCTTCGTATTTTTTCAAATCAGAAGAATATTTCTTTTTTGCTTCTTCATACTTTTTCATGCTTTCCACGAATGCTTTCTCAGCTTTGTTCTTATCTTTTTCGTATTTCGCCTTCTCTTTATCTGAAGCATTTTTTCCGGGGGCTTTAATCGTCGGCTTCTGGGGCTTTATGGGCTCCTTAGGTCGGGGGAGTTCCTTTCCCGCCGGCCTGGATTCATTGTGCATGACAATGGCGAGCTTTTTTCCGCTCTGGCCGTCAGGATCGACGAAGCCCGTCGGATTGCCGAAGCAGTATTGGTAGAGGTTGGGACCCTCCTCCTCGCCTGCCGGATCGCAGGCCGTCCATCGCCCGAGCCACGGCGCGTAATACCTCGCCCCGTGGTAGTACAACCCGCTCTCCTCATCCTGCTCCTTGCCGGTATACCGATACCGTTTCGCTGTCTCGGTCTGGCTGCGTACGGCCTGATAGGTCGAACTACCGTAGGGTGCGTATTCCTCGTAGGAAATGATCTGCGCCTGTTCATCCAGTTCCAGGCTGGCTGAGCCGAGGTGGTTGCCGAACTGGTAGCGGATCAGTTGCCGGGGTGCGTGGTCGCCGCCCGCCGAGTCAAACGTCCGCGTCTCCACCACCGCAATGCGCTGCTTGTCGTCCATCACGTGCAGCGTCTCGCGCTCCAGGGTGGCGGTGTTGGCGTCAATGGGGCCGACGTGCTTGCGGAAGATCTCGAAGCCGCCGAGGTAGATGCGCTCTTCGGTAAGGCCCGGCGCTTTCTCCCACACCTTGCGCACGCGCTGGCCTGAGGCGTCGTAGACGTACCAAGCCGCGCCGCCACCGCCCAGGTCGGTCTGGCGCAACTGATCCTTGTAGTCCCAGTGCATGTTGGGCCCGAGCAGGCCGCCGCCCAGGTGCGGCATGCGCAGCATGTTGCCGTGAACGTCGTGCAGGTAGGTTTCCGGCTGCGGCGTGTTACCCGCCGGGTTCAACGTGGTACGGGTCAGGCGGTTCCTGGTCTTGAGCAGCGCACCGCCGTTGCCGTCTTCGATCAGACTGGCTTCGAGATAGTCGTAGGCGCGTGTCCAGCCCGGATGCGCCGGGTCGTTGCCGCGATGCTGCATTTGCAGGAAGTTGCCGACGGCGTCGTACACATAGCGCTCGATGTACGTGCCCATGGCGTTGCCGTTGCCGGGGTGGTCGAGTCCTGTGTGGAAGGCGTTGGATCCATCGGGTGCCGTTGGCGGCTTTCGCTCGCCGCTTGCCAATTGACCGAGGTGTTCGCGGCCGGTGGCCTGGATCAGGCGGTAGAGGGCGTCGTAGACATAGTCGTTGCTCGGTTCGACGCGCTTGTTCCGGAAGTAGATGGTCTGCTGCGCGTCGTCCTGGATGTGGGTGATGTTGCCGGCCGGGTCGTAGGTGTAGTGCAGGTTCTGCACCTGCTTGCCCGGCCAGCCGGCACCGGGCTGCTGCGGATCGTCGCCAGGGAAGTCCGCCGCCTTGCGCTTGGTCAGAAGTTGGGTGAGGCGGAAGGTGAGCGGGTCGTAGCGGTAGAAGGTGCTGGCGCCGTTCTTGTAGTCGATGAGCAGGCGCTGGCCCTTTGCGTCGTAGTCGATGTCGGCGACGCCGACCAGCGATGGGGCCTCGTTGGCCGGGTCGAGTAGTGCAGCAGGTTCGGCAGCGCGTTCCAGCCACACGTCCACCCGCTCCAGCAGGTTGGCCTCGTTGAACACCGGCTGGATGACGTTGAACTTGCCGCGCCCCAAGCTGCTGCGCGGAGCGATGGACTGGATGGGACGGTTGAGTGCGTCGTAGCAGGTGCCGGCCTCGAAGGTTTCGACGTCGAGCTTCGGGTCGCGCAGCCAGTCGGGGATGGCGGTGTAGTCGCTGACCAGTTGCCGCGTGCTGTACAGCAAATTGCCCTTGAAGTCGTACGCATCGGTCGGATTGCTGTTGGCATCCACTCGCGCATTGGTCGCGACGTGGGCCGAATCGAAGTGGCGATAAATGCGGGTGCGCAAGTTGAGCACTTCGGCGTTGCCCAGTGTCTCCCCGTACTCGATCTTGTCGACCAGGATCTCGCGATTCAGGGTGCGCGGATCGGACTCGTTGGTCGTGCCGCGCACGGTCTGCTCGACGGGGCGGCGCAGCAAGTCGTAGGCAGTGGTGAAGTTGTGGCCGCGGCTGTCCCAGGCTCGGATGGGTTTGCCGCCCACCTCGTTGAGCATCCAGAGCGCGCCGGCTTCCATGCTGAGCTGGTGGATGCGGTTGCCAAGCATGTCGTAGGCGTAGCGCATGACGATGCGACCGAGCGGGTCGCCCGCCTGCCGGATGGCGTCGCGCATGGCGCGCTGGTTGCCTTCGATATCCAGCTCGACGCGGGTGGCGAAGCTGTCCTCGCCGCCGTCGAGGTCGTGACCGAGGCACACGACGCGGTTGCGCGCCACGGTGAGAAAGGGGCGGCCGAGCACATCGAAATGCGCGGTGGTGGGCGTGTCGGCATGTGCTGCAGCCCGTTGGGCAGCGTTACGCTCGTCCGCTCCCAGGGCGCCGCCAATGCGTTGTACATACCAGGTTTGCCAAGGCTGCGCGGGATTGGCTGGCGGGGCTTTGAAGAACTCGGCGACGTAGCCGCGGATATCAGCGTCGGTGCGAGGGTCACCGGTCTGGGCGTTGCGCGCGGCACAGGTGTCGTTGACGTCGTAGGTGGTCTGCTGCCAGGGGTCGAATACCACCTTCTCGTAGGTGTGGTCCGGGTGCAGCGTGGCGATGACACGCTCGGCCGGGTCGTAGAACAGCACCGGGCTGACGCCGACCATGATGCCGAATTCGTAGTCATGCGTGGCGCTGAAGAAGGGCTCGTACTGGCGGACCGGCTTGCCCTTGTTGTTGAAGATGGCCCAGCCGCTGCCAACCCAGCGTGGATTGACGATGGGCGCGGCTAGGTTGCTGACATCCAGCGGTCCCGGCTCGGCCTGGATCTTCTTCTGGATCTCACGGCCGAAGCCGTCGGAGTAGGAGAAGCTGAGCTGGATCTTCAGGCCCTGGGGCGGCAGCGGGCTGCTCGCGTGGGTTTCGCGGGCGAGCGTCGCGGCGCAGGCGGGCTGCCACTTCGTCGGGTCGTTGGGGTGGGCCAGCCGCGTGCGGCGGAAGCGGTCGAGGTCGTAGACGATGCGCGTGGTAGCGTCTTTCAGCAGCGCGGCTGCGACGGCGTGCGGATCGGCAGCACCAAAGCCGTCGAGCTGAGCTTGCGTGAGGTCGGTGACAAAACCAGCCAGTGTGTCACCTTCCATCTGTGCGGGCAGCGGCTTGCCCATCACGGCAGTGCCGACCACCATGCCGAGCGTGTCAAAAGCGACTTCGGTCTGGTTGCGGTTGGGATCGCTGACCAGGCGCGGCTGCAGGACGCGGCAATCGTTGCTGTCCACCGTGACGCGGTTGCCGAGCGCGTCGCGGGTTTCGACCATCAGCAGGTCGTGGGCGTCGAAGTCGACGAAGGCGTTCTGGCCGAAGGGGTCGCGGTAGCGACGCGGCCGAAAGAAGTGCTGCCGCGCCTGCGCCAGTTCGGTGGCGGCGTTGTCGGCAGGATCCGTGCTGAAGAAGGCCTGCCCCGAGGGCATCCACCAGTGATCGTCCGCGTCGCTCGCGGGGAAGCGGCTGTCCGTCTTGAGGGTCTGGCTTCGAAGGTAACCGCCCCGGTTGCCGGCCTGTCCGCCAAGGACGGCCGCCGGATCGGGCAGCAGGGGTTCGGCCGCCTGCCCTTGGCGCGGACGCTGAAAGGCCTGTTCGATCAGGCCTGGGGTGAAGGCGAGCTTGTAGCTTTCGCCGGGCAGGCCAAACGACTGCGATTCTCCGAGCGGCAAGAGGCCGTTCAGATTGTCGCGCCGGTAGAGGGTGCGCAGCCATTCGATCGGGCGGCGGCGCTGGCTGCCGGCGGCTGTGGCCTCGTAAGCGACATCTGGTGCGGTGACCTTGTGGCGTAGCCGGCCGGCAGCGGCAGGATCGGGCTCGACGAAGTCCGTGGCTTGGTAGCGACCGTCCGCACCAGTGGCGGCGTAGCCCGTCAGCTCGAACGTGATCGCCTCGCAAGGCAGTGGGTTACGGCGCGTGTCGGATGACTCAATGGCATTGGTGACACGGTTTTCGGTGTAGGTGAGCAGCGATGTTGTCTGCCGTTCGCGATCCCACTGCGTCGACAGCGGTGAAGCGCGGCGTCCGTAGCCGATAGCCGCTTGCTTGAGCACGTTGCCGTAGTCATCGACCTCCAGCGTCAGCGCGTGCTGGATGCGCGGGTCGGCTGGGTTGCGCTCGTAGTGGTAGCTGAGGGACTCGCAGGGGTAGGTGAAGAAGACGGCGTGGCGATTGGCGCCACGGGGCTGCAAAGCGCGGATGCTGAAGTTCTGCTCGGTGACGGTGTAGGGCGTACGGGCGCGCTGGACCTGATCCGGCGTGGCGCCGGGGTGGTCGGCGTCATCGGCATAGACCTCCTGGCGCAGCATCGAGCCCTTGAGGGTGCGGCAGGCTTCGCGCTCTTCTTCCACGGTCAGGCCAGGCGGGACGATGGTGTCATCGAGCAGAAGCGGCCGCGCGGTTTCGACGGTCAGTCCGGGCTCACGGAAATACTCATTCTCGAAGTGGCGCGAGACGCGTTCCCGACCGAGGTAGACGCCGGTATGAAACCAGCTCTTGGTGTGCACGGGCGGCACGTGCGATGCAGCGGCGATGTTGTCTGCCAGGACAGTGCCACCGGCGAGGGCGGCGAACTGCTCCGTGTCCCATTGCTCGACCATCCCGAAGCCGCGGAACTCTCGTTCCTCGCCGTCGAAATAGCCGTGGTGGTAGGCGTAGCGGGTGACGAAGCGGTTGCGGCTGATATGGTCGCAGGTTTCCACGCGCTCGACCACGTGGACCGGAAACGGCAGCCGGGTGATCCACGGCTTTCCGTCGCGCTTGTCCTGCAGGTAGAACCTGGTGGAGGGGGCGTAGTCGACGCGGGTCTCTGCCCCGAGGTTGTTGACGGTCCTGACCAGCAGATGCGGCTTGCGCCCGCCCATGAGGTTGACGTAGCGCATCGAACGCCGCGCGTCGCCCGGCAGCGCCGATGACCAGACCAGGCAGGCGGTGCCGTTGCCGAGCAGGTCGGTGGCCAGGATGCTTGCCAGGTCATCGATGCGCGGGAACACCTTCAGCACGTGTGGCTGGCTCCAGCCGTTGCCGGACTGGTTGAAGTACAGCCGCACGCCATCGCGGTGCAGGTAGATGATGTCGGTGGTGCCGCTGCCGTCAATGTCGGCCAGGCGGAGATAGCGATGGTCGAACTGGCCCGGATGGTCGAACCAGGGCGCGTTGTCCATCGTGATCTTGGCGCCGAAGCGGCCATAGCCCAGGTTCGGCCAGTAGCAGACTTCCCCGTTACGGATGCGGACGATGTCGGTCAGGCCATCGCCCGAGAGATCGGCCAGGTAGAGCGACTGGGTGCCATCGGCAAAGATGACGCGCGGGCCTTGCTCTTCATCGAGCGCCTGCGCGACGTGCCGGGCCGGGCCGAAGCCATCTTCCCCGAGCAAGGCATGCCAGACAAAGGCATTGTCTTCGGTGATCAACACGTCGGCACGGCCGTCGCCGTCCAGGTCCACGAACCTGAGGTTCGGATCGCGCAGATTGCGGTTCAGGCGCGAGGCGAAAGGACGGAAGGGTTGCCAGCCTTCGGCCTCGTCATGCTCGTACAGGCCGGAGGCGGCGCCTTCCATGACAACCACGTCGGGCTGGCCGTCGCCGGCGAGGTCCATGAACTCCGCGCCGCCGGACAAGCTGGCACCGGGCTTCATGGCGACGGCTTCGAGCGGCGCGAACTTCGCCCTCACTTCCTGCTGGCCGCCCGGCAGCCTTTCCGGTATCGGGCTGAGATTGCGCTTGTAGTACCAGGCCCCAGCCTGCTCGGTGAGGATGCCGGCAAGCCCCTCGCCGTGCAGGTCGGTCCAGCGGTAGCTGCTGCCGTCCAGGCCGATGGGCGCGCTCTCCAGGCTCTCCGGGTCCACTTCCTCCACCACATCCTGCACCTCCGGCGCGGTGTACTCGAACTCCAACGGCGGAAAGCTGCGCCGGTCGTAGCCGCCGTTGTGCCGACGATAGCCGGTCTGGGTGACCGCGCGCAGGAACGCGTAGATGGGGTTGTGAACGTCAGTGGGGGCGCCGTCCGAATAACTGAAGTCGGTGGAGCGCACCAGGCAATCGCGCTCTACACCCGCTTCGCCCGGGAAGTGGTGGAACATCAGGACACGCCGGCAGATCCGGTAGGTGCGCAACTCGAAGCCGGCGCGGTATGCGGAAAATGGATCCTGGCGCGCGGGCCACGTGCCCGTTTCGGCCGGCGTCGGCGCGCTGGCGTCGTGCTCGCCGTAGTCGAAGACGACCTCGAAGAGCCAGGCGTTGCTTGCGTCGCGCGCGCACGAATCAGAGGGCTCGGGCCAGGGGGCATCGTCCGTCAGTATCGGGAAGTAGGGCGAACGATGGCCATAACGAATGCGCTTGAGGTAGCGCTGCGCGGAACGGGACGCATCCGTGCGGTTGCGCTCATGTGCCCTGGCAAGTCCGTTGCCGGCCGTGTCCTCAAGAATCCGCGCCGAGTCATCGGGCTTGTAGCCATAGACAATGACGTTGCCCTTGTCATCGTGGCTCTGGCAGATCAACCAGCTGAAGACGCGGCTTGGGTCCGCTGGATCGGCAATGCGGCTTTCGGCTGTCCTGCCGTACCAGGTAGTGACGTTGCTCTTTGAAATGGAGCGCCAGAACACGTCGCTCGCATCGGCGAGGTTGGTCCAGCGCTCAATGCGGGCGAACAAGCCCTCGATGCGCGGCCGGAAACGGTCTACCCGGTACGTCATTCCATTGACGGTGCGCGCGGGCAACTGCTCCCGCTCCCATTTCCCTTGCGCATTCGTGAGCACCGGGACCAGGTCCTCGGTGCCAGAGATCATGTAGACGTCGGGTGCGTCCACATGGTCGAGGTAGGTCGGAAGCCCCCGATCGGTCTTGCGAGTGATCGCAGGAAGCGACAGGTTCCAGCCGAAGCCGAACGGACCGTTGCCCGCGCCTGAATCGTAGCTCAGAGAAAGCTGGGGGCCAAAGCCCGAACGGCCCGGGCTTGTTGCGATCGGCACCGAAATCGAAGCGGTGCCGGTGACCGGGTTGGCCCCGAACTTCTCGCCGAGACCGCGGATCGCGCCGCCGCCCCTGGGCAGCGAGATCGACGGCGCAGCCTGACCCTGAGTCCCCTGGTTGCCTGAACCCTCGCTCGCTGCCGTGCCTGGAATCATGACAGGCGCTCCCGGTGTAATGCTTTTGTTCTTGGCTCCTGCGCGGAGACGCACGTGAAGGCGGCCCTTGCAATGGATGCAGCGTAGAAGACCGCGGCCAAAGTGCAACTGCGAGCCGTTTAACTCTGATCTGCACATTCCCGGGTTCGATGGCACCCGGATACCCGGATGAGCTTGCTGCCTTCGCAAGCATCGCGAGGGAGCAAAGCTTCAGGGGCGCAGCAGCAAAATTGGGGGTGGTTCAGCCTGCACTCAGCCAGATGGTCCGAAGCGATCGGGAGCTTGCCATGGCCAGATCCCTCCGTCTGCTGGCTGCCTGCGCGGCAGCCCTCGCTTTGAGCGCTCTTGCTGCGCCGCCGGCCGGAACCCTGATCCTTAGCTTCAATCATCCCGAGACATACACGGATGCTGCCTATCGCAGCGCGTACGGCAGCGACAAGGAGAGGGCGCAGGTGATGAACGATATCCGCGCCCACTTCCACGAACTGGCCGCCCGCCACCTGCCGCCTGGCTATACGCTGAACATCGAAGTGCTCGATGTCGACCTGGCCGGACATTTCGAACCGTGGCGTTTTCCCGGCTATGACTTGCGCGTGGTGCGCGATGTCACCTGGCCGCACATGAAGCTGCTCTATGAACTACGCGGCAGCGATGGTGCCGTGATCGGCAGGGGCGAGCAGCGTATCGCCGACCAGACCTTCAATATGGGTGTCAACGTCTACAGTCCCACCGACAGGCTGCGCTACGAGAAAGCGATGATGGACCGTTGGTTCGACGAAGCCGTGACACGCAAGATCCCGGCGCGCCAGAGCGATCACGCCTGATTGGCTGCCTTCCGTTGCGCCAGCGCCGACAAGACGGCCTGGCTCATTGCACCGACCCCGGCCTTGATCGCGGGCTCAGGCGCCGGCGCAAAGAATGGCGAATGGTTCGATGGCAGCGCCGCGCCGCCGGTCTTGCCCGGATCGGGTGGACGCTCCGGTAGCGCGGGCAGGGCGGTTGACGCGTTCGTGGCGGCCCGTTCATGACAGTGTCAAAAGCGGTCGCCCCGAGAAGACCTGCTCGGCAATCTGCACAGTTTTTTGGAATAGGGGTATCCAAGTGCTGCCAACCCGCGTATATTTTGCCCCGCGGGGTGGAGCAGTTGGCAGCTCGTCGGGCTCATAACCCGAAGGTCGCAGGTTCAAGTCCTGCCCCCGCAACCATATTCGCCCAGGCCCCGCCGGAGCTATCCGCGCGGGGCGTTTGCTTTCATGCCGGAAGATGGTGAGGGGGGCGTCCGCACCCCCGGCAAGCATCCGACCAGACGCAGGCCCCGGCCCGCTCAGCGCAGGTGCCCGCCAAACAGTCCGAGCAGGCCGATGACAATGAGGTAAATGGCGACGATATAGTTAAGCAGCCGCGGAATGACAAGAATAAGGATGCCGGCGATCAACGAGATTAGCGGGCCGGCGCTGGTAATGAAGTCCATGATGGGCCTGTGTGATTGGGGTTGATCTGGCGGGCGCTCCTGGGGGCGGCTGTTGGTGGTTACATGGCAGCCAGCTTCGTGACCTTAGTGGCTTCGAGGCTGATGCCTGCCATCAGTCCGCCATGATTTGCTCCGGTGCTCGAGCTATGAAAACGGTGGCGCAGAGAGGCAAAGCTCAGCCGAACACACGCGATCGCAGGTCGTCCTCGAAATCGACAGTCCATTGCGCACCGAGGTTTCCGTCGTATTGGCGGATTTCCCTTCCGAAGCCTACCGAGACGGTGCGCCTGCGTGGCGGCCCAGCGCCTGCAGCGTCTTCAACCGCTGTTACGGTAAATCCGTCGGGTGCGACCCCGTTACGCAGACAGGTCTCGCGGAAAGCTTCCTGCTCCAGCGGAGGGAACTGATTCAGCATCGTCTCCAGCATGGGTGTCTCCTGATGCCGACATGTAACGAGGAAAGGCCGAAGCGGCCAAGGGCGGCCCGTCGGCTGGCCGCCTTTGCCATTTCGCCCGCGGTGCGATGGCTCGGGTGCTGACCCTCTCCAGGGCGGAGGACTGCCGCTCGGGCGGAACGCGTTGTCGATGGCCTGCCATGGAATCCTGAACACCGATTCGAGGGATTCGCTGTAGTACTCGTTGCTGCTCCTTCGTATCGACAGGAACATCCATACCTATGCCCAGAGGATAGTTTACGCACCGGGAGGGCGCGTTTCGGCATCGGTCACTGGTGGCGGGGCGTAGACATAGGGTCAGGGGTCGCGGTAAACGCTGTGATAGTCATGGTGGGATGCGGCAATGCTAATTTGACATAACACTTATTATGCGCGTATCGAGTGTCAGGGCCAAATAGAATTGTCGTACCTGGGCCAATTAGACATGTCGTACTCCCTTGTC
>NZ_JBXAGS010000038.1:0-8312 GCF_058794355.1 Cupriavidus sp. GW823-FHT07B10
TGGCACAGTGGCAACAGTCAGGTATTCAGCGCAATAGTAAAGCGCTGGAGTTCATCCACCAGCGTCGCGCTTGCCATCCACCCCGGAAAGTGCCCGCCAACCGGATGCTCGTTGCGATAGACCAGCCGGTGAGCCCGTTCGATCCAGCGACTGGGTGGAGGCGGGAAGAAGCCGCCGCCGAAGCCGGAGTACCCGGTAGGGACCATGCAGCGTTCGCCGCCAGCCAGCGCTTGCGGCTCGTGGCGGTCGGCCCAGTAGATCCACGCGGCGGAGCCCAGGCTGCCGGTTAACCAGTAGCTGGATGCCAGGGTCAGGATTGCCGACTGGAGTCGCTCGGGATCCTGCTGCGCGGCCGGGCCGGACCACTGGTGCAGCTTTTCGGCGATCCATGCCAGCACGAATGCGGGCGAGTCGGCCAGCCCCACCGACAGCGTGGATGGCCGGCTGGCCTGTAGTTCGCGGTAACCTCCATCCACCGCAAGCCGCTTCTGGGTGTTGCGAATCCAGGAGCGCTCGGCGTCGTCAAGCGGGTCAGACGCGTCGATATCCGGCTTCAATCCCATCATCGTCAAGTGCAGGCCCGCAACCCGCTCCGGTGCGTCGACCGCCAGCCAGCTGGAGACCACGGCGCCCCAGTCACCGCCGTGAGCAATCACAGGGCCGAGTTCAAGCCCTTCGTCAATCAGCAGCCGCCACAGGCGAGCGATATCGCGGGCATGCATTGGCCTGGATGGCGCCGACGACCAGCCGAACCCGGGCAGCGAGGGGGCCACCAGCGTAGGGCTTCCCGCGCTGCCGGCGTGGCGCTCCCGCGCCCGCAACTGCTCGATGACCGGGATGTACTCGACTGACAGGCTTGGCCAGCCATGCGTCATGAGAATGGGGCGAGCATGACCGGTTCCGCCGGCAACGAAAGCATGTACGTGCAGCGTGCCGAATCCTTCCGTCTCCACTTCGAAGAACACGGAAGGCACAGCGTTTAGCGCCTGTTCCAGCAGGGCGAAGCCGTCCCCGGCCTCCCACCGGGCACACAGGGCGCGCAGCCATTCCTGGTCCACGCCGAAGGACCACCCCGCGCCTGGGCTGGCCACCGGCCAGCCGGTGACGCGCAAGCGCGCCCGCAACGCCTCCAGGCGCGCTGCCGGCACGGTGAGCGCAGAGGAATACCGTCTGATGATTCTCACGTCTTTCTCCCTGTCTCGGTATGCAGCCGCAGCAGTTGCTTGCCGGTGTTGCGGCCCTCGAACACGCGTGTGATCGCCTGCAGTGCATGCTCGATCCCGTCGACGATATCGACACGCTGGCGCAGCGCTCCGGAACGATGCCAGTCCCAGAGCCGCTGCTCCGCCGTGGCAAACTGAGACTCATAGTCGAAATAGACGAATCCGCGCATTGTGGCGCGCTGCCCGATCAGCGCAAGGTAGTTGGCTGGTCCAACCGGCTTGCGTGCGTTGTACTGCGAAATGCCACCGCAAAGCACGATGCGTGCACCGGTATTGATGCGCTTCAGCGCCGCATCGAGCACCGGGCCACCGACGTTGTCGAAGTAGATATCAATGCCCTTCCCGCACAGGGCCTTCAGCCGCTGGTCAACATCGCCGCCGGTGTAGTCAACCACCTCATGAGCGCCGTCGCCGAGCACCGCTTCTCGGCGCCCGGAACTCGCCACTCCAATCACATGGCATCCGGCCAGACGCCCCAACTGCACGACGGCGGAGCCCACCGAGCCCGCCGCTGCCGACACCACAAGCGTATCCCCGGGGGCCGGGCGGCCAACGTCGAACAGACCGAAGTACGCGGTAATTCCCGCCAGGCCGCAAATGCCGAGCGCTACCTCATCCGGGATATCGTCTGGAATGCGGCGCACGCCGACTCCTTCCGTAAGCCCGTCCGACAGCGCATGCTCGCGCAAGCCGAACAGGCCGGTAACCCGTGTGCCTTCCGGAAAATCCGCGTGGCGAGATGCGGTTACCACGCCGGCCGCGATCGCCCGCATCGGCTGGCCGAGCGCGACCGGCGGGATGTAGGAGCGCAGCGGGCTCATCCATCCGCGCATGGCAGGATCGATCGACACGGTGGTCACACGAACCAGGAACTGCCCCCGGCCCGGCATCTCGATCTGGCTGTCTTGAAGCACAAGGTCCGCGGATGAGACCGCTCCTTCTGGCCGGCGCTCCAGGCGCCACTCTCGATTTCGCATCATGTTCACCGATGAAGGAAGACAGGTTTGCGCCGGTCGGCGAAAGCGCGCATGGCTTCCTTCTGGTCATCCAGCGCAAAGGTCGCGTGCAGAAGGCGACGCTCGAAGCGAAGGCCGCCACTGAGGCCCGTATCGAAGGCGGCGTTGACGCTTTCCTTGATCATCTCGACAATGGGTAGCGAGTATCCGGCGATGCGCGCCGCCATTTCCAGGGCTGTCCGGATATGGTCGCCGGCCGGAACCAGGATCGAGACGATGCCGATGCGCTCCGCCTCATCCGCGCCAAGCAGCCGCCCTGTCAGGCAGAGCTCCATCGCTTTCGCCTTGCCAATGGAGCGGGCCAGACGCTGAGTGCCGCCGCCGCCGGGGATGGTCCCAACCGAAACTTCCGGCTGCCCGAAGCGGGCGCTAGCGTCGGCCACCACAATATCGCTCATCAGCGCAAACTCGCAGCCGCCACCGATGGCGTAGCCGGCAACCGCCGCGATGACGGGCTTGCGGCAATACGACAGCACTTCCCAATCACGGCTGACGAAGTTCCGCACATAGGCTTCGGCGAACGTCTTCTCGGTCATCTCCTTGATATCGGCGCCCACGCTGAAGCAGGATTCGCCGCCCGTAACGACGATCACACCGATTTCCGGATCTTCGTCGAGGGCGCTCACAATGCGGCTAAGCTCGAGAACCAACGCTTCGTTCAGCGCGTTCTTTGCTTCGGGCCGGTTTAACGTGACCAGCCCGACGCGTCCGATTCGCTCAGACAAAACCAATGACATCTTTGCTCCTCCTGGGTTTCCTTGGCTTACTCGGCGGCAAGCCGTGAATCGAGTTCCTGATCGTCCATCGCGTAGCCCATGCGCTGGTCATAGTCCGGCTGAACGTCGTCGACCCACTCGAGGCCGGCCTCCAGAATGCGCTTCCTGACGAGTTCAAGGTACTGTGCCTGGCACTCCTCAGGCCGCAGGATCTTCAAGCCCATGTCGTAGTAACGCTCGAAATTGGCGGACAGCGTTTCCCCCGCCAGGGAAGGACGGCCGTACATGCCCATTCCCATCGCCAGGAACTTCGGTACACGCCGTTGCAGCCGCTCCCACGCTTGCGAGCCGCCGAATTCGATCGCGCGCTTGACGGCCCACAGGCCAAAGCCCATGTGCCCCACCTCCTCACGCGCGATCCGTTCCGAGGCACGGGCCCATGGGAGGTAAGAGCATTTGGTGTACTGCCCCAGGAAGATCACCGCGCCAGGCGTTGCGACGCACGACATCATCGCCACGTCTTCCCAGCACTGGAACTGGTCGCGCCAGTAGGACCGGCGAAACCCGTTGATCACGTTGACCCGCGCCGGGTCGGGGTCTTCCGGATGGTCGCGCAACTCAGCAAGCCTGGGCTTTACGTCGATACCGAGGTCTTCCAGCACGGTCCACAAATAGAAGGCATGACCGTATTCCTCCATTGTCTTCTTGGCGAGCCGATAGGCCTCTTCCGGCCGCGGCGCGAAGCAGAGATTCTCGCCGACCCGCTGGGCGCCGGCATACTCGGAATCCGCCTGGAAGCTGAGCAGATGGATCAGGGCTTTCCTGTAGTCAGAAGGAAGGGTATCTCCCTTGTCGTAGTACTTCATCTTGTCTCCTGTTGAAAAAGGGGGGGCGGCAGATCGCGGATCTGCTGCGCGTTGCCTGTCGGATTGGCAGACTGGGTTCGGGCCAGAGGGAAGAGCGGATTGGCGCCAGGCTCGGACGCTCTGGCGTCATGCCGGAGACGCCTGGATCTCGGAGCGCATGCCACCTGCCGCGTCACAGCTGGTCAGCCACACGTACCCAGCGACCGCCCCGCACCTGCTGCAGAATCAGTTGGCGGGTACCGGTGTGCTTGCCTTGACCGAAGCCGAGGAGCGGGCCGCCGAACGGATCGCGATACGCCTGGATCGATTCCATGGCAGCGATAAGCTTGTCGACGGTGAGATCCCTGCCGGCCTTCTCCAGCGCCTGCACCAGCAGATCCGCACCGATGTAGCTCATCTGCGAGGCGATGTTCGGCCGGCTCTTGAAACGGGCGATGTAATGTGCGGCCCAGTCGCGCGTTGCCACCAGCGGCGCATCCGGATAGGCTGGGTCAAACGCCGACATCGCGTAGAGGCCTTCGGTCGCGCCGTTCGGAGCCTCGGAGACATTGAGATCGAAGGAAGTCAGCGCCCCGAGGAAATCGACATCCCATCCCATCCGCCGCGCCGCCGCGTAGGGCAGGATCGTGTCCCGGATCACCGTGCCAAGAACCACAAGATCGCAGCCGGCGCCTTTCAGTTTCGCTATCGCGGCATTGAAGTCGGTCTCGGTCGGCGCATGCGCGGTAACAGCTTGCGGTGCGCCGCCCAGACCCTTCAGGGTGTCCCGTACTGCATCGGCAATTTCGCGGCCATAGTCGGTGTCCTGATACATCAGGCAGATCGCCTTTCTGCCCCGGCTTCTTGCGAAGTAGCGTACCCCCGCCTGGATCTGCGCGTAATAGGTCGGATAGGTCTGGAAGACCAATCGCTGCGGCGGTTCCAGGATCGAGCGCGCGAACGAGAACGGAAACAAGTTCGGCACGCCTGCCTGCAACTGCTGGGGCATCGCGGCATTGATCATCGGTGTTCCTACCGCGCCGATGATCGCGAAAACCTGATCCCGCTGGATCAGCTTGGCCGCGGCCTGCACCGCGCGCGGCACCTGGTAGCCGTGGTCTTCAACCACCAGGCGAATGCGGCGCCCGTGTATCCCGCCTTTCGCATTGACCTCATCGAAACGCAGACGCATCGCATTGGCGCTGGCGCTTCCCCAGGATGCGCCGATGCCGCTGAGATCACTGTAGCTGCCCAGCACGATCTCCTTATCCGATACACCTCTTACCTGCGCCATCACGACGCATGGGAGCAATGCGCAGAACGCAAGCCACCGTACAACCAGGCCACGTGGTTTCATCTGTCTCCTCCAATCGATGTGCTCGACTTTATAATACAAACTCAAGATGCACGGTAGATGATTTTGTATTACATTGCAAGAGCTCAGTGAACCACGAAATCTCATTTCTGGCGGGCATCCGCATGCCTCGCAGGCACCCAGTCGTGCATTGCGGGCCGGACAGCGCTGAGGCTGGCCCGCCGAGTCAACCCAGAAAGGGAAGCATGAAGAACGGAATGACACCTTATGTAGCCCCGCTTGAAGCGCTCGCATTTGCCGTTGCCGCTGCGGCGGACGGCAGCCCGCGACTGGCATTAACGGAAGACCTGGATTGGGAGACGTTCCAGGGCATCCTTGCGGCAAACGCCCGCCTGACCGAAGACATCCTGCTGCCGTTGAGCCGCCATTCGGACACCACGCATCCGGTACTGCATGCCGATGGCGAGGTCACCACCTCCGAGGTGGCGCGTAGCGCGTACAGGCAGTTCGTCGACGGTGGCTGGCCAGGCGTCCCTCTGCCCGTTGAGCTTGGCGGGCTGAGCCTCACGCGCCTGGCGTGGGCGCCTCTTGCCGAAATGTGGAATGCTGCCAATCCCGCCTTCGCGCTGTGTCCGGTGGGCAACGTTGGCGCGGTCGACGCACTGCTCGCCTCCGCGTCGGCCGGGATCATCGAACGGTATGTGCCGAAGATGGTGGCGGGAACATGGCCGGGCACCATGAACATCACCGAGCCTCAAGCGGGCTCGGATCTGTCGCTGATCCGCGCGAAGGCTATCCCGGACCCCGGCCAGGGTCCCGGGCATTACAAGATTTTCGGGCAGAAGATCTTCATCACATTTGGCGAGCACGATCTCGCCGAGAACATCGTCCACCTGGTGCTTGCCCGTTTGCCGGATGCGCCTGCCGGTGTAAAAGGCCTGTCCTTGTTCCTCGTGCCGAAGTTCCTGGTCGGCAGCGGCGGGGAGATCGGCGAGCGAAACGATGTCAAATGCGTAGCGCTGGAGAACAAGCTCGGCATTCACGGTAGCCCTACCGCAGTGATGGTCTACGGCGAGATGGGCGGGGCCCGCGGCCTGTTGATTGGCGAAGAGAATCAGGGCCTCAATGCGATGTTCGTGATGATGAATCTGGCGCGCTTCAGTCTCGGCCTGCAGGGCACGGGCATAGCCGAACGTGCCTGCCAGGCGGCCTTTTCCTACGCTGCCACCCGCATCCAGGGGCGCCACACTGCTTCCGGCGGGAAAGCGGTCGCGATCATCCGTCATCCGGGCGTCAGGCGCGCGCTGCTGAATCTAAAGGCCGATACCCATGCTGCACGCAATCTGACCTACTACAGCGCGTCGCTGATTGATGTGCTCGGTTCGTCCGCGCCAGCCGCCGAACGGCAGGAGGCACAGCGCTTGCTCAGTTTCCTGACCCCCATCGTAAAGGGCTGGGTTTCCGAAATGGCGGTCGATTCAGCCAATGCCGCGCTGCAAATCTTCGGCGGGGCCGGATACATCGAGGACACCGGCGTAGCACAGCTCGTACGCGATGCGCGCATCACCACCATCTACGAGGGGACCACCACCATACAGGCGAACGACCTGGTGCACCGCAAGGTGATAGGAGACAAGGGCGCCGTATTCGCACTGATGGCCAAGAAGGTAACGGATACCGCCTTGCGGCTGCAAGCTTCGCCAGCGCCGCGCCTGTGCCGCGCCGGCGCCCAGCTTGCCGCGGCGCTCTCGCAGGTTGCCGCGGCGACGGACTGGATCGTCAGGCAGGGCGAGGATCGGATCGAGTGCGTGCTCGCAGTGGCCGAAACCTATCTCGAAGCCTGCGGCAGGCTCTTCAGCGGCTGGCGCCTGCTTCATGCCGCGTCCCTCGCCCAGGGCGGCACGGCTGCGTTTCGGTGCTCGCCCTCGCTGACCGACGAGCTGGAAGCCTGTTCTTGCTACTTTGCCGACTGGAAGCTGAGTCAGGTCGATGGCCTGTGCTCGGCGATCATGCACGCCGGCGCCAGCGTGACAGATGCAGGCTTCCTCTTCGAGGAAGCCGTCCACGGACTCGGCCCCGCGGCATGAAGCCGACCGCGGCAGACCGCCAGCCTCAAAGTCATTGATACCGATCTTCCCCCAAGGAAACGAAGCATATGGCCCTTCCCTCAATCTTGCAGAATCTGGCGTTGCCCGTCATGGCTTCGCCCATGTTCATCGTCAGCTATCCGGAGCTGGTCCTCGCGCAATGCAAGGCAGGCATCGTCGGCGCCTTTCCGACCCTCAATGCACGTCACCCGGAGTTGCTCGACGAGTGGCTCACCCGCATTGCCGAGGAACTGAGCGCCTTCAGGGCGGCGAACCCTGGCCAGCCTGTCGGGCCGCTGGCGGTCAACCAGATCGTGCACCAGTCGAATACCAGACTGGAGCGTGACGTGCGTGTCTGCGTCGATCACAAGGTGCCGATCTTCATCACCAGCCTGCAGGCACCGGTAAAGGAGATCCTTGACGCGGTGCACGGCTACGGGGGCATTGTCCTGCACGATGTCATCAGTGTGCGCCATGCGCGGAAGGCGCTGGACGCTGGCGTGGACGGCCTCATCGTGGTGGGTGCTGGCGCCGGCGGCCATGCGGGGACCCTGTCCCCCTTCGCGCTGGTCGGCGAGGTCCGAAAATTCTTCGACGGTCCGCTAGTGCTGTCGGGTGCGATTGCCAACGGTGAGTCCATCCTCGCCGCTCGCGCAATGGGTGCCGATCTGGCGTACATTGGCACGCGCTTCATTGCCTCGCACGAGAGCAATGCCGCCGAGGGCTACAAGCAGGCCATCGTAGAAGCCAATGCCGCCGATATTGTCTATACCAATCTGTTCTCCGGCGTACACGGCAACTATATGCGGCAGAGCATTCTGAACGCAGGGCTGGACCCGGACAACCTGCCGCTATCCGACAAGAGCAAGATGGATCTCTCCGGCGGCGCGAGCAAGGTCAAGGCGTGGAAGGATATCTGGGGGGCTGGACAGGGCGTTGGGTTGATGGATGAGATTCAGCCGGCAGCCCAGATTGTTGCGCAATTACGGGCCGAGTATCATGCCGCGCGCCACCGGCTGCTGGCGCAAGGCGCTTGACAAGCCTTCGGCACCTTACCGGATCGACGACAGCGCGGCCCGAGCACGGGCCGCCCTCGTGGCGCCAGATTGC
>NZ_JBXAGS010000039.1:0-8231 GCF_058794355.1 Cupriavidus sp. GW823-FHT07B10
GGGGTCGTCTCAGAAAACGGAAAATAAAGCACGCTAAGGCATAGCCGAACCTGCCAAGCTTGCTCCACCCTGTAGTGACGCGATCAGCGGGCAGGAAACGTTCCCCCTTCGCGCATGGCAGGCGCACACCAACTCAGACAGCACGGCCTCCATGCGCGCCAGGTCAGCCATTTTCTCGCGCACGTCCTTGAGCTTGTGCTCGGCCAGACTGCTGGCTTCCTCGCAATGGGTGCCATCCTCCAGCCGCAGCAGCTCGGCGATCTCATCCAGGCTGAAGCCCAGCCGCTGGGCTGATTTCACGAAGCGCACCCGCGTTACATCCGCCTCGCCATAGCGGCGGATGCTGCCATAGGGCTTGTCAGGCTCCAGCAACAAGCCCTTGCGCTGATAGAAACGGATGGTCTCCACATTGACCCCGGCCGCCTTGGCGAAAACGCCAATGGTCAGGTTCTCCAAATTGTTTTCCATATCGCTTGACTCCGTACATGAGTACGGAAGTAAGGTTACGCTATCCAATTTCAATTCGAAAGGACAAGCGCATGTCTGAACCAAAAACCGGGCGCGGCGCGCTCTTCACTGGAGGGCTTGCCGCCATCCTCGCCTCGGCTTGCTGCCTCGGGCCGTTGGTTCTGATCGCCTTGGGGTTCAGCGGCGCTTGGATCGGCAACTTGGCGGTGTTGGAACCCTATCGCCCCATCTTTATCGGCGTGGCGCTGGTGGCGTTGTTCTTCGCCTGGCGGCGCATCTACCGGCAGGCAGCGGCCTGCAAACCGGGTGAGGTCTGCGCGATTCCCCAAGTGCGAGCTACTTACAAGCTCATTTTCTGGATCGTGGCCGCGCTGGTTCTGGTCGCGCTCGGATTTCCCTACGTCATGCCATTTTTCTACTGATCGGAGTTCACCATGAAGAAACTGTTTGCCTCCCTCGCCCTCGCCGCCGTTGTTGCCCCCGTCTGGGCCGCCACCCAGACCGTCACGCTGTCCGTACCGGGCATGACCTGCTCCGCCTGCCCGATCACTGTCAAGAAGGCGATTTCCAAGGTCGAAGGCGTCAGCAAAGTTGACGTGACTTTCGAGACACGCCAAGCGGTCGTCACCTTCGACGATGCCAAGACCAGCGTGCAGAAGCTGACCAAGGCAACCGCAGACGCGGGCTATCCGTCCAGCGTCAAGCAGTGAGTCACTGAAAACGGCACCGCAGCACAACGGACGTCATTGTCTGGCGCCACAAACGATAAAGGATCTGTTGCATGACCCATCTAAAAATCACCGGCATGACTTGCGACTCGTGCGCGGCGCACGTCAAGGAAGCGCTGGAAAAAGTGCCAGGCGTGCAGTCGGCGCTGGTGTCCTATCCGAAGGGCACAGCGCAACTCGCCATCGTGCCGGGCACATCGCCGGACGCGCTGACTGCCGCCGTGGCCGGACTGGGCTACAAGGCAACGCTAGCCGATGCGCCACTGGCGGACAACCGCGTCGGACTGCTCGACAAGGTGCGGGGATGGATGGCCGCCGCCGAAAAGCACAGTGGCAACGAGCCCCCGGTGCAGGTAGCGGTCATTGGCAGCGGTGGAGCCGCGATGGCGGCGGCGCTGAAGGCCGTCGAGCAAGGCGCGCAGGTCACGCTGATCGAGCGCGGCACCATCGGCGGCACCTGCGTCAATGTCGGCTGTGTGCCGTCCAAGATCATGATCCGCGCCGCCCACATCGCCCATCTGCGCCGGGAAAGCCCGTTCGATGGCGGTATTGCGGCAACTGTGCCTACGATTGACCGCAGTAAGCTGCTGGCCCAGCAGCAGGCCCGCGTCGACGAACTGCGGCACGCCAAGTACGAAGGCATCCTGGGCGGTAATCCGGCCATCACCGTTGTGCACGGTGAGGCGCGCTTCAAGGACGACCAGAGCCTTACCGTCCGTTTGAACGAGGGTGGCGAGCGCGTCGTGATGTTCGACCGCTGCCTGGTCGCCACGGGTGCCAGCCCGGCGGTCCCGCCGATTCCGGGCTTGAAAGAGTCACCCTACTGGACTTCCACCGAGGCCCTGGCGAGCGACACCATTCCCGAACGCCTTGCCGTAATCGGCTCGTCGGTGGTGGCGCTGGAGCTGGCGCAAGCCTTTGCCCGGCTGGGCAGCAAGGTCACGGTCCTGGCGCGCAATACCTTGTTCTTCCGTGAAGACCCGGCCATCGGCGAGGCGGTGACAGCCGCTTTCCGTGCCGAGGGCATCGAGGTGCTGGAGCACACGCAAGCCAGCCAGGTCGCCCATATGGACGGTGAATTCGTGCTGACCACCACGCACGGTGAATTGCGCGCCGACAAACTGCTGGTTGCCACCGGTCGGACACCGAACACGCGCAGCCTCGCGCTGGACGCAGCGGGGGTCACTGTCAATGCGCAAGGTGCCATCGTCATCGACCAAGGCATGCGCACGAGCAACCCGAACATCTACGCGGCCGGCGACTGCACCGACCAGCCGCAGTTCGTCTATGTGGCGGCAGCGGCCGGCACCCGTGCCGCGATCAACATGACCGGCGGCGATGCGGCGCTCGACCTGACCGCAATGCCGGCCGTGGTGTTCACCGATCCGCAAGTGGCGACCGTGGGCTACAGCGAGGCGGAAGCCCACCACGACGGGATCGAGACCGACAGCCGCACCTTGACCTTGGACAACGTGCCGCGTGCGCTCGCCAACTTCGACACACGCGGCTTCATCAAGTTGGTTATCGAGGAAGGCAGCCATCGGCTGATCGGCGTACAGGCGGTCGCGCCGGAAGCGGGTGAACTGATCCAGACGGCGGCTCTGGCCATTCGCAACCGCATGACGGTGCAGGAACTGGCCGACCAGTTGTTCCCCTACCTGACGATGGTCGAGGGGTTGAAGCTCGCGGCGCAGACCTTCAACAAGGATGTGAAGCAGCTTTCCTGCTGCGCCGGGTGAGAAAAAGGAGGTGTTCAATGAACGCCTACACGGTGTCCCGGCTGGCTCTTGATGCCGGGGTGAGCGTGCATATCGTGCGCGACTACCTGCTGCGCGGATTGCTGCGCCCGGTGGCGTGCACACCAGGCGGCTACGGCTTGTTCGATGACGCCGCCTTGCAACGGCTGTGCTTCGTGCGGGCGGCCTTCGAGGCGGGCATCGGCCTCGACGCGCTGGCGCGGCTGTGCCGGGCGCTGGATGCGGCGGACGGCGACGAAGCGGCCGCGCAGCTTGCCCTGCTGCGTCAGTTCGTCGAGCGTCGGCGCGAAGCGTTGGCCGATCTGGAAGTGCAGTTGGCCACCCTGCCGACCGAGCCGGCACAGCACGCGGAGAGTCTGCCATGAACAACCCCGAGCGCTTGCCGTCCGAGACGCACAAACCGATCACCGGCTACCTGTGGGGCGGACTGGCTGTGCTGACTTGCCCCTGCCACCTGCCCATCCTCGCTGTCGTGCTGGCCGGCACAACCGCCGGTGCTTTCCTCGGCGAGCATTGGGTCATCGCGGCGCTCGGTTTGACCGGCCTGTTCCTTCTGTCCCTGTCGCGGGCGTTGCGGGCATTCAGGGAAAGAGAATGAGCGCTTTCCGGCCGGATGGATGGACGACGCCGGAACTGGCCCAAGCGGTCGAGCGCGGGCAGCTTGAACTGCACTACCAGCCCGTCGTCGATCTGCGCAGTGGTGGGATTGTCGGCGCGGAAGCCCTGTTGCGCTGGCGTCATCCGACGCTTGGACTATTGCCACCGGGCCAGTTCCTGCCCGTGGTCGAATCGTCCGGCCTGATGCCTGAAATCGGCGCTTGGGTGCTGGGCGAAGCCTGCCGCCAGATGCGTGACTGGCGAATGCTGGCATGGCGACCGTTCCGGCTGGCCGTCAATGTTTCGGCGAGCCAAGTGGGACCGGACTTCGACGGGTGGGTAAAGGGCGTGCTGGCTGATGCCGAGTTGCCCGCCGAGTATCTCGAAATCGAGCTGACCGAATCGGTCGCGTTTGGTGATCCGGCGATCTTCCCCGCCCTGGACGCCTTGCGGCAGATCGGTGTGCGCTTCGCCGCCGATGACTTCGGGACGGGGTATTCCTGTCTGCAACATCTGAAGTGCTGCCCAATCAGCACGCTCAAGATCGACCAATCGTTTGTCGCCGGGCTCGCCAACGACCGCCGCGACCAAACCATCGTGCACACCGTGATTCAGCTTGCGCACGGGCTGGGCATGGATGTGGTGGCTGAAGGCGTGGAAACATCGGCGAGTCTTGATCTATTGCGACAAGCGGACTGCGACACAGGACAAGGCTTCCTGTTCGCGAAGCCAATGCCGGCGGCGGCATTCGCCGTCTTCGTCAGTCAATGGAGGGGTGCCACCATGAATGCAAGTGACTCGACCACCACCAGTTGCTGCGTGTGCTGCAAGGAAATCCCGCTCGATGCCGCCTTCACCCCGGAAGGCGCGGAATACGTCGAGCACTTCTGCGGGTTGGAGTGTTATCAACGCTTCGAAGCGCGTGCCAAGACAGGGAACGAAACCGATGCCGATCCGAACGCCTGCGACTCGCTACCGTCAGATTGAGGCATAACCCTAACTTGGCGTCAGACCATCCGGCGCTAAATCGTCAGAATAGAGTTGCCTTCCGAATTGATTGACATACGCCGTCAAGGGTCATAGATTTCTTCCTGACACATTTCCCTCAGGAGGATACCTTGCACGGTCAGCGCATCGGTTACGTCCGCGTCAGCAGCTTCGACCAGAACCCAGAACGGCAGCTCGAACAGATCCAGGTGGATAAAGTGTTCACCGACAAGGCGTCGGGCAAGGACACACGGCGGCCCGAACTGGAACGGCTGCTCGCCTTCGTGCGCGAAGGCGACACGGTCGTGGTGCACAGCATGGATCGTCTGGCGCGCAACCTCGACGACCTGCGCCGCCTGGTGCAGGGCCTCACCCAGCGCGGCGTACGCATCGAGTTCCTTAAGGAGCATTTGACCTTCACCGGCGAGGACTCGCCGATGGCGAACCTGATGCTGTCGGTAATGGGCGCGTTCGCCGAGTTCGAACGCGCCTTGATCCGCGAGCGGCAGCGCGAGGGCATCGCGCTCGCCAAGCAGCGCGGGGCCTACCGTGGCAGGAAGAAATCCCTGTCGTCTGAGCGTATTGCCGAACTGCGCCAACGTGTCGAGGCTGGCGAGCAAAAGACCAAGCTGGCTCGTGAATTCGGAATCAGTCGCGAAACCCTGTATCAATACTTGAGAACGGATCAGTAAATATGCCACGTCGTTCAATCCTGTCCGCCGCCGAGCGCGAAAGCCTGCTGGCGTTGCCGGACACCAAGGATGAGTTGATCCGTCACTACACGTTCAGCGAAACCGACCTCTCCATCATCCGGCAGCGGCGCGGCCCGGCCAACCGGCTGGGCTTCGCCGTGCAGCTCTGTTACCTGCGCTTTCCTGGTGTCATCCTGGGCGTCGATGAGCCGCCGTTTCCGCCCTTGTTGAAACTGGTCGCCGACCAGCTCAAGGTCAGCGTCGAAAGCTGGGACGAATACGGGCAGCGGGAGCAGACCCGGCGCGAGCACCTGGTCGAACTGCAAACGGTGTTCGGCTTCCAGCCCTTTACCATGGGCCACTACCGGCAGGCCGTCCAGTTGCTGACCGAGATGGCCTTGCAGACCGACAAGGGCATCGTGCTGGCCAGCACCTTGATCGAGCACCTGCGGCAGCAGTCGGTCATTCTGCCTGCCCTCAACGCCGTCGAGCGGGCGAGCGCCGAAGCAATCACCCGCGCCAACCGGCGCATCTACGATGCCTTGGCCGAACCGCTGTCGGACGCGCATCGCCGCCGCCTCGACGATCTGCTCAAGCGTCGGGACAACGGCAAAACGACCTGGCTGGCCTGGCTGCGCCAATCGCCCGTCAAACCGAATTCGCGGCACATGCTGGAACACATCGAACGCCTCAAAGCGTGGCAGGCGCTCGACCTGCCTTCTGGCATCGAGCGGTCGGTGCACCAGAACCGCCTGCTCAAGATCGCCCGTGAGGGTGGCCAGATGACGCCCGCCGACCTGGCCAAGTTCGAGGCGCAGCGACGCTATGCCACCCTGGTGGCGCTTGCCATCGAGGGCATGGCCACCGTCACCGACGAAATCATCGACCTGCACGACCGCATCCTGGGCAAGCTGTTCAACGCCGCCAAGAACAAGCATCAGCAGCAATTCCAGGCGTCCGGCAAGGCGATCAACGCCAAGGTGCGGCTGTTCGGCCGCATCGGCCAGGCGCTGATCGAGGCCAAGCAGGCGGGCCGCGATCCGTTCGCCGCCATCGAGGCCGTCATGTCCTGGGATGCCTTCGCCGAGAGCGTCACCGAAGCGCAGAAGCTTGCGCAGCCCGAGGACTTCGATTTCCTGCACCGCATCGGCGAAAGCTACGCCACGCTGCGCCGCTACGCGCCGGAATTCCTTGCCGTGCTCAAGCTGCGGGCCGCTCCCGCCGCGAAGGACGTGCTCGACGCCATCGAGGTGCTGCGCGGCATGAACAGCGACAACGCCCGCAAGGTGCCCGCCGACGCGCCGACCGAGTTCATCAAGCCGCGCTGGCAGAAGCTGGTCATGACCGACACCGGCATCGACCGGCGCTACTACGAACTGTGCGCGCTGTCGGAGATGAAGAACGCGTTGCGTTCCGGCGACATCTGGGTGCAGGGGTCGCGCCAGTTCAAGGACTTCGAGGACTACCTGGTGCCGCCCGCGAAATTCGCCAGCCTCAAGCAGGCCAGCGAATTGCCGCTGGCCGTGGCCACCGACTGCAACCGGTACCTGAACGACCGGCTGACGCTGCTGGAAACACAGCTTGCCACCGTCAACCGTATGGCGACGGCCAACGAGCTGCCGGACGCCATCATCACCGAGTCAGGCTTGAAGATCACGCCGCTCGACGCGGCGGTACCCGACACCGCCCAAGCGCTGATCGACCAGACGGCAATGATCCTGCCGCACGTCAAGATCACCGAACTGCTGCTGGAGGTGGACGAATGGACGGGCTTCACTCGGCATTTCGCGCATCTGAAATCGGGCGACCCGGCCAAAGACAAGAACCTGTTGCTGACCACGATCCTCGCCGACGCGATCAACCTGGGCCTGACCAAGATGGCGGAGTCTTGCCCCGGCACGACCTACGCCAAGCTGGCTTGGCTGCAAGCCTGGCACATCCGCGACGAAACCTACGGGGCGGCGCTGGCCGATCTGGTCAACGCACAGTTCCGCCATCCCTTCGCCGAGCACTGGGGCGACGGCACCACCTCATCGTCGGACGGCCAGAACTTCCGCACCGGCAGCAAGGCCGAGAGCACCGGCCACATCAACCCGAAATACGGGAGCAGCCCAGGGCGGACGTTCTACACCCACATTTCTGACCAGTACGCGCCATTTCACACCAAGGTCGTGAACGTCGGCGTGCGCGATTCGACCTACGTGCTCGACGGCCTGCTGTACCACGAGTCCGACTTGCGGATCGAGGAGCATTACACCGACACGGCGGGCTTCACCGATCACGTCTTCGCCCTGATGCACCTCCTGGGCTTCCGCTTCGCGCCGCGCATCCGCGACCTGGGCGACACCAAGCTCTACATCCCGAAGGGCGACGCCGCCTATGACGCGCTGAAACCCATGATCGGCGGCACGCTCAACATCAAGCACGTCCGCGCCCATTGGGACGAAATCCTGCGGCTGGCCACCTCGATCAAGCAGGGCACGGTGACGGCCTCCCTGATGCTCCGAAAGCTCGGCAGCTACCCACGCCAGAACGGCCTGGCCGTGGCGCTCCGCGAGCTGGGCCGCATCGAGCGCACGCTGTTCATCCTGGACTGGCTGCAAAGCGTGGAACTGCGCCGCCGCGTGCATGCCGGCCTGAACAAGGGCGAGGCGCGCAATGCGCTGGCCAGGGCAGTGTTTTTCAACCGCCTGGGTGAAATCCGCGACCGCAGTTTCGAGCAGCAGCGCTACCGGGCTAGCGGCCTCAATCTGGTAACGGCTGCCGTCGTGTTGTGGAACACGGTCTATCTGGAACGGGCTGCGCACGCGCTGCGTGGCAACGGCCATGCCGTTGATGACGCGCTGTTGCAGTACCTGTCGCCGCTCGGTTGGGAGCACATCAACCTCACCGGCGATTACCTCTGGCGCAGCAGCGCCAAGATCGGCGCGGGCAAGTTCAGGCCGCTACGACCGCTGCAACCGGCTTAGCGTGCTTTATTTTCCGTTTTCTGAGGCGACCCC
>NZ_JBXAGS010000040.1:0-1333 GCF_058794355.1 Cupriavidus sp. GW823-FHT07B10
GGTTCTTCACCGATTTCCGGGGAAGGCCGCCCGGATCTTCAAGAAGAAGTAGTGGTCATCACGGAAGCCATAGGCCATGCGTTTGATCACCTTGATCCGGTTATTGATGCCTTCCACCAGATTGGTTCCCAGCGGCCAGCGGCTGTGAGCCAAGATGCCTGGCAGATATGGTTTGAGCCGTTTGGCGAACAGGCATAGTGGGGCGATGCCGCTGTCCATGGCCCGCTCGTACCACTCTTGCCAGAAGCGTCGGGCGTAGCCGGGATGGCGATATGCCCAAAGCGTCTTGAGGTCGTCCTTGAGCACGTAGACGGTCATCAGCGCCTGGTTGGCAGCCAGTATTTCATCAAGCCGGATCTGATCGGCCTCCCGGGTGACGTTCTCTCGATTGCGCAGCAGCAACCAGCGAGAGGATTTCACCACCTTGCGGGCGGCCCGGTCGCCGCGCAGCCGATTGGCCTCATCCACCCTGACCCGGTCGATGACTTCACGGCCATACTTGGCCACCACATGAAACAGGTCATAGATGACCTCCGCTTTCGGGCAGTGCATCCGCACTTCCCGGTCGTAGGCGGTATTCATGTCCATCACCGCGGCGCGCAGCCGGGCACAGCCTTCAGGGCCAAGCAGCTTGAAGAAGGGCCGGATCTCCTCTCGCGAGCGCCCGCGCCCAACCCAGAGTACCCGCTTGCTCGAAGGCTCGACGATGACCGTGGCATAGCGATGGCCCTTCTGGATCGCAAACTCGTCCATCGCGATCACCGTGACGCCACTCAGATCGACCGGCCCCAGTTCCCGCTCCAGATGGCGCAGATCGATGCGCTTGACCGTAGTCCAGGCCAATCGGTAGAAGCTAGCGACATGGCGCAACGACATGACCTTGCACAGTCGCGCTACGCTGGCGGCTAGCCTCGTTGTAACCCGCGCATAGGGCGCGAGCCAGTCCAGGCGCTCCAGCTTCGGGCCACATTTCCGACAAGCCAGACGAAGTCGCGGCACGACCAGCTCCACCGGAATATCGAACACTGGCAGATCCCGCACGCGCCGCTCGACCCGGTCGTGGATACTGCTAACGCCTCGACCACAGCCATCGCAGCACCGCCTGCGGCGCGCCTTAGGTTCTAGCCGGATGACGCAAATACGCTGCCCATTACGGGTCTCTTCCCAGCTATCGCGCAGGCGATAGCCTTCCCAGCAGCCGAGCTGGGCCATACAATCGCGTGGGGCCAACCTCCACCTTCCTGATTCTTGTTGTGTCGCAACTCCAAGATAACAGTGGTGGGCTTGTTGGCCCTTTTTGTTTCTAAACGGTCACGCAGATCGGCGATGAACC
>NZ_JBXAGS010000041.1:0-1306 GCF_058794355.1 Cupriavidus sp. GW823-FHT07B10
CTACCAGGCGCTGTGCGACGAAGCCGAGCGTGACTATGAAGGCTTCTGGGCGCGCCACGCGCGCGAGCTGCTGCACTGGACCAAGCCCTTCACCAAGGTGCTGGACCAAAGCAACGCACCGTTCTACAAGTGGTTCGAAGACGGCGAGCTCAACGCCTCTTACAACTGCCTGGACCGCAATCTGCAGAACGGCAATGCGGACAAGGTCGCGATCGTGTTCGAGGCCGACGACGGCAGCGTGACGCGCGTCACCTACCGCGAGCTGCATGGCAAGGTGTGCCGCTTTGCCAACGGCCTGAAGGCGCTCGGCATCAGGAAGGGCGACCGCGTGGTGATCTACATGCCGATGTCGGTCGAAGGCGTGGTCGCGATGCAGGCCTGCGCACGCCTGGGCGCCACGCACTCGGTGGTGTTCGGCGGCTTCTCGGCCAAGTCGCTGCAGGAGCGGCTGGTGGACGTGGGCGCGGTGGCGCTGATCACCGCCGACGAGCAGATGCGCGGCGGCAAGGCGCTGCCGCTCAAGGCCATCGCCGATGACGCGCTGGCGCTGGGCGGCTGCGAGGCCGTCAGGAACGTGATCGTCTACCGCCGCACCGGCGGCAAGGTTGCCTGGACCGAAGGCCGCGACCGCTGGATGGAAGATGTCAGCGCCGGCCAGCCGGATACCTGCGAAGCCGAGCCGGTGAGCGCCGAGCACCCGCTGTTCGTGCTCTACACCTCCGGCTCCACCGGCAAGCCCAAGGGCGTGCAGCACAGCACCGGCGGCTACCTGCTGTGGGCGCTGATGACAATGAAGTGGACCTTCGACATCAAGCCCGACGACCTGTTCTGGTGTACCGCGGACATCGGCTGGGTCACCGGCCACACCTATATTGCCTACGGCCCGCTGGCCGCGGGCGCCACCCAGGTGGTGTTCGAAGGCGTGCCGACCTACCCCAACGCCGGCCGCTTCTGGGACATGATCGCGCGCCACAAGGTCAGCATCTTCTACACCGCGCCGACCGCGATCCGCTCGCTGATCAAGGCCGCCGAGGCCGACGAGAAGATCCACCCGAAACAGTACGACCTGTCCAGCCTGCGCCTGCTCGGCACCGTGGGCGAGCCGATCAACCCCGAAGCCTGGATGTGGTACTACAAGAACATCGGCAACGAGCGCTGCCCGATCGTCGACACCTTCTGGCAGACCGAGACCGGCGGCCACATGATCACGCCGCTGCCGGGCGCGACGCCGCTGGTGCCGGGTTCGTGCACGCTGCCGCTGCCGGGCATCATGGCCGCCATCGTCGACGAGACCGGCCATGACGTG
>NZ_JBXAGS010000042.1:0-1301 GCF_058794355.1 Cupriavidus sp. GW823-FHT07B10
ATTATGCGCGTATCGAGTGTCAGGGCCAAATAGAATTGTCGTACCTGGGCCAATTAGACATGTCGTACTCCCTTGTCAGGACTGGCATGCTGGCGGCTTTCCGTCTGTCCGAGACCGGAGGCCGCGATGCGCAAGCCCGAGACCCTCACGATGGCGATGCGCGAACTCGATCGGCTCAAGGTGATCCAGGCCGTGGTCGACCATGGCTTGGCGGTCTGGCGCGCCGCCGAGAAGCTCGGCTTGTCGCGGCGTCAGGTGGAACGTCTGGTGCTGCGCTACCGTGAGGATGGTCCGAGTGGCCTGGGCTCACGCAAGCGTGGTCGAGACAGCAATCGCCAGCTCCCGCCCGGCCTCGAATCCCGTGTCCGCGGGCTGATCCGCGACAGCTATGCCGACTTCGGCCCGACCCTGACGTGCGAGAAGCTGCGCGAGCGCCATGGCATCGACCTGGCCAGAGAGACCGTACGCCGCATCATGATCGACGCCGGCTTCTGGATCCCGCGCAAGCTGCGTCCGCCCAAAGTGCATCAGCCGAGGAACCGCCGCGCCTGCCTGGGCGAACTCGTGCAGATCGACGGATCCGACCACGCCTGGTTCGAGGACCGGGCGCCGGCTTGCACGCTGCTGGTCTACGTCGACGACGCGACCGGGCGGCTGATGCAGCTGCAGTTCGTGCCATCGGAATCCACGCAAGCTTATTTCACGGCCACGCGCGCCTATGTCGAGCGCCACGGCAAGCCGATGACCTTCTACAGCGACAAGGCCGGCATCTTCCGGGTCAATGCTAGGGACGCCGCCGAAGGTCGCGGCTACACCCAGTTCGGGCGCGCGCTGTTCGAGCTCAACATCGACATCCTGTGCGCCAATTCGAGCCCGGCCAAGGGCCGGGTCGAGCGGATGAACGGCACGTTGCAGGACCGGCTGGTCAAGGAGCTGCGCCTGCGCGGGATCAGCAGCATGGAAACCGCCAACGCCTTTGCCCCGTATTTTATGGCCGACTTCAACGCGCGCTTTGCCAAGGTGCCCAAGCGCGACTTCGATGCGCACCGGCCGCTGCGCGGCGACGAGGACCTGACGCGCATCTTCAGCTGGCGCGAGCGGCGCAAAGTGTCGGCCAGCCTCACGCTGCAATACGACAAGGTGATGTACCTGCTCGAGGACCGCCCCGAGCACCGGCGCCTGATCCACCGTTATGTCGAGGTCGCCGAGACGCCGGACGGCCGGATCGAGTTGTGGGCCGATGGCGCCGCCCTGCCCTACACCACCTATGACCGGCTGGGCGAGATCGACCAGGGCGCGAT
>NZ_JBXAGS010000043.1:0-1159 GCF_058794355.1 Cupriavidus sp. GW823-FHT07B10
AGGCGACATAGTCGCGCTTCATGGTCTTCACGAAGCTCTCGGCCATCCCGTTGCTCTGCGGGCTGCAGACCGGCGTGGTCAGCGGCTTCAAGCCGATGGCCGACGCAAACGCCCTGGTCTTGTCGGCCGTGTAGCCCGAGCCGTTATCGGTCAGCCATTCAATTTCCGTCGGCGTCTTCAGCGCGTTTCCAAAGCGATTCTCGACGGCGGCCAACATCACGTCGCGGACCACGTCACCGCTATGCCCACCGGTAGTCGCCGCCCAGCTCATCGCCTCGCGGTCGCAGCAGTCCAGGGCGAACGTCACGCGCAATGGCTCGCCGTTGTCGCAACGGAACTCAAAGCCGTCAGAGCACCAGCGCTGATTGGCTTTCTCTACAGCAACCTTGCCGTCATGCCGGCGCTGAGGCCTCGGCGGAACCGCTCTGCGTTGCAACAGCAGGCCGTGCACACGCATGACCCGATAGACCCGTTTTACGTTGACGGGCGGTGCACTATGGCGCTCGCGCTCCCTGCGCAGTACACCCCAGACCCGGCGATAACCGTAGCTGGGCAGATGCGCGACCGCATTGCGAATCTCCTCAACCAACCCTGCATCATCGGTTTGCCTGGCGCCGCGCCCATCCTGCCAATCTGCAGGACGGGTCAGCTTCTCTGCCACATTCGAGCGCGCTACACCGAGAACTTCGCAGACCCTCTTCACAGGTCGTCCCCCGGCAATGAGGGTGAGCGCGCAATCCATTTTCGCGACTTCATCACCTCCACTGCCTCGCGCAGAATCTCGTTCTCCATGGTCTTCTTGCCCAGCAGGCGTTGCAGCTCACGAACTTGCTTGAGCGCATCGCTCAACTCGGAAGCTGGCACCACTTCCTCCCCAGCACTGACCGCAGACAGGCTGCCGTCCTGGTACAGCTTGCGCCAATGAAAGAGCTGGTTCGGATTTACGCCATGCTGGCGCGCCACCATCGACACCGTCTTACCCGGCTCGCAGCTCTCGCGCACCATCGCGAGCTTATCTTCCGGCGACCACCGCCGCCGGCGCTCCGGACCCGTCAGCACTTCCACCAATTCCTGCTTCGCTTTAGTCATAAACACAGTCGTATGCCTACCCGCTATTGTAAGTGGGGGACTGTGTCCGGCGATTCAGGGGGCCGCTCCA
>NZ_JBXAGS010000044.1:0-1062 GCF_058794355.1 Cupriavidus sp. GW823-FHT07B10
GACACGCTTGCCGCCTGCGCGGCGGCCGATATAATCGGTGCACCCAAGGAGAATTCGTGATGGCGAAGGCGGCAACGACCAAGGCCCGGCAAGTCAGCTGGGAAGAGCTGAGCGCCGGGCTGGCCGGGCAGGTTCCTTTCTCGCCGAAGGCGATCATCAGCACCGTGTTCGGCGACATGCTCTCGCCCGGGCGCGGGTCGGTCTGGCTGAGCAGCATCGTGCAACTGGTGAGCGCGTTCGGGCTGGAAGCGTCCCACGTGCGTACCGCCGCGCTCAGGCTGGTGTACGACGGCTGGCTCGATGCGGTGCGCAGTGGCAAGTACAGCTACTACTCGCTCAGCAAGGAAACCTTCGAGAATTCCCGGGACTACTTCGAACGCGTCTATGGTGAGCCCAGATCCGTCTGGGACGGCAGCTGGCAGATCGTGCTGTTCGAGCCCGACAACTTCGACAAGCGTGTCGTGACCGATTTCAAGCAGCGACTGCAATGGCTCGGCTTCGGGCCGTTCGCGCCCAATCTTTACGCGGCGCCGGGTAACGACCCCGGCGCCTGCCAGCATCTGGTGCGTGAGCTGAAGATCGAGGGCAAGGTGCAGATACTGAGCGCGACGCCGGCAAGCCAGATGGTGCCGGCGTCGATAGAGGCCACCATCCGCAAGGCCTGGAGCCTGGACGCGGTGGAGGCCGGGTACCGGGACTTCATCGCGCTGTTCGGACCGGTTCAGGCGACGCTGTCGGATGGGGAGATACCCCCGGAAGCCGCCTTCCAGGTGCGCACCCTGCTGGTGCTGGCCTATCGTCGCATCGTCTTGCAGGACCCCAAGCTGCCGCTGCAGCTGCTGCCTCCCTCATGGGCCGGCACCGAAGCCTATGCGCTGTGCCGAGCACTGTATTTCCAGCTCCTGCCGCCTTCCGAGGTGTTTCTCGCCGAGACGGTGCAGACCAGCGAAGGCACTCTCGCCCCGGTCTCGGACGAGGTGTTGCGGCGCTTTGGCGGCGCGCCGTCCGCAGCGCCGGCTTTGCCGGGCCGGCGCCGGGCGGTAAAGGCTCGTGCGGCGTAGC
>NZ_JBXAGS010000045.1:0-1062 GCF_058794355.1 Cupriavidus sp. GW823-FHT07B10
AGAACTTCGGCAACGGCATCCAGGTGGCTGCGCTGTAACGGGACCGAGGTGCGTCGCCCCCGCTTCAACGGGTGGCGACGCACCTCGGAGTCCGCAGCGGAAGATGCAACCTACGGTATTCCAGTCCGGAGCCCGTAGCACTTGCCAGCCTTGGCAAGCACTCGACAGGTTTTCAGCAGTCTGAACCCGCCCTATTCTGGGCGGTTTTTTTTTCTTCGCCGGACCTTGGGGCCGCGCTTCGAGCGCGGCCATTTGCGTGCCATCACGGCGGCGGCCAGCTCGCATCAGTGGCGCGCTCGCCAACTACCAGGCCGCAGTCGGGACGGGCAAATCGCGCGCATCCAGGCAGAGAGCTGACCCGCCCAAGCCCGGTGTCATTGGCTTCAAGACGGCTTGGCTCGACGCAGTCAGTTCCGGGGGGCAACTGTGTTCGTTCGGCCAACAGTGCCATGAAATGAGTTTGCCTACGCCCAACACCAACCCTGACAAAGTTTCGCCAGACGGATCTCGGAAAGCGCCAAGATTCCATGAAAAATCTTTTATTTTCAATACGTTAGGCAGCTTACTGCAGCGACCTCCCAGGGCCTGGCACGGCCCATGCTCTATATCCTTCGAGCGCAACAAACGTGCTCCCCCAACCGAACCCCCAGGAGACTCACCATGCAATCGACCCTCATGATCAAGGATCTGCCGCTAGACCAGGAACTCGACGGCAAGACCATGTCCGCTGTGCGCGGCGGCCACGCCCTCTCTCTTGTCGGCGGCAACTTTCAGAACGTCATCGGCGGCGGCGGCTTTGCCAGCCCGACCATCGGCGTGCAGATCGGGCCGATCGTGAACACGATCGACGCGAGCACACACCTCAACCTGAAGCTCCCCACCCTGCAGAACTTTGGCAACGGCACCCAGATGGTCGCGCTGTAACGCTGCATGCGGGAGTCCCGCCGACGCGGGACTCCCCTCAACCGAACCCCCAAGGAGACTCACCATGCAATCGACCCTCATGATCAAGGATCTGCCGCTCGACCAGGAACTCGACGGCAAGACCATGTCCGCTGTGCG
>NZ_JBXAGS010000046.1:0-875 GCF_058794355.1 Cupriavidus sp. GW823-FHT07B10
ATCGGCCATCACCTGACGCGCCGCATCCTGGAAACCACGCCGTGGGAGGTCTACGGCATGGACATGTCGTCGGACCGTCTCGGCGACCTCGTCGACCACCCGCGCATGCACTTCTTCGAGGGTGACATCACCATCAACAAGGAGTGGATCGAGTACAACATCCGCAAGTGCGATGTGGTGCTGCCGCTGGTGGCCATCGCCACCCCGGCCACCTACGTGCGCCAGCCGCTGCGCGTGTTCGAGCTGGACTTCGAGGCCAACCTGCCGATCGTGCGCGCCGCGGTCAAGTACGGCAAGCACCTGGTGTTCCCGTCGACCTCCGAGGTCTACGGCATGTGCAGCGATGAAGAGTTCGACCCCGAGGCCTCGCCGCTGGTCTACGGCCCGATCAACAAGCCGCGCTGGATCTATGCCTGCTCCAAGCAGCTGATGGACCGCGTGATCCACGCCTACGGCATGGAGCAAGGCCTGAACTACACCCTGTTCCGTCCATTCAACTGGATTGGCGCGGGGCTGGATTCGATCTTCGAATCGAAGGAAGGCTCGTCGCGCGTGGTGACGCAGTTCCTCGGCCATATCGTGCGCGGCGAGCCGATCAAGCTGGTCGACGGCGGCGCCCAGCAGCGCGCCTTTGCCGATATCGCCGACGGCATCGACGCGCTGATGCGCATCATCGAGAATCCAAACGGCGTGGCCAGCGGCAAGATCTACAACATCGGCAACCCGGGCAATATCCACTCGGTGCGCGAACTGGCCGAGATGATGCTGAAGATGGCGGCGGACTATCCGGAATACGCGGAGGAAGCGCGCAAGACGCAGATCATCGAGACCTCCTCGGGCGACTTCTACGGCAAGGGCTACCAGGACGTGCAGCA
>NZ_JBXAGS010000047.1:0-857 GCF_058794355.1 Cupriavidus sp. GW823-FHT07B10
TCGACACGGCGGCAGATCCACACCTTGTCGTGTCCCTGCACATAGTCGAGGAAGCGCTGCAGCGCGCGGAAGCGGCCCGGGCGGCCGAGCAGGCGGCAGTGCATGCCGATCGACAGCATCTTGGGGCTGTCCTGGCCGCTCGGGTCGCCTTCCTCATACAAGACGTCGAACGCATCCTTCAGGTACTGGAAGAACTGTTCGCCGGTATTGAAGCCCTGCGGCGTGGCAAAGCGCATGTCGTTGGAGTCGAGCGTGTACGGCACCACCAGGTGCGGCTTCTTCTCGCCGCCGGTGACTTCCACCTCGGTCCAGAAGGGCAGGTCGTCGCCGTAGTAGTCCGAGTCGTACAGGAGGCCGCCGTGCTCCACCACCAGGCGGCGCGTGTTGGGGCTGTCGCGGCCGGTGTACCAGCCCAGCGGCAGTTCGCCGGTCAGGTCCTTGATGATCTGCATGCCGATGCGCATGTGCTCGCGCTCGGTGGCTTCGTCGATGCCCTGGTAGTGGATCCAGCGCCAGCCGTGGCAGGCGATCTCGTGACCCAGTTCGACAAAGGCGCGGGTCAGTTCAGGATGGCGTTGCAGCGCCATCGATACGCCGAAGATGGTCAGCGGCAGGCCGCGCTTCTCGAACTCGCGCAGCAGGCGCCAGACGCCGGCGCGCGAGCCGTATTCGTAGATGCCCTCCATGCTCATGTGGCGGTCGGGGTAGGCCGCGGCGCCGACGATCTCGGAGAGGAACTGCTCGGAGGCGGCGTCGCCGTGCAGCACGCAGTTTTCGCCGCCTTCTTCGTAGTTGAGGACGAACTGCAGCGCAACGCGCGCACCGCCCGGCCAGCGGGCGTGCGGCGGCCGGGCGCC
>NZ_JBXAGS010000048.1:0-852 GCF_058794355.1 Cupriavidus sp. GW823-FHT07B10
GTTCAGGTCCTCAACCACCTGCCTGGCATCGTTGAGCATGACCTTCGCAGCCTCGCGCTCGGCGTGTCCGTCCGCATTGGTCACCATCGCGCTCACCACCAGACCGTGGCGGTTGTCGCTCAGGGTATGGCCCATGTAGCGCAGTTCGCTGGCAGTCTTGCCCTTGCGGTACAGCTTGGCATCGGGATCGGTCTTGGACTCGTGTGTCTCGTTGCTGCGCTTGCGTCCCCTGAAGTTGGCGCCATCGTTATCGTCGTCGTTGTCGCCGCCATCCTTGCGCACGAAGCTCTTGTGGCCTGCCCACGCCTGAATCAGCGTGCCGTCCACGCTGAAGTGCTCACCCGACAGCCAGTTCTTCTTCTGCGCGATGGCCAGCACCTCGTTGAAAAATTCGATTACCGCATCATGCTTGATCAGCCGTTCGCGATTCTTGGTGAACACGGTGGGCACCCAAACTGGATCGTCCATCGACAGCCCGATGAACCAGCGAAACAGCAAGTTGTAGTGTGTCTGCTCCATGAGCTGACGTTCGGAGCGAATGCTGTAGAGCACCTGCAGCAGCATGGCTCGCAGCAACTTCTCCGGCGCGATGCTGGGCCGGCCACCCTTGATATCGGCCTCGTACATCTGCGCGAACAACCGGTCCATCTTCACCAGCGCCTGGTTGGCCATGGTGCGGATCGAGCGCAGCGGATGGGACTTCGGCACGAAATCATCCAGCCTCCGCATAGTGAACAAACTCTCGGTGAAGGTGTCTGCGCCGCGCATGAAAGTAGGGCTGGATGGGATCCTCAAATCAACGCTTCAGGCAGTCGTCGCGCTGACGTCCGCTCGAGGTATTTCAGCGGCCTG
>NZ_JBXAGS010000049.1:0-727 GCF_058794355.1 Cupriavidus sp. GW823-FHT07B10
TGCAGCACGTTGCTGATACCGGCGCCGATCGCGCCGAGCACACCGGCAGCGGCCAGCGCCCCTAACAACATCAGCGACGGTGGCTGGCTCGCAGCAAAGAAACTGATCAGGCCAAGGAAATAGGCAAGCGGATTGTTGATCCGTGGCAGCGCGCGCAGGCTGAGCACGAGTACCACGTCGCCGAACACCGCGAGCGGTGTAGCCAGGTCACCGAAGCGCGGCGTCAGCCATCCAATCAGCAGTCCGGTCGCAGCACCGAAGACGATGCCGAGCAGGAATGCCGCAAGGTTCGCTGCGCCTTCGCGCGCCGTCTGCGAGCCTGTGTTGAATGCGACCCAGCCAAGGAACATGGCCCAGGCGGGTAGCGCTGCGGTGAGCGTCAGGAAAGTCGTAACGGCAGCCACCACGGCCCCGATCAGGGTAATGCCATGGAACGTGCCTGGCGGGATATTCAGTGCCGCAGCCTGTACCGAAATGCCAATCTTCGGCATGGGAGCCTCCTTCCGGAAGATGACCTGCCCGGTTGGCCTCAGGCAGGTCACGGTGTGTGTCAGACCAGGTTGGTCTCGACGTGGATGTTGCCGTGCAGGGCCTTCGAGTATGGGCAGGTCCGGTGCGCGGTATCCACCAGTGCCTGGGCCACTTCACGGTCGATGCCGGGGATGTGGACATTGAGCCGGGCCTGCAGCAAATAGGCCTCGCCAGCCATGCCCAGGTCAACCTCGGC
>NZ_JBXAGS010000050.1:0-646 GCF_058794355.1 Cupriavidus sp. GW823-FHT07B10
ATCCTCGACATCGCCGAGACCTGCGAGTTCGAGGAAATCGCCCACCTGCTGGTGCACGGCAAGCTGCCGACCAAATCCGAACTGGCCGCCTACAAGGCCAAGCTCAAGAGCCTGCGCGGCCTGCCCGCCAATGTGAAGGCCGCGTTGGAATGGGTGCCCGCCAGCGCCCACCCGATGGACGTGATGCGCACCGGCGTGTCGGTGCTGGGCACCGTGCTGCCGGAGAAGGAAGACCACAACACCCCGGGCGCGCGCGACATTGCCGACCGGCTGATGGCCAGCCTCGGCTCGATGCTGCTGTACTGGTACCACTACAGCCACAACGGCCGCCGTATCGAAGTCGAAACCGACGATGACTCCATCGGCGGCCACTTCCTGCACCTGCTGCACGGCGAGAAGCCGTCGGCGCTGTGGGAGCGCGCCATGAACACCTCGCTCAACCTGTACGCCGAGCACGAGTTCAACGCCTCGACCTTCACCGCCCGCGTGATCGCCGGCACGGGCTCGGACATGTATTCGTCGATCAGCGGCGCCATCGGCGCACTGCGCGGCCCCAAGCACGGCGGCGCCAATGAAGTCGCGTTCGAGATCCAGAAGCGCTACGACAACCCCGACGAGGCCCAGGCCGACATCACGCGCCGCGTCG